>JBNLCC010000145.1:0-6740 GCA_050303615.1 Methylococcaceae bacterium | reverse complement strand
CTGGGTTACGGCATTCTGCTCAAAGGCGCTGGTATTGCCGTGCTGTGGGATTCAATCCTGTGCTTGACTTTGCTGGGCAGCATCATTCTCAGTCTGGGCGTGTGGCGATTTCGGCGGCAGTTCGGGTGATTGCCCGGTAGTTAATCACTGATATTACACAACAACGCTTGTCGGGGCCGTATTTCGCTGCCGAGCTTTGTTGTCGGAGGGGCGGCTGGGATGCCCCCTTCCAAAAATGTAACCGTTCGCAGTTGCGTAGGGTGCCGATGAGGAACGAAGCGCATCGTTCGCGATTGATGCGCTTCACTGCGTTCAGCACATCCTACATTATTGGCGCTGGGTATCAGGCAGACCGCGAGAAAACTTTGGTTTTAAGATTTGCGTTCAGGCGCTATTATTCATTGAAAAACCCAGACATTGTGACAAGATTTTATTCAGCTCGGGTATCGTTTCTTTTCGCTGTAGATTAAGTCCCCTGATGCCCGTCAGTTTTTCCACCAAGGCAATGCCTGCATCGGTATTGGCCGCTGCACCGGCTACAATATCCGGTTTACACTCGAATGCGGAGGCGACACCGACCACGGCGTAGGGGTCGGAAGCGCATAGTACCGTACAGCATACATTGTGTTTCAATTCCTCGACCGCGATCGATCCGTTATAAGGCTCCAACGGTGAAGCACCGGCCTCGGCGACCAGCACGTCGGCGTTTAGTCGTGCCATTTGCGACATCAGTTTGCGCAACCGTTTCCGGTAATATTCCGGATCGCAGACGGTGGACGGCAGGCCGGCATCAACAAAATCGAAAATATAATCGGCACCGGCATCACCGATGCTTAATACATCCCGATAGCGTGCCGCCCCCGTTAATTTAGCACCGATGACCCGGTAGCCGGCCTGCTTCAGTTGCCGGGTGATCAACCTACCGGCAGTAGTCTTCCCCGCCGACATCGAAGTGCCGATTAACAGTACAATTGGCAACTTGAAGGCCGTCTCATCACCGTCGGCCACAAAATCCGCCATATTGCACTTTTTGCCGTTTTGGATGACATGTCCTCGATATTCGAGCCGCATCGGCGGTTTTAAAAAAATAGACTTGGACGTGATTTTGCCAAACAGGCCGCCCGCCGTCATCATGTCGAAACGATTATCCCTGCCGATATTTTGCCAGTCACCGACTGCCTCCAATGTTGCAGCGCGTTTGCCGAATGCGCCGATGACAAGATCGCCGTCGGCCACTTCCACCAGGCGTCCGTTAGGCATTTCGACATTACGCTGACAGCCCGGAAAAGTAATGACTTCAGCGGCCACATAATCGCCGGTCGCCCATTGTTGCCGGGGTATTGCCGCTACGCTGAAAGTGCTGTGCTGCAAATTACTGATGCGGGTTACCGAACTGAAAAAATATCTCACATGCATACTCCACCCCCCATACAATCAAGCTTTATTATCCCAGCGCCGGAGCAAGCAAAAGCAAGCCGAGCAAGGCGCTACGTTCGGGTAGTTTATCCAACACAATCTGTTCGTGCGGGGCATGCGCTCCGTCCCCGACGGCCCCCAGGCCATCCAAGGTGGCGGTATACAGACTGGTGGTATTGCCGTCCGAGCCGCCGCCGGCCGTGCCCTGTTCCAGTTCAAAATCCAATTCGCGGGCCAAATCGCTCGCCATGCGCCAGAAACCTCGGTTGGCCGGCGTTTTCTCCAATGGCGGACGGCCGATCCTGCCTTCAATCTGCAAACTCACTCCCGGCGTAATAGGCTGAATTTGCTTGATAGCCCGTTCTACCGCTATCGCATCCTGCTGCGTCAACACCCGTACATCGACCGTTGCACTGCTGGTCGGCGCAATGACATTGGCCCGCAACCCGCCGTCAATCGTGCCGACATTGACGGTAATTCCTTTTTCAGCGTCGTTCAACTCAAACAGTTTTTGAATGACATGTGACAGTTCCAAAATCGCACTGGCGCCTTGTTCCGGATTGAGTCCGGCATGTGCCGCCTTACCTGTTGCGACGACGGTAAAACGGCCTACGCCTTTACGTGCCGTTTTCAATCTGCCCGACGGTCCCAATGACGGTTCCAACACCATGCTGCGATTTGCCAGACGTGCCAGACGATGGATATAGACCGAGGATTCGCGGCTGCCGAGCTCTTCATCGGAATTGATAAAAACCACCGGCGTTACCGACATTTCCAACTGCAGCTCCTGCAACGCGCGAACAGCAAAAATCATTTGCGCCAGACCGGTTTTCATATCGTAAACCCCCGGCCCGAATAGCTTGCCCTGTTCCATTTTTAACGGCATCTGCTCAATCGTGCCGACTGCCCAGACCGTATCGCAGTGGCCGAGCAGTAACTGTACCGGTTTGGACTTATCCCTGTCGATCGGCCTGGCAAACAAATGGCCGCCGGATTGCTTGCCGGGTACGCGCCTTACCCGGTAATGCAGATCGCTAAAGCTCCTCGCTAATAAATCAAGCACCGGCTGCTGGGAACCCGGCACGTCTGTAGGTGTCTCGAGACTGACCAGTTGCTTGATGAAGTCCACCATTTCCTGGTGATGGCCCTGCATCCAGCAAAGTACCTGATGCGCGACAGTTTGTGTCATGGCGCACCCCCAGTTAACGCCTAAAACCTTTAGGAAAAGGAAACGAGAAACTTTGATCGATTTTGGCGAAACGTCCCGGATAGAGATAAGCAAGCAACGGCGACGTATGAATCAATTCCTGATCGTCCAGTTCCGATGCGCGCAGAAATTCATCATCCACTTGAGCGGCAACGATTTCGCCAACGATCAGGCTGTTTTCACCCAAATCGTCGACAATTTTGAGTAACTTGCACTCCAGAAACAGATAAGCGTCTTTCACGAAGACGCCATCGACGGTAGTGGCTTTGAATGTCGGCAAGGCTTTGAGTGCCGGTTTGGAATCATCTTCGACCCTCGGATCCGCCGCTAAACTGGTTAGCACAATCTGGGTCGGCCGCGGATAACTGACGGTAAAGCAACCGTGTTCCCTGATATTGCTATAGGTTCGATGATGCGGGGCGCAAACAAATGCGTAATGATTCCGCCAACTTGCCGGAATAGCCAGATGCTTGGGCGCCAAATCAAAACTGCCGTCCGGTTCGCGGCTGCCAACCAGAACCAGTGGGAAGACGGTAAAAAATCGTTCCCAGATCGAGTTGTTTGTGTCCAATTTGGTCATTGCCATTTTACCGCTCCTTTTATCTCAAAATTCCGCCCCTTTGCCGGGGAGCATAAATACTTATAAATCGATATCCTGATGCTCGGTCATGCTGCGCAGCCGTTTGGCAACCTGATCAACCATGTCCGCTGCTTCGGTTAGTTCCCGGGAGAGGGCGACACGGACTATCTGGGCCAAATCCTTATATTCCGCTTCGGTTAAATGTGCACGAGACTCATTGCTTAAAACCGCTTTGAATGCGGCAACAACTTTGTCCGCCAGTTGTTCATTATGTTTGTTCATTGATTTCGTTTCCCCATGAAATGTTACTTCAGGCTACCAGCAATACCGGACATTCCGCTTTTTCCGAAATAACGGCGGCCTGTTGATCCGATAATGCTTTATCCTCGCGGTTGGTGTTCATAACCAGAATACTGCAACCACGTTGCGCCATGCACTGTATGATTGAAGAAAAATTGTTATTTTCAACGATAAAATAATGTTTGTTGGCATGAAACTCGGCAGTCAATTGCCTCGCTTGTGTCTCCAATTCCGCAGCTTTTTCCTTCGACTCCGCATTGATCACAATATTAAGCTCGGCGCGTTGACTTTTTAGTAATTCGCCGGTGATCAGCAAACAGCGTTCGGACGCCTCACTGCCGTCATATATGACCCAAACTGGACGGATGAATGCTTTGCCGCTTGCCGGCTTTAGCGTTGTCTTTTGCCTGATACGGCGTCTATCCAGCAACAACAGATCCGCATCGGCAGCGGCGGCCAGTGCTTCCGATATATAATGCCCCCTGACCACGGTCAGAGAAATTTCCACGCTGGCCCGTTTTTTAAAATCGGCGAGCAAATGACGAATCTGCAGCAGTTGTTTTTCCAAATCGCGGGCTATTTTTAATGCATCCAGCGGTTTTTCAATGGAGGAGATACGATCGATTTCGTAGATAAAAGGCAGGCCTGCCAAATGAAATAAATTGATATCTTCAACAAACAAAGCGGATAACTCGGCCTGCTGATGCATCGCCAGCAGCGCGGCAATATCCAGAATGGTTTGATAATCCTGGTTGGCATCGAAAGCAACCAGCAACCTTTTACGTGTTATCGCCGGTTCGGTCATTTTGTTCACCGTGTTTAAGTAAAGACTGTTTGATCGTGGTAAATTGATGCAGCTGCGCCGCTACCAAACCGTTAAAGGTATCGGCCGGAAATTCGCCCTGTTCATCGGCCTGCCCGGCTTCCAGGCCGGTCAGTAATTCCAAGGCCTGATCAACGGTTTCCACGGCGTAAATATGAAACTGTTCCGCTTGTGCCGCATGTACAACGTCCCAGCGCAGCATTAAATATTTTATATTGCTTTTGGGAATGATCACCCCTTGCGAACCGGTCAGCCCCTGTTTTTTACAAATATCGAAAAAACCTTCTATTTTTTCGTTCACGCCGCCGATCGGCTGGACCTGCCCTAATTGGTTGACCGACCCGGTAATCGCCAAATCCTGCCGCAACGGTACCTTTGCCAGCGATGACAGAATCACGCACAGTTCGGCTAGCGAAGCGCTGTCGCCTTCCACCTGCCCGTAGGATTGCTCGAATACCAGGCTGGCCGTGATTGAAAAAGGGCTGTTGCGCGCATAACGTGCCGCGATCAGACTGGACAAGATCAAGACCCCTTTGGAATGAATGGCCCCGCCCAACTCGGTTTCACGCTCGATATCGACAACCTTGCCGTTACCCAGGCGGGTGGTGGCAGTGATGCGTGACGGCTGGCCGAAGCTAAATTCACCTAGCTGCAAAACCGACAGTCCGTTAATTTGGCCGACGGTCTTTCCTTCGATATCGATCAATACCGTACCGCGATGGATGTTTTCATATAGCTTTTCCCTGACCCGGTCCAGACGAAAGGTTTTATGGTCGATCGCCTGCTGCACATCGCTGCTGGCGATATGTTCATGGCTGTTGTCCTTGGCCCAATAGTTCGCCTCAATCAATAAATCCTTGATACTGCGCATATGGGTCGACAGTTTCTCCGCATCGCCGACCAGCCGTGAACTGTGTTCGATCACCCGTGCCACGGCGTCGCGGCTCAAAGGCTGGAGTTTTTCATTACGCGCTATGGTAGCCAACATGCGCGCATAGTCGAGCCCCGTATCTTCACGCTCCACCGACTCATCGAAATCAGCAGCTACTTTAAACAGGTCCTGAAACTCCGGGTCATAATAACTCAACAAATAATAAATCAGCCGGTCGCCGATCAGAATCAGTTTCACATCCAGCGGAATCGGTTCCGGTTCCAAAGAGGACGCGCTAATCAGGCTGAGTGACCGCTCCAGGGATTCGATACGGATGTAACCGGACTTCAAAATACGTTTCAGGCTTTCCCAGGCATAAGGCTGCAGCAACAATTTACGGGCGTTCAAGATCAGGTAGCCGCCATTGGCTTTATGCAAGGCGCCCGGCTTGATCATGGTAAAATCAGTCACCAAAGAACCCATATAAGCCTGATGATCTATCCGCCCGAGTAAATTCGCGTAGTTGGGATGATCCTCATAGACCACCGGTGCCGATTTTTGTTCACTCAGGTCGATCACCAGGTTGACTTCGTAATATTTTAACGGATTCGGTTCTTTGGGCATTTCAAAAAACGGCAGCATCTGTTCCCGGTGAGGAATGAAATCACGGACATGGTCAATGATATGCCGCTGCACATCGTCCAGATAATTGAGAATTTCTTCCTTGCCTGCATACTTTTCTTTCAACTCATTAATCGAATGACTGACTGCCAACTGCGCCACTTCACGATTCAATTCAATCAATTTACGTTTGGTTTCTTTACGCCAATTGGGAAATTTCTTCAGCAATTTTTGCAGGCGCTTTTGCAGTTTTTCAATGACGGACTTGATTTGCTCACGTTCCGATTCCGACATCTTGTTAAATTTTTCCGGATCGATGACCACCTCCTTTTCATCGATCGGCGCAAAAGCGTAGCCGGTGGGCGTTTCAATCAGCACCACCTTTTGCTCAAGCGCTTCCTCGCGCAACTGTTTAATTTGCTCCGTTTCCCGCTGCTTGGATTCCTCTTCCAGCTCTTCGGCGCGGGAGCGGTATTCGTCACCGTCAAACGCCGACGGAATAGCGATACTGAGCTCTTCCACCAATTGTTCCATATCCAGTTGGAATTCCTTGCCCTTGCCGGGCGGCAGTTCGATCGCTTTCGGTTTTGCCGGCTCACTGAAATTGTTAACGTAGCACCAATCCGAAGGGATCGACTGCCTAACGGCTTCATGCTCCACCAACTGGCGGACCATGGTTAATTTACCGGTGCCGTAAGGCGCCAGTGCAAAAATATTGTAACCCCCGCCGTGAATCCGGATACCGAAGCGAATCGACTCGATCGCTCTCTGCTGGCCAATACCAATATCAATATCATCAAGTTCATCCGTTGTTTGAAAGTGAAATTTTTCAATATTGCATGGTTTATAAAGCTGTATTGGGTCCAACGGTGGTATTTTCATTTTGCGCATCCCGGTTTAGATCATTGTTTTTATCGAAGAT
>JBNLCC010000144.1:0-5979 GCA_050303615.1 Methylococcaceae bacterium | reverse complement strand
AAAAAAATTAATGACGAGACAACAAAAAATTTTATTGATCTCGTGTTTATTTTCACAGTCACGGGGATAACCATAAGCTGCTCTCCAGAATACCGGTATGCTGGTCATTGAATGTTTAAGTTAAATCAGTTTGAACAAAATCCTTTTAGTCTTAAAAAGCTCTGGATGTTGATTTAGAATTTCAGAATTTTTAGTTCTCGGTCAGACGCTAAGAGGCAACTTCGCTGCAGATATCATTTTTGCCATTCCGGTTTGTACTTGGTGTTCCGCCGGTTTAATAGTGCTAGTCAATATGGCTGGGTTCACCTCGATAAAAAGGTGTATTTCAAGTTAGATAAATGCTAGCGCGATAAATAAGCCGCCATCTAAACTTAAGATAGTCTGCAAATTAGTGAAAGTCCAGCTTTTGTACGGTGAAAAGGGAGATTTCGGCAGGCTCAGTGCTGCTCAAAAACCCTCAGAAAATGTATCAATGTATTTCCGGACGAAAGAGGAAGATGGTGTCGGCGCCGCGGAGGCGACTGCCTATGCTTTAGTTTACCGGTGATCTTCCGTAGTTACATTCCGGAAATAACATGGCTGTAAACTGGAAAAAATATCAGCTTGCTTTATTGACTGAATTGATCATGAGGTGAGGTGTTCGTAACATGCGGCGTTATATGGCTATCGCCTCTTGATTCTCTACGAAGCGTATCTTTTTACGGTAAAGGCACGATTGTGTTTCCGAACGTGCACTAATTTGTACTGTTTTGCAGTATTTTCCATATGATAGAGTTTCATCATAGTAAAGGTAGAAGGTAGGTCTTTGTATTGTTAATTTCCAGTTGGGGTGCAGAGAATGAGAAGGTCAGTGCCTTGAAGTAAAAAAAGTGTTTGCACATCAAGTTTCGGTTTTTAATATCTCTTCACCTCAACTCCCTCCGGCAAGAGAGGGAGCTAAGGTGCCAAATTCTGATGCGTGTGAAGGACTGATTATATTAAAGCAGTTCCTTTACTTTAGCCATAATCCCCGCCGGATCGATTCCTTGATGCGGGAACTGTTCCCAGAGACCGCCGCAACCTTCCTTATGGGTGCCGATATGTGCAAATTTCGGCGCATAGCCGCGTTCCAGCAGCCACGAACCGTAGCGGCTGCCCAGGCCCGTCTTGCGGTTGAAAGATTCCACCACCAGTACCATCGGCGATTCTCCAGCTTTGCTGAGCATCTCTTCATCGATGACGTTCAATGTCGCTTTGTTGATCAGACCGACATCGATGCCTTCCTGTTTCAGGCGTTCGACAGCATCCAGCGCACGGTATAACGCTTCGCCGAAACTGATGACGTAGCCCTGGGTGCCTTCGCGGATCACTTCATCTTTGCCGGGTATGAATTGATAGCCGCTACCGAAAAATTCATTGCCGTCGGTATCCAGAATATGCGGAACTTTGGAGCGGGTGGAGAAGATGAAGCGTAGCCCCGGTTGATGGAACACGGTTTGCACACAAGCCCGCATCTGGTTCGGATCGGCAGGGAAGTACAATTTGGTGTCGTAGCCGTCGTCCAGGCCGTTATCGGCAAACATGTTGTTCAATCCGAAGTGGCAGGTATTGTCGGCCATGTCATCAATTCCGGAATGAGAATAATGGCTCAGCACGTTGGAATTGTTCAGTCTGGCCATGGTAATTTCGGAAATGTTCATTTCCAAAAAGGCGCTGAAGGTGCCGAATATGCCTTGCTTGCCGGCTTCCATACCGAAACCGGCCGCAGCGGAAAAGTTGCCGCGCTCCATAATGCCCGAAGAAACGAAGACTTCGGGGTAGGCATTATGGATTTTGATCAAACCGCAAGAGCCTTCCAGGTCGCTGTCGATGACCTTTATCGTAGAGATGCGTTCCGCTTCACTCATTTGTCCGAGCATCTCAACCACGGCATCGCCGAACACGCCGCGGTTGGCATCCCAGTTATCGTTAGAGCCCAGGAAATCTTTGTTTTGTTTTGGCGCATCGACGCCTCTAAGATAGTCGGCAGCAGCCTGTTGATTACGGGCGTCCAGATACTCCAGTGCCAGTTTCACCGAGATGACATCGTGGCCGTGGGTCGAGCCCTCAAGACCTTCGATACCCGGACACATGGGGCGTTTGTTGACGACTGCCACCGGGCCGTCGGCATTGACTGCCGCGCAGATCCGCCGGTACAAATCGTCGATATCCTCGCCGTCGCCTTCCAATACCTGTACGCCGTGACCGCGCAGGGTATCGGCAACGGTACAACCTTTCAGGTAATTGCTGGGGTGGCCGGCAATGGTGACGTCGTTATCATCGATGAGCAATTTGACGTTCAGGTTCTGAGCGACCGCCAGACGTGCCGCTTCGGCATCGTTGCCTTCCTGCTGGGAGCCGTCGGAACCCAGGCAGAACAGCACTTTCTCGGGATTAGCCATGGCCACGCCGTTGACATAGGGCCACATGTGCCCCAAACGGCCGGAACTGAATTTGACGCCGGGGGTAAAGCCCAGCTCGGGATGGCCGGGCAGATGGGAATGCGCTGCGCGGTATTCCATCAGTTTTTCAGCGGGCATGTCGCCGTTCAGCACCGCCATCAGATACTGGGTTCCAACACGGTGTCCGGCTTCATCAAAGAAAATAGGCACATATTTATCGGCAGAGCCTCTGAACAATGCGTCCATAATCATCACTTCCGGAACCGTGTCATAAGGTCCCCCGGAATGACCACCTACACCCCGGGCGGCACCGGTGGCGGTAAAAAAGATCAGCGCGTCCCGGCAAAGCTGAATGTTGGCCTGCAAAGCGGCCTTTTGCTCCGCACTGAGGGTGGGGGTTCCGGCGTCCAGCGTTATACGCTGATATGCGCCTAGATCAATAGGAAATTGAGCCATTGTTTATTCCTCATCTTAAGATTTAGTTAAAATTTGCGGCGTCAACCGCAAGTTAGGCAAATTCTGTTTGTTATTGATTAACGTTTGTTCGTGGGCGACGACATTCCTTAGTATTTTTAATCTATCCGACATAAACATTACATCTTGTCGTTAGTACCGCGCAAGGGCATCAAATTTATTATACCGACATGGTCGGGTATGTGTCATAGAAAAGATACTATTGATGTGTGCAGCGCTATTTATATGTTAGAATTATACGCCGTCGTACCCCAGATATTTTTGATCTGTCGTGTCTCTTATGCGCAAAAGGCTAAATCGGCAGTTTCCTATAAGAAAAAGGATATATAAGCCTGGACGACCGTTCGAAGCAAATAAAATCGGAAATCACTCACGTTGAAAATAAAAAGCTTTTGGTGTTCAACTGACCCAGTTGGAGGCGAGATAATAATGATTAAAAAAAGCAGCTAATAGCGTTGGCCATGTTTTGTTCACTGATACTACCGTCCTGTACGAGTTCTACCGATGTCAAACCACGCAAGGCGGATATTCTGAATAAAACGGTTAAACTTGATGATGTCGTGTTAAATGCGGAGCAGGACTATGTCCGGGTCGAATACGATATAAGGAAAACACAACAGGATGCGACAACCGATCAATATCGGAAACAGGCCGCAAAACTTCGCAACCGGTTGCAAGATCTGTACGATAAGAGGCGTGCTTTTATTGCTGACCTGATCAAGTCGGCAAACAACAGCAATCTTGCCGATTTTAATGAAATTGTGTTAGCTGTATTTTTATATGAGTTTCGGACACATCGGGTTGCCGGTTATGCGGAACGCAGTTGGACGCGTGCCGAAAAGCGGGAACGTAAGCGTTGTCCCGATATCGTCACCGACGGCGTACTGAATCAATGGGCGCTGGGTTTAGCAAAGGCTCGACCGGCGCTGTATGCCGATGCGTTGGCGCGTCTAGTGCAGGGCATGGAATGCTATTCGATGGCGGAGGCATTATCATTCAGCCGTGCTTTGGTAAAAGCCTACCGGGATACGTTACAGCAGTTCGCCGACAATAAGAAATTACTTAGCCAAGCCAAGGCCTATTTGCTTTTCGCAACTGCCAATTTGTTTATTGTCGTACAGGACCTGACTAAAGCATACGGACCGACGCCGATGTATCAACTGCTCAGGAATAATAGGCGGGCTTTGGGTGATTTGTTTATGGATCGCTACAGTCCGGTTCAGGTGGCGGGATATTGGTTGTACGATATGAGGCTCGACCGCATGGTTGCGGTGGGATCGTTGTGCGAGAGTTTAAGATACAAAAAAATAGGCAAATCCGATAACTGCGTATCGGCGACGGCCACGCTGGATGCGTTGTTGGACCCCATGCGGCTGGGTCTGGCGTCATGTCTGTTAACCGATATGATCAGTCCGGTTTTTGATGAAAAATTAGGCTATTTGTGCCAACGCGAAGTTTGTTCCGACGCGGACGACAATAAGCCGGCGACGCGAGTTGCGCTCGAGCGGAAAAAAACCGCTTATGGCGTGCAGCTTGATGATCTGCGCGATGCGCGCGAGTGTCCGGAAGGTTTACAAGGAAGCGGCGCCAACGCCGGCACTGTCGGTCTGTTGGGCAATGCTGAAAGTTTTATGCAATGCATCACCGAAACGCTGCTGGCCGAACAACGGGGGCAGCAGGCCTGTTTTGTTGCGGTATCCGGACAGGCCGGAGCCGCCCATTATGGCTTTGCCCCGCCACCGACGGACCACGAAAATTGTAGTGATCCCTTAATGAGGCGGGGAGATAAAAAATTAAGAGATAAAATCATCGAAGCATTTCATAAAGCCTTTGAACAGTTTACTGAAGACGAAAAAGGTTTGTTGGACCTATTGCTAGTTGCCATAGGCGACGACGAACTGACGGACGATGCTAATGAATGTCCTAAGATCTGTATGCGTTCAGATGAAAATGGCACGTATACTTTTACCTATAATAGAAACTATGTTCGCGATGCCAGCAAAGATGACTTGAAGGAGAGTACGCAAGGGCTGTTACAGCAGATTATCAACAATGAAACGCCTGACGTGCCAGAACCCCCAAGTCCGACCACCGCCGATGCCGAGGATAATGAAGAGGATGACGACTTTTTCTGCTGGGCTTGGGAAGATAACTGTCCTCCGGATGCGGACGGCAATGACGGCGGTGATGAATATTGCAGTCCGGAGATCGCCGATTGTAATAATTGCAGCGCCCTATCCGGTCTGCAGCAAGCGTCGCTGGATTGTTTTATCACTAACGAGGAAGCGATTCCCCGGCGGCCTGGACTTCCCGAGCAAATTATGCCTTTACCGTGGAATAATCCCGACTCCCCGGCATGGACGGCTTGCCTGGAGCAGCAGCAAGGCCCGGATGAGACTTTGATTTGCGGCAAGAGTGACTGCGCTGAAGGGGAGGAGCCGGGCCTCGACGCAAATGGCCAGTGTATCTGCCGTGCGCCTGCCGTGCCGGTCGCCGACGAGCCCGAACCCATCGATTGTCCGCCGGGCAGTTTTCCCGTCGTCGGCGCCGGAGGCGTACTGCTCTGCGGCAGTCCCGGTTCCGTGGGATACGTCGCCAGCGACTAGTGCGGCAACCATGTTATTTTGCCGCATAAAAATTATATTAAGCTTATGATAACGAGTCACTTTTTCTTGGTTTTAACAATCAATATAAAAATGGCGCTGTACTAGCGGGCCGAGGCCGGGACAAATAGCTACCGGTCGGTGTTGTCCGCTCGGGGTATTTTAATCGGCCGGTCGCTTGCCTGTCCGGCCAAAACGGGAGTATTCTCTACCGTTTGTTAATTATTCCGGGCAAATCATGAAGCGATATATCCTGGCAATCGACCAGGGAACGAGCAGTTCCCGATGTGTCATCTATGACCGTCAGGCCCGTCCGGTTGCCTTTGCGCAGCAGGAGTTCGCGCAATTATTTCCTCATCCCGGCTGGGCCGAGCACGATGCCGAAGAAATTTGGCGGACGCAATGCGGCGTGTGCCGAAAAGCGATGGCGCAATTGCAGCTTGAGCCTGCCGATATTGCTGCTATCGGCATTACCAATCAAC
>JBNLCC010000143.1:0-8812 GCA_050303615.1 Methylococcaceae bacterium | reverse complement strand
GCTTTACCTCTTTGGAATCATTGACAAAAATAGAGAGCTCAAACAGATTTATGACTATGCCGATCGCCACTTACGAGGTTGGTTTCCTCGGTTACCGAGCTACGTAGCTTTCGTGCAAAGACTGAATAAGGTGTCGGATGTTTTCGCCCCCTTATTAGAAATCATCCAGCGAAAACAAGAAGCGCATCAAACAGGGCAGGCTTGGTTAATAGATTCCTTTCCAGTAGCGCTGGCGTCACAAGGTCACCGATTCAATGCGCGAGTTGCCAAAGAATTAGCGGATTCGGGCTATTGTTCAACCGAGAAACTATACTATTACGGGGTGCGGGTTCACGTCATTGGGCGAAGGCGAGCCGGCACCCTGCCTTGCCCTGAGTATATCGGGGTAACCGGAGCGAGCAGCAATGACGGTAAAATATTTGAACAAATCCGGCCGGTGTTATATGACAATGAACTGTATGGTGACAAAGCTTACCACCGTCCCGATGCGGATAAAGTGAGGGCGGCTCAGAATCTGACCGTCTTAACGCCCGTTAAAATGGAAAAAGGCCAAAAATATTTAGAGCCGAGTGATCAATGGTTATCAACCGCGGTATCTCGAGTGCGACAACCCATTGAAACTTTATTTAGCTGGCTCGAAGAAAAAACCGGGATTGAACGCGCCGGTAAGGTGCGCTCTTATAACGGCTCATTGGTTCACGTTTTTGGACGCTTAGCGGCTGCTATGTTTTTTTGGAATTATTTACGTTTCAGCTCTTAATTCACATTATAGTATTCAGCATCCTCCAGCAATTGCACAACAGCGTCGGCGAATTCCCCGGCCGATGCAGCGACAATAAAACCAGCGGCGAACTCGTCCATGCCTTCCGCGCCATGGGGAGTAGTTACCAAAGGTTTCGAATAACCGAGAGCCTCGACATTTTTAATCTTGAGTCCCGTGCCGACATTACACGGATTAATGGCAACATCGCACCGGGCATATAATTCTTTAATCCGACTTTTTCGATATCCCCAAGCTTTAAACAATTTTCGGTTTCAGTAACATATTCGCCGATTAAACCGCCAAGAATCAGTTTCGCCGAGGGAATTCTTGCGCGCACGGCGGGAAAAACTTCACTCAAAAACCAATTTATGCCATGAATATTGCTTGGATTCGGTGAGCCGATATACATGATATTCATTCGCCCGGCCATTCTTTGCTGTGGTTTAACTTGTTCGACAATATGGCCGACAGTCGCAATCGGCACCCTATCTGCAATCTGATTGAGCTGTACCGCCTCCTGATGCTGGATCGCTATAATCACATCGGCTCGTACCAGCCCTTTGTATTCCTCTCCTCTGCTGGTGGTAAAAAAACGTTCCTTGACTCCTGATTTGGCATAACCCGCCGACCGTTCCGTAAAAACATCATGGGTATCGTTTATTTTCAGAACGCTATCGGAGAAATTATGCAATGCAGCCGACATAAACACATACTCGACAAGTACCGCATCGTAACCGAATTGACCATCGAGCCTCGCCAAAAAACGATCAATCCCCACCGGGTACCAGTCATCAATGGCAAACCAGTCAGGAAAGTCATTATCCAACCTTAACCTCACATGGCGGTGCAGGTTGCGGATAACGGAATACATGCCGCGGAATTTTTTTCTGGCGGGAAAATGTTTCCGCATCGTTAACAGCGGTCGTTCAACAAGGCTAATGCTACTGGAAACAAGCCGATCAGCAATCACTGCCGGTAGCCGCAGAACCCGCACAATAGAACAGTAGCGACGATAAAAAACCCGCAACCGGTCAATATCGTCAATATTCCGCGCAACCAATGAACAATGTAAAAATAGCGGGGCAAACCAACGAAGTAGCGTCGACCCTATCGGGGGGAGATAATAAAAATAATCCCAGGAGTTCGCCATCGATACATAATCGGGAATACTTTCACTATGCTCCGAACGGCACTCCCCTCCCGTATAAACAAAATGGACTTCAAATCCGATCGACTGCAACTCGCCATGGAATCATTGAATACGGCTTCTGTTTCCTGCATTTTGCGGATGGCTCGGGGTCGGTGAAATGACAATAAGCCTTTTTTTTGTTTCTTCCCTACCTTTGGCGGCCTCTCCATTGATTGATTCAAGGTGGCAAAGACTCCGCCTATGGTGAACGCAGTTCCCAATTTTATTACGCACGTGACGTAATAATGCATTCAATTGATTCATAAACCTATGTCGGACTGATTCTAATTTGTCACATTCTAAATTAAAAACAAAGAGCGTTGGATTACCATATCAGATAATAAGGAATTGAATTTCTCCGTTTCAGTTCATTGCGAAAAATTTCACGGAAAGCTTGTTTGGGCACTTTTATGGTCTAACTTAGAAACCCCATGGAATTCAATCCGGTATCACCTAAGCTGTTTCTCCGATGATCGATTTTTCACAGACCAAAGAGCAAACGCATCAAGCCACCATGCGTAATAACACCGCCACCAGAGAATTTTTCGACGGTTTGCAGGGTCTGGGCATGACGACACTGGCTGGTGCAGTTGCCGACATCTTGCTTGAGTTCTTTGAAGCCGGCTTCGATTTTCCAGCGGGTACCATAATACTCGATGATTTGGGCCACGGATAGTTCCAGATCGGTCGTGGAAAAATGCATTTGGAGGGGACGTAGAAGATCGCGTAGAATTAATATAAATGAGGTCCTTTTTTTTTATGTAATCAAAGAACAGAACATTAGCAATTAATAATATTAATAGAAATGTTAACATAATCTAATATTAATACCGGTAATAATTTGGGAAACTTCAGTACATGAAGGTATATTGTTATTAATTGATCTTACCAGTTCATTGAAAACTTATTGTTCCGAGTTAAAATTAGCGCTTTTTCCCATAGAGTAATTCTAACCCAATGAACTGGCTACGATTTACTCTTAATACGCATTTTAATTAGGCAAAAATGTCATTGCCACTATGAATCACCATTCTGAAATTTTTAACCCGCTGCAAGGGATTGTCACAGCACAATCGCAAATGCCGCGGGATTTGAAAAAAATTAATCTTCGATCCCTCACACCATTTCAACGAGCTCTTCTTGTGACGGACGGCACTGTCACCAAATTCATTGAATCCTACACGCTGGAACCTGTTGAGGTTATCCGGGTTAAGCAACAGCATATAGCACTTCAGGAACATCATCCATGGCTTGAAACCGATAAAGGTACAGACATAATTTACCGGGAAGTGATTATTCATGGTAAATACAGCCACCTGCTTTACGTCCATGCCGTCTCCTATTTTGTGCCTGAACGTTTACCTGTAACAATCAGGCAACGGTTGGACAAACAGGGTGAGAGTATTGGCCGCATTTTGAATGACAGTAAAATGGAGACGCGACGGGAAATTTTATGGTTCGGCATTCATAGGCCGACGCACTTGCCAAATGCGATTAGTGATCACGAACACCAGGAATTTATTAGCCGTACCTATCGAATCATTACTGGAGAGAAACCGATTATGCTGATCACTGAGAGATTTCCAGCGGCAGGCGCCCCCCTTCCTCATCACCATTGATTTGGCAACGATATTTTTTGGAGTAATGAACTGAACAGACTCAATCCATCCGTTTTGCTGCTAGAACCCAACAAAACAGGAGCTTTCGATAGAACAGCAAATGCATCCCATCTATGGCACTCATTTGACATTCGATAGGGAGCGATATGCTAATATTCACAAAACTCGGGGACAACAGGCGAACCTTCACGCTGGCTTGATACCGAGCATCACTGGGAACGGTGGGCGCGTTGCTAGGCGACTGTTTACAATGCCGCAGGAGTAACGCGGAATGATCGCATTATCTTGCTTTTTCATTTGACCCTTTTATCGGTTTTTGGACTGCTGAAGAAATTTTATAACCGGATAATCGTCACATAAAAAAATGGCATATAACTCATTGATGAATAATTAACATTTTATCGTACCCCAAAATGCTGGGCCGAAATTCTTACCTGGGAGCACCGATTTTACCCCGTTTCCAGGATTTCTGATATTGCCGGTAAACGCCTATCTTTCAAAAAGCAATCGAATTTTAGTGCGGATATTTTCATTATGGGCATATGCCTAGTTATAGGCTTTATCAGCTATTGATTCTGAAAATTCCTTATCTTCAAGCACGTGTATTACCGCCTCGGCAAATTCCAGCGGAGTATCGGCGATTATGAAACTACCCTCAAATTCTTCAAGCCCTACCCCACCATGCGGAGTTGTAATCAGCGGCGTTGCAAATCCGAGTGCCTCAACATTTTTTATTTTAAGTCCTGTTCCTACGCTTCCCGAATTGATTGCCACTTCGCCCCGAGCATAAAAGTCCCGAATTTGAGATTGCTCGATTTCCCCGAGTTTTTCGCACCCTTCAGCATCAGACACCGAAGAACAGATTGACCCGGCAAGAATAAGCTTCACATCGGGCACTCTCGCTCGTACGATGGGAAATACTTCCTTGAGAAACCATTCTATGCCATGAATATTACTCGCATTTGCCGAACCGAGATAAATAATATTGTTGCTGTTTTGGTTTCTTGGCCGCGGCGGCATGAGTTCAACAATATGAGAAATGGTAGCGATGGGAACTTCACCAGCTATCCTGTTCAAAGCAATTGCCTCTTGGTGTTGAATGGCAATAACAACATCCGCACGGTTCAGGCCTTTGTATTCTTCACTCTCACTGGTGGAAAAATAACTTTCCGCCACCCCCGATTTTTCATAACCGTCGATTCGGTCAGTAAAAACATCGTGCCTATCGATTACTTTTAATGTGTTGTTGCCAAAATTTTTTAATGCTGCCGACATAAAAACATATTCGACCATCACCGCATCGTAGGAGTACTTGTCGCGCAGTCGAATCAAGGCATCGTCGATAGCATAATTGTACCAATTATCAATGGCAAACCAGGAAACGGATCTTGTCCAACTTCTCCAATGCATGTCACGAATCACGGCATAGAGTTTGCTCAACCTTTTTCTGGCGGGAAAATTTCTTCTGGCAAAATATAAGATATCGGTGATGGGTAAAAAACCGCCTAAAAAGCGCCAAAAATGCGATGGTGCGAGTAGCAGAACGGCAACAAACTGATAGGTTTGATAATAAACCTTCTCTAAAAACGCCCACTTTTGCGTCGCAGTTAATTTCTGCCCCCATACCGAAAGACTCAACAAAAATGGAATTAGCAGGCGCAGAGTTGTTGCATTCATTTGAGGAAGATAGAGGAAATAATCCCAGGCATGCGCCATCCCCGCATAGTCCGGATTTTGAGCAACATGGGTGGCATTACATTCCATGCCGGTATAAACAAAATGGACTTCAAAACCGGCTGACTGCAACTCCGTAAGAAAACTATAAATTCGACTTCGGTTGCCGGCATTCTGTGGATGAGGGGGGGGAGAAATTACCAGGATCTTTTTTTTCATCTTTTTGATCAATATTAATTGGCGCAAATTGTTTAAACGAATCGATATGTCGTTCTTCTATGTAATCAACGTAGTTCTTTCTAATATCGCTATATCCCTCACTCTGCGTTGTCAACAGCGGATTAATGCAATAGCCGGGGCAAACGCGTGCCAGCCAAAGATCAATCGGCTGTTCAACGTTGTCAAACAGATCGTAGGCTGCTGCATTCACCGCGATGGAATGAGTGGTCCACAAACGGCCGTATATCAGATCGCTTGAGACAGGAATCGCTTGTTCGATTAATCTTCCGCCGAGATAGAAAAGTTTCCAGTCCGGTATTCGACACAGCTTATCCACTGCACCTGATAAAGATTGCAAGTCGGTAGACAAAAATTTAACATCATCTTCGAAAATCAGCACATTCCCGGCTTTACGTTGCCGTGCAATCTTGATACACAACACATGGCTCTCCGCACAACCTTTCTCGCTTGAATCCGATACAACACCGGCTATGCGTTCCACGCGATTGAGAATGCCAACAAGCGCAAACTCCTGCTGTGCCTGCTGCCATCGATATGGAATTAAAATTAGCGTGTTTAGGGCATATCAGTCTTGACGGTTCGAAATTCAAAGCGAACAGTTCCAGGTATAAGGCAATGAAGTACAAGTGTTTAAAGGACAAAGAACAGGAATTGAGCAAAGCAATCGACGCCTTGATAGAAAAAGCCCGTTGCTGTCACCAGAAATAAGATCAGACTTATCAAGACGAGAGCGGTTATGAGCTACCAAAAGGTCTGAAACATAAATATGATTGGTTGGAAAAACAAAGCGGCGGAAATCGTCCTTGAGCAACGTAAAACAGTGGGGAACCCGGCCAACAGACACTGGTAAGGTAAGCCACGGAAAATATGGATCGAAGTCCGACCAAACTCGCTGTTGTCAATCCAATAAAAAACTTCCCATATGGTATTGAATTTGAGATCATATCCGCAACCAGCGACAATCATTAAATAGCATCCGGAATCCCTGCTTTTTGATTGCACCATAGGAATAATATTTGAGGGGGGATGCTTTAACAGGCAATCCGAAACGATACACACTTTCGAACTCGGTCCAACATTAATGATTGATTTTTCCTTGTCAAACGAGCAAATTGAAATTCAGCGTAAAATTACGCAGTTTGCCCAGCAAAACCTAAACGAAAACATTGCACAGCGCGACAAAGAACAAGTCTTTGACCGGACATTCTGGGACCGGTGCGGCGAAATCGGCATACAAGGTTTGTGTGTACCAAGAGAGCACGGCGGCCTCGAACTCGGCCCGGTCTCAACAGTTGTCGCGTTGGAAGCCTTAGGCTACGGCTGTCGGGACAACGGCCTCAATTTATCACTTACCGCGCATCTTCTGGCCTGTGTCATGCCGATCCTGGAATACGGCAGCGATCTGCAGAAACAGGAATATCTACCGGCGCTTTGTAACGGCGAACTGATTGCCGCAAACGTCATTACCGAAGCACACGGCGGCTCCGACGTCTACAATATAAAAACCCGGGCAATACCCGAAAAAGACGGTTTCGTCATCAACGGCAGCAAATGTTCCATTACCAATGCCCCCGTTGCAGACGTATTAGTCATTTATGTCATGACCGACCCAAAAAAAGGTTTTTTTGGCGGCATTACCGCTTTTTTGCTTGACAAGAAAAAACATAGTTTCACCGCGAGCGACAAAGTAGGGAAAATGGGCGTTCGTACAGTATGGATGGGAGACATTGACTTACGTGATGTCTTTGCCGAAGCAACCGCTATTATCGGAAATGTGGGTAGCGGCGGCCCAATTTTCGCCCGCTCCATGGAGTGGGAAAGAATTTGTTTGGGCGCCTGTCACCTAGGCACCATGCAGCGCCTACTAGAGCAGGTGATCGCTTTTGCCCGGGACAGACAGTCAGAGGGCAAACCCATCGGAAAAAATCAGGCGATCTCGCACTGCATTGCCGATATGAAAACCCAGCTACAGGCTGCCAAATTGTTGACTTATCATGCTGCCTGGAAACTTGAAAACAATGTTGGCGTTGCCATCGATGCCGCAATAACCAAGGTTTTTGTCAGCGAAACATTTAAAAATATGACCATCCAACTGATGCAGATATTTTCAGGGGCGGCTTTCCGTGAAGATAATGATCTTGAAATCGGAAGAGCTTTGCGGGATGCTTTAGCCAGTACTATGTATTCAGGCACATCCGAAGTCCAGCGCAACATCATCGCAAAATGGCTGAAACTGTAAAATATCGATTGTAGATAGCCCCCCAGCACATCAAAATAGACCTACCCGACCTATCTACTTTTCAGCGGGTGGGAAAGTTGAGCGGCAAAATATTTTGATATGTACTACATATAGCTATCTTGTGAAAAAAATTGTAAATTAATGCTTATTTATACCTGAATCCGAAACTTCAGTATTAAAAACCGCCCTGTAAAGGGAAATGTTCCCCTATTTTTAAAAAACCTTATCCGGAGTACATCGATTGACGATGAGAGCGGCTATCGTGAAGCGATTATTGAAGCAATAATAGCAAAAAAGTCACTTTCAAGTGATTTTAGCGCACAGCATCCTTTCTGTAGTGAAACAGTTGCCATCTGCAGAATCGGATTGAGTGAGGTTAGGTGCTATCCATAACATAACTGCTGATAAACCCGTTGAAAGGCCTGAAAACCGGTTGCCGTTCTGCCGAAACGCATGATTAACCGGTGACCGCACTCGTAGACGTGTGCCGCCAAGTAGATCAGTTCCTGCATGACTGTTCGAACACGGCGCCTTTTGGCTTTGTGCCGTACGGGCGAGTCTTCAGCCATTAATCCGGCCAAACCGATCCATTTCAGAATATTGTAGGTGAACAAACCCAATGTCAGGATAAGTCGGGTACTGGCAAATTTTCCGGAGGGCAGCCGCTCTAGATCAAGATCGGTTTTGATTTCACTGTGGAATTGATCAGCGGTGGCGTGGTCCCGATAAAGCGCCAGTATCTGCTGGTCAGGATAGTCGGAGCCGAGCGTTGTCCACCAACCTTCCAGCGTCAATTCAGGCATCAGTAGCCGTTGTCCGTGCTTATCTATGGTTCGCTCGGTTATTTATATGATGTGACGTATTTTATCAGTTTTTCCGTCATGCTGTTCTTCATAGGTGAGACTGAAGGTGGCGACCCGTTTTCCTTCCCGGGGCGTCTCCCAATGTGTCAGCGGACCGTGCTGTTTGGCATATTGGAACCACTTGGCTTTATTGGCTTCGGTAGCTTCGGTGCGCGGATTCCATTTAATGATAAAGTCGACGATGTGAGGACTTTCCAGGCCCTGAAGATAATTCCGCGTTTCTTT
>JBNLCC010000142.1:0-4206 GCA_050303615.1 Methylococcaceae bacterium | reverse complement strand
CTCGTTCTGATATGCCTTGATCCAACGTCTCAGCATGTTGGCATTGATAGCCAGGCTGCGGGCTGCTTCCGCTTGGCTGTAGCCTTGTTCCAAAACCAGACTAATTGCATCTAGCTTGAATTCTTTTGAATATTTTTTCTTGTACTCATTTGTTTCTCCAGTTAAGGTTATTATCTCTTAACTGGACTGGTCGATTCTATTAGACCACTTCAAATCACCCCGTTCTGAATAGTCTTGCAATCCGACGATAATTTGGAAATTGAATTGGTATAGTATTTATTGTTCGACTATTATTGTTACCCATATTGACCAACATAAGATTTTTCAACCTTATTTTTTTAAAGTGCACGGCAATTTATCGGCGACAAAACAATTTTGACGACGTATGCTGCTTTTATTAATAGAGTGACCGGGTTGCAGTATTGCCTATCGAGTATTGAATAATGATTATTAACCGATTAAACCGCAATAAACGCTTTAAATTTTTTTACATGGGCTGCTTGGTGCTTAATTTGATAGTTTGCAGGATGTCCGTTGCTAATGAACAACAAACCGCGGAAACAAGTGTCATAACACCGCGGATTATCGGCGGCACGCTTGCCGACAGCGACGCCTGGCCGTTTATGACGGCACTGGTTTTAAAAGATATTCCGCCGCTGTTCGGGCAGTTCTGCGGCGGCACGCTGATCGATGCGGAATGGGTGCTCACTGCCGCGCACTGCGTATTCGACCTAACCACGGAGGACCTTGACGTGTTGGTCGGCCAAAACCAGTTGAGCGGCGAAGGCGGTGAGCTGATCTCGATCACTGAAATCATCATCCATAACAATTACAACCCGCTAACTTTCGATTCCGATATCGCCCTGCTCAAATTAAGCACCCCTTCAACATTTGCTCCGTTGCGCACGCTGGGCAAATTCAGTGTGCAGGATAAAAAAGAAGGCGCCCTGATAACCGTTATCGGCTGGGGGAATACCTCCGCTACCGCGCGATTTTTCCCGGATTACCTGCATCAGGTCGATGTGCCGATCGTGCTCAATGAAAACTGCAATGACGATATCGGCGGTATTACCGGTAATATGCTGTGCGCCGGGTTTCCGGAGGGAGGCAAAGACTCCTGCCAAGGCGACAGCGGCGGTCCGGCATTTTTACTCGACCCGGAAAGCCAGACCCTGCGCCAGGTCGGCATTACCAGTTTCGGCGTCGGCTGCGCGCTGCCCGATTATGAAGGGGTCTACACCCGCGTTTCGGAATTTGCACATTTTATTTCTTCAACGATTTGCTCGGAAGATGACATTCCGGGAACGCCGGTACTGGACATAACACTGGACGGGCGTCAAGTAACCGCCAGTTGGGACGCGACAGAAAACGCCGTCGGCTATCGCTTGAACTACGCCCCATACCCTGATTTTTCCCCGATTAAAAGCATGGATGTCAACCAGAACACCAGCTATTCGATCACATTACCCGAAGGAGCGGCTTATTACGTGGCGATCAATGCCTACAATTTCAACTGCCGTAGTGCTTATTCAACAATCGAATCCTTTATCGTTCCCTAACTAGCGTTTCCATGCCATCGCCGATCAGACTCAGCATTGTTTTTCTAAACTACAACCGGCTCCATGAAACCCGCTTTACTGTTGAGCGATTAGCCGCCTTATGTTCCGGGCGGGATGATATCGAGGTCATAGCAGTCGACAACGGCTCCGCTGACGGTACCGCCGAATACCTGCGGGCACAAAAAAACATTAATTCGGTGCTGTTGCAGGATAATACCGGTATCGCCGGATACAACCGGGGGTTCGAAATAGCAAAAGGCGATTATATCCTGGTACTGGATGATGATTCCTGCCCGGAGAACCTGCAGGCACTCGAATTGGCGCTCGCCAGGCTGGAACAAAATCCGGAAATCGGTGTTATTGCCTGCCGGATCATCTCGCCGGACGGCAGCAACCAATGGAGTTGGCATTTGCCGGCAAGCCGGGATTTCGGACCATCGCCTTTTTTTATCGGCTGCGGTTTCCTCATCCGCCGCCCGCTGTTCAGACAAATTGGCTGGTATCCCGAAGCGTTTTTTCTTTACCAGAATGAAATAGAAGTCAGCTTTCAAACCCGGCTGCACGGCTTTGCCATTTATTATGACCCGGACTGTGTCATCGTCCACCGTGGCATTCCCACCCAAAGGCCCGGCTGGCGCCGTATCTATTTCCCCACACGCAACACCATCTGGCTGCTGCGCCGTTATTTTCCGCAACCGGAAGCCACTTATCTGATCATTTCCAGGATGATTATCGGTTTGGTTCGAGCTATCCGCTTCGGCGAATTGGGGCACTATTACCGGGCATTGCGCGATGCTTTCAGCAAGCCTGTGCAAAAAAGCATTTTACCGCCGGAACTGCGCGCCGATTTTTCGCCTTTTTTCAGGCAGAACAGCCTGATTCATCAACTATTGAGGCGCACCTGACAACAGCGGGGCCGATTACTCCGAATTACCGGCCGGAACCGGAGGGCTCAGTTTTTCACAGTGTGCCTCAAAGCCGCACAACTCACCCCTTTCGCCTGCCGAGGTACAGCAGGGTGGAGCGAATCAACAGACCGTAACTCGCCAGGCGAACCCTGTATTTTTGCCACAATTCGCGCACTCCAAATAACAAATATAAGGCCGCACCGGACACCGGTCCGCTGTTAGTCCGCTCAGACAGCGCCATCGCCGCACTATTTTCACTTAAATTGATGTTGTAATAAGGATCACCTTGTTGCAAGCGTACCGCCCAGCGGCGCGCAAAATTTTGCAAGTCCTGCCGCGGATAATTTTGCAGCAGATTTTCCCGGTCCGTCACAAACCGGCATTGCGGAACCACCAGGCAGCGTCGGCCGGCAGCCATTGCACGCTGGACAAAATCCAGCAGTGCGTAGTAACCGCAATATTGCGGGTCGAAACCGCCCAGCTGTTGCCATAATTCACGCCTGAAAACCACGCAGTAAGGATGCGGAGCGCTGATGTTGCGGGTAATGCGGGTAACCGCCATATAGCCGGGTTCCGACTCGGGATAGCCGTGGTACGGTATGGTCAGTGTCCCGTCTTTTTTAAAGATCATGCCGCAATAATCGATTTGCCCCCGGTTGTTAACGATCTTGCCGCTGACCAGACCGACATCCTGCAACTGCAACCAGGCCGCCAGATCGGCTATCGTCTCATGTGACAACGGTTGCAGCGCATCGCCGACAATGGCAATAAAAGGTCTGCCGCTTGCGCCGAGCAGGGTATCGCGCACTGCTGACGCATAGCCGGAGCCGCCTTGCTGTACCGCTACGCGAATCACTTCGATTGCCGACGGCTCGGGCCGGTCGAGTTGCAACTGGTAATTGCCCCGCCACAGGTCGGCAATTTCACCGGCTTTACCTTTTATACCGCGCCGTTGCAGCGCCTCATTCAGTGCCCTGATGCCAGCGGCAAACGCGTATTCCTTTGCCTGCGGCGCCAGGGCGACCGATTGTTCATGTTGCCGCCAATGGTAAAGCACCCTCGGGATGTGCCGGACCAGCGGTTGTGTCTCCGCGGCACGCAACACCAAATCATAATCCTGCGAACCGTCGAACTCACTGCGCAGACCGCCGAGCTGCTCCAGCAGCCGGCGCCGATAGCACATCGGATGAAAAACGTAATTACCCGAAAGCAGTGTTTCCGGCGACCAATCCGGCTTGAACAGATGCATGCAGCGCCTGCCCTGCGGCGATAGCATGTCGCGATCGGCATAGACGATATCGGGTTCGGGACGGCGTGCAATTTCTCGGGCGATATAGTACAACGCCTCCGCTGCAAGACGATCGTCATGATCGAGAAACAAAACATATTCCGCCTCTATGCGCTCAATACCGGCATTGGTTGCAGCCGAAATTCCCCGGCGCTGCCGCTGACAAACAACTTCAATGCGCGGCTCGGCGCATAAATCCGACGCCAACACCGCCTTGGTTTCGGCAGCGGTTGAACCGTCGTCGACCAGCAGCCAATGCCAATGGGGGTAGGCTTGGGTCAATACCGAAACAATGCATTCCCGAAGCACTTCCGGGCCGGTATTGTATACCGGGGTAACAATGCCGATTACCGGCGGATCGGCCCAGCGCAGCGCTTTATCGCGTAGCGCCGACCATTGCCGGCGGTTACGCAGGCAATGCTGCTTGATCCACAAATGATAGCGCAATTCC
>JBNLCC010000141.1:0-27169 GCA_050303615.1 Methylococcaceae bacterium | reverse complement strand
TATGGTTTTCATTATGGCTTATGAGTGGCGTTAATGTTGAGATGCTTGTTGTTTCTAATTCTATTTGCCTGTTTCGACGTGTCTTCCGCTAAAGAGTGTGTAATTCTTCTCCATGGCCTTGCACGAAGTGATTCTTCAATGGAAGTGCTGGAAAACAGGTTGTCTAAAGAAGGGTATCTTGTTAGCAACGTTGACTATCCGTCAAGGGATTATCCTATCGAAAGTCTGGCTGATATTGCGGTAGAAAAGGGTGTCAGTTTCTGTAAAAGAGCGTCCGCTCAGAAAATTAATTTTGTCACGCATTCTCTCGGTGGAATATTGGTTAGAAAATACTTGAAATTCAATAAGCTCCAAGATATAGGGCGGGTAGTTATGTTAGGTCCGCCAAATCAAGGTAGTGAAGTGGTTGACAGCCTTAAAGATTTTCCAGGGTTTTATTTAGTCAATGGACCTGCTGGTCAGCAACTTGGTACTGATACGTCGAGTGTGCCCCGATCACTTGGGCCGGTGGATTTCGAATTGGGTGTCATTGCGGGCACAAAAAGTATTAATATCATTTTATCCACGATGTTGCCAAACCCGAATGATGGTAAAGTTTCAGTGGCATCTACCAAGGTAGACGGTATGGCTGATTTTATTGCCCTGCCAACAAGCCACCCTTTCATGATGAAGAACAAAACCGTGATAGAGCAAACCGTGTATTTTCTTAAAAATGGAAAGTTTAATAGGTAATGCCGAAGGTCGAGCCCAATAAGGCACAAAAGCTCAAGTAGACATCCGTAACCCGGACCCCAAAAAGCGCGGCCCCTCCGGCGCTTTGCTTTTTGGGTCGGATTATGACCGCCGTTAGCCATATGCAGGAGCAAATAGTCGATGTGAATCGCATCTACAATGATGAACCAACAAATATCGACCGACTGCGCCTCGTTCTGCGGTCAGGCATATAAATAATAACAGGCCGCAGTTGCGGCGATAATACCTGCCAGATCTGCCGTCAAGCCTGCCGCCAGCGCATGGCGCACGCGCCGAATTTGGACCGCACCAAAATAAACCGCCAGGACATAGAAGGTGGTTTCCGTCGATCCCTGCAGGGTACTGACCAGATAACCGACATAACTGTCCGGGCCGATAGCGGGATCCTGAATAGTTGCCGCCAGCACGCCGTATGCGCCTGAGCCGGATAACGGCCGCAGCAGCGCCATCGGCAACGCTTCCGCCGGAAAGCCAAGCCGGTCGGTAACGCTGCCGACTATGTTGACCATGATTTGCATGGCGCCGCTTTCACGGAACATGGCAACCGCCACTAGTATCGCTATCAAGTAAGGGATGATTTTGATCGCGACATTGAAACCGTCCTTGGCGCCGTCTACGAATACTTCATAAACCCGCACGCGTTTATAAGCGCCGAATCCGAGGAGTAATACCACTACGCCGGGAACGATCCAGGGTCCGATGGTTCGGCCGTAAAGAATCGCCATTGGCACGAAAGCGATAATAATGATTAATGCCAGGAAGGACACCCAGGCCGGATAAGCGGTAGCCGGTGTTTCCGGTAATTCGGCAGCCGGATCGGTGCCGTCTTGCGGGGCGGGGCAATCCGCTGCTGAAGTTGGCTGGGCTTCCGACGAGAAGAAGCGTTGATAGGTTTTTGCCGCCAAAATAGCAGCCGTGGTCGAGCACAGCGTGGCAAACAATGTGGTCGGAATAATACCCGCCGGGTCCAGCGAGCCCGCCGATGCGCGCAATGCAATGACTCCGGTGGGCAGCAGCGTGACGCTGGAAGTATTGATCGCCAGAAACAAGACCATGGCGTTGCTTGCCGTTCCTTTGACCGGGTTGAGTTTATCCAGCTCTTGCATCGCGCGGATACCGAAGGGGGTGGCGGCATTGCCCAACCCCAGTGCATTGGCGGACATGTTCATGATCATGGCGCCCATGGCCGGGTGATCGGCAGGCACGTCGGGAAACAGGCGCACCATTAACGGCCTTAACACGCGGGCGATGACCTGCAGCAAGCCACCTGCCTCCGCCACTTTCATCAGACCCAGGAAAAAAGCCATGACGCCGATCAGCCCCAATGCCAGTGTAACGGAACTCTTACTCGCCTCGATCAGCGCCGTAGTCAGCGCCTGCATCGGCGCAATCGCGTCTGCCGATTGCGGTAGCCAGGTAAGCTGGTGGTAGGCGGTGGTGAAAAAAGCGATAAATATGATGGCGAGAAAAATACTGTTCATAAGGGCTTTTTTTCCTTATCTGTGTCAAAATTAAGTACAACCGCCGGAATCCTAAAAAGCCGGCTACTGTACGATGATCATCTCTTATAGCGTATGCTTAAGAATAATACATTTATCCTATAAGCCAAATTCACGCCTTGAGTGGCTTTGATACTTCATACGCAATGATATGGCATAAAACCTGTTTTATAACGGTCAAAGCGTCTAAACTCTTAATTTTAGCAGCAACCTTGTTATTGATGACTTGAAGGAGGAGATCATGTCCGAATCGGCAAAATTTATCCGTTGGTTTGACGAATTGTCTATTGACGATGTGCCGTTAGTAGGCGGCAAGAATGCCTCGCTGGGAGAAATGTATCGAGAATTAGGTGCACAAGGGATTAACATTCCCAATGGTTTTGCAGTCACCGCCGAGGCTTATCGTACGCTGTTGGAGCAAGCCGGGGCGTGGGATGACCTGCATCAAACGCTGGATAAATTGAATGCGGACAATGTCCGGGATCTGGCGGTTCGTGCGCGCCGGGCACGTAATATAGTTTATGCCGCGCCGCTGCCGCAACAGCTTGAGCAGGAAATACTGGCGGCCTATGCGGCGCTGCAACGGCAATACGGGGATGACGTGAGTGTGGCGGTGCGCAGTTCGGCGACCGCGGAAGATTTGCCGACGGCCAGTTTCGCCGGTCAGCAGGATACGTTCCTCAATGTCGCCGGCGATCAAATGTTATTGGATTCCTGTAAACGCTGTTTTGCCAGTTTGTTTACCGACCGGGCTATTCATTACCGAATCGACCAGGGGTTCGATCATTTCAAGGTGGCTCTGTCCATCGGCGTTATGAAAATGGTACGGTCGGATTTGGCGGCCAGCGGCGTTATGTTTTCGCTGGATACCGAGTCCGGCTTTAAAGATGTGGTTTTTATTACCGGAGCATACGGTCTGGGTGAAAATGTGGTGCAGGGCGCTGTCGATCCGGACGAGTTCTATGTGCATAAACCGACGCTGGTGCAGGGTTATCGGGCAGTGCTGAGGCGCAGTCTTGGCGCGAAAAAAGTGAAAATGGTCTATAAGCCCGGCCACACCCGCGAAGCGACGGTTAATATCGTCACTTCTGAAGCGGAACGCAGGTCTTATTGCATCAACGATACTGATGTGCTGACGCTGGCTGACTATGCAGTAACAATAGAAAACCATTACAGCAACAAGGCCGGGCGCAGCAAGCCGATGGATATGGAATGGGCGAAAGACGGCATCGACGGGCAGTTGTATATCGTACAGGCGCGGCCGGAAACCGTCGCTTCGCAAAAACGTGGCGCAATACTGGAGCAATACGTATTGCACGGAAAAAACCAGCCTTTGATCAGCGGCCGGTCAGTGGGTAGTAAAATTGCTGCGGGAGATGTACATGTCGTCAAACAGATCGGGCAGTTGGCGGAGTTCAAGCCCGGCGAGGTGTTGGTTGCGGATATGACGACCCCCGATTGGGAGCCGGTGATGAAAGTCGCGGCGGCGATTGTCACCAACCGCGGCGGAAGAACCTGCCATGCGGCGATCATTGCCCGGGAATTAGGCATTCCGGCGGTAATCGGCTGCGATGAGGCAACTACCGTTTTGGAAAACCAGGGTACTGTTACGGTGAGTTGTGCCGAGGGTGATATCGGCAAGGTATATCCGGGAAAGCTCAATTTTGAAATGATTGCCACCGACCTGTCGGGGCTGCCCAGGCCGAAAACCAAAATCATGTTGAATCTGGGTAATCCCGAACTGGCTTTTAAAGCCAGTTTTCTGCCCAATGACGGCGTCGGCCTGGCGCGTATGGAATTTATTATCAACCAATATATCAAAGCGCACCCGATGGCGTTGATTCATGGCGATCAAGTCCGTGACGACCGGGAACGGCAACAACTGCACGAATTAATTCGCGGCTATGACCGGCCCCAACAGTATTTTATCGACAAACTCGCGGAAGGCGTCGGCACCATAGCGGCGGCATTTTATCCCAAACCGGTGGTGGTGCGGATGTCCGATTTTAAAAGCAACGAATATGCGACATTGCTGGGGGGGCGCTGGTTCGAATCCGAAGAAGCCAATCCGATGCTTGGATTTCGCGGCGCCTATCGTTATACCCATCCGGACTATGCCGAAGCGTTTGCCCTGGAATGTGCGGCGATGAAAAAAGTACGTGAACAGATGGGGTTGCTCAACGTCATTTTGATGATTCCGTTTTGCCGCCGTGTCGAAGAGGCGCAAAAGGTCATTGCCTGTCTGGCGGAGCAAGGCTTAACGCGCGGCGAGCAAGACTTGCAGGTCTACATGATGTGTGAAATCCCCAATAATGTGATATTGATCGATGAGTTTTCGCATTGTTTTGACGGTTTCTCGATCGGTTCCAATGATCTTACCCAGCTCACTTTGGGAGTGGACCGGGATTCGGAAATTGTGGCGGCGGATTTCGATGAGCGTGATGCCGGCGTTAAAACGATGATCCGTCTTGCCGTGGAAGGCGCCCGGCGAAATAACAGACATTCCGGCATTTGCGGCCAGGCGCCGTCGGATTATCCGGAAATGGCGGAATACCTGGTGGAAATCGGTATCGACTCGATGAGCCTCAATCCTGATACGGTGCTGCAGACCACGCAACGGGTATTGGAAATCGAAAAACGCTTGCAGCGAAGCTGAGCGATCTTCGGCAATTTATCATATTGCGGTTCGTCGGCTGTCTATGGCGCGCGCGGGACTCCGGTAAATTGCCTGCCGCATTGAAGCGGAGAAGTGTATAATGTCTGCCGGATTTGAAGATATGCTGAACATGTTTAACCTGATTGCAAAACGTAAACCGGTTCGATTGGACCGTCTGTGCCGGTTATGGTTGCTTGTCTTGCTGCTATTGCCGACTGCAGGCTGCGCAATTTCCTCCGATTCGGGGTATTGGCGGAAAACCTTTTCATTTGAACAATATGCCGAGGATATTTTTCGCCGCCAGAATCAGATAACCAGCCGCATACTTATGTTGTCCGAAGATGGTGTTGAAGTAGAAAATATGGATGACTTGCTCGAGGCTGAACAGGAGTTGGAGGATGCCTGTCAATTACTCAATGAATATGCGGTGCGCGAACGGGACGGTGTGGCGATGGGGTTTTTGTTCAAGCGCAAGGTGCAGAATTCCGTGGAAGACTGTGAAGATGCAATCCATGACGTGGAATCCATGTTGAAAGATGTATCCACCTGAAAAACGCTATTTGATCATCAAACCAGCTTCTTTTACCCACCATTATTGATTGCGTTTCCCGTATTGCAGAATAGTGCTCAAACCGCGCGAAATGACGTTACTGAAAAATTGTTTCAGGTTGTTTATTTCGCCCCCTGTAATATCATTTTTATGATATCCTACGCAGTTTCCAGTCGCTAAAGCATTATTTTTTATTTTCCCGTATCAGATTATGCGCACTCGCATTAAAATTTGCGGTTTCACCCGAACTCAGGATGCCGTTATCGCAGCCCGGCTGGGGGTGGATGCGGTGGGCTTGGTATTCTATCCGCCAAGTCCCAGAAATATTGAGATACAGCGAGCGTCAGAAATTGTTAAGGCGTTGCCGGCTTTTACATCGACAGTGGCATTGTTTGTCGATGCCGAAGCACAGTCCATCGAAGCGGTGCTGCAGCATGTTGCCATCGATTTGATTCAGTTTCACGGTAATGAGACTGCCGGATTTTGCCGATCATTCAATAGGCCCTATGTGAAGGCAATTCGCGTGCGCCGCGGGCTGGATATTAGCGAATTGGCCGACCGGTATCATGATGCGGCGGGCCTGTTGTTGGACGCCTATCATCCCGACGCCAAAGGCGGAACGGGTTGTGCTTTTGATTGGCAATTGGTTCCGGCGGACTGCCGTCTGCCGATTATCCTGGCCGGCGGTTTGCAGCCGGAAAATGCCAGGCAGGCCGTGCAATCGGTGCGGCCTTACGCGGTCGATGTCAGCAGCGGTGTGGAAGTCGGGAAAGGTATTAAAGATGCCGGGAAAATGGCAGCATTTGTCAGAGAGGTTGAACAGGGTGACAGAAATGAGTAATTCTACTTCCGGTTACAATATGCCGGACGAGCGGGGGCACTTCGGTCCTTATGGCGGTATGTTTGTAGCGGAAACCTTGATGCTGCCCATTCAGCAGTTGAATGAGGCTTATCAGCAGTATATTCAGGATCCGGAATTTGTTGCGGAATTGGATGCGGACTTGCAGCATTATGTCGGCAGGCCCTCACCGCTGTATTATGCCGAGCGCTGGAGCCGGGAACTTGGTGGTGCGCAGATCTACCTGAAGCGCGAGGACCTGAATCATACCGGAGCACACAAGGTCAACAATACCATCGGCCAGGCTTTATTGGCCAAGCGCATGGGGAAAACCCGCATTATTGCCGAAACCGGTGCCGGACAGCACGGGGTCGCAACCGCAACCGTGGCCGCCAGACTGGGTTTGGAATGCGTGGTCTATATGGGCGCGGTCGACGTCGAGCGGCAGGCGCTGAATGTGTATCGCATGCGTCTGCTGGGGGCCAAGGTCGTGGCCGTGCATTCAGGCTCGAAAACGCTGAAAGATGCGTTAAATGAAGCAATGAGAGACTGGGTGACCAATGTCGACAATACCTTTTACATCATCGGTACGGTGGCGGGCCCTCACCCTTACCCGGCCATGGTCCGGGATTTTCAGGCGGTCATCGGCCGTGAAGCCAAACAGCAATTGCAGGAAATGACCGGCAGACTGCCGGATGCACTGGTGGCGTGTGTCGGTGGCGGGTCCAATGCTATCGGCTTGTTTTATCCGTTCATCGATGATGCATCGGTCAAAATGTATGGTGTCGAGGCCGCCGGTGATGGTATTGCAAGCGGTCGTCATTCCGCGCCGTTATGTGCCGGAAGGCCGGGCGTGTTGCACGGCAACCGTACTTATCTGATGGAAGATGAAGACGGGGAAATCATTGAAACGCATTCCATTTCCGCCGGGCTGGATTATCCCGGCGTCGGTCCGGAGCATGCCTGGTTGAAAGATACCGGACGCGCTCAGTATGTGAATATTACCGATGACGAGGCGATAGGCGGTTTTCATGCGCTGACCAAAATGGAGGGTATTATTCCGGCTTTGGAATCCAGTCATGCTATGGCTTATACGATGAAACTGGCGCCGCAAATGAGCAAGGATGAAATCATCATTGTCAATTTGTCGGGTAGAGGGGATAAAGATATGCATACCATGGCCCAACGAGAGGGGTTGAAACTGTGAGCCGATTAACAGCTAAATTTGCCGAACTTGCTCAGGTAGGCCGTAAGGCTCTGATTCCGTTTATCACCGCCGGTGACCCGCATCCTGATTTCACTGTGCCGACGATGCACGCGATGGTGGAGGCGGGAGCCGATATTATCGAATTGGGCGTGCCGTTTTCCGATCCGATGGCAGATGGACCGGTGATTCAACGCGCCAGTGAGCGCGCCCTGGCGCATCATGTCAGTTTGCGCCGCGTGCTGCAGTTAGCTGCGACTTTCAGAAAACAGGACGCGCAGACGCCACTGGTGTTGATGGGGTATTTAAACCCGATTGAAGCGATGGGCTATGAAGCGTTTGCCAATGCTGCGCAACGGGCCGAAATAGACGGGGTGCTGACTGTCGATATGCCGCCCGAAGAGGCGGAAGAGTGTGTTGCGCTGCTGAAAGAGCGCGAGATAGATCCGATTTTTCTATTGGCGCCGAACAGCACCGATGAGCGGATCAAAAAAATGGACACCTGTGGCAGCGGTTATCTTTATTACGTTTCCCTGAAAGGCGTGACCGGTGCATCCCATTTGGATACTGCCGATGTGCGCAACAAACTGCAGCAAATCCGCAGCAATACGCAATTGCCGGTTGGCGTCGGTTTTGGCGTTAAAGATGCGCAAACGGCAAAGGCTGTTGCCGATATCGCTGACGGCGTGGTGGTGGGCAGTGCCTTGATCAGCAAGATAGAAGATAACCTTGATGATCCTGAAGCGGCAAAATGTGCAATTACTACATTGTTGAAGTCCATGCGTTCTGCTATGGACAACGCATAGACGGCGTTAAGAACAAAGCAAAGTTGGAGTTTTAACATGAGTTGGTTTGAAAAATTAGTTCCTTCAACTATCAGAACCGAGGCGTCGACTAAGGGAACCGTACCGGAAGGCTTATGGAATAAATGCCCGAGTTGCCGGGCGATTCTTTATAATGCCGAGCTGGAACGTAATTATAATGTCTGTCCCAAATGTGATCACCACATGCGCATTAGTGCCCGCAAGCGCCTGCATATGTTTTTGGATGAGGAATGTCCGGAGGAAATCGGGATTGGTTTAAAGCCCACCGATCCCTTGAAATTCAAAGACAGCAAACGTTACAAAGATCGTATTTCCCAAGCACAGAAACAGACTAAGGAAGATGATGCGCTGGTGGTTATGGAAGGACGGCTGAAAGGACGCGGCATCGTTGCCGCCGCATTTGATTTCGGATTCATGGGCGGTTCGATGGGTTCGGTTGTCGGAGAGCGTTTCGTGCGCGGCATTAACAGAAGTCTGGAAAAAAAATTCCCTTTTATTATTTTTACTGCCAGCGGCGGCGCCAGAATGCAAGAGTCGTTATTTTCCCTGTTTCAAATGGCTAAAACCAGTGCCGCTTTAACCAAATTATCTGAAGCGGGTATTCCCTTTATTTCTTTTATGACTGACCCTACGATGGGCGGCGTATCGGCCAGTCTGGCCATGCTGGGCGATTTGAATGTGGCTGAGCCCAATGCGCTGATCGGTTTTGCCGGCCCCAGGGTGATTGAACAGACGGTCAGGGAGAAACTGCCGGAAGGATTCCAACGCAGTGAGTTTTTGCAGGAACACGGTACGTTGGACATGATCATCGATCGACGCGACATGCGCGATACAATCGCCGGTGTGTTATCGATTTTAATGGCGAATAAAAAATTTGATGGCCAATAGGTTCTTTTCGTAGCGTAGGGGCGGGAATTGTCCGCTTCCAGTCAAAATGGATCACGAAACCATTTGGTTTAGTATTTGATTTTCTGTTTGTGCCGTTGCTAACGCATTATCAAGGGTCCAAATATGATGTAGAATCGATTGAATTTTTTTCAATAAGGTGCACCGCGCATTATGCATTTTGATTCGCTGCAAGGATGGTTAAATTGGCAAGAGAGTTTGCATCCAAAGGCAATTGATCTTGGTCTGGAAAGGGCGGCTCGAGTTTTTCATGCACTTAATCCGGAATATGTCAAACCGGTTACGATAACGGTGGCCGGAACCAACGGCAAAGGCTCCTGCATCGCCTATCTGGAGGAAATTTATAGAACGCAGGGCTACCGGGTCGGTTCTTACACCTCTCCGCACATTTTGAAATACAACGAGCGGATAAAAATTGACGGTAAGGCGGTTGATGATGCTACTATCTGTCGCGCGTTTGAACATATTGAATCCGTCAGAGACAGCATCTCGTTAAGTTATTTTGAATTTGGCACACTGGCGGCCCTTGACATTTTTCAGCAATCCGAACTCGATGTGCAACTGCTGGAAGTCGGTTTGGGCGGACGGCTCGATGCGGTCAACATTATTGATCCGGATGTGTCGATTGTCACCAGCATCTGTATTGATCATTGTGATTGGCTGGGCGAAACCCGTGAAGCGATAGGCCGGGAAAAAGCCGGTATCTTTCGCGCCGGAATACCCGCGGTAATCGGCGATCCCGATCCGCCGGACTCACTGCTACAGAGCGCCTCAGCTAAAAATGCGCCGGCCTATTGCATCGGAAAGGACTTTAATTATCTGAGTAAACATGGCAGTTGGGATTGGGTTTTCGGACAACGGCAGTTACATGATCTGCCTCTCCCTGCCTTGCAGGGCGAACACCAGTTCCGAAATGCTTCATCGGTAATTTTGGCGATTGATGCAATAGCGCATAAGTTACCGGTTTGCGAGAGGTCAATTCGGCAAGGCCTGTCAGATGTCCACTTAGCCGGCCGATATCAATTAATTGCCGGTGAAGTGCCGGTGCTTTTGGATGTAGGGCATAACCCACAGGCGGTTCGCGCGCTGGCGGATTATCTGCAGCAAAGGTTTTCCGGACGACGGGTATTTGCCGTTTTTACGATGATGAAAGATAAGGATATCAAGGGTGTACTGGAAATCATGAAGCCGCTGGTTGAGCGATGGTATGTTGCACCGTTGCTTAACCCTCGAACTGCGACTGAGTCACTGATGCGCGACGCTTTTCAGGCCGTCGGAATTAATAAAGTTGACTTCGGTTTTGGCGGATTTGCCGAAACTTATGCCGCAGCTAAAAAAAATGTACAAAATGGCGATTTGATTTTAGTGTTTGGCTCGTTCTTTTTAGTGGCAGAGTTTTTAGCAACAATTGAAACAAAACAAATAGGTGAGAAATGGACCAATCTTTGAAGCAGCGGTTAGTTGGTGTTGTTGTCATCACGGCTCTGGCAGCAATTTTTGTTCCCATGTTATTTGATGACCCGGTTGAAGACCGCGACCAAACAATTAGCGAGTTGGGCATACCGCCATCACCGGTGGCATCCTATGAACAGGATATCGAGCCCGCTCAAACCAGTGTCGAAGAAGTGCTTGAATTACCCGAGCCGGATTATGTTCTGGCGGAGTCTGATTTGGAGGAAGTTAATATTCAGCCGGAACCGGCCGCTAAACAGCAGCAACCGGTTCCCGCTCAGGTAAAACCTCCCTCCAAACAAACGTCTTCCAAACCGGTAAACCGGCAACCACCACCCGCGTTGGTCCGCTGGGTGATCCAGGTTGGCAGTTTCAGTGAGCAAAAGAATGCGGATGCCCTAAAAGACAAGCTAATCAAGCAGGGTTTTAACGCTTTTGTCGATACAGTTGAGACGAAACAGAATAAAACGTTGTATCGTGTCAAAGTCGGGCCCGAATTGGATAAGCAAAGAGCGGAACAAACGCAGGCGAAATTGAAAAAACTGAATAAAATTAAAAGCATCTTAAAATCAGAGTAACAACGATATGGTTTAAGAAAATGATTTGGATAGATTATTCTATTATCGGGGTGATATTTATCTCCCTGGTTATCGGTTTATTCAGGGGCTTTGTGAAAGAGGCTTTTTCGTTATTGACCTGGGCTGTCGCAATTTTCATCGGTTTGGCTTTCAGCAGGGAATTTTCCGGATATCTGCAATCGATCATTTCCTATCCATCCGCTCGTATTGCCGCGGCTTTTGCGATTTTGTTCATCGCCACATTGATTTTAGGCGGTATTGTTGGATTTCTATTGGGAGAATTGGTTAAAAAAACCGGGCTGACCGGCTCAGACCGTTTTGCCGGTATGATTTTCGGCATCGGGCGGGGCATGCTGGTTGTTGCATTGTTGGTGATGCTCGCCGGATTGACGCCTTTGCCCGAGGATCCCTGGTGGCGGGAGTCCAAATTGATCCCCCCGTTTCAAAAGCTCGCAATCTGGATGAGGGACAATTTTCCGGCAGGCATAGCCGATTTTATTCATTATCGTTAACTTCCGAATAATCAGGTAAAAAAAATGTGTGGTATTGCTGGTATCGTTTCTCATCGCGCTGTCAATCAGGAGTTGTATGATGCTCTGACAGTCCTGCAACACCGCGGACAGGATGCAGCCGGAATTGTGACTTGCGAAGGTGGTCGCTTGTTTTTGCGCAAGGAAAACGGGCTGGCCAGAGATGTGTTCAGTACCAGTCATATGCTGAAATTAAAAGGCAGTATGGGGATCGGCCATGTGCGTTATCCGACTGCCGGCTGTACCAGTTCTGCGGAAGCGCAGCCGTTTTATGTCAACTCGCCCTATGGTTTGACTTTGGCCCATAACGGCAATCTGACTAATACCAAAGAATTGAAGGAAGAACTCTTTGTGCAGGATCAACGCCATATCAACACCGATTCCGATTCGGAGGTGCTGTTGAATGTTTTCGCACACGAACTGCAGCGTTTAAGAAAATTGCGGTTGAACGTCGACGATGTTTTTCAGGCGGTTAGGGCAGTGCATAAACGTTGCCGCGGGGCTTATGCGGTGGTAGTGATGATCGCCGGCTTCGGCATTTTGGCATTTAGGGACCCGAACGGTATCAGGCCCGTGGTATACGGCAAGCGCGAAACCGAAGCGGGAGAGGAATTTATGATTGCTTCGGAAAACGTCGCGCTTGACGTGCTGGGCTTTGACTTGATTCGCGATATCGAACCGGGGGAAGCGGTTTTCATCGAGGCATCGGGCCAGTTGCATACCCGGCAATGTGCCGATAAAACCGATCACTGCCCCTGTATCTTTGAGTATGTCTACTTCGCCCGGCCCGATTCCATAATAGACGATATCTCGGTATATAAGGCGCGATTGCGCATGGGGGAAAAATTGGCCGATAAAGTGCTCAGGGATTGGCCGGAGCACGATATCGATGTCGTGATTCCGATTCCGGATACCAGCCGCACTGCGGCATTGCAGCTGGCGAACCGGTTAGGGGTGAAATTCCGCGAAGGTTTTATGAAAAACCGCTACATCGGCCGGACTTTTATCATGCCGGGGCAGCAGATGCGTAAAAAATCGGTGCGCCAGAAACTGAATGCTATCGATCTGGAATTTAATCGCAAGAATGTCTTGCTGGTCGATGATTCGGTGGTTAGGGGCACTACCTCTGAGCAGATTATACAAATGGCCCGCGATGCGGGTGCCGCCAAGGTCTATTTCGCATCCGCGGCGCCTCCGGTCCGCTATCCCAACGTTTACGGCATCGATATGCCCGCCGCCAACGAGTTGATTGCCCACAACCGTACCGAGCAGGAGGTTTGCGAGGCGATCGGTGCGGACCGCTTGATTTATCAGGAGCTGGATGATTTAGTCGATGCGGTACGTCGAGGCAATCCTGATATCAAACACTTCGATACATCCTGTTTCAGCAAGCACTATGTCACCGGCGATGTGGATGACGATTATCTGGATTACATCGAGTCGCTGCGTAATGATGCTGCCCAGGCGAATAGGAATTCCGAAATATCCATTATCGAAATGCAGAATTCGGTATAAAGCTCCGCTTTATTGACAGGAGCGGCCGGCTTTAAAGCGGTAATGTTGCAATGCAACACTATGTATTATCAAGTGAATTGAAATGAGCGATTTTGACTGGGAAGATTATTCGATAGAAACACAGGCCATCAGAGCGGGACATCGACGTACCGCGGAGGATGAGCACAGCATTCCGGTGTTTGCTACCTCCAGCTACGTGTTTGACAGCGCCCAACAGGCAGCACTGCGTTTTTCCGGGAAGCAGCCCGGAAATATTTATTCGCGCTTTACAAATCCCACGGTAGCAGCTTTTCAGGAGCGATTGGCGTTGATGGAGAAAGGCGAACGCTGTTTGGCTTTTTCGTCCGGCATGGCGGCGATCATGGCAGTCGGTATGGGATTGCTTCAGGCAGGCGATCATGTGCTGTGTTCACGCAGTGTGTTCGGCAATACGGTGTTGCTGTTTGAAAATTATTTCGGGAAATTCGGTGTCGAAACCACGTTTGTGGATTTGACCGACCCTGACGCCTGGCGGACGGCTATTCGAAGCAATACCCGTTTCCTGTTTTTGGAAACACCATCCAATCCGCTGATCGAAATAGCGGATATCCGGGTTTTGGCGGATATTGCGCATCAACACGGCTGCCTGCTGGTGGTCGACAACGTATTTTGCACGCCGGTGCTGCAGCAGCCTTTACTACTGGGTGCGGATATCGTCGTGCATTCGGCGACCAAGTATATCGACGGCCAGGGGCGTTGCGTCGGTGGCGCGGTAATTGGCAATACTGAATTGATCGAGCAAAAAATCTACCCTTATTTGCGTACCGGCGGTGCGACGATGAGTCCTTTCAACGCCTGGATATTTTTATCCGGCCTGGAAACCTTGGCCGTCAGAATGCGTGCCCATTGCGAGAACGCTTGCGCATTGGCTGATTGGCTGCAGCAGCAGCCCGCGGTCAGCAAAGTGCATTACCCGGGACTGGCCTCGCACGCCCAGCATGAACTGGCCAAAAAACAACAGGCACATTTTGGCGGCGTGGTCAGTTTTGAATTGCATGGCGGCCAGGAACATGCCTGGCGCTTGATCGATGCGACGCGGATGTTATCGATCACCGCCAATCTGGGCGACGTCAAAACCACGATCACCCATCCGGCGACCACCACCCACGGGCGCTTGAGCCCCGAAGCCAGAAAAGCGGCGGGCATCAGTGACGGCTTGGTGAGAGTGTCGGCCGGCCTGGAAAATATCGAAGACATTAAAAAAGATCTTGCGGTGACTTTATAACGCTATTTGCGTTACTTGACGTCATTTCCAGGCTACAATGAAGCGGTACCTTTAATTCAACAAGGAGTCGCCCAATGGAGGCACTCGATCACATATCGGCCACGCTGGCTTTGACCATGGGGTTGGCGTGGGCAAGCGGCATCAATTTATATGCCACCTTGCTGGTGTTGGGGTTATTGGCCAATACCGGCAATATTGTTTTACCGCCGGATCTGCAAGTGGTCGCCAATCCGTTGGTGATCGGCGCAGCCGGATTGATGTATTGCGTGGAATTTTTTGCCGACAAAGTTCCCGGCGTCGATACCGGCTGGGATACCATTCATACGTTCATTCGCATACCGGCCGGGGCCATGCTGGCGGCAGGAGCGGTCGGCACTTTGGATCCGGCCGTGGAAATCGCCGCGGCAATCGCAGGCGGCGGACTTGCCGCAGGAGCCCATGCCACCAAAGCCGGCTCGCGGGTCTTGATCAATACCTCGCCGGAGCCGTTTTCCAACTGGATTGCATCGATCGGTGAGGATGTCGCCGTAATCACCGGGGTATGGGCGGCGCTCAAACACCCCTTCCTGTTTTTAATCGCGCTGGTGATATTTATTTTGTTCATGATTTGGCTGCTGCCAAAAATATGGGCCGGTGTGAAAAAAGTTTTTCGCTTTATTATTAATCTGTTTTCCAAGGAAAAAAATGATCCACCGGATTCGGAACGGCGACAATAGAACCGACATTGAAAAATAATTGCTTGACTAATAGCCCGTAACCTAGTTTAATACGCGCTCCTTTCGCGGCAAGCCCAGGTAGCTCAGTCGGTAGAGCAGAGGACTGAAAATCCTCGTGTCGGCAGTTCGATTCTGTCCCTGGGCACCATTATTCTCAATAACTTATCCCGTTTTTCTTCCTTTCCGATTTTTCCCTTGCGGGAATTTTGCGGGAGTCAGCTCCCACTCACGAGACATAAAGACTTCTTAAGACGACCAGTTCCGGTTGTTCCCCTTTTCGGTTACTCACGCTGTTTGCGGCTTCTATCAGCCTTGATAATTCCGCGGCCGAATAGTGCGTTGTGATCCTGCCGGAATGAAGCGTACCAGGCGGTGCTCTCCCCGATGGGTTCGCGTCAAGTCAGCGGATCGGATCGCCACCACGTCGCGCGCTTGAAGTGTGTGTAATACCTTAAGGGATTCAGCCAGTTTTTCAGAAGGTTTTGCCATGTTCTCCGTCTCGTCGTTCGCGTTTGGTGCTGTATAAAAATACACCTATTGTGTTGTATCACGGTACGCTTATTGTGTCGAATTGCTATTCGCTTTTAATGCTTAACGAAAATGGAGGGCTGGCCGTTTTCAGACGGTCAGGCGGTCAAAAATCTTGCTTCCGTCTGACGGCGATGCTAAAAACGGATTCAATAATTGCAAGCAATTCTATAACTGGAAGGGCCGTCTGATCCTGCTGGGGATTTTGATGCCCCGGTCACCGGCGGCGTTATTTAAACAGGTCCGCTTGAACTCCAGGATTCCAAAAGTTCTTAAAATTTCAGGATTTCTCGGACAAGTTAATTAAAGACCATTTTCTGCTGTTAGAGCCAGTCTGATTTTTAGCATTTTACCGGCTTTTCTGTTTGATCCTGTACTTCGCTTTATTTTTTACTTTTTGGAAAAAAGAGCCCATATCATCTTGCGCCGGCTCTATATAACGTCCCGCTTCTATATCGGCTTCACCCTCAGCCAGTTTTGCCCGCAAGCTATCTAGCTTTAAGTGATAAAGCTGTCGAACAGGTAAACGGCCTGGCCGTAAAAATCGATTCGCCAAAGAAAACCTATGAACCTATTCTGACCGGTGTAAATAAACCGGCGCAATCGATACGCTAAACTTTCTGATATAACCGCTGCTACCTATTAGGTGGACGGCGGTCCGCATAATTATGCTGCCGGGAAAGGAGAAAAAACTGTCACTCTTTCGGATCTCGAAGACTCGGTCGGTGGCAATGAAATACCGAAATTTGTCATGTGGTGCGTATAATATTGGCGAGGTTTGTTTTAACTATGTAGTCTCTTTGTCACTGATCAAGGAGCACAGTGTCCGGTTGAAATTTATTGCCGGTTTTCCGGTATCGGGGAAATCATGAAGCATGCTGTTTTTCTTTTGTTTTTGCTGCTTTTCGGTTGCGCCGTTGCGCCGAGCGGTAACGTGACCTGGCGTATTGTACCGCAGGCAATTTATCGTTCCGGGCAAGATGAAGGCATTGAAATTGTCAGTGTTCAGCAATCCTCACTTCGGGCGGTAGTCAGTACTAGCGTAAACGGGGAAGTTATCGTACTCGATTTAAGCCAACCCGGTGTTTTGCGCAGCAAGGCCCGTTTCGATTTGGGCTTGTCGAAAGCTGAACAGTTAACCTCCGTTGCGTTTCATCCTACAGCGGATTTTTTTGCAGCGGCCATTGTTGTCGGATCCGGTCCCGGCAGGCTGCAGATTCATTCGGCCACGACCGGTAGGCTGCTCGATCAGGCGACGGTCGGTATTTGGCCTGACGCCGTGGTGTTTTCACCGAATGGCGCTCATGCCGTCATCGCTAATGAAGCAGAGCCGTTCCTGTTCGACCGCAATCAGCAGCAATTTTTTTCTCCGCAAGGTAGTATTTCGCTTGTCCGTATTGCCGGGAACGGCAAAATCCGTTCGGTCAAGCAACTGGCCCTGGCGGATCTGACGGATCGCCCGGGAATTGTGCAAAAACAATTTGGCCGTTATCTGGAAAGATCTGTTGACTGGAATGGCGACGGTATAATCAGCGAGGAACTTGATTTTGACGGCAACGGCAAAATAGAGGAGCAAACTGTCTTGCTTGGCCGTTTTGCGGGTGAAGATGTGCTGGGTATTGAAACCAAAGGCGAGCGGGAAATCAGGATTCCGCTCGGTAATAACTCGCCGGATATCCTGGAACCGGAATATGCCGCTGTGTCGCGTGATTCCAAAAAGGCCTATATTACTTTACAGGAAGCCAATGCAGTGGTGGTGGTCGACTTGATCAAAGAGCGGATTGTTGATTACATCGGGCTGGGGATGACCCGGCATCAGGCGGATATCGAAGATAACGATAGTGTGGAGTTCGATCACAACATACTGGCTTTGCGCGAGCCGGACGGCATCGCGGTTACCGCCGACGGCCGTTATTTCATTACTGCTGATGAAGGCGATACGGTTCCGAAAGCGTCAAAAGAAAAACCCGAAAAACCTCTGGGCGGCGGCCGCACGGTTAGCGTGTTTGATGCGCGGACCGGCGTTTTGCTCGGTGATACCGGTAATCAGATCGACAGTGCGGCCTACGCCCATGAGGTCTATCCGGAAAATCGCAGCGGCAATAAAGGTTCGGAGCCGGAAATGCTGACTGCTTTTGAATTGCAAGGCAAACAAATGCTTGCCGTCGGCCTGGAGCGTGCCGATGCGGTTGTGTTAATCTCTCTGGAGAACCCATTGCATCCGCGTGTTGAGGCATTGGCCCCTATTCCCGGTAACGGTGCCAAAGGGCCGGAAGGTATTGCGCACTATGTCGTGGAGGGACAGCATTATCTGCTGACGGCGAATGAAAAAAACGGCACGGTCACCTCTTTCCGAATTACCCGATAGGCCATACCAATATCAATGGATCGTGTTCGTGCTCAGCTGCTAACAGTCGGCATCGTTTTGGCATTCGGCGCGTTGCTGTCGACCGGTTTGCTTTGGCGGACGCTTCGGGATATGCAGCCGCTACCGGCCTCTTTTAGTGAAACGCTGGCAACAGCGGACAAAGTGCAGTTGCAGGATCGTGAGGGTGAACCGCTTTCCGTTACCTATCAAAATTTATGGAATGTGCATGACCGCATGCCGCTGCATCAGTTTCCGGCTTTTCTTCGGCGAGCATTCATCGTTTCCGAAGATAAACGTTTCTTTGAACATCACGGCCAGGACTGGTCAGCCAGATTACATGCGCTGTTGCAGAATATTGTCAATATGCGTACGGTGCGCGGCGCCAGTACCCTTTCCGAGCAGGTGGTAAAAATGCTGCATCCACGCCCGCGGACGCTATGGTCGCGTTGGCTGGAAGGCTGGGAAGCCAGCGACCTGGAACAGCGGTTCAGTAAGCAGGCTATTTTGGAGTTTTATCTAAACCAGGTTCCCTTTGCCGCAAACCGCAGGGGAGTCAAACAGGCGGCCCGTTATTATTTTGACCGCGATCCGGCGACGCTGAGCAAGAAAGAAAGTATAGCCCTGGCAGTATTGGTCAGAGCGCCTTCCCGGTTGGATATCTATAAACATCCGCAAACCCTGCAGAACGCCGTTGCCAGGCTGGCGCGTAAATTGGTCGACGAAGAATTATTGTCCGAAGAGGAATGCCGATATCTGATCGACGAACCCTTTGAACTCAGCAAACCGGCGTTGACCGTTGCCGCACCGCATTTTGTACGCTATGTGCTGCACCAGCATCGGCAGCAGGGACAAAAAGTGCTGCGCACCACGTTGGACGGCGGGTTGCAATCCGAACTGCAGGGGTTACTCGATCAACGTCTGGCGGATTTGAAAAAGCGCCACATCGGAAATGCGGCACTGTTGGTGGCAGATCACCAGAGCGGGGAGATCCTGGTCTGGGTGGTCGGCGGAAATGCCGAACAGGACCGGCCGGCCGCAGAAATCGATGCGGTTACCGCATACCGGCAACCGGGGTCGGCGTTAAAACCGTTTCTCTATGCGCTGGCGTTGGAAAAAGGTTGGACGGCGGCGACTCGCATAGATGATTCACCGTTGTCCGAATCCGTGGCTTACGGTTTGCACCAATACCGGAACTATAGCCGGGTTTTTTACGGGCCGGTCAGCCTGCGCGAAGCATTAGGCAATTCGCTGAATATTCCGGCGCTACGGACGATTCAATTTGTCGGCGCGGGACAGTATCTGGCGCTGCTCCACTCATTGGGTTTTAAGGGGTTGGATCGGCATCCGGACATATATGGCGATGGTTTGGCTTTAGGTAATGCCGAGGTGACATTGCTGGAGTTGGTGCAGGCCTACGCGGTACTGGCAAACCGGGGTATCATGCAGCCGTTGCGGGTGCTGAAAAAATCCTCCCCGACGGCAAGCAGGCGCTTGTTCAGCAATGAGGTCAGTTCGTTGATCGGCAATATCCTGTCGGATCCTGCGGCCAGGCGGTTGGAGTTCGGTTCCGGCTCGCTGTTGAATCTGCCCGTGCAGACGGCGGTCAAAACCGGCACTTCCAGTGATTTTAGAGACAGTTGGGTGCTCGGCTATAACTACCGGTATGTGGTTGGCTTGTGGATGGGAAATCTGGACAATTCCGCCACCGACGGCGTAACCGGTTCGACCGGTCCGGCATTGGTGTTGCGTAGCGTCTTTTCAGTGCTGAACCGGCATCGACAAACCGCGCCGTTGTATTTTAGTCCGTTGCTGCAGCCAATTCCGGTCTGCACTGAAACAGTTCGGGCGGAATCTGGCGAGGAACAGTGTGCTTCCGTTACAATGGAGTACTTTATTGCAGGCACTACTGCCGATGAAACTGAACAGCAACGCGTACCGGCGGCGATTCGTTTAAGACAGCCGACTCAGGGGTTGCATCTTGCCGTAGATCCAAGATTGCCTCGCCGGAATCAGGCATTTGAATTTGTACTGCAAGGACTACGCAATAATGACCGGGTTGATTGGGAAGTTGACGGCCGGCTTGTTGCTGCCGGTGCCGGCAGCCGTTATTTATGGCCGTTGCAAAAGGGTAAGCATGCGGTTCGGGCAATCGTCCGCCGGAAAAACGAGGTCATTTTTCAAACGCAAATGGTCAACTATTTAGTCAAATGAGAAAATTATTTTTAGCTTTGTGGCCCGATGATCGAACGCGCCGTCGGGTGGCGAAAATTACCGGCAGTTTGAGTGCTGCGGCGTGCAAAAAGGTCGCCACGGCGAACATACACGTGACCCTGGTTTTTATCGGCATGGTAGAGGACGACCTGTTGCCGGAGATCAGCCGGCGGGTTTCCGCAATAACCACTGAACCGTTTACCGTGCAATTCGATCGGTTAAGCTACTGGCGCAAGCCGAAAATTTTATCCCTGACCAGTCAAAATCCACCCGACGCGATACGGCAATTGGCCGGAAAATTGACAGCGGCGGTTGCCGCTTGCGACATTGCGACGGAAGACAGGCCATATGTACCGCATGTGACACTGGCAAGACATGCCGGCAACAAACCTGACATGGATTTCAAGCCGGTAATCTGGCATGCCGACTCGTTATGCCTGGTCGAGTCAACGTCAAATGCCGACGGTGCATGCTACCAAGTGTTGCAGAGCTGGACATTATGATTGGTTCGATCGTTGTGAACTACAAGTGCGTTGATTGTGACGCTTCAGACGTCAGATTTTAATGGCAGATTTGCGAATCTAAACTATGCTGTGCAAGTTCAGTATGGGATAATAAACGGTTACATTAGCTTGCATCATTTATCGATAACGGGGCAATAAATGGAAGAGAACAGAAAGAAGGCATTAGGCGCGGCGCTGATGCAGATTGAGAAGCAGTTTGGCAAGGGTTCCGTGATGCGCATGGGCGATGTTGCGGCGACGCGCGGTATCGATGTGGTGTCGACCGGATCGCTGGCTTTGGATATTGCGCTGGGCTGCGGCGGGTTACCGCGCGGCAGGGTGATCGAGATCTACGGACCGGAATCATCCGGAAAGACGACGATGACCCTGGAAGTGATTGCGCAAATGCAGAAACTGGGCGGGACTGCCGCCTTCATTGATGCTGAACATGCATTGGATCCGAACTATGCTGAAAAAATCGGGGTTAATGTCGACGATTTATTGGTATCACAGCCGGACACCGGTGAACAAGCCCTGGAAATTGCCGATATGCTGGTGCGTTCCGGAGCGGTGGATATTGTGGTAGTGGACTCGGTTGCGGCATTGACCCCAAAAGCGGAAATCGAAGGGGAAATGGGCGATTCCCACATGGGCCTGCAGGCACGGTTAATGTCGCAGGCGCTACGCAAACTGACTGCCAACATCAAGCGTTCCAATACCATGGTGATATTTATTAACCAGATCAGGATGAAAATCGGTGTGATGTTCGGTAATCCGGAAACCACTACCGGCGGCAATGCGCTTAAATTTTACGCGTCGGTGCGCTTGGATATCCGCCGTATCGGCTCGATAAAAAAGGGCGACGAAGTGATCGGCAACGATACCCGCGTCAAGGTGGTGAAAAATAAGGTTGCTCCGCCGTTCAAGCAAGCGGAATTCGAGATTCTGTATGGCGAAGGCGTGTCGCGTTACGGCGAATTGATTGATCTGGGCGTGCAATACGGTTTTGTGCAAAAAGCCGGTTCCTGGTACAGCTATGACGATGAAAAAATAGGCCAGGGAAAGGATAATGTGCGGCTGTTCCTGAAAGAGAATCCCGACAAGGCACAACAACTGGAAAGCAAAATCCGGCAGCACGTGTTCGGCGCCCTCGTGCCGCAGGAAAGCGGGGATGAGGCCGAGTAAACCGGAGCTCGAACAAATCCGGGATATCGGTTTACGCTTGTTAGCCGGCAGGGAGCATAGCCGCTATGAGTTGTTCAACAAATTACAGGCGAAAGGATTTGAACGGAACCGGATCCAACAGGTCATTGATGAATTGACCGAGCAGGGATGGCAGAGTGATCTCCGCTTTGCGGAAAGTTTATGCCGGTTACGGATCAATAATGGTTACGGACCGCTGAGAATCGCCTATGAACTGCGGCAGCACGGTGTTGACAATTATTCGGTGGAGCGCTTGATTGGAGAAACGGCGGGCAGTTGGATGAATTTGATGGAACGGGTATACCGCAGCAAGTTTACCGAGGTACAGGCGATGTCTCGTAAGGAATGGGCGAAACGTGCGCGTTTTTTGCAGCAGCGCGGATTTACCTTTGAAATGATTCAGAGCTTGTTTACTCAATTACGGATTAAGCTATAAAAAACCGCGGTTGTAGCGGCTTGAAGTATCGTTGAAACATGTTCCAATAACCCCCAAATTTGGAACGAAAACTGAAGTTATTTTGTACGAAACAATCGTGCCTGAATTGATTATTGTATTATATGAAAAACATGACCAGTGCAGAGTTGCGTTCTGCCTTTATTGAATTTTTCCGGGAGCGGGGGCATTCAGTTCAACCTTCCAGTTCGTTGGTGCCGGGCAACGATCCGACACTATTGTTTACCAATGCCGGCATGGTGCCGTTCAAGGATGTATTTTTAGGCAGAGAGCATCGTGATTTTACGCGCGCGGTAAGCAGCCAGTGATGTGTGCGGGCCGGCGGCAAGCATAATGATCTGGAAAATGTCGGCTATACCGCAAGGCATCACACTTTTTTCGAAATGTTGGGAAATTTCAGTTTCGGCGATTATTTCAAAAATGAAGCGATTCATTTTGCCTGGGATTTTCTGACTAAAGAATTGCAGATTTCCGCTGAAAAATTATGGATTACCGTTTTTGAAGAGGACCAGGAAGCGGAACAGGTCTGGTTAAAGGAAATCGGCATCGATCCGACGCGGTTTTCCAGGATCGGTGCAAAAGACAACTTCTGGTCGATGGGGGATGTCGGTCCCTGCGGACCCTGTTCGGAAATCTTTTATGATCACGGCGAAGGTGTTGCGGGCGGTCCGCCGGGAAGTCCGGAGCAGGAAGGCGACCGCTACATCGAAATTTGGAATTTGGTGTTCATGCAGTACGACCGCGGCAGCGACGGTAGCTTGACGCCTTTACCCAAACCGTCGGTTGATACCGGCTTGGGGTTGGAACGCATCGCTGCGGTACTGCAGGGTGTACATAACAATTACGACATCGACTTATTCCGGGGTCTGATCAAAGCGGCGGCGGCATTGGCGGGAACCGACGACCTAAGCCAAAGTTCGCTGCGCGTTGTTGCCGATCATATCCGCTCCTGTGCCTTCTTGGTTGTGGACGGCGTGATGCCTTCAAACGAAGGCAGAGGTTACGTTTTGCGGCGGATTATTCGCCGTGCGGTGCGGCATGGCTATCGTTTGGGTATTCGTGACATATTCTTTTACAAGCTGGTTGCGCCGCTTGTCGAGGCGATGGGCGAGGCATTTCCTGAGTTACCCAAAAACCGGGCTCAGGTCGAAAGAGTGTTGCAAAAAGAAGAGCAGCGTTTTGCCGAAACGCTGGAGCACGGCATGAAAATTCTCGAGTCCTGTGTGCACAAAATGCAGGGCAGCGTGATTCCCGGCGATACGGTTTTCCAGCTCTATGATACCTATGGCTTTCCGGTGGATTTGACTGCCGATTTTGCGCGGGAGCATGGCTTGAGTGTCGACCTGCAGGGTTTTGAAAATGCAATGCAGGCCCAGCGCGAGCGGGCCAGGTCGGCAGGTCATTTTGACGCGCATTACGACCAGGATTTTAAACTGGATATCGAAACCGATTTTACCGGATACCGGAACCTGGCTGAGCAGGTCCGGGTAGTCGGTTTGTCTACACAGGGGCAGTCCGTCGAGCGGTTACAGGCTGGGGACGAAGGCGTCGTGGTGCTGGACAAAACGCCATTTTATGCCGAATCCGGCGGCCAGGTCGGTGATTTCGGCGTGATCGAGGCCGAGGGCAGCCTATTTCAGGTGCACGATACGCAAAAGCAGGGCGATCAGCTTTTTTTACATAAAGGTAAACTGCTAGATGGCGAGCTGAAAGTTAACGATCGTTGTATCGCAAAAGTCGATCCTGACGGGCGGCGGGCGACGGCGTTGAATCATTCCGCGACGCACTTGTTGCACGCCGCGCTACGCCAAGTGTTGGGCGATCATGTGGCGCAAAAAGGGTCATTAGTCAATCCGCAACGTCTGCGTTTTGATTTTTCGCATTTTGAACCGATGACGGCCGCGGAAATCAGCGACATCGAGCGTATCGTCAATGACCAGATTCGCGCAAACAGTCCGGTCAGTGCGGAAATTATGGCGAAAGATGACGCGATGCAGGCGGGAGCGATGGCATTGTTCGGAGAAAAATACGGGGATCAGGTCCGAGTGCTGAAAATCGGCGAATTCTCTACCGAATTATGCGGCGGAACCCATGTCGATCGTGCCGGAGATATTGGGTTTTTTAAAATTATCAGCGAAACCGGCGTAGCTGCCGGGGTGCGCAGAATCGAAGCGATTACCGGGGCGCCAGCCGTCAGGTGGGCTGAAAAAACCGAACAAAATTTAGCGGATATCGCCGCTCTGGTAAAAAGCTCGAGTGACAAAGCGGCTGACAAGGTACAACAGTTGCTCGATAAAAACCGAGCATTGGAAAAAGAGTTGGAACGCTTGAAGTCTAAGCTGGCCAGTTCAGCCGGCGGCGAGCTCACTTCCCGGGCGGTGGAAATCGACGGTATTAACGTGTTGGCGGTAAAAATGGACGACCTGGACCCCAAAGGTATGCGCGATATGGTTGATCAGTTGAAGAACAAACTCGGCAGTTCGGCCATTGTTTTGGCGACTGTCAAAGACGGCAAAGTCAGCTTGATTGCCGGGGTCAGCAAAGATCAGACCGGTCGCCTTAAAGCCGGGGATTTGGTCAATTCGGTGGCGCTCAAGGTCGGCGGCAAAGGCGGCGGCCGTCCGGATATGGCGCAGGCCGGCGGTACCGACCCGGCGGCATTGGACAGTGCGTTGCAGCAGGTGCCGGATTGGGTACGTGATCATCTGAGCGGCGAGTAATTTTATATGGCAGTCTATATATACAAATTCGGCGGCACCTCGGTAGGTAGCGTTGAACGGATCAAAGCTGTTGCCGAAAAGGTTAAAAAAGCGCATGACCAGGGTCATCAACTGGTGGTTGTGGTATCCGCGATGAGCGGCGAGACCAATCGTTTAACCGATTTGGCCGAACAGATGCAGCATTATCCCAACCGCAGGGAACTCGATGTTTTGCTCTCTACCGGTGAACAAGTGACCATGGCATTGTTGAGCATGGCGTTGCATGGACTTGGTTGTCCCGCTTGTTCGTATACCGGCGGACAAGTCAGAATTTTAACCGACGACGTACATACCAAGGCCCGGATCAAGGAAATCGACGACGTACGTATGCGTGCCGATCTGGATGCCGGTAAAATCGTTGTTGTCGCCGGCTTCCAGGGAGTCAACGAACAAGGCAATATCACCACTTTGGGGCGAGGCGGCTCGGATACAACCGCGGTGGCGTTGGCGGCCGCCTTGAAAGCCGATGAATGCCATATTTATACCGATGTGGATGGCGTCTATACCACAGATCCGAGGATTGAGCCGAAGGCGCAACGATTGAACAAAATCACTTTTGAAGAAATGCTGGAAATGGCAAGTTCGGGTTCAAAAGTCCTGCAAATCAGAGCGGTAGAATTTGCCGGAAAATATAATGTCCCTTTACGCGTATTATCATCATTTGAAGAGGGTAATGGCACACTCATTACCTATGAGGAACCAGAAATGGAAAAAGCTTTAATTTCCGGGATCGCATTTAATCGCGATGAAGCTAAACTAACCATCAGCGGTGTGCCCGATTTACCGGGCGTGGCTTCGAAAATTCTCAGCCCGATTGCGGATGCCAATATTGAAGTCGATATGATCATTCAGAACATCGCCGACGATGAAACGACTGATTTTACTTTTACCGTACACCGCAATGATTTTGTCAAAGCCCGTGAATCCCTGCTAACAACCTGTGCGGAAATGGGCGCCAAGAAAGTGACCGCTGACGACAGTATTGTTAAAGTTTCGATTGTCGGCGTCGGCATGCGTTCCCACGCCGGCATCGCCAGCACCATGTTCAAAACGCTCGCTGACGAAGGTATTAACATAAGAATGATTTCCACTTCGGAAATAAAAATATCGGTAGTGGTGGATGAAAAGTATCTGGAACTGGCGGTAAGATCGCTGCATTCAGCTTTCGAACTGGATCAACAACAGAAATAATAATTAAACTTTATTTGCTTAAATAAATTGGTATAATACACCGCTTGGTTGGGATCTGCTTTTTGAGCGGTTTTTATTGTACAGACTATTAGGGAGATGCAATGCTTATCTTGACTCGTCGTGTTGGAGAGACTTTGATGATTGGTGACGATGTAACCGTCACGGTTCTTGGGGTCAAAGGAAATCAGGTTCGCATAGGGGTAAATGCGCCTAAAGAGATTTCTGTACACAGAGAAGAAATATACGAAAGAATCAAAAAAGAACAGGCTGAATCCTCTGGTCTTACCGGTTCTGAAGAGTAAGCGAACATAGGAGAGATGGCCGAGCGGCTGAAGGCGCTCCCCTGCTAAGGGAGTATGGGTTTTATCGCCCATCGAGGGTTCGAATCCCTCTCTCTCCGCCACAAATTTATTGACAAAGATTATCTCCCAAGAGATAATAAGCGGCTAAATTAAAGCGCCCGTAGCTCAGCTGGATAGAGTACTCGGCTACGAACCGAGCGGTCGGGAGTTCGAATCTCTCCGGGCGTGCCATTTTCTAAAAAAGTTTATTCCCCTGTAGCTCAGTTGGTAGAGCGGGTGACTGTTAATCACTAGGTCGGCGGTTCGAGCCCGTCCGGGGGAGCCAAACGAAATCAAGGGCTTACAGAAATGTAGGCCCTTTTTTT
>JBNLCC010000140.1:0-15179 GCA_050303615.1 Methylococcaceae bacterium | reverse complement strand
GATGAGAAATCCCTCGGGGGGTGCGGGGGGCGGCAATTTTCGTGAAAACATTCTGGTGAGATTTCGCGATATCGACCACCACGCCCCTGAGGCATGCCGGAAAAGTGTCCCCCACCCCCGCGGCAACCACACGGAGCGGCCACTCGGGAGTCAGGGGGAAACCGACGCCGATTCAATGCCGATAGGCGCTAAAACGAATGGGATTCGCTTCGAGAATGCAGCTCAATAATCATCGTCATCATCCAAATCGGGTGAATCCGATCGCAAGCCTGTCGAATCTTGATCCTTGAAGGGAATACACCATTTGTTTTGGCCGCGGATCCTTTTCGATGGACCTAAATGCTCCCTCAATGCGGCCACCGCTTCTTTACACTGCCTATTGGTGGGTTGCTTGATATCGAGCCGTTGCAAAAGTTCGGTGGCCGTCAGGGTAGGCAATTTTTCATGCTTCGCCTTTTCCGGATCGATTGCGGCAAGAATACGCTCTTCTATCGTGTTCACCACACGATGACTTTTATTGAAGTCTTCCAAGCATTTTTCCTCAGTTCGCGTAAGCCACCATTGTTCACCTTTCTCAAAATCGACCGCGACTTGCGCAAAGACTTGTTGCATATCGACACCGTGGTTATAGTCGACCTTGACCACCGGAATCGTCCAAAACCGGGTATTCCCCGTGTTATCGATCAAAAATTGAGCATCGTTGACCGAAGCACAGAAAACGGTTTTCCGGGAATAGTCCGAATCGCTTCGTCCATAGGGTCTACGCAGCTTATCTCGATCACTGGTGATAAAGCCTTTCAACCGAGCGATGTCTTTCTTGAAACTACTGTCTAGCTCGCCAATTTCCACGATCCAATGACTGACCGCCGTAATGATCGAATCTTTATTGCCGGCATCCATATGATGATCGATTTTAATGGCCTGTTCGCGAAGCAACGGATCTGACACCAAAGCGTTGACCCAAGCGGTTTTTCCAATCGATTGCGCGCCTTGGAGCACTAAAACGCCGCGACTGTGAAAACCCGACGGCATCAGCGATGCGGCAACGGCACTCAGGAGCCATTTATACAGCAGTGTCTGTTTCAGCGCATCGGGATAATCTTCAGCGCAGTGCAATGTCTCGTAGAATATCGGCAATCGGTCCTGGCCATCCCAAGATTTCTGCTTAATCCAGTGGACGACCGGATTGATTTGGTTTCGGTCGGCAATGGCCATGACGAATTCTGGCACGAGTCCTGTTGACATATCATTTAAAGACGCCAAACTGAGGATGTGTGCCATCGCCGTATTATCGACATTATCCGGCGCACCTTTTTGACCCGGCACCCTGATCATCAACTTTTTGCCAATAACGTTATAGCCCACGGTAATACCGTAGCCGCGTAACAGGTGTCCCACGTTTTCAATAGTGGTCGGTAGGCGACTGGAACCGGGTTTGGGTGGGTGCGGAAATGACGTTTGAACTAACAACGGTTGGGTTATCGGTAATTCCGATGACTTTTCCGTTAATGATTTCTCGTGTTTAAATTGATGAGCTGTTTCATCAATGTAATTTCCAGTGTTTTTATTTAACCTTTTTTGAGTATTTTCTATCAAGTGTTTAACCTCCAATCCAATTAGGGTTAAACCACCGATTTCCATAGGCAATTCGTTCGAAATCCCTTTACTCATTATTTAATCAAAGTGGCACTTAAAATCCGGAAGGTTTCAAAGCGCTCAAACAGTGAACAAATTTTCCTGCAAATTCCTTATCCTGATTGTCTCATTGAACAACCGCTTAAAACCTTATAGGTAATTTTTATTGAAAGTAGGCGCCTTATTGAATGGCTGGCTTTCATCTGTAATTACTCATTCATAATGTTACACATAAACCGGGCTTACTGAGCCTCCCACGACATCTCGGATTGTTACAGAGCTTAGCGGCGCGGCATGGCCTCGGTTTTATGCGTTTGTTAGGCTCGTTATTTTGTCCGCGGGAAAAAAGGCGAAAAACAATTATAGTATGGAATCCTTAAGAAAGTCGCCGATACTAAAAAAATATGAGTCCGTTACACCGTACGCAACCGGATGCTGACATATGACGTAAATTGTTTTCTCGGTCTTTCTATACTCCCAACTGTCTTTTGTTTGGAAGGGCTTTCCTGCGATACTTGACCAGTATTCAGGATACGGTGGGGTTGTTCCATACATCACCACGGCCTTAGGACTTCTTTCCTCAATTTGCTTCTTGAACCAAGCAATTCGCTGAGGTGCGACACTCTCGCGGTACGCAGATTTCGTGGAGAAAATGTTACCGTAGCTCCAAGAGGAAAGGCTCTTGTGTGGAAGGGGCATGAGTTCGAGCAAAGCAAGATCATCGGTTGCCAGTTTTCGCGTTTGGTATCGCCGCACTTCTTCCCTACCGCTAGGCATGCCAAAATACGCTAGTGCCGCAAGTATTGGTCCCTTCCACGTTTTTTGGATTTGCGCATTTCCTGTAAACCATCTGGATTCATTTATTAGTCGGTGAAATTCTCGTATATCCACAGTAGCAGACTTTCCTAGCTTCTCCCATGCGTGCAAACGATCATCAAGCGACTCATTACCAACACCTTCCTCCATCCCCACGAACCAAAGAGGCGACGACAAGCTACCATACCCAAAAAAGTTATGAATATATGTGTTGAGAAGCTCATCATTCGCGTGAGCTCGCGGATTGCTGAAAGCACTGATCTCCTCATCGGCCTGCTCATTCTGCTTCGTAGCCGCGGGCCGTCTAGAATGAGAGTACACCGATGTCGCAGATTCTTCCGGATTCAAAGTTGAGTTTGCTTTCGATAAAACTAGCCATCCATTTTCTATGCAATAATCTACGAAACCGCGTCCTCCAGCGCTGTGATCGTGACTTTTACACCAAATAACGAGTTGTTCATATGATGCACTTCCTAGCGAAGCCAGTTTTTCTTCTATTATTTTCCAAGTCCGTTCGTTATGCTGCACCCTAATGTTTGGAATCTTTCCAATCCGATATTTTCCCGATCCTTCGCTAAGAATTTCGTCGAGAACCGGACATACAGCGTCTTTTCCGAATACTTTGTAAAATTGAACGTATTCTAGCGAAATCTTTTTCTCGCCAGCATTCTCAAAAACAACCGTAACGAACCCTCCAGTGCTGTCCGCACGGACTTCTCCGACGCCCCAATCTTCTTTTTTGGGGTGTCTTACACGATCTCCTTTTTTGTAATCCATATTGCACTCACTTGTTGCCAACGAGCAATTATTTTGGTCTGCTGATTTTATACACTAGCCATATTATCAAAAGCAATTACTTTCTGAATATCCTGTTATAGACATCTGAATAACATCAATTGTTAAAAGATTTGCATAAGCACGTGTATTGACGTCTAGTTTTCTCCAATTTGCCGTCATATAGAAAATTTGGTTGTTAGGCTGCAAAGGGTCGAAATGAGACATCCAATATCCGGTTCAATTTAAATCAATTTTTGAAATTGTCGCCCCAAGCTTGGATCACTGCTCCTGAAGTAACGTCTCAGTCCAACGCCGAGCGAGTTGGGACGGCGGCCCTCTGATAAAAAATCAAAATTTGCCGCCCCTCCCTCCCCCTTCACTAACACGATGAATTTGATCGAAAATCGTCCGGTGGCATGGGGGGTGGCGGAAGGGGGAAAATTCCCGGTGCCCCCCCGACTGATTCACCATCCGTCGGTGGCGGCTAAATATGAGACAGCATCCCCTCAACCTTGTTTAGTCCCTTAAAGTAATCAAAAAAATGATTAGAAAATTAATTTCCGTTTTGCAGCCCCATTTTTCCGAGCCGCCTAGCAGTGCCTCTATGGGCCCAACATGATTTTTGTCATATATATTTAAAGTATAAGATAGGCTGTCCCAATCGCTAAACATTGGTGTGCGAGCAGGAAAGACTCTGGAAATGAACCCGATAGGAACGATCCACTCGCCATTTACCGAACTGGAAGGTATGCCAGTTCAGTCGACAGGGGCAATCGGGGTGAGTGGCAACACCTGAATGGTTAGCGGTCATTCAATTTTGATATAGATGCTTGATTGCAAGATCTGCCCCCCGACTTCGTGACCCCCGACTTACGCACTGCACAAACCGCAATAAACAGAAAAAATTATCATTCTTCGAAAAAAATCCGAATTGCATAGAAAATACTACGTTGAGCATACAAACGCCTAATTCTCACACTATAAAATAGATCTCCGTTGAGATATCAAACTCAACCCACTGTTTTTATTCTGATAACAGACACACAGTGAATTTTAATCTAAAAAAAACGGAAATCTTCAGATGAGAAATTTTATGCGATACACTAATCGACTATTCAATTTAAAATATTTAGCCTTTGCGATTCTGGTTTGCCAGGGATTCAATTCCGGTATGGCAACGGCCGCACCCAATCCTAAGGCTTGCAAGTTGTTAACCGCAGATCGGGTATTTGATGGCTTCGAAGTTCAATTTAACAAAAGTGTGCTGGTATTGGCTGATAAAGTCGTGGCGGTTGGAAATTATGCTGAGCTAAGCTCTCAATGCGCCAGGCAATATAACCTGGGTGACGCCACAATTTTGCCGGGATTTATTGAATCACATGCGCATATCAGTTTTCAAAATGTCAGACAAGAGAAAATTTTGGAACATGGGATCACCACCGCGCAAGATACTGGCGGCGGCCCTTTGCAACCCGCACAAGGAGGCGATGGCTCGCTGCGTTTGCTGACTACCGGCCCGATTCTCCAAGCCGAAGGTGGTTATCCGCTGAATATTTTTACTCCCGATGATCAGGTCGGCGGTTATGACAAAGTGGGGCTGGCCATTACTCCCGATGCTACGGAAAATGAAGTTAGAAAAATTGTCCAAAACCTAGTTGCTGGCGGCGCTTCTGCAATCAAGATTGCATTGGAAGTGGGCGGGGAAGCCGGCGCCCCCTGGATGATGTCGCATGGTAATGGAGATGTGCCGGAAACACCCTGGCCAGTATTATCCCAGGAGCAAGTAGAATGGATCGTTAGCGAAGCCCACTTTTTAGGTAAAAAAGTTCTCGCACATGTGGGGGAAAACGAAGGTTTTCAAATTGCTCTCAATGCCCACGTGGATACGATGGCACATATACCCTGTACAGCGATTGATGGTGAACTTCTGCATGACGCTTTACACCATGGCATGAAATTCATCACGACTATTGACACGCTTGCTTCCTGTGGACAAGGTCTTTATGAAAATGCACACCACATTGGCCATATTTACAAAGAACTCGCTGAACACGGACTTGAATTCCCATTGATTTACGGTTCTGAAATAGCGCACGACAATGTGCCATGGGGCATTAATGGCGAAGAAATGAAATTAATTTTGCATTTGAGCAGCGGCGAGACAATAGGCTTCCCCGATGTGTTAAATGTCCTTAGATCGGTAACATCCGCAGCTGCCGACCATTTGGACACTGGTATTGAAGGCTTGGGCACCCTGACGCCCAACGCACCGGCAGACATTATCGCCATCAAAGGCAATGCGCTTGAACGGTTCAAGTTGATGGAATATCCAGACCTTGTCATGTCCGGGGGTAAATTGCTGGTCAATAAATTCCAAAAGCTTCGACTGCTGGTTAATAAATTTCAAATGCTTCATAAACCATAACTTCAATCCCTGATTAGCTCATAACCAGGAAGACAGGTAAGGCGGGAAGTAGTGGTTAAAGCCTATTTTTATTGCTGGCCACTACTTTCCCCATCTATCATTTAAATAAACAATTGTGATAAATGCCCGTTTCAAAAGGGATTGAGCTTCAGCATAACAGGATGCAGTGAGGCACAAACCTCTTCGTTCGAGTTATTCGTCAACTAGAAGCGATGATAAATTGTTTTATCCAGCCCAATTTCCATCATAAATGCTGATATCCAAGACATTAAGGCGTTATTGGGGCATAACGATTTGGAAACGATGATGATCTATATGCACATGGGGCAGAGCGTCACGATCTAGCCGGTTAAGAGTCCACGGAATTTTTAAGAAGATGACGCGAGATCAACGGCCGGATATAGACGAATTGCAGTCATTGAATTAAACAATATCAACGGCTGGATAAGATCGAAATGGGACATCCAATATCCGGTTCAATTTAAATCAATTTTTGAAATTATCACCCCAAGCTTGAATCACTGCTCCTGAAGCCGCGTCTGAGCCCACCGCCGAGCGAGTTGGGACGGCGGCCCTCTGATAAAAAATCAAAATTTGCCGCCCCCTCCCCCATTACTAAGGCGATGAATTTGATCGAAAATCCTCCGGTGGCATGGGGGGCACCGGGGATTTCTCACCTTTCGCTGCCCCAGTGCCCAGGCTGACTTGCGGTCAGTCGATGGCCGCGAAAATCGCCCTCGCTTCGGGGTGATCCAGAGCGTATTCCCTCAAGCGGTGAAAGTGCCGGGCGGCGATTTCCGCCATGGATGCTTTGTGACTGAACGACAGATGACTATAGGTATAAAGACAGCAGACGATGCCAAATGCATCCCCCGACAACTCCCCTTCATAGCCATTGTCACAACAGACCTTTAACGGTGCATCAGCTTGAGGGGCCATGTAAAAACCGCCGTTGGACAGTTCCTGGAATGCCCAATACCCGCCTTGGTAATCTTCGGATAAGCGATCAGCGAAAGCATAGATGGTGGGTTCCAGAGCCAGCGGAAAATGCAAGCCGAACACTTTTTCGGTGTGGCTCAGACGGCGGTTTTCAGGGATGAGTTTACAAGTAATAGCGGATGAAGGCATGGTGTTACTCCTGATTTAAAATAAAAAATCCGCCCCCCATCCCAAACGCCGGACGCAGATCGGTCTCCGCATCGAAGCGACGGATGATTGGGGCACGGTTGGGAATGGGTATTCGGCGGGTTTTAACGGGGTACTGCTAGGAAGTGTTTTGGTATGAGTGAAGGATCGAAGCTAATCGAACGCGTTGTCGCTCAGCTCCTCCGGATCAATGCCGGCCATTTGACAGGCCCAATTCCGGGCCGCCTCGTCAAAGCCTCGATCGTTCAGATTCCAGGTGAATAACTCTTCACTGGCATCGAGTAAATGGTTGATGAATGTCATAGTGAACTCCTTAAGTAATCAAATAGAGAAAATGAAAAGTCGATGACGCTGGGCCCCATCGGGTCAGATAAAGACGGCGAATAAAAAGAAAAGCGGGACGATTACCCGCAAGATGCTGCCGGTATCACCGGGATTTTTTCTCCAAGAAGAGTGAATCGGCATAACCCCCTCGCACCGCTTGCAGTCCCGAGAATTTCCTGCGTGGGTCGGTATACGGTCGGTATTGCACCGAGGCTTAATGTGGAATCGTGAAACCCTTGTCGTTCCCGGTTTAATGCTTGGGTGAAACGGCGGAACCAGTGAATTCAACTCCCTTTGTGAAGATCACGCCGTTTCGGGTGTGGCTTTTTGGGTTTTCGGCTTACGACCTTTTCCCGAGGGTTTGTCGTCGGCATTGAGCGATACGTCTGAATCCATCAGCCTTTGGACACCGGTTAGGAAACGACCGGCATCCAGCTTTCGATAACCGCGAGACTTCCCCTTGGTTCTGTCCACCACGCCTTCCTGCAACAGCACCGCCAAGAGAAATCCGGAGTTGTTTTGCGATTGGCCTTGGAACAGTGGCTTGAGGATCATCGAGGTGAAGGGGCTGCCACCGTGCGATAGCGCTGCTTCAACGGTTCCCCAAGGGACCCATTCCTGGCTGAAGAATCCGGCGGCGGTATTGGCGTAAATCCGCAAGTGAATAACCTGATCGGCGGTGCAGCCCACCTGGTAGGTCAGCGTGGATTTGCCGGAGACCGTCGGGCAGTTGGCGATTTTCAGGATGCGGATTTCGGGTTGTTTGTTAACGGGCTTCATCAGTTGACTCCTGTAAAATGAATTAAAAAGGGATTGAAGGTTGTCTTCATATAAGATGGCTAAAACAGCGCTACTGGAACGGCTCCAATAAAACCACCCCGTTGAATTCCTGGCGGATCACTTCGGCGACCTCCCGGATCTTGCTGATTTGGATGCCCTCTTCAGCCAGTTTCCGTCGCAGATGGTCCAAATCGGTGGTCAACAACCAGGACTTGCCGCTCTCTAGTTCAATCTCGACGGCCACCAAACCGGTTAGGCAGTTGGGGTGTTTGAGCAGGATATTGAGTAAGGCGAGACATTCGGCATGATCACGGGGTTGACCGGCATCGAACTCGATGATCCCCGCCCGTTCTTCGAAGGCTTCGCGCAAGTTCTCACTCAGTTGACCGACGGCCTCGGTCACCAGTGGGTTTATCGGTATGGGCATAAGTTTTCTCCGAGCAACAGTGTCCCCTGGACAATAAAGTCCCCGAGGTTTGGTTTAGATTGAGGGGGTTATAGGGAGGATGTCGCAGGAACGGCGTAGGTTTGGCAGAGGGAGAGCAAGTCGGCGTCGATGCCTTCCTGGTTGGGGATGAACAGCACCGTGGCATCGCCTTCGTCGGTGGCGAGGAATGCCATTTCGTAGCAGTCGCCGTGATCTTCCAAGACTTCAAACGACGGTGCAAAGTCGTCATCCGGAAACCGGCAATCACCGAACAGTGAAGTCAGGATGGGCACCGACAGCGCTTGCTCCAGGGTGGCCACGCCATCGCCGGGTTCAACCACGAAGAAACCCCGGACATCGCCCAGTTGGCCGTGGCGCAATTCCAGTAAGGTTCTGATGCCCGGCTGAGCTATGGATTGGATTTGTTCGGGTTCGTATAGAATCAGCATAGATAACTCCTATGTTGAGTTGACAAAGGTTCACAGACGACTGCCCGCCAGGATCGCCACCACGAATCCCAAAAGAACGGAAACCTTGGCGAGCAATACCGTACTGACGCTGAAAACGAGAATGAATAGGATGATTTTGGCCAATAAGGGGGATTTTTTACGATGGGTCATGGCACTCCTGGGTTGGGGTTGGACATAAAAAAGCCCCGTTGATTGGTTGATCAACGAGGCGTGTGTTTCTGGTAAAATTAAAAATTATTGATTATATGGGGAGAAGTTTGATGCCTGATAACAATGATTAAATTGCTTTTCCTTTGCTACGATCCATTAACAAGGACGGGCATACCGTAGCGGTTTGTATTGACCGGCCACCTGATACAGCACGGACGCTCACAATGGCCGATGAATTCGACAGACTAAGATTATACTTTTAGACTAATCCTTAAGCGATTGATGAAGCCTTTAATGCAAATGCACCGGCACTTTGACCCGCAAGCTTATTCAAGTCGATGCCGTCATTCTCGACGAACTCGGATACCTGCCGTTTCCGGAATCCGGCGGCGCACTCTTGTTTCATCCGATCAGCCAACTCTATGAACACACATCAGTGATCATCACAACCAACCTAAAGTTCAGCAAATGGGTACAAGTGTTTGGCGATGCCAAAATGACAACCGCGTTATTGGACAGGATTACCCATCATGGCGGCATCCTGGAAACTGGCAACGAATCTTATCGATTCAAGCATCGAAAAAACCGGTATTAAAACACTTCAACCACTTTAACTAGGTGGAAAATTTTCAACGCTAATTGACATACTAGCTTTTGTGTCGCTGTATTAGAAGCAATGATTGATTGGTACGGGACACCGGAAATTTTCATTACCGACGGGCAGAGTAAATTGGCCAATGATTGATTTATCGGTACGTTAAAAACCATGACATCAATATCAGGACGGACAGTAAAGGTCGTTGGATGGCAATGTGTTTGTAGAACGGCTTCTGGCGCAGCATAAAATACGAAGAAGCTTGTGATGCTTCGCCGAGTAGAAATAGAGATTGATCCCATTTTTACCTCTACAATGAAAAACGACAGCATCAAGGATTAAATGGACAAACGCGGGACCTTGTTTATTACGCTGGCCTGGATAATGAAAAACGGGCCACATTATTTGGCAGGCTTATCAAAAAGAATGACCTTTTTCTGTCAAATCAATGGGGTTCTGTTGTCCCTGGTTATGTATTTACCGACAGTAAATAGCAACATATTATTACTAAAATAGGTAATTAATCATAGCTGTATTAAGTCAGAATAGATTGTTATAGATCTGTAAAAATTTTGTGTCATAGTTAGCATCGCCAGTAAAAGAATTGGTTTAAAATATAATTAATTTAAAACAAATTCACAGATAGTCGGAGACACTTAGACAAGTATAGATCCATATTTTGCGTAGTCTTTCTAGTAAGAATTTTTAAATGTAATCAGCGAGTTATCTTGCTTTTAATTTTTCGTTAAAGACTTGTTGTTTGCCCTAGGTAACCAAATCGCTCGAACGGCAACAACTAAAATTGAAAATAATCGTTTGATCATTCAAAAGCACTGGTTTTTCACGCATCGATCAATTTTAAACCTAAGTCAAACCATTAGATTGGAAAATAATCTTTTTTTACATTACTTTTATGAACGAAAAAAAAACTACTGAACAACTTGACGCATTGATTTCTAAAGTAAAATCTGCGCAGGCACATTTTAGTACCTATTCACAAATGCGGGTTGATTATATTTTCAAAAAAGCAGCTTTAGCAGCCAATGCGGCAAGAATTCCACTTGCTCAATTTGCTGTCAAGGAAACCGGCATGGGGGTAATAGAAGATAAAGTAATAAAAAATCATTTTGCTTCTGAATACATTTATAACAAATATAAAAGTCTGAAGACCTGTGGCGTAATAGCTGAAAATAAATCTTTTGGCATTCAAACAATTGCTGAGCCTATTGGCATTTTAGCGGGTGTTGTGCCGGTTACTAATCCAACATCTACCGCTTTATTTAAGGCGCTGATTTCACTCAAAACCCGAAACGGTATTATTTTTTCACCACATCCTCGTGCAAAAGAGTGCACCGTCGAAGCTGCGAAAATAATTTTAAATGCCGCAGTTAAAGCTGGTGCCCCTGAGAATATTATCGGGTGGATAGAAGAACCCACATTGAATTTATCCCAGACACTTATGCAACACTCCGATATAAGCCTAATTCTGGCGACGGGTGGTCCCGCAATGGTCTATGCCGCTTATTGTTCAGGGCACCCGTCACTAGGGGTAGGCGCGGGAAATACGCCGGCGGTCATTGATGAATTTGCAGATATTGAAATGGCTGTTTCATCGATACTACTCAGCAAGACTTTTGATAATGGCATGATTTGCGCTTCGGAACAATCTGTCATTGTCGTTGATTCCCTATTTGACAAAATCCACGATGAGTTCATTAAACGCGGTGCTTATTTTCTGAATGCTGAAGAAAAGAACAGGTTAAGAAGCGCGCTTTTTGTCGATGGTCACCTGAATATTGAGTTGATCGGACAAAACATAAATACTATTTCGCAACTAACAGGTATTGAAGCTCCACAAGGAACTCGTTTACTTATTGCTGAGGTGGACACGATTGGTCAGGATGAACCTTTCTCAGCCGAGAAATTGTCACCTATTGTTGCCATGTATCGTGCACCTGATTTTGAAGCTGCGCTGGTCAAAGCGACCGAACTAGTTGAATATGCTGGCCATGGGCATACCTCGGTTTTATATACGGCATCGAATAATGTCGAACGCATCGGTAAATTTGAAGAACGTTTGGAGACCGCGCGTGTTCTGATAAATACACCTTCATCACAAGGTGCGCTCGGTGATTTATACAACTTCCATTTGGATCCTTCCCTTACCTTGGGTTGTGGCTCATGGGGAGGTAATACAATTAGTGGCAACCTGAGTCCCAATCACTTATTGAATATTAAAACCGTCACGGATCGTCGCGAAAATATGTTGTGGTTCCGTGTGCCTCCAAAAGTATACTTTAAGAATGGGTGTTTGCCGGTCGCGTTAAGTGATTTACAAGGGAAGCAAAAAGCATTTATCGTCACGGATAAACCGCTTTTTGAGTTAGGAATGGTCAAGAATATCGAATTGATACTTGAAGAATTGGATATACTTTTTGAAGTGTTTTACGAGGTAGAGCCTGATCCTTGCTTGAGTACCATTAAGCAAGGGCTAGATCGGATCGAATCGTTTCATCCCGATGTTATCATCGCTCTGGGCGGTGGTTCACCGATGGATGCTGCAAAGGTAATGTGGTTGTTATACGAGCAGCCGGAGATTGAATTCGAGGGGATTGCCACGCGCTTCATGGATATTCGCAAACGAGTTTATGAATTAGCTCCGTTAGGGCAAAAAGCGGTGATGGTTGCAATTCCGACAACATCCGGCACCGGTTCTGAGGTAACGCCTTTCGCTGTTGTAACGGACGATCGCACAGGGATCAAGTATCCCTTGGCCGATTATGCGCTAACACCTACGATGGCCATTGTGGATGCCGAACTGGCCATGAAAATGCCCAAAACCCTCACCGCTTACGGTGGTATAGATGCGCTTACACATGCATTGGAGGCATATGTGTCAGTTTGTAGTACTGAATTTACTAATGGCTTATCCCTAGAAGCAATACGGCTGTTATTTAAATATCTGCCTTCGGCCTATCAAAATGGGGAAAATGATCCCAAAGCTCGGGAAAAGGTGCATTATGCGGCTACCATAGCGGGAATGGCATTTGCCAACGCGTTTCTCGGAGTCTGCCATTCCCTTGCGCACAAACTTGGTTCAGTTTTCCATGTGCCTCATGGTTTAGCGAATGCCTTATTGATAACTCATGTCATTCGATACAACGCCACTGATGCTCCATTTAAACAAGCGATTTTTCCTCAATATCATTACCCGAGCGCCAAATGGCATTATGCTCATATTGCCGATAGTCTTCGCTTGGGCGGAAACAATGAAGAGGAGAAAGTGGACAACTTGATCACTGCGATTGATCATCTAAAAAAACAGCTTGATATCCCGATGACCATTAAAGAGGTGTTGTCCGATAAAATCACCGATCAAGATTTTATTTCAGAGGTTGATAATATGGCAATCCAGGCATTCGATGATCAATGTACCGGCGCTAATCCCCGCTATCCATTAATTCAAGATTTGAAGGAAATTTATCTGGCGGCTTATTATGGAACAATCCACAACCAAGAAACACCAATAAAAGAAGTCGAGGCTGTATAAATGAGAGCCCATCTATTTTGAATGGAGTTGGTGCACTATGATAACAAACAATATTTTCGACGCTGCTATAGAAGCACATTTACTATGGAAGCTCGAATTGAAAAAAAAATTAGAATCTGGTTCTGTAGTAGATAGTAACCTAATTTCTAATAACCAAGCTTGTGATCTGGGAAAATGGATTTATAAGGATGGTATTCGATACAACCGATTACCATCCTTCGAATCAATGTGTGTTGCTCATGAACAATTCCACCGTTTCGCCGCTGAAGTTGTTTTCCATCACAACGAAGGTCATAAAATAAAAGCAAAATCACTATTCACAGATGATGGGGAATTTTCTCGTAGTTCCACCAAACTCATTAAGGCACTCATGGACTGCAGCAAAGATCTTGCTGATACTGAAGACGCAGGCATTATAAAAAATAAACAAAAAGTTAAGGACATACTACAAACGAAAAAAAATAATAAGATTTTCTCGATTGAAGGCCATGTGCCGACCTTGGACGCAATAAAGACAATGGTCGACCACAATATAGGATCTTTAGTGGTTAACCAGCGAGGTGAATTTCTTGGTATTTTTACTGAACGAGGTTATTTAAAACAACTTCTATCTAAAGGTTGTCATTCTCTTGATGAGCCTGTATCTGAAATGATTGACGCAAATATAATATCTGTTAACCCTAATGATTCTGTCTATCAATGCATGATATTAATGACAACCACACATACGCGTCATTTGCCTGTGATTGATGTTGAAAAATTGGTTGGTATGGTCAGCATTGGTGACATAATTGGAAATGTTGTATCTGATGATAATGATAAGATCTCGCAGTTAGAAGCTTATATCCATAATGATTATGGCGCTCAGATATAACGGAAATCTTTATTACCAGTGGCGCAGCATTTAGGCCACGATGATTTTTAAATGGATTATTGATTCGGCAATTAAATAGTCTCAAGCCGCATACAGAACCCACGGGTCTTGAAAGTAGGCTTTGACTCGATCGGGATTTTGCTCAAGCATCGTCATCTGTTCGCTGGTTACGGCTTTTAATTGGGTCGGGGTGCGAGCAACGACTTTCGAACCGATCGCGTATTTCAAATCCGCATTGAGCCGTTCATCCGGATTCAATTCAGGACTATAACTGGGCCAATAAAATACCTCGATCTGTTCAGCATGCTGTTCCAGCCAGGCTTTAACCGGCTTGACGTGATGCACTTTGAGGTTATCGACAATCAGAAATACCTTCCGCCCCGCGTCTTTTATCAGGGCCTGAAGAAACTCGATAAAACGATCGGCGTTGAAGCCTTCGTCGATAATCATCCAGCGAGTTTTGCCCTGATTGGTCACCATACTCATAATGGACAACTGGTGCCGGTGAGCACCGATGGTATAGGCCACGGGCATTTGCCCTTTAGCCGCATAACCAAGGCCTCGCAGATCCGTATTCACCTAGGCCGTTTCGTCACCCCAATGAATTTCAGACCCTTCTTGCCGAGCGCGCCGGGCAACGGCTTGGATACTCATTATCCAATCAAGCCTGTACTGCTTCCGGCCTTGAGTTATCGTCAAATCTGGTGTTCAGAGATTTCATCAAGCGGCATCCTGATCTACCGTCGTTGCCTCGACACCATCGATAAATTCCACCCCCGTAATAACTTCGGCCTGATAGTAAAATCCTCGTTGCCTCCGGCAATTCTTCTGCACAGATTCAGCCTAACAATACATCAGGCCCAAGTAATAAATCACATTGCATTTTAGTTTCCGATTTACAAAATCTCAAACCTTGGCTGCTTGTATCCCCGCCGAGATATCGCTTACACCACTTGCTAATATCGACCAGGTTACTCTCGAAATTATGGTCAAGACGGGCCATTTAACGAAATAACCGGCTTAAACCCATATTAATCATAGCGTAACCCTCGAATGACCACCCCCGACCTATACCGACCCGGTGGCTAAAAAATCATCCGACCTACTCCGGTAACCCATTGATCCCATAGTGAACTAAGTAGACCCGGAGACTTTTCGGTTTTATGGCGGGCAAAAAAAAGGGCCTACATTTCTGTAAGCCCTTGATTTC
>JBNLCC010000139.1:0-5754 GCA_050303615.1 Methylococcaceae bacterium | reverse complement strand
ACGTTCGACGAATTATTGCCGAAGCCGCCTTGGATCATGATTTTCATAGGGTTTGCCCTAAATCAGGCAATCCCCCAGTTAATTCTCTGGTAGCCGTATTGCTTCGCATGGTCGCCTGATGAAATTTTAGGAAACTTCAGTGGGTAGAAATTTTAATCCTAATTTCTGGGAAATGCGTGCTGTTTAACAATTATGGAGGGTGGAGCAAATTAAATCTACATTCGAATGTCCGCTGGGGTCGGTAACAGGCACTTGTAGCCGGCCAACGGCACTCGCCTGTCCCCATCGCCCCCAGATTTCGCCCACATTGCCCCCAGGCGCACCACCGGCGACCGCCCCATCACTCCCGTCACCCCCCCGTGCAGATCGTGCCGTCTCGGACACCTCCGGGCAAAATTTCGGCGATTTTCGACCCGGACACCCCCACGCCCAGCCGGTTCAGCTCCCAAATCGGCTCGGGGGTGCTTCCGAACCCGCCGAACGTCTCCGAACTTCAGTGGTGGCTCGGTTCGGTCCGGGCTAAGCGGATGTTTTTGTAAGGCTCAGCTCCATGTTCGGCAATTTCGGTCCAAATTCAGCTCGGAATAGGTTCAGGTGGGTTTCGGCGAAGTTCGGTCGGCCAAAAAACTGTTACACTTTCTTCGAGTTACGGAACCGAACCGGTACCCGCCCGGATACTGTTAATCACTAGGTCGGCGGTTCGAGCCCGTCCGGGGGAGCCAAACGAAATCAAGGGCTTACAGCAATGTAGGCCCTTTTTTTTGCCCACCATAAAGTGGTGTAACTCGAGATCAGATTGCGGTAGTCGGGAATGTGATTGGAGAACAGCGCCCCCAAACCTTCTATATCGTTACGCCAGTCGCGATGCAGTTCGCAAGCAGCACCGAACCAGGTCATCAACTGGGCGCCCGCCGCAGACATCCGATCCCAAGAGGCCTGCCGGGTGAGTTCGTTGAAAGTGCCTGAGGCATCGGTTACCACGAATACTTCGAAACCTTCTTCCAATGCCGACAGCACTGGGAAAGCCACGCAAACTTCCGTCACCACACCGGCAATGATCAGTTGTTTCTTGCCCTTGGCCTTGACCGCCTTGACGAAATCTTCATTGTCCCAGGCATTGATCTGGCTGGGGCGGGCGATATACGGCGCATCTGGAAAAATCTCCTTTAACTCTGGCACCAGCGGCCCGTTGGGTCCTGATTCGAAGCTGGTGGTTCAGGATGGTGGGTAGATTGAAATACTTGGCAGAATTAGCCAGCGCCAAAACGTTGTTCTTGAATTTGTCGGGATCGATATCCCGAACCAGGGATAGCAATCCCGCCTGATGATCGATCAGCAAGAAGGCGGCACTATTTTTGTCGAGACGGACATAAGGTGTAGTCATGGTATTTCTCCTTAACGGTTGATGTGGTGCATGGACACCGATTGATAATGCTCAACCTCCTAATGGCGATTGAGCTATTTCTTCACATTTGGCCAAACTGGCCGCTGTTGAAATCGTCTATGGCTTGCAGGATTTCTTGTTGACTATTCATCACGAACGGACCGCGACCGACGATGGGTTCGTCTATCGCTTCCCCGCTCAACAGCAACACGACGGCATCGGTACTGGCTTCGATGGCGACCTTTTGTCCAGTCTGGCCTAGTACGATCAACTGCGCCTCGCGAGCGGTAGCGGTACGGTTTACCCGTACATTGCCGTGCAGAACTGCTAACGCCACACTCCATCCTTCGGGCAACGCGAGTTCAGTTATGCCGCCTTGCGCTAGCCGCATGTCCCAGACCTGAATCGGCGTGAAGGTATGCGCTGGACCGCCGTGACCTTCGAATTCACCTGCAATCACCCGTAACGTTCCAGCATTATCTGCAAGGGGTATGACAGGAATATCTTGGTCGACTATGGCCTGATAACCTGGCTGAGTCATCTTATCCTTGGCCGGCAAATTGACCCAGAGTTGCGCCATTTCCAACACCCCGCCGGACTGGGTAAATGCTGGAGAATGGAACTCCTCATGCAGAATTCCGGCGCCGGCTGTCATCCATTGCACATCCCCGGGACCGATGACGCCGCCTTGGCCGGTTGAGTCACGATGAGCAACTTCACCCTGGTAAACGATAGTAACGGTTTCGAAACCGCGATGCGGGTGTTGGCCGACGCCTCTTGGTTTATCAGTGGGTGTGAAGTTGGCCGGCCCGGCGTAGTCCAGCAACAGGAAAGGGCTGAGCTGTTTACCGTGGCTTTCATAGCTAACCAGGGATCGCACTGGAAAGCCATCGCCTACCCAATGAGAACGTGGTGGACTGTAGATGCCGAGGATGTTTTTCATGTCGATCTCCTGATGGTGAAGAGGTGTATAGCGTTGGATAAAGATAATATCGATACGATGACTGCGGTAGACTGCTAAACTAGGTCTCAGAGTCCTATTTTATGAACGATGAAGCGTAAATTGTGATGCAGGATCTGAATGACCTTTACTACTATGTGCAAACGGTTGACCATGGCGGCTTTGCGCCGGCAGGCCGGGCGCTGGGCATGCCAAAATCCAAGCTCAGCCGTCGCATAGCCCAATTGGAAGACCGTTTGGGGGTGCGTTTGATTCAACGCTCGACACGCCACTTTATCGTCACGGAAGTCGGCCAAACCTACTACGAACATTGCAAGGCGATGTTGGTGGAGGCTGATGCGGCGCAAGCCGCCATCGATACCGTGCATGCCGAGCCTTGCGGCGTGATCCGCCTGACTTGCCCGGTGGCGCTTTTGCATGCCCATGTCGGCGCTATGCTGGCCGACTTCATGATGCGTTACCCACAGATCACAATCTATCTGGAAGCCACCAACCGTAGGGTCGATGTCTTGAGCGAAGGGGTCGATGTGGCAATTCGGGTCCGGCCGCCGCCGCTAGAGGACAGTGATCTGGTCATGCGGGTATTGTCCGACCGCGGCCAATGTCTGGTGGCCAGTCCCACACTGGTTCAGCAGTTTGGTTTGCCGGCCGTACCTGCCGATTTGAATGTCTGGCCAAGCTTGGGACTAGGTACACCACAGCAAAGCCATAGTTGGCAATTGCATGGAGCAAATGGTGCCGAAGCTGTTTTACATCATAAACCACGCTTTGTAACAACCGACATGATCGCATTGAGGAATGCGGCCGTGACGGGTGTTGGCGTTGTACAACTACCGGCACTAATGGTGCGGGAGCAGTTGGCTGAAGGGGCTTTGTTAACGCTGCTTCCCGAATGGACACCACGCCGGGAAATTATCCACGCCGTGTTCCCGTCACGGCGCGGTCTGTTGCCATCAGTTCGAGCATTGGTAGACTATCTGGCTGATCGCTATCGGTCCTTCGAGGAAGATTGATCCAAAAATCCGAAGATATTTGGCATAAAACCAGATAGTGATCATATTCATGTCAGCTATATGGCTTAATTCAGCCAAGCGGCGCTTAGTATCACCACAGGCAGCTATGGGTCGCTTGCAGGAAACGCATTCCATGAAAGATGACTTTATGCCTTTCCTATACTTTCCGCTGAATGTTGCTTAGCTATGATCGCTAACCACGGTTGCTCGTGTAAGGGCTTCCCTTCTGGCCGGTAATAAAAGTCCAGTATCTCAAATCCTGCCTTCGTCAAGTATAATTCGCTGGTATCGATTTGCATGTAATGGCCGTATCGTTGTCCGGACCAGCCTTCGCCATCACCGCGCGGGTTGGATAGAAATAACACCCCCCCGGGCCTTAATGATGCATGTAACTTATTTAGCACACCCGGCAATTCCTGGCTGGGCACATGAAACAACGACGCATTAGCGAAAATGCCATCGAAGGCACTGTCGGGCAAATCCAAACTCAGAAAGGTTTGCTGCAGAATCCGACAACCCGTATATGCACGGGCCATCCTGCAAAATACTTCGCTGCCATCCAGGCCGACGGGGCGGTGACCCAACGACTTAAAATAGTTGACATCTCTTCCAGGTCCACAGCCAAGGTCCAAAATATCCAATTGTTTATTTTTTTGGAACGGGCCTAAAAATGCCGCATAGTTCTGAGTTACATCGTGGTCTTGTGTACCCGCCCAAAAGGCTTCAGCATTCTGATTGTAATGCCCCAGGGTAAGCGTTTCGATCTCTTGCAATCGTTCAGTGCTTTGTTTCATATCAACCAGTTGTAGTGGAGAAGGTATTGCACCAGCGTTTCTCGCCCGGAGCATAACTGACAACCTCTAGTCCCCAATTCACCCCGGTCGGCTTACCATTTTGTATAAGATATGTCATAGGCTCGCTTAAATCGATAATTCGACAAAACTCCGCCGCTCTGCCTGAGCAGATGTGCTGTCCGATAAAAACGGCTACTCATTCCAACTTCAAAACCGTTAGGCATTCCGATATGAAACTCGTCACCTGTTCTGGCTGAAACCAGGCCTGATGTTAAATGCCGTTATCGGCCAGGAGCTGTCGTTCATTGAAGTGTTTTTTTGGATTATTTTTTTCTGCGCCCCAGTTTATATTGCCGCTCACAATTGAGTATACCGTTCCCATCACCCTCATTGGTGCCTAATGGAAAAACGATTTGATCAAGGCAGTGAAAAAGCGGAATTGAATTTCCGAACTTGCCGCTGGCTACGCATTGTGCTTTCTGCCATTCTGAAACACTATCGTCTGCAAACACAATCAGAGATTCTAGCAAGAATATGCCCCTGTTGGGATTGTCCTCGGAAACTTTACCCCTAAGACCCCATGATCGAAACCCTTCTTCTTTCAGAGCACGTCGTTCACCCACAAAGTTGCCTTCGTTGTCAATTTCGAGATACACGAGAGAAGTGAACTGCCCTGAAACGCTATGATGATATTCGCCTCGACAAGCCCATTTTCCCATGATGTTGGAGACCAGTTTCGCATGAGTCATGGCTCCAAACATACCTTTGTCACCAAGAGCTGCTTCCGCAAACAAAGGCATCCACATAAGTCCTATGATGCCGACTGTCGATGATATTGATTTCTTCATTTTCTTATTCCTTTTCTGCCGCCGTTAATGGGTAGAAATTTTAATCCTAATTTCTGGGAAATGCTTGCTTTTTAACAATTATGGAGGGTGGAGCAAATTAAATCTACGTTCGAATGTCCGCTGGGGTCGGTAACAGACACTTGTAGCCGGCCAACGGCACTTGCCTGTCCCCATCGCTCCCCGATTTCCCCCACACTGCCCCGAGGCGCACCGCCGACGACCGGCCCATCACTACCGTCATCCCCTCGTGCAGAGCATGCCGTCTCAAACACCTCCGGGCAAAATTTCGGCGATATTTTAACCCGGACTCCCCCACGCCCAGCCGGTTCCCCCCCCAATTCGGCTCGGAGTGTTCCCGAACCCGCCGAACGTTTCCGAACTTCAGTGGTGACTCGGTTCGGCGCGGGCTAAGTAGATGTTTTCGTTGGGTTTCGCTCGATGTTCGGCAGTGTCGATCCCAATTCAGCTCGGAATAGGTTCAGTCGGAGTTCGGCGAAGTCCGGTCGGCCCAAAAACTGTAACACTTTCTTCAAGTTACTGAACCGAATCGGTACTCGCCCTGATACTGTTAATCACTAGGTCGGCGGTTCGAGTCCGTCCGGGGGAGCCAAATGAAATCAAGGGCTTACAGAAATGTAGGCCCTTTTTTTTGCCCGCCATAAAACCGAAAAGTCTCCGGGTCTACTTAGTTCACTATGGGATCAATGGGTTACCGGAGTAGGTCGGATGATTTTTTAGCCACCGGGTCGGTATA
>JBNLCC010000138.1:0-12236 GCA_050303615.1 Methylococcaceae bacterium | reverse complement strand
GCTTCTTAAGTCAGTTTTACTAAGGCGATCAAATCCGGCCGATGATTTTGTCGGTATTGGAGACCTGTAAACGTCAAGCTATCAGTGGCTATGCCTTATTGCGGGAAATCGGTAGGTAAGGGTTGGCCGACAAACCCATTGTAGTTTCCTTGTTTTCAGAGAAATTACCTGCGATACCAGCTTAGGACTGTGAACGGTTACTTTTTATCAAGTGGGATTATAGAATAAGAGTCCAACGGATACCAAAAATTCTAAGTTCCTTCCGTCGAATTATGGGACAATAGTGGGACATTTACAAACAAATCATAATAACAATAGACAATAAGCTACGATAATGAATTTGTAGTAAGTCAATGAATGTATTGTTATTATTTTTTGTCGTTTGTTGCAATTGGTTGTTTGAATCAGATTCGTAATCAGTAGGTCAGGGGTTCGAATCCCCTCACTGGCTCCATATAATCAATAACTTATTAGATTGACAATTTGAGAAAATAGCGAATTGTCCATAAAGTGTCTATAAAAAACACAATTAACGATCTGACAACGGATTCATAGTAATCGCTTCTTTCAGGTGTTCCGGGGCCAAATGTGCGTAGCGCATCGTTACATCAAGCGAACTATGCCCTAAGATTTTTTGTAATACCAGAATATTACCGCCGTTCATAATAAAATGACTCGCTTCAATGTTGAATAGCTATATTTAAACAGTCGACCCTCTCTTTTCGGGATCGAGCCAATAAAAGCTTTAGAAACCGGAACCGTTCTGTTTTTTCCGTTCTTGGTATCGATATAAGTAATTTTATTGCCGTTTATATGGTTCAATTCCAAGCCTTCGGCCTCACTCCACCGGGCACCGGTGGCCAACCAAATACGCGCGGCATGGTAGCAAAATGCTTATCAGTTAGTCGATATTTTTTCTAATCTTTGCATAAAACTATCATTCCAAAACTTTGGACAAAGTTTTAACGTTCTATAGCTTTCCAAAGTTCCATTTAAAACTGAACTCCTTTCAGGCCAACCTTCGGGCTTTACGACCAACCCTTTTAATAATCGCTTTGTTATTAACCAATAACTGATGACATAAGGCAATTCTATATAGATCAATGTATCAGCTACATCCAGCCGCTTATTAAATGACTCAATTGGCCCGAAGCCATCAATAATCCAACTATCAGAGGATAGTATACTTTCATGTTTTTTATCGTACGTCTTTCGGTCTGCCATATCGCCATTTTTTGTATATACAATGATAACCGAATTGCCGTATTCATCTGCTGCATAAGCAGGCAAACAAATAATAAATAACAGGGTGGTTTTTCTAAATCTCAAAGTTGGTGTATAACTTAATTTAATCAATAAAGGATATTGCAAATTTCATGACGGTTTGTGCATCGGGAATCAAAACAAAGTAAGACGGTAGAATAAGATTGGTGTAGAAACGATTTGTTTATTGATTTTTTGGGGTGTGTAGGGCGTTTTGTTGCATGTTTAAAAAGCAACGTTCTTAAAACTGATATTCCGTACAGTTTCCGTACCGCTATAAAATCTGAGTTTTGTAGTGTTTTAACTTATTGATTTATTGGTCGGAGTGATAGGATTTGAACCTACGGCCCCTGCCTCCCGAAGGCAGTGCTCTACCAAGCTGAGCTACACTCCGATATAAATGGGTGAACGGCGATGGAAATGACTACTGAGCGCATATGATTGCGTCAAACGGGAAATTTTGCAAGTGAAAATTTTCTTTTAATGATCTCCGTCGAGAGCACGGTGAAAATAATTCAATATATGAAATTTTTGTGTGCGTGATGGTTCTTGTATTACTGTTTCAACTCCAAGTTGTTCGCCGACTTGTAGTTTACCATCATTCGATAAGCCGAATGTTCACTCCGAGCAGCAATGTCTGTCTTACATTCTAGCCGCTCAATATGGGATTTGCACAGCTAATTTTCGGTTTCCTTGCTCTATCTGGTCTTGCTGCCGGCCGTCACAGCGTCAGCAGATAGATCGTTATCAGATTACTAAGCGCTAGGATACCGGCCAAGCTTTTCCAGAATAACATCGGGTTTTTATCGATCAGGGGACGTGCTTCGTCGCCTTTCAGGAATTCCTTGTTGGGGGTCGATAGGTCGTGCAGAAATTCGAAGATATCGTCGTAGCGGCTTAGCGGATTAGGCGATGTGGCTTTTTTTAAAGCCTTGTCGATCCAAACCGGAACCATCGGATTGTGATGAAAACTGGGAATATATTGCAGTTTGTTGATATTAATGCGGGTCGGTTTTTCCGGCAGCTGCTCGCCAAATGGCAGCGCACCGTTCAACATTTCGTAAACGATGACTGCCAGGGAAAACAGATCGGAACCGATGCTGCCGCGTTGACCCAGGTGGTATTCAGGCGCGGTGTAATTGAGGGGGCTAAGGACGTTTTCGTTTTCCTGTTTACTTCGGTCCAATGGTGTGATTTCCGCTATGCCGGCGATTTTGACCGAACCGAAATCGATGATTTTTATTCGGTTATTGCGGTCGATCATGATGTTTTCCGGTTTCAGGTCCTGATGCAGCATTTCCATGCGGTGAAATGCGCGCAAGCCTTTGGTGATTTGTTCGGCTATTTTGCGTACTTCCTTGATATCCGGTTTGGGGTTATTATCCATCCATTCCCGCAATGTGACCCCTTCGATATATTCGGTGACGTAATAGATGGCGGTTTTTTTGCGGTCGGAGCTGAAGATTTTGAGCACGTTGTGATGTGAAATTCGTTTGCCGGCCCATTCTTCATGCAGAAAATGCTCAATGTAATGGGTGTCATCTTCAAACAGCACCGATGGTGTTTTCAGGATGACCCTGGTTTTGGTATGTGTGTCAAAGGCGCGATAAATCTGTGTGCGTTTGCTGGCATGTAATTCCGCTTCGATGCGGTAACCGTCCAGGGTCATGCCCGGTTCCAGCGGCGGGGGAAAGGGCAGATTGATATGGTGCAGCAGATATTCGCTGTCATTTGCTAATGGCAGTGATTCCACGCGAATGATCTGGCAGGTGAGATTGTCGTCACTTGCGTTGGCAACTGCCTGTCCAATGATGTCCGCGGCGCAGCGTTCGAGGTTGATGCCGGTATCCGTGAGTTTCGCCTTGATGGATTTTTCGTCGACAAAATCATGCACGCCGTCCGTGGTCATCAGAAAAAGATCATTCTCTTCCAACGGGAAGGCTTTATAATCCACCTCCAAGCGCGGCTCGATACCCATTGCCCGATTCAAATAATGCTTTTGCCCGGAAAGCCAGATTCGATGGTCACGGGTCAATTGTTCCAGATCGCCCTGTCTGAAGCGGTAGATTCTGGTATCGCCGATATGAAAGATATGTGCGGTATTGGATTTTAAAATCAGGATGCTCAGCGTGCTGGCCAGCCCTTTTTCGGATTGGTAACGCTTTTGTCCCTGGCTGTATAACCAGGAGTTGGTCGCCGAGAGTATTTTTTGTCCGGCATGCAAAACCGACCAGGAATCGGGGGTACTGTAGTAGTCGCAGAGAAAACCGGCGATGCAGCAATGGCTTGCCGTTTTGCCGGCGTCACTGCCGCTCATACCGTCAGCAATCGCGGCAGTGATGCCTTTTCGGGTTAGTAACGGGTCTTCCGGTATGCTGACGCCGAAAAAATCCTCGTTTTGCGGTTTGCTTCCTTTGTCGCTGGCGGAGCCGGCGGTGACTTGGAGTTTGGAATTGATCATAGTATCGATCCGAATAGGTTGATCAGTTTGTGCCGTAGCTTTTTATATATATTAATCAGCCAATTATCTTAAAATACCGCTGCAATGACAGGCTACTCAGGTGTATTTTAGCCTTGATGAAGCTGCTTGCGATAGACCGAGGGCAAGAATGATCAGTGATAGTTTAAACCACGCCATAAAACTAATAAAAGAAGCGATTCAGGTGCAATGCAGAATTTTTATTTTTCCGGAAAATGAAAAGAAGTTTATTTTTTGTGAGGGCATGGTGTGGTTTTCGGTAATCAATCAATTGTTTAATTAGAGCAATAATAGGGCCAATATAAGAATTTTGATGTGGTAATGATGAATTAAGGACTTAAGAATTATTGTTAAAAACAATGATTGGCTTTGTTCTGATTTTCCGTTACCCGAGACTTTCCTCCGGAAAAGCCTTTTTTGCAAAGGGTGTGGATTTTCCTGTTAATGCGCATTGACGTTCTGTCTGATGTTTGCCAAGAGGTCGTTATTAATACATGCGCAAGAATAAAAATTTTGTTATGCACTAATTTGGAAAACCGGAAAAGCGCAGAAATATTTAGCCATGCGCCAAATTGGTGCGATTACGCGCGATGTTATGTCCTTGGGTCGAGGTTTTATTTCATAACATATTGATTATTAATATATTATATTGTTATGGCGCGATGTATGCTAAGTAAAATAAGATAATTAAGTCGTATTCAAACAGACGTAGAGGTTAAGCAATGAGTACAAAACAGACATTGGTTGTGATCGGTAACGGGAATGGTCGGTCAAAACTTTTTGGAAGGTTTTGTGACCAGCAGCAGTACGCATTGACCACATCAATCAACCGCAGGTGTCGCAACTGAACAAGGAATTGCGCGAATTATTAGCCACGATTGTGGTTTTATGCCGATAACTGCGAACCACATGAAGAGCACGAAGGGTACGATGAACTGTCCGCCATGGTAGCGCAGTTTCAAACTGTTGGATTGCAACAGCGTACTTTCCCCTCACTATCAACTTCGTGCTCTTCATGTGCTTTGCGGTGAATAGTTTTCCTGGTTATGTCGAATTTCCGTCGGAACGCCTAAACGGCATGAACATAGAATAAAAAAAACGATGTACCGGCCCATTTTGCTTTTCGTTTGTTCGGTCGGCTTTATTGAAGGCATCAGTTATTCCAATTCTCAATGCATCACTATTTCAACTGACAACTGACAAGGCGTTTAACAAAGGACAAGGTTTCCTGAAAAAGACTTTCGGGTTCCATTCGGAGTAATTTGTACAATCAATGTCGGCAACAGGCGTTTGGGTTCGTTTAATGGTAAACTATGCAGCCTGTTTATTATCCGTTTTGAATGCCTGGTAGTTGGATAATTTTGATCTGGTGAATGGTGCCGAAGAGGGGTATGTGCTACTTCCCGTCGTTCATTTATCAATGCTTAATTGTCGCTCTGCCGGCTAATTTGACTTAATTAGAAGATAACACATGACTGTTGAAGCAGACGATTTTAAGAAAGCCCTGCAACATTGGGCGAGCGGTGTTACTGTGGTTACCACGAAAAGCGTCGATTCCACTCCGCGGGGGATGACGGTTACCGCATTTTCCAGTGTATCCGTGGATCCCCCTCAGATTTTGGTATGTTTGAATGATATAGCCGATACCGGCGACGGTATTCGGGAAAGCGGTTTTTTCGCCGTCAACGTGCTGTGCTCGGATCAACAGGATGTTTCCAATCAATTCGCCGGCGGCGGCAGTCAGCAGCAACGTTTCGCCAATGTCGCCTGGCATGAAGGCAATACCGGCGCACCGGTGCTGGATGCAAGCCTGGTTTCTATCGAATGCAAAGTCGTGGAACAGGTCCGTGCCGGTACGCATTGGATTGTTATCGGCGAAGTGCAGGAAGTCACTTGCCGTGAGGGAGATCCCTTACTGTATTTCAAATCCGCCTATCGCGAACTGCAATTGAATTAAATGCAGCTTAAGCAATTGTTATGACTGCCAAGCAAGTAGCAAGCGATTTTGATTGAATATACTTTATAAAAGCAGTCAGGAATCTGCCGTGACTGGGGTGGCTTTCCGGGTGATGAACATCAGCAAACCTGCTTTGGTTACCGTTCTAAATGTGACTGCCTTGCTGCTATGTTTTGCATTACTGATGCAGCACAATTTTTCCTTTCCGGGGATGTGGTGGGATGAGGCGGCACAATTTTGGATATCCCAAGGATTGATTAATTATGCCAAACCGTTTTCGGTGCCGGGCGGTTTGGGAGAGGTCGTATATCACAATTATCGGGAAAACCTGGATCCCGGCGGCTTTTCCTTGCTCGCCCACTATTGGACAAAAATTAGTACGGATATCGCCTGGTTACGGCTCATGCCGCTGCTGTTCCTGTTATGGGCTGTTTTGGCTGTTGGTTGGCTGGCATTTCGCTTGACCCGCTCTGTGCCGGTTGCAACGGCGATGATGTTATTGCCGCTCATCGATCCGCATATTTTGTAATTCGGTTTTGAATTTCGCGCCTATAGTATGGAAATGGCGGGGATTGCTTTCGGGCTGATCTGGTTGGACCGGGTGATTGTCAGGCCGACGCTGTTAAACCTACTGGAATTGGGGATTGCAGCCGGACTTTTTCTTTTTTCCCGGTATAGCTTCTTATTCTTTGTGGTAGCCATTATGCTTGTGTTACTGCTGCGGGTAGTTAAGCGGAAACCGGGTGCCGAGCCAATCACTGTCGTGAATTACTCGGCAATGCTTCTGCCGGCGATAATATCAGGTCTGTCAATTGTCGCCATGACGCTCAGTCACCAGCTTTGGCCCGAAATAGTCGAGCACGGTCTGTCGCTCGACGCCCCGAAATATACACATCAGTCGGTATTGCTCTATCATTCCGACAAATGGAAACTTGTCGCCGCTAATCTGTTTTCTTTTGCTGCATTGCCGGTAACCATAGCGGTTGTTTATTATCTGGCTGTGAGGCGTTGGCTGTGGCGGCGGTTTATGAGCAGGCCTGCTGCAGCGCAGCGGAGGTTGCTGGATAGGATTTCCGTTCTCTATCAGGTGGTGACACTGCTCTTGTTGATTACTATAATCGTTTCGGCAGCCGGCATCTATCCGTGGGATATCCACAGCAGATGGAATGCCTATCTGCGTATGGTTAATTCGGTTGCGATCGTGGCGATGGTTGCTGAATTATTACTGGTGGCCGGGATAGAGCGGAAACATTTCCGGTAGCCTTTTGCTGTACTCAGACAAAACCCGATTCTCTTGCTGTCGTTGCCGCTAATCACAGCGGCATTGGTTACGGCGATAACCTACAGGCAACGGGATGAACTCCGTTATGCGGATGTTGCGTTACAGTTGGAACAAATGCTTAAACTCGGACACCCGTAAACCAAAGTCTTTGTCGCTTTTTACGAAGTGCCGATGGTGCACTATCGCGTTACTTGCTTTGGCAGCAATGGTAGTTATTTCCGGAATAGGCGGCTTCGGAACGCAGACCTGGGACTGGCATAAACATAATGCGATGTTGTCGCGAGCGCATTTTCTGCTTGCATTGATGATACTGGTACTATTTTCCGGAATGGATTTTGTCGGCGCGATTTTAACGGACCCGGAGAATGTATCCTTGCAAAAAATCATTTCCGATTACCATCTTGAGTGGTGGGCCGAAGACTGGCAGTTTAGCAGCAATATATCGTTAATCAATTTTGTACAGCAGCATATGTTGGGAGGTTGGCTGCTGATTGCCCTGGTGATTCATGCAATCAGACGCAATGATGAGCGGTTTCCGGTGATGCTGGTTTTATCGCTTAGCCCGCTGTGGTCGCCGTTCATTAGTATCGGCCTGCTGCCCTTTCTGGGCTTTGCGATGTTGCGGATCGTAAAAAAACGGCAGTTGCACGCGATGTTAAGTATGGAAAACGCCGTCGGTATCGTGGTTTTGATGATTATGCTGTTCTATTTTCAGTCACGATTGACGCCGTTGTCGCTACCCGAGCAATACAATCCACCGTTAAGGTATCAACACCTTGGCGATTTTCTTTTTTATCCCCTGCAGAACGGCGCGCAACCTTTTGCAGGGACGTACGCTTTATTTGTGGGTTGCGAGTTTTTACTGCTCTAGCTTTTGGCGGCGTTTGAATTAACTACGCGCAACTATGCCGACTGGTTAACCCCGAGCTTTGTTATAGCCGGCTTGCTACTTGCCGTTTTGCCGTTATTCCATTACGGCCGTTACAATGACTTGGTGATGCGGGCATCCATTCCCGCGCTTTTCGTGTTGCAAATCATAGTCGCTCACTTACTCAATTTCAGCAACCGTAATTGGCTACGCTATGCATTGGCAGGATTATTGGTACTCGGATCTTTATATAGTCTCAATCTTATCCGCTATCACCTAGCTTGGTACCAGGGGCGCGGCTTTCGCTGGTCTCTCGTCCGGCAAAGTGAAATCCGTAATCTTTTCCATATACAATTATACGAGGCCAATCATTGGAAAATGGTGCATCAATATTTGGGTTCAACCAATACGCTTTTCTTTCGATCTATCGTCGCTGAGTCGGAAGCGGGCAATGTCGTTACATTAGACCCGAAACGAAAGAAACAACGGGTGAGGTTTTAAGGATTATGTTTTATTGTCGCCTGCTGCGGTAGGGCAATGTAGCAAGTAGACAATTCGGGACAACTCCGGAAGAAGCCGTGGTGAAATGGGTTTTTGCCAAATTTTATTTCACTGGTTTAAAGGCGGGATGGTGTAAAATACGCCGTCAAATTTAATCTACATGGTTTATCTTTTTGTCTTGATTTATTTATAGCGAGAACCAAAATGGGACGATGGAAACCACCGCAGCCTAAATCATCACCTTATATCACTGCTGCCGGTTTTGAAGCTTTGCAGCAGGAAAGCAAGGCGCTATGGAAGCGCCGGGTTGAAGTGACTAAAGCGCTCGCCGCCGCCGCCGCAGAGGGCGACCGTTCGGAAAATGCCGAGTATATTTACCGAAAAAAGGAACTGAGGGAAATCGATCGGCGAATACGTTATCTGCAAAAAAGAATACCCTCTCTAACAGTGGTTGCCGAATTGCCCGCTGATCGGGAACGGATTTTTTTCGGTGCCTGGGTAACCTTGGAAAATGACCGGGGAGAAGAAATGACTTGTCGTATTGTCGGTGCGGATGAGATTCAGTCCGCCGGTACGATCAGTATCGATTCGCCGTTAGCGAAAGCCTTGTTGAAAAAAACTTTCGATGATGATGTTCGCATCAACAATGCATACGGTGAGAAGTATTACTTTGTTAAGGATATTCGTTACGAGCCCTGAATATCACGATTGGTAAATCAGATAAAACATTCCCCGGTGAATGAAACCTTAAGAATTCTATGAATCCCACCATGCCTGTTCACGTAGCCGTCGGTGTCATTAAAAACGCCTGTGGTAAAATACTGATTTCGCGCAGAGATGAATCGGCTCATCAGGGCGGATTATGGGAATTTCCCGGCGGCAAGGTGGAACCGGGCGAAACGGTCGAGCAAACCCTGGTTCGTGAATTGAAGGAAGAGCTTGATATTGCTGTCAATACGGCAAAACCTTTAATAAAGATAAACTATAGCTATCCTGATATGACGGTTTTGCTGGATGTCTGGAGCGTTGAAAATTTTTCCGGTTCGGCTAAGCCGTGTGAGGGCCAGCCGCTGAAATGGGTTTCGGCCTATGAACTGACGGAACATCGCTTTCCTGCAGCAAATCAGCCGATTATAAATGCCGTCGGATTACCTCATCGATATGCCATTCTGGCGGGGAGCGACGTCGATAATTTGCAGCGCAATTTACAGGTAATTTTGGCTAAGGATGTTAAGTTGGTCCAGTTAAGGCAAAAATCGTTGCCGGTTTCGGAAATAGCGTCTTTTTTAGCTACCGCACAACGCATTTGCAGGGAGAGAAATGTCCGGTTGTTGCTTAATTCCGGGGTCGCAGGTGCGTTTGATCTCGCAGTTGACGGGCTGCACTTAACCAGCGCGGATCTGATGCAGTTGACCTGCCGGCCACCGGGGCTGCGCTGGCTGGCTGCGTCGTGTCATGATATTGAGCAATTGCAACACGCCGAGCGTATCGGGGCGGATTTTGCCGTGTTAGCACCGGTAATGCCCACTGCGACCCACCCCGGCGCGAAAGCCCTGGGTTGGGATAGGTTTGCCATGATGATAGAGCGGATCAATCTGCCGGTATTCGCATTGGGGGGCATGCGGGCGGCTGATGAGGAAAGATGTAGGCGGAGGGGAGGTCAGGGTATTGCCGGGATCAGTGTGTTTATTGCTGCTGATTAAAATCCTCATCAGGCACGAGCGGTTCACCGGGAATGGTTTTCTCTTCCATTACCCATTCCCCCAAGTCAATTAGTTTACAGCGTTCACTGCAAAATGGTTTGAATTGCTGTGTTTTTACCCAGGGCACTTTTTTACCGCAATTTGGGCAGGATACGATTTTGGGTGTCGCACTCATCTTTAAAACAAGCAACAGGTCAGGCTGAAAGGTATATTATCGGCGCTTTGTGACGGCCGGCCATTACCTTCCGGAGGGACCATGAATCGAATCGTAAATCGGTGCTTGCCGCCGCTGATTTCCGCAAAGCAGGCTATTTCCCGTTTTATTCCCACTCGCAGTAATTGATAAGGCATCGCGCTATTCAGAGATGATTGGTAAAACCCTGCAACGGCGGTTTCTTGCGTTGCATGGCTGCTGTGGCGGATAAAATTCAAAATCAAGTCAATCGCTTCGCGCAGGTGGGCGAATGGTTTGGTCCATTGGACGAGATGTTTGGATTGAATGTTTTCATCTTGTTCCAGCCAGTAATGAAAAGCAGGTAGATCAAAAGAGCAGGTGCCGCCGGGTATCGTGCTTCGTTGGGCAATGGTTTGAAATAAGTTGCTCTTCATGACAGTCAGACCGACTTTACCGTTGGACTCTTGCAGGTTTTTACTTTTTTCGCTTAATTCATTCCTGATTTGCTCCAGTTTTCCGGCATCGACACCTTCGTTACAGGATATTTGACTCAATATCGATGAGTGCCTTTCCAGTTCTTTCAGTATTTCCAATTTGATGTCGTTGCGACTGAAAATGGTCAGTATATTCAACAAGGTGTTAATGGCAATGCGGCGATTCCAGGCCGACGATTCCTCCAGAAAATGGTCAAGCTGTAGAAATAATTGTTCGAGGCGTATAAAGACCCGAATTCGTTCATTAAGGGGAAATTCGTAAACAATTTCGTTATTCACAATCGAGAGGTTATTACGATGTGCTAAAAGAAAGATAGAGATTGTGCAGCTTATTGATTTGTTCCGCAAGTTCTGAAATTCCACCGGAATTATCGATCATGTCATCGGCGGCAGATATTCTTTGGCTCCGGGAAACCTGAGAGTGAATGATGGCATTGATGGTTTGCTCTGCAAGCCGGTCTCTTTGCTTAACCCGTTGAAACTGACTTTCAACCGGGCAATCAATCACCAGTATGCGGTCAACGAAATTCTGCATATTCGTTTCCAATAATAAAGGAATCGATAAAATGACATAGGGTGCGTTTAATAATTTCAGCCTGTTCAGCATTTCAGCATAAACCAAGGGATGCAGTATCGATTCGAGAAGTTTTTTTTTGTCTGGGTGCGCAAAAATAAGGTTTCGTAGTATTGCTCTGTCCAGCGAACCGTTGCAATCGATTATTTCAGGACCGAAAGCGCTTTCAATCAGTTTCAATGCCGGTTTGCCGGATTCGACCAGGGAATGGGCAATTTTATCCGCGTCGATAACCGGAGTTCCTAATGCTTCGAATAAATTCGCCACCGTGGTTTTGCCGCTGCCTATGCCACCGGTCAACCCAATTTTCAACATATGTAATTCTACTACGTTATGTGTTGTGCATGCTTTGCTAATTAGTGAGAATTTTAACTGGTGCTCTTTTTTGTTTGTTGAGGTTCTGCTGCTTAAAAAGAAAAAAATCACAAACCGGCTGCATCGAGATAAACACGGTTAAAGGTTTCTCCCCAAAGCATCGCCAGCCAGCCGGCTGCAGCCAGATAAGGCCCGAACGGGATGGGGATATTATGATCGCGTTTGACTGCTAGGATCATAATAACCCCCACAACAGCGCCGACCAGGGATGAAAGTAAAATGATAACCGGCAGATATTGCCATCCCAGCCAGGCACCGAATAATGCCAGCAGTTTGAAATCGCCGTAGCCCATTCCCTCCCGGCCTGTAAAGAGAAGAAAAAGCCTGGCAACAAGCCAGAAAACACCATATCCGGCTGCAGTACCGATCACCGCCGATGTAAAAAACGGCAAACCGCCCAGCCAATATGCAAACCCGAGACCGACGATGATTCCGGGCAGCGTCAGCACATCAGGCAACAGGCCCGTCTCCAGATCGATCAGGGTCAATATCCATAAAAGGCTGACCAGAACCAGTGCATGCAGCAGCAGCGGCGAAACACCGTAGTGCCATGCCAAAGCCCCCC
>JBNLCC010000137.1:0-35109 GCA_050303615.1 Methylococcaceae bacterium | reverse complement strand
GAACGATGAGTTGCTTATGAGGCTTGATATTCTTTACGGAATGGCCGCCTTGCGTCCTGAGTGGGCTTGTCGAATGATCGGTGCAGCATCCGCATAATTTAAAATCTTTCTCCGCGTAATTTATTGCGCGGAGACTACTTTTTGAGGTAAGTCACAATGGCTGATTACGAAAATTTATCATCAAACGCCCCAGATGGTTCCCAATGGGGAAAGTCAGCAAGTGAAAAAATTGCTTGTTATGGAGCAGTCCCGGTAATACAGCGTGCTTACAGTTCGGCGGTGCACGCGACTGCTGGAATTGCATCGAGCACTGCTTTTGGATCTGATAATTACGCGGCCACTGTTGCTGCTGTGCAGGAAATTCAGAATACCTTGATTGGTCTTGGCATTTGGGCAACTGCCTAGTATTTATCGGTAGTTGCAAAAATTGAAATTTCATATAAAATAATGCATATATCGCTTCGTTCGTGATATCTCCCAGTCGGTTTTATCCGGCAACTCGTCACCGGCCACAGTGACAGGCTATTATCGCCGCCCCATGGATGGGGTTAATTTTTACATAGAGCGGGGCTCATATGTTTAAATCACTTCAAAAGATTGACAGCACCGTTAATCTATCTTCGCTTTCCTCCGATCAAGTAAAAGAGCTGCAACGTGCTTTATATTGCGCCGGATATCGTATAAAAAAAATCGACGGTGTTTACGGCAAAAAAACGCTCGCGGCATGGGTCGAGTTTTCGCGCGAAAACGGCTTGATTGGGTTAGGTTATATCAATTCAATTTGTATTGAAAGGCTGCAAAAAAAAACAGATTTCAGCGAAATATTGAATTTAACCTATCCGCAAGCCGATGAATACGGCGGAGAAAACAAGACAATTTCAAACATTATTCGCGTTTGTCAATTTTTCAATATCAATTTGCCCACGCAAATAGCCTATATTTTGGCAACAACCGCTTGGGAGACAAACTTTACTTTTCGACCGGTAAAAGAGGCGTTCAACTTTAGCGAAGAATGGCGTAAAAAAAATCTCGAATATTATCCTTTTTATGGTCGCGGCTATGTACAACTTACATGGCAAAGTAATTATTTGATTTATAGCGATATTTTAGGAAAAAATATTGCTGAAAACCCGGATTATGCGCTTGATCCAAATATTTCTGCATTCATCCTCGTGCATGGCTTTAAATCCGGCAGTTTTACCGGGAAACGATTATCGGATTTCGTAAATCGAAATAACGTTGATTTTGTGGGGGCAAGGCAGTGTATTAATGGCAATGATAGAGCGCATGAAATAGCCGGTCTCACGTCCAAGTATTTAACAATTAATCCGTCGATATTATGAAAAATAAAGTGGTAAAGCTTTACCAAAAAGATGCCGCCAAAAACATTGATTTAGTATTAGAACAGGCTATCGGCCATTATGAGGACGCGATTATCATCGGCTATTTGAAAAAAAATGGAGAGCTTCAGGTTAGAGCAAATACAGGATTCCATACGGATGAAATAATTGCAGCCATGGAAATGTTCAAACATAAATTATTAAGTGGTGATTATGGTGAAATATAAAAAAGTCGTTTTTTGTATTCCAACTTATACCAAGCCATTCAAAGTTACTTTAGACAGTCTCGAAGCGTCATTACCATCAATTGAGGCCGCTGGTTATGTGCATAAAATGGTTGGCAAAATTGGCTGCCCTTATATCAGCAGCGCCCGTGCAACGATGCTACGTCAGGCATTAGATGACAAAGCTGATATTATTATTTTTATCGATCATGATTTAAGCTTCGATCAAGATGCATTAGTAAAACTCATCGAAACGGAAGGCGATGTTGTGTCAGGCACTTATCGGTTCAAAAAGGAGCCGGAGGAATACATGGGAGCCTTGATAGCTGGCGAAGATGGCACCCCGATCGTCCGCGATGATGGCGCGTTATTGGCGCATAGTGTTCCTGCCGGATTTTTGAAGGTCACCAAACACGCTGTTAACGTATTTATGCGGGAATATCCTGAATTGCTCTATGGCGACCGGTTCGCACCGCATATTGACCTGTTCAATCATGGCGCAATCGATTATATTTGGTACGGAGAAGACTATGCATTTTCAAAGCGTTGGCGAGAAAAATGTGGTAAGCTCTGGATTGTCCCGGATTTGAATATTACGCACCACACGGCGGAACAGGCTTACCCGGGAAATTTCCATGAATTTTTATTAAGGCAACCTGGAGGTTCTAATCATGGCATGTAATAAAGGCAAAAAAGGTTATCCGATGAAACGCGGCAGGGGCGGTCGGAAAAAATGAAATTAATGGAACACCCGCAGCATGGACGTATGCATGTTTACAATAAATTCGACTTTGATACGGCTGTCGCTAATGGGTGGACTGAAGTAACTGATAGCATAGATAATCAGCAACAAATAAAACAGCAGGCCAATTCAATTGTCGGAGAAATACAGCAACAACCGGTTAAAAGGCGCGGCAGGCCACGAAAAAACGCGAGCCAGTCACTGAGGAATGATAGCTCATGACCATATCAACCTATACAGAGCTTCAAACAGCAATATTAGATTGGTCTCACCGGAGCGACAATGCATCCATTACCGCCAAAATACCTGACTTCATTCGCCTTGCGGAATCACGCATAAATCGTGTTTTAGATTTCAATGAGGAGGAAATGGAAAGCGATTTAACGGCAACAATCGGCAGTCGTTTCATTAATATCCCAAACAATTTCATACGGCCTATTGCGCTTTGGTTTACCTATTACAACCCGCGCGAATCGATCACCTATGTTGATTCAAGTCTGTTACCGTTAAGCGTTTCTTCCGGTATCCCGGATTATTGGACGATCGATGGTGATAAAATGGCGTTCGATTCTGCCGCTGATAAAGCATACACCTATACGTTCCGTTATGCCGTTAAAGTCACGCTGAGCGATTCAAATGTTACAAATTGGATTTTGGATAATCACCCGGATGTTTATCTTTATGCGTCGCTAATGGAACTCTGTGCATTCACACAGGATAATGAACAGCTTGGCATATGGACTCAAGCGTATGAGTTGGCCATGTCACAAGTCAAAGAAATTCAGCATCGAACTAAATCAATGTCAACGCTGGCAACCGATATCAATACCATCCGGAGTCGTCCGGATATCTATGAGGGTTACTAAATGGGACTCGAAACAGGCACCTATATCAGCGATTTAAACTCATCGAATCCGGCATCAAGTGACCCGAAAAGCCAGGGCGACGATCATTTGCGTTTAATAAAATCGTGCGTTAAAGCGACATTCCCTAATGTTTCCAGTGCCGTGACACCAACGCATACTGAATTAAATTATGTTGACGGTGTAACCTCAGCCATACAGGATCAATTAGATGCCCTGGCATCTGCCGGTTCGGCAAAAAACAAAATCATCAATGGCAACATGGCGATATGGCAACGCGGTGTGTCATTTGTTACGCCGTCATCAAATGATTATTTGGCTGATAGATGGAAGCTGCTAAAAATAGGATTAATGCAGTTTACTGTTAGCGCAAGCGCAATACTTCCGACAGTTGCGCAAGCCGGACAGTTGTTTAGTAATAGTTTGCTAATGGATGTAACAACGGCTGATACATCTATCGGCACAACGGATTATTGCGCGTTAGTTCAGTCGATAGAGGGATACAACTTCAGATCAATTGCACAGGCGCCTTTTACCCTGTCTTTTTGGGTTAGATCGCCAAAAACAGGGACCCATTGTGTATCATTTATCAATGGCGGTTTTGACCGATCATATGTAGCCGAATATACCGTTTCAGCCGCAAATACATGGGAGAAAAAAGAGATTAGCGTAACCGCTTCCCCATCGGCTGGAACATGGAATTACGGAAATGGCGAGGGGCTCGGTGTTTATTTTATACTGGCATGCGGTTCAAATTACCAAACTACCGCAGGAAGCTGGCAAACAGGTAATTATTTTGGAACGTCGAGTCAGGTGAACGTATGTGATTCCACTGCAAATAATTTTTACATTACAGGCATACAAATTGAGGCCGGGTCATCCGCCAGCGCATTCGAGAATTTATCGTTTCAAGATCAGTATATCCTGTGTCAGAGATACTATAGCCAGTATTTTATGAGTTATAGGGCTTATGCCGGTTCAGCAACATTTTATTATATTCCGTTTTCATATAAGGTTGACATGAGAACCAATCCGACTGTGACTCAAATCGCCGCTGGAACTTGGACAAATATCAGTTCTGTTAGTGGTTATGGGGGTAATACGGACTTTTTAAGATGGCAAATAACCCCTAGCACAACCGGATTTTTCGGAATTTTAAATCATGGTATTGAAGCCGACGCGGAGCTTTAATTATGTACAAAGATTACGGCGAATATATTGAATATTTAGGTAAACAAATTCCAAAAAATGAAGACAATCGAGACTTCAGGAAATTTCAAGAATGGGTAAAAAAAGGAAATTTGCCGCAGGATATGGGAGGATTGATTACTGAGCGCAACAATAAGGAATTTAACAGCCAGGTATTATCAGAAATGCGCGAAGCGGATATTTCAGTCATTGAATCTTTGTGCGTTTCTATTGATAACATTGCTGCATTTTTAACTTTTGATGATCATGATCCAAATGGATTGACTAAAATTCGGCAATATTTGACCGATCAGACCGCAAGACGTGCAAAATTAAGGTAATGAATCGATGCCGATCATTAATATTGGGCGCCCTGGAGAAATAGGCGTAATAAAAGATATCACCGGGCATGAATTGCCGCTTAATGCATGGACAGATTGCAGCGACATTACTTTTCTTGACGGCCATGCCGCACAATCAGATGGATACGGAGAAATATTCGCTTCTCCGTCATTTACCCCACAATACGTATTCCCCATACAGATAACGGGCATTTCCTACTGGATTTATTTGAGCGCCGCCAAAGCTTATATTGTCACAACTGCCGGCGGCGTGACAACGTATACCGATTTAACACACGCCACCCCATTAACCGGATTGATAAACGAATGGACATCAACATTATTGAGCGGTATACCCGTTATCAATGCCGGTAATGACTCAGATTACCCCGCCGCATGGGATTTGAATTTAGCCAATAATTTTGTTGATTTAAGCAACTGGCAAGCAAATACCTATTGCAAGTCAATGCGGTCATTTAAAAATATTTTGATTGCATTAAATTTGACCATATCAGGCACAAATTACCCTTATATGGTGAAATGGTCTCATCCGGCAGATCCTGGATCCTTGCCGTCATCTTGGGACGAAACGGACGCAACCAAAGACGCGGGCCAATTCGACTTGGCAGAGGGCTACGACTATGTGGTTGATGGCTTGCAACTCCGCGATTCTTTCATTGTTTATAAGCAGTATTCAACATGGGCGATGTACTATACCGGCGGGAACGAAATATTTACCGTCAGAAAGATATTCGGGCATGGCATATTGAACCGGAATTGCGTAGTTGAGCATGATGGACAGCACATAGTTGTAACGCCGGCAGACGTAATAATCCATGACGGCAATACGTCACAAACAATCCTTGATAAACATACGCGCCGTTATTTGTTTGACGATATCGAGCCTGATTATCGAAGCCGCGTGTTTTTGTTTAAAAACCCAGCCTTAAATCAAATTTTTGTTTGTTATCCGAAGCTTGGATCAAGCAACTGTGATAAGGCGCTTGTCTGGAATTATGTAGATAATACCAGCTCGTTTCGCACGTTACCGGAAATCAATCACGGCAATTATGGACCGGTGAATGAAAGCGTATTAGGCGAATTGTGGAGCCAAGATAGTAATCCGTGGTCGTCTGACTTGACATCCTGGAGCACAGGGGTATCAACAGCAGCAAATAATTCCGTCGTCATGGCGTCAAATCAGACAAAATTATTTTTGCTTGATTCAACGTCAACCTATGATGGCGCGGCGGCGGCCTCCTATTTAGAGCGGCGCGGACTCAGTTTTGATGCCCCTCAAAATATCAAATATTTGAGGCGAATTAGGCCAAGAATTAAAGGCACTGACGGGCAAACTGTTATTGTTAAAGCGGGGCAATGTGATGACCCCTATAACGACCCAACCTATGAAAGCCAAACGTTTACGATTGGGACATCAATAACGTGCGATTTTCTTGTGTGCGGTCGATATATCGCGGTTCGATTTGAGTCCGGCACAGCTGCATCATTTCAGCTCAACTCGTATGATGTTGAGGTCGAGGAGGCCGGCAAGTGGTAGATTTCAGCACAAGTTACTCGCCGAGCGTTGTTCCGCAAAAATTTGATGGCGAATTATTGCGTTATCTTGAATTTGAGCTAAAAAATATTGCCGCATCGATTAAGGCTGTACGTGATGGACATTTCGAACCGCAAGCGGTGGCACCGGGCAAGCCGAGGCAAGGCGATATTCGCTATGCTGATGGGACCAATTGGAATCCTGGTAGCGGCAGTGGATTGTATTATTTCAACGGCTCAAGCTGGATACTTTTTAGTAATATGTCGACCGTCAATTTGCCGTTGCAAACATCGGCGCCAGGATCGCCATCAACCGGCGACTTAGCGTTTGCCGATGGAACAAGCTGGAATCCTGGACAAGGACGCGGTGTTTATATTTATGACAGTGGATGGGTTGCCATCAGTAACCAGCAATGGGGTTGATCATGGATGCTGAGCGCAAAGAACAGCTTCAGACAGAAATAAAAGTAATTCAACCGGTTGAATTACACGTTGTTTGGCCGACTATCAAGCAAGGATTGGAGATTATTTTAAAAAAATCGTCACAAGAATGGATACCAGAGGACGTTTATATGTCGATAAAACAAGGCGTTTCCATTTTAATCATGGGGTTTGTTAATGGTCGATATTTGGGATTTGTCATCGTTCGCCCACAAAATGATTGTAGAGGTAACCGGGAAGGGTTTGTTTGGGCGTTTTATGCCAAAAAAGCGGTTGATTATCAACTATTTTGGCCGCCATTTGTGGAATTTTGTGCTAAGATCGGCTGTACAAAGTTAACAATGTTGAGCGATCGCAAAGGCTGGGATCGTAGCAAATGGGGATTCGAGCGAGAAGCAGTACTTTATTCACAAAAAATTTAGGGTTTAATTATGGGCGGCGGACCTTCAACACCTTCAAGCACCACTCAGCAGAGTACAACGACACAGCAGCCGTGGGGACAGGCTAAACCGTACCTTCTCGGCGATGAGGGGCAGGGGATGCCGGGAGTATTCCCGGAAGCATCAAATTATTATCAGCAATATAGCCAGCTTTCACCGCAGCAGTCATCTGCTAATCAAGCTTATCAGGATATTTTGATCAATCGCTATAAAAATATGGCGGCTGATCCAACGGCAAAACGGTTTTTAAGCGGGCAGTTTGACCCTTACGGACAAACAACAGCGCGTCAATCTGATCCGAGAAATTATTGGTCCGCCATGGGTGATGTGGACCCAACGGCGGCAATGGCAAATCAATTGTCTGGGGATCCAACCAATAATCCTTATTTGGCCGCCATGAATCAGGCCAATATCAATCAAGCTTTACAGGGCTATGGCGACGCCATTAATCAATTACAAACGTCTGTATTACCGCAAATAGGCCGCGAAGCCTTTGCATCCGGAGGCTATGGCGGAAGCCGTCAGGGTGTTGCTGAAGGTTTGGCATTGCAACAAATGCAGCGTAACGCGCGTGATTTAGGCCAGTCCGCAATGGATTATGGCAACCGGTTATATGGCCAGGCTTTCGAGAGCGCCCAGGGCCGCCAAGCTGATATGGCAAGTTTACTATCGCAAATGGGTGTCGATGTGTCGCAATTCAATGCGGGGCAGTTACAAAATACTGACCAATTCAACCGCCAATTGCAAATGCAACAATTAGCGCAGTCAGCGCAAAATGCGGCGCAAGGCACCGATATCCAAAATCAAAAATACGCAATGATGGACAACACATACAACCAATTGCAATCGTTGTATGGCGCGCCACAGGCGCAGCAGCAAAACGCATTAAACCAATACGCAAATATTATTAGTCCCGGGGCGGCATTGGGCGGAAGTTCGTCAGGATCGCAAACAATTCCACTTTATGAGCAAAGCGGAACACAGCAATTACTTGGCGGGGCTACCAGTATAGCTGGGCTGTTGGCGAGTTTGCAATAATGTGCGATATTGAAACAATCGACGGCATTGATCAAATTCAAGCTGTTGAAAATTGGATAAAGCAACAGCCGCAAATTGATATCGAGACACGTCATCATTTTGCCGGTGGCGTTTATGAACGTGAAATATTAGTTCCGGAAGGTGCGTTGATAACCGGAAAAATACATCTGCATGAGCATTTAGCAAAACTTGTTAGCGGAACAATGACGATTTATTCGGAAGAATCCGGCGGCACATTCACTGGCCCGCGCACTTTTGTCTCAAAACCTGGTGCAAAACGGATTGGATATGCTCATACGGATTGCGTTTTTTCAACATTTCATGCAACCGAATTGACTGATCCGGAAGAATTAGAAAAAATTTTGGTGGTTGAAACTAAAGATCAGTATTTAGAGCATATGAAATTAATTGAGGTCAAACAATGAGTTTTATTGCTACAGCAACAGGCTTAACAGCCGCATTAACATCAGCCGCAGCATCACTTGGCGCAGGGGCGGCGTCCGGACTTATCGGCGGGGCATTGGCAAACGGACTGGTCGGTGCCGGTCTCGGTGCGGCAGGAAGCGCGGCTTTGGGCGGTGATCCAGGGCAGGGGGCATTGTTAGGTGGTGTCGGCGGGTTGGCCGGCGGCGCTTTGGGTGCAGCAGGTGGCGCGGCAGGTACAGCGGGAGGAAGCGCGGCGAACGCCGGCGCGCAATTAGGGCAAACAGCGGCGCAAACATCCGCACAAGCCTCAGCAATTACACCGCAGCTTGCCAGTCAAGCAGGGCAGGCGGCAGCACAAACAGGAGGCCAAGCAGGGCAGGTTGCCGCTCAAACCGGAGCGCAAGCAGGACAAGCCGCAGGACAGATCAGCCAATCGGCAACGCAAGCCGCGTCTAATGCTATCAGCCCGGCATTGCAGTCAGTTTCTAAAGGGGGGCAATTAGCAGGAAATATTGCACGCCCCGCTATGCAAGCGGGATTTAGCGGAACAACAGGCATAAACCCAGCGATACAGGCAGGACAAAGAGCCATTACACCGGCCTTTTCAAGTCAGGCTGGCCAGGCTTTTGGTGGTGGGTCTGCTGGCCCAGGATTACTCGAAGCACTGACTAACAGAGTACAGCAGAATGCGCCTCAATTATTGCTACAAGGTGGTAAAATGCTTGCAACGCCACAACAGCAACCGGCATATAGACGCCCAATGATTCAGCCTATACAAAGACAACCGCGCCGTAGAATTTACCCTATGCCAATGAGGCCCGTCGGGAGGATTTAACCATGGGTTTGCTTGATTCATTACGCAATATTCGTTACCAGCCGACGCCCTTTAGTCAGGGACTATTAAACATGGGCGCGCAAATGTTATCCGATTCTGGGCCGTCGTACCGACCAAGAGGATTTGCATCGACACTCGGTCGTGGTCTTGGCGCGTTCGCCGGCGGTGCACAAGAAAATATGGCGTTTAACAGTGCGATGCAACAGCAGGCTTTAGCTAATCAGTTGGCAATGATGCAATATGATCCGGCTTATCAACGTCAGAAAATCATGAATAAGGCGGCTGCCGAGGCTCAGGCCGCGCAAATGTATCCCAATTCGCGTCCGCTTTATGGATTTAGTCAGGGCAATAAATATTCGTTTGCCAATCCTTATTCTGGTGAAGTAATCAAATCGTATGATATCTCGGCAACACCTACCTCAATGCTGACATCCGGCATGACCCCAACACCTGAAGGTGGTGTTCAAGTAACACCGGGTTGGTCTGAAGCAAAAGGGACGCAAGAAGCCTACAAACAAGCAGGAAAAGAGGGCCAAACTGTTGTTCAGGCGGTAGATCCTAAAGGCCGCCCGTTTTGGGGCAAAAAATCTCAATTAAATGCATCTGTGCCAAACTTAATACCAAGCCTTATCAATGTTGAATCGGGCGGTAATGTTAATGCTGTATCGCCGGCAGGTGCTCGCGGACCTATGCAGATCATGCCTGAAACTGCTGCCGATCCTGGCTTTGGTGTTAAGCCTATGCAGAACAATTCAGTAGAGGAACAAATTCGTTTCGGCTCTGATTATCTGCGGGCGCTGGTGAATAAATATGGCAATCTACCAGAGGCAATATCAGCTTTTCATATGGGACCAGGAAACGTTGACAAAAACGGCATTACTGATCCAACTTATGTAAATAATGTCCTATCCGGCGCCGGGCAGACAAATGCACCAAGCGCGGCAACAATGGCAGGGCAGACGGGTTCAATGCCTGGCGTCGTGATGGGGCCGTCGATCTCTGAAACAGAATCCATGAAGGCCGAGGGCCAAGCAGAAAAAGCGCGATCACAGGCGCAAATTCAAGCACAACTTGATTTACCCGTAGCCACTGATGAGGCAAATTACGTTGTCAATTTGATAGACAGGCTAATTAGTCACCCTGGCTTATCAGGTGTTGTCGGCATGAAAAATACTTCTGGCCTGCTTGGATCGGCTTTTGGTACTGGCGGAATACCTGGAACAACAGAGGCCGATTTCGAGACTTTGCGCCAACAAGTCAAAGGAAAAACATTTTTGCAGGCTTACCAAAGATTGCGCGGCGCACAAGCGATTACCGATATTGAGGGACAAAAGGCGACTGACGCATTAGCCAGGCTTGAAACAGCCCAATCCGAGAATGCATTTAAACAGGCATTGACTGAATATCGAGATATTATTAAACAAGGCTTGAATAGATTGCGAGAGCGTGCAGGACAAGTTAGCGATCAGCCAGATGACGAACAATTACGCCGAGAATATGAAGAATATTTAAGGAGCTTTAATGCCGGGCAATAAACCGCTTTCATTCGACGAATATAAGGCCACAAAGCTGGCTATGAATCGCGCGCCGATGAGTTTCAATGAATTTAAAGCGCAGCGTATCACGCCTAATAGTGTCGAACAGGCGCGAATTAAAATTGACCCGACCAAAGGCATGACAGAGTCCGAAAAGTTTTGGGCTGGAACCGGTGCAGGGATGACAAGCTTTGCGCAAGGCATAGGCCAGCGTGCGCGAGATATTTTGCCTGAAAATATTGCAAATAAACTTGATTTGCCAACTCAACAATCAGTTGCCGAATCACGTCGCCTAAATAAGCCATTAATGCAGACCACTGCCGGTCAAGTCGGTTCATTTATCGGTAATCTCGCGCCAAGCATGTTGGCTCCCGGTGGCGGTCTTATTAAAACGCTGGCGTCCGGTGGGGCGCTTGGCGCATTGGCGCCGACGACGGCCGATGAAAGTGTTGCTGAAAACGCTTTATACGGCGCCGGCGGTGCTGGATTAGCAAAAGGCTTATTTTCTTTAGGCGGAAGGGCATTGCGCCCGGTAAGAACCACATTAAAGCCGTCACAGGCTCGTTTAGCAGAAAAAGCACAGGCAGCCGGCATAAATCTCACGCCGGCACAAAAAACCGGCTCAACGCCGCTCAAATGGACAGAATCAGTGCTTCGTGATCTCCCGTTTTCAAGCGGCATGCAGCAAAATGTTACTGACGCTCAATGGAAAGCGTTTAATAAGGCAATATCAAAAACCATGGGAAGCCGTGCAAGTGAATTTTCCGAAGATACCATGGCGGCAATTAAGCGCAGCGTCGGCGGGAAAATTGGTAAAATTGCCGAAAGAAATACGCTTGATATTACTGATGATTTATTGAATAAATTGGCATCCGAGTCAGATAGCGCGGCGCGATTCGAAACACAGTCGACCGGTAAGGTTGTTCAAAACTATATTGATGAATTTTTGAGCAAAGCAGACAATGGCCGTGTATCAGGAACGACTTATCGAAAACTGGATAGTGCGCTAGGGCGAAGGGTGCGCGGTACAACAGACGGGGACCTGCGCAATGCGTTAGGTAAACTCAGAGAAGTATTGCGGGACGGAATGGATAAATCAATTTCGCCGAATGATGCAGCGGAATGGGCTACATTGCGCAATCAATACCGCAATATGAAGTTGGTCGAACCATTAGCGGCAAAATCCGTATCCGGTGAAATAAGACCGAATTTGTTGCTTAATGCAGCAATCAGAGGTGATAAAACAGCAGCATATAGGCCGTCTGAACTTAAAGATTTAGGTAAAATAGGAAAACAGTTTTTAACGGAACCACCAAGCTCAGGAACAGCACAGCGGTCAATGTATCAGCGAGTTTTAACGGCAAACGTTCCCGATGTATTGAAGACAGGCGCAGCTCCGGCGGCTGGTTTTGCGTTGGGTGGCATACCTGGTGCTGCAGCTTCGCTTGGAGTACCGCCGGCGGTAGCCGCATTTTTAAATAGTCGTATTGGCAACCGGTGGTTAACAGAGGGGCTGTTGAAATCAGCGCAGCCATTAATACCAGCGGCATCAAATTTATTATCCGTCCCAATTGGGGCTCAAACTGCTATTCAGATGAATAGGTGAACTATGATAAAACAATTATTGGCGCCAACAACCGACGCCACCCAATCGGATGAAATAGAACTTGACCAACAGGCTCATTACCCGGCAGTTTTTAGCGCTAAAGGTTTGGCCGGTTCTGAAGTCGGCACACTTCAGCATAATGATGGCACTGGCTGGACTGATGTTTACCAAGATGGATCATTGGTTACGCTATCAACAACACACACCCTTGTATCGGTTTGGTCGCCTGGCCGATACCGAATCGATAAGGACGCCACAGTCGGCGCCGTTGGTGTAAATGTCGATCTCAATCACTTTTATATTCAGTAAATGATTTCCACGCCAGCAAGAAAAGTAATTGCGCCAATATCATCAGGTATCTTGCGCCCGCCATGGTTAAGTGGCGCGGCGTTTAATCCTGTCTCGATATTAGGCGCATCGGATGATGGCGCGTTCTATCTGCATAAAGACTACTCAACTTTATGGCAAGAATCAACGAAAACCACACAAGTCAGTGATGTTGAGCAATACATTGGATATCGGGCCGATTTAAGCGGGAAAGGGAATCATAGCTCAGTTGTGACTTCCACGGAAAGGCCGTTGTTGAGTGCGCGGGTTAATCAATTGAGTAACACTATTGATTTTAGCGGATGGTTAAATCCAAACTCATCTCTGACTGGTAACTTGCTTATTGAGGACGTTTCTGGTTCACCTGTATCGCATTATTTAAGATTAACAAGCCCAACATTAAGCGGAACTGTTGTTCAAACCGCTAAATTTAAAAACTATTCTAGCAATCGGTATGCTGTTATACGGCCTGGAGGAATAGGATTAGGTCATTCATACGCAGTATTTGATTTAGTTAATGGCACTATTTATACAAGTAATGGTACTGAGTATGTCGATTGTTCAATGACATATGATCCTGCAACTCAGTATTATTTATGCAAATTATATAGCAATTATTCAGTAGCTGCTTATTATGATTGTTGGCTATCAAATGATGGAACTGAAGCGCCGAGCTACATTGGGGATGGTGTTTCTGGATTTTATGTTAAAGACGTCGATTATAGATCGACTGATTTAGATCACCTTCCATACCAATGGGTTAATACCGCAACAGATTACGACACATCGGATTATTTCCCCCGTTATCCAAATTTTGACGGAGTTGACGATAATTTAACAACGACTTGGACTAATGCCGATACGTCTACGTGGACATTGGCAAGGTCTATTCCTGGTGTCGGCGCGCAAATATCAACTGGTCAAACATTCGGCTCTACAACGCCTTTTGTTGACAGCACCAACAGTTACGCAGTTTTTTTGATTGATCGGGCGCTCACCGCAAAGGAAACCGCCGATTTAACATATTATCTGAACAAATTGGCAGGATTTTAAATAAATGAACGTACATCGTTGCATGATAATCCCCCTTGCTAATACAATAAATGCTCAGATAATTTGTGAAAATTTGGCCGGTCCGCCAGGCAGTAATATGTTTCGCGTTCCCGTTTATACAGCCGGCATTCATACGCACTATATAAGCTCAGGTGGCATTCAAGAATACTTTGCCGGATTAATGCCATTCAAAACGGTTGATTTTATTGAAATAGCGCCAGACCAATATGAATATCAGGTGACCAATTCAGCCCCGGGTGATGCGCAAACAACCTATGATCAACTTCAGTTATTACCCTCGCCGCCAGCTATTACATTAGCTGACATCCAAGCATTATTTGCTGCCGCCGATGTTAGCGCACAAAATCCACATTTGGCATTATCACGGCTTGGCATGAGCCTAACTTCATGAGGAAACTATGAAAAATCACATAAAAAAACTGTTTTTTCTATGCATTTTGCCTTTTCTTGCTTCGGCATGTACTGAAACACCCGAACGGTTTAAAGACGGTTATCAAATCGGCGATGTGACAATGACCGTAGTCGATAAGTTGCCGAGAATACAACAGAAACTTCAACTTGCAAAAGAGGCGTATTGCTCGCCAGGAGCGACTGAAATTGTGAGAACGCTGGCATTGGACGTGGTGCGAACGTATTTTCCAATGTATCCCGCCGGAGGTATTTGCTCAATGGATATCATAGAGCAAATTGCCAAGCTATATGAGCAAAAAGAAAGAGAATGAAGGTCAGAGGCGCGCGCAACGATTTAATTAATAGGAAAACAAAAATGAACTACTACGAAGAAGCATTAGACATTTGTTCCAAAGAAACAGACTGGAAACGGTTGGTATTTGAGATTGCTAAGAAGCATCCAAAGGCGGTATGTGTTGCGCAAAAAAGTTTGATAGATAAGGCAAGTCCGCTTGTGCCTAAAAGAGTAAATATTACAAAAGCATAGATAGTGGGAAATTAGGCAGTAAATAACCATGCACGACAAGCTATAATTTTTAGAGGTGACCAATGTACCCAAGGACGAATTATGAAATGACCGAGGAAGACATGCAGGAGCTTTAGAAAAACGCCTGACTGAAATTAAGAGACTCGAAGACGAAATAAAGAAACGGCAAACGCAACTGGATGAGATTCAGAGAAGTGCATAACGCCGCAAATAACGAGCCGTAGCGTAGCGGAGGTCCCAGCCGAAGGCGATATGACCGAATTGTTAACTTTCGACCAATTGGAATCATGATAGCAGCATTGTATGTAGAAACAGATGGAGTCTATTTCGGAGAGCCGGAGATTGACCCCTGGGACGAAGCGCGGGACGCACGGAAATACACCGGGCCTAACCCGGTAGTGGCCCATCCGCCATGCCAGCGGTGGGGCCGCTTTTGGCACGGCAGCACTCGAAAACCCCACCTGTACAAGCTTGGCGACGACGGCGGGTGTTTCGAGTCGGCATTGGCTGCGGTCCGGCGATGGGGTGGAGTGCTTGAGCACCCGTGCGACAGCCATGCCTGGAAGTTCTATGGCATAACGCCGCCGAAGCGTCACGCAGGATGGCAGCAGGCCGGCGACTGTAACGGCGGATAAGACAGCTAACGTCGGTTTAACCAGAGAAGAACGAAATAAGCGAAGCGAATGAAAGTCGTTTTATACTATTTGCTAAATAGACTCAAGGAACCGTCAACATGGCGCGGCATTATATTGTGTCTCACAGCCTTTGGGATGCAATTAAGCATTGAACAGGGTTACGCTATTGCTTCGCTCGGTTTTGCGCTTGCCGGCGGTGTAGGGGCAATTTTGCCTGATCAAATAGCAAAGAAGCCAAAAATTAAGCAAAGTGAAAATGATAAATCTTTGCATGATACTGGCGACGACGATACTTATTGGTAGTTGCGTTCCAACAAAATGCTATTTTTTTGTAAAATATCAAAATATTCAGCTCGATGACAGCGAATTATTGTCAAACGTCAATGACAAGGCCAAAACGTATACGATTTATTGTGAATTTTAGCTGTTGATGAATAAAAGGCATGATCATACTGACGTTTACCACACTTGAGTTTTTAACCGGCGGCGCTATGGCTGCCGGAAGCATTGGAACGCTTTTTTCCGCATTGGTTCATATGCGGATTAACAACATTAAAGATAAAAGCGACACCATGGAGCAGCAAGTTGAAAAACTTTGGGAAGCTGTTCACGAAACGAGAGAAAACTACCTATTAGAAAAAAAATTTGACTTATTTGCCGATCGACTTTTCAAGAAGCTTGATCATATTGAAGAATCGCTCGACAAAAAAGTTAGCAAATCAGAATGCCAAATATTGCGAGAAATCGAACGCAAAAAAAGTAGTTAATTGTTGAAAAAATAATCAATACCCTCGTTAAATTGCTTTAACCATTCATTGATTACATTTATTTCATTTTGATAAAAAGCCCCTTTATTTTCCATTAGAATTTTGCCAAGCATTATTTCTATTTGCGTCATTTCGCGCTTATTTGAATTAGCACTGATATCATCATCTACAGATAGTTCAAGCATTTCATCAGGATTTACTTTTACAACAACTTTGTCCTTAAATTTATCTTGTTTAGCTTCTATAAATTCATTGCTATACGGAACGAAACACGCAGTTTTTTGACCGTCTTCATAATAGTCATATAGCCATCCGCCAGGCACTCGTGTTACATAGATGCATGTTGATATTTTTAATTGTTCATGCAGTTTCAAATCATAAATCGTTTTTTCTTCGTTCATTATTTTCGCCAAAAAATTGCCGCCCAATTATGATGAGCGGCTTACTTTGTTGAGTTGTGATAATTAGATGTCTACGCAAAAAATCTGGTTAATAACCAATCCAAGGAACCAGGTCTTTGTCGTATTTTGTTTTTGCTCGCTTATTCGGATTAACATTGATATCATCATTTATAAATTCATTGCTATACGGAACGAAACACGCAGTTTTTTGACCGTCTTCATAATAGTCATATAGCCATCCGCCAGGCACCCGTGTTACATAGATGCATGTTGATATTTTTAATTGTTCATGCAGTTTCAAATCATAAATCGTTTTTTCTTCGTTCATTATTTTCGCCAAAAAATTGCCGCCAAATTGTGATGAGCGGCTTACTTTGTTGAGTTGTGATAATTAGATGCCTAATTTAATCGTTCCAATATGGACGTTCGACCCGGGAACCTGTTCTTTGATTTTTCTTTTAAATTCTTCAACAATTAATTGTTTTGTTGCTTCAAGTGACCGAATACGATATTTGAATTTAAATGGCTTATCTTCTTGCTTTATGCCGCGTATAGGGCAAATAAATTCGCGTTCTTCAAATCCTTCATAGGGTTCTGCCGTAAAGATAAAATAAGCCGGTGGCATTGTTCCTCCTATCGATTCCATTTCTATTCTTTCCATGGCATATAACTCGCGGCTGAAGTTGCTTTCTTGAGATTCAATTTGTTGGCTTTTGTTAAGCTTTAGGTTCAAAATATTGTTAATGGCAACCTGAAAGGATATTTCTTTAAATTCGCCATCATAAAATCGGATGCGTTTATCCCAATCTTGCAGCCAATCCGTTAATTCCTGTTGTCCGAACTGTTCATCTTCCTTAATTTGTAACGCTCTATACTCCGAAGTGGAAATTAATGATAAATTTGCCGTATGGTCTCCCCATTCCGGAATTAGTGGCGTTCCATGGTCGAATATAGCCACGGATTCCATATTATTTTGATCGATATAAATCCGGCTATCAGTGGTTTTGTGCTCATTGCAATAGACAATAAATTCATCGATAATTTGCGTCTTATAGGCTGCGCGGAAACGTGTCGGAGAGCTTAAATATTGCTCAAGTGATTCGATTTTCATAGTATTAGGAATTAATGTCAAAGGCATTGTTGCCCCGTTCATATAAAACCAAGCTTCACTTGAAAATTCGCTTTTCAAAAACTCTAATGCTTCTTTTTCCATTTTTATCTCCAGTCAAAAATTATTTCATTTCAGCGTCAAAAATATCGCCTTGTTTTTCCGAAGTAACCGTCACAAGACCTGAAGTATGAACCCACAAAGTTAAAAATTAATTTTCAAATTGTTTAGATTTATCAGTTGCCATATTAACAATGGCTTCGAAGTCTTCAGTCGGAAGATCCCTGGCAAAATCAATCACGGTATCAATATCTTCCTGGCTTTTTGCATTTTTGATATCTTCAAGTGCCTGGTTTAAAATTTCGCCGGTTTTTTTCTTTTCCGGAGAATCTTTCGTTGCCTTACTTGCCAGTTGTTTTTTTTCCTTTTTACCGGCTTTTAGCGCGTCGTTTAACGCTTCGGTTTGCTCGCTACTTTCAACCGGCTTACCTTGCGGTGGCTCAAAAAAGTCGTCCACTTTGGCCATGCCGTCCCGGAGTGACGTATAAATTTTGCGCAATTGCAATATTTCAGCACCGATAACAGAATCAAGATTATGCCCAAGGCGTTTAACGATCATTTCTTGCGTAACGCCCATTTTGGCAAAGGTTTCGACTAAGTTTTTAATCTGCTCCTTTGGTGCTCCTTCTTTGTGCGTCAGCGTCATTTCACACTGTTTTACCGCCGTGTCGATAACATCGCCAGGGATGACGCCTAAAATGCAAGCACGCAGTCTCCTAGCGCCCTGGTTGGCAACCATTTCATAAATGTCGCGTGGATCGGTAAGCTGTTTATTGCCATATTTGCGGCTGTACCGGATATGTGGCACCTGAAATATTTTGACCTGCCGGGTATTCGTTTCGATATCCCAGGCAAAAGCCTCAACCGTTGATTCGCCATTTTGCTGACTCAGTTCGCGGATGCCAAACTGCATATTACCCCAGTTCTGAGCAACTGCCTCGGCTAGCCTGATTGATGGCCCGGTAACCACCTCAGAGCCACGCGGATAAGCATACATGGACGCGTCGGCCAATGATGGGCGTGTACAGGCACGTTTGATCTTTTCCATAGCCTGAAACTCGTCACGCGGAAACTGCTTGGCAATCACCATGCTGGCTTGTACTTCCTGGATAGCGCGTGACTGCTCAACAGTTATTGCCGTTTCTGCTGAACCATTTCGCGGGACCTGATTGATTTCATTTTGCTGTGAAAATGGGTTTTCTGCTGTTAATGTTAATTCGCTCATAATATCACCTAAAAAATGTAATAACCTATATTGTTATTATAATAAAAATTAATTTAATTTCAAGAAATTTTACCTTGCATCCCCCATTTAGGCAGCTCAAGGTCGCGTAATTCAGATGGATATGCCGGCCATTCGTTGCGTTCCATGCACTGCGCAAAAGTGTATAGGTTTTCACGATATTGAATTTTCCCGACGCGCCGCGCCTCGCTGTCAAGCACATAAACCCCAACGGCATAAGGCGGTTGTTTTTCAACTGCGATAAACACGAATGCATCTACTGGCCTGCCGGCTTCCCGAAGTCCGTCAACATAAAATGCATTTTGGACATGATACCGATATTTTAAAACTGATCGCGCAAATTCGCTGTAACTTGCATCTTCAGTTGTTTTCAGATCGATAGCAATATTGTGAGTTTCGTTCAAGAAATCAGGCCGGCATTTGCAAAGCTTTTTCGTTTCCTGATCTACCCAGTAAACAGTTTGTTCCGCTTTTCCCATACCATAATCGAGTAACGCTGATGCTATTGAATGACTCATAACGGCGTCGCGCATTCGGTGAATAGTTCCCCAATCGCCAGGTTTCCAAAACTTATCATCACCCGACTTGTATCCGGTTATTACTGTTTTGCCTTCGTTTTTAATAGCAAAATTCTCCCAAAAATCAATTGCTTTTAATGTTTCTATGGATGATTTTTTTGCATTAAATTGCGCTACTGTTGGTCTTTTAGGTGCATCATCAGGAAACTTTACAAACTCCTTATCAAATTTGTCAGGCTCCAATACAAGACAATGCAACGCCGTACCTATCGCCATTGCCGGTGTCGATGGCTTAGGATGCTGTTTGTGTGCCTGGTAATGCGCAGGGCTCCGGTCGATCAAATCAAGGCCGCTTTTGCTTATTCCTGGCCCGTGGTGATAGTCTTCGTTCGAAATATCATCATGAATGCCGAGTTTTGGTAATTGTTTTTCCATATCAATAAAACCCGTATTCTGAAAAAAACAACAAAAGAGCAACCCATCCGGCTACTGCCATAACAATCAATGCCTTATACCAAAAAACAGTTTTAGGCACAGAATACAACCCGTCAGCCCTAATGTTTGCTTCAGCTACGCGTTGTAATTCGCTTCTATATTTTTTCATTGTTTATACCCTATAAATTGTAATCAGTCGTCACCGTTACCGTTACCGTCACCGTAACCGTTACCGTAACCTGAATCATAACCGGAACCGTCACCGTCACCGGAACCGTAATTGTCACCGTCACCGTTACCGTAACCGGAACCGGAACCGGAACCGTCACCGTAACCGGAACCATCGCAGTAACCGTTACCGTAACCGGAACCGGAACCGTAATTGTCACCGTAACCGGATGTGATATTTAGATCATTATTCAGCTTTGACATTTGGCGCACCTTCAAGGCTTTTAATTGCTTCTATCTCACACGGAAGTATTTCAATAGCTTCAAGCCAGACTGAATGAACAGGCTCAACAATTTTTGATTTTTCATATATCACACCATATTTGGCGCATGCTGATAATGAAATAGATTGCACAGCCCACCATTTCCACATACGCCTGGCATTTTCTAAAATCACTTCATTACCGCTTTTTTGGGATAGTTTCCCGAACCATACCCCGGCGCTATATGTTCGTACAATAACTTTTTTGCCTATCATCGAATTGAGGCCATCGTTTTGCACTTGTGGTGCAGATCGTTCGCCATCAAGTAAGCTTTTTAATGCGCTTATAGTTTCAACAAGTTCTTCTAAGTTCATTTGCAATCCTCATAAAAATTAACATCGTGTCAAAATATTAGTTGAACAAAGCGTCAATGTCAAGTGACAATTTGTAAATTTTTTCTATTGTATAAAATTGACATTGTGTATATAATTTTACGAAACAAACAGAGAGGTAACAAAATGTGCAATAAACCCTCATGGGATCAGGCGCCAGAATGGGCGAATTATTTAGCAATGGATAAGGACGGGGAATGGTATTGGTTTGAAGATGAACCAATAAAAAGCATAACAACGTGGATCGACCGGTCTGGAAAGATTGAATATCACAATGAAACGCCAATTTATGATTGGGAAGAAACCTTAGAAAAACGCCCTAAAATAATTTTTGAGGATAAATTAGATGACTGAGCAAAATTGCGTCACCCAGGCGCTACATGAATTGAAACAGGTTGATATTGCCAGGCTTTGTAATGTCGATCCTGGCGCGGTTACCCGGTGGAAAAAGCTTGGCCGGCTGCCGCGTACCGAACTCACCGGTGAAACAAAATACGCTGAAGTCATCGCCAAACTATCTAAGCGAAAATGGACGGTTAGGCAACTTCATGAGCAAACCAGAAAATCATTGAATGAAATTTCATTGAAAAAAATTAAGAACAAACATTTCAAAAAATGGGAGCCTACGCCATGAAACCAGACTGGAAAGATGCCCCTAGCTGGGCGAATTATTTGGCTCAAGATGAGGACGGCGATTGGTACTGGTACGAAAAAGAGCCACGTCAAAGCTGCTCTTATTGGGTTGCGCAAAAATGCACAGAAATCCAATATGTATCAACTGCAAACACAGACTGGCGCGAAACTTTAGAAAATAAGGCAGAGCGCAAACGTGCGGCCAATAGAAAACACCGGGCAGATGTTAATAGTGTTGCTTCGTCGTATCTTATGACAAAAGCCGGCATTACTAAACAACAGGCTGACGTGATTGTGGCCTCGATAGCAAAAAATGAGATGCCGAACATATTCATTAAGTACTAATTTTTTGTTAATAAAGTCACAAAAACAACTGCTTATAATGATAATAAAAGGTCATTTTGAAACACCTTTTAAAATCAATAATTTATAAAATAGCAATGTTCAAAAATATGGGGGTATTTTGAACACTAGTGTATTAATTCACCCCATTATTTTAAAACCCATTGTTCAAAAAATAGGGGGTAAATTGAACATTGATTGAATTGAAATATTATGTTCAATTAATTAAACATTTGTGTTAAAATAAAACTTTCATAACTTTTGTGGGGCTATTATGTGTTTAGGAGATATGTCATGCGAAATTTAGAACAAAAAAACCCAAGTCATTTTTATATGAAGGTTACCAGAACGCAGAAACTTTGTGATTGGGTAATAGATAAAATGGATCAAAACAATGAGGTTGTTATAGTAAAAAAGTATTTAGCAAAAGAACTCGAATGCTCCAGAAATACACTTGAGTCAATGATTAATAAAATGATTGATGATCGGCTTATGGTTTGGATAGGAAAAAATCAGCATAACAATGTTTATTTGTTCAACCCGTCAATGATGTGGAAAGGACCGCATAACAAGCAAGAGCAAGCCATGATTAAATTTAATCAAATGTTTTCAACACAGCCGGCACCAATTCAAGAATCACAAAAAAATATCCAGAAGAAAACAAAGCGGGTCACTGCGGTAAAATCTTCAATCGACCCGCAAATTATTGTTGATCTTTACAATTCGATGTTGACTCCGGGTCTTCCAAAGGTAATAAAAATTACGGAACAGCGAATCAAAAAAATTGCAAAACTTTGTGAAAAAGATTTGCCGGTTATTGAGTCATGGAATCACTTTTTTTTGTTGGTCAGTGAATCGGATTTTTTAATGGGAAAATCATCATCCTGGCAGTGCAGTTTTGATTGGCTCATGAAGCCAGCAAATGCACTGAAGGTGGCAGAAGGAAACTACAAAAACACTCAGTTTTCTAAAAATAGGCAAGAAGATGAATCAAGAAAAGTTAAACTCGACTGGGATTCAGCAGACTTCTAACGATCCGTTGAAAGATTGTATTTTGGATCTCATCAATGCAATGAAAGCCGACTTTGGCAAGAAATTTGAAGCGCGTTTTCCTAACACTGACGAAGGAAATGAGGATTTACGGCAGTATAAACGGCGTCTTTATGCAAAACTACGCGATTGGGAGATATGCGACATCATTGACGGGTATGAAAACTTTATCGATAGTAAACCGGATTGGCCGCCGACAGTCCCGGATTTAATTACATCTGTTGAAGATGCAATAGTAATTAGACGTAGAAAAGAGCGTTCCGATGCTGAATTGGAGAGAAAAGCGGAAGCTGCGAAAGCCAGGCACGGGAAAAAACCGATTGAATGTAATCCGATTGCTATGCTACGTGAAGCGATAGACAACGTCGATCAATACAAAGATGAAAACACGGAGAAGCGCGCTATTCGTCGAAAACAAATCATTAATCATCATGATAGGTTAATCATCGACTTTGAGCAAATGAATCATTCACGGCTTTCTGTGCCGGCTGTCGGCCATACATGTTCAGTAGCGATTTGTTTTAAGCCTGGCGTGCTAAGTCATTCGGTTAAGGGCGGTGATAATTGGTATTGCCAGGAGCATTTTAAATCATGATAAGACACAATTTGAAGCATAACAGGTCGCATAAATTTAATGCGAAAGCTGTTGTTGTCGATGGGTTTCGATTTGATTCAAAGCGGGAGGCAGAATATTATCGACAGCTCAAGATTTTGCAACAATCCGGCGAAGTGCTGTTTTTTTTGCGCCAGGTGCCGATTCATTTGCCGGGGAATACAAGATATGTTATTGATTTTCAAGTGTTTTACACAAATGGCATTGTTGAGTTTATCGATGTAAAGGGAGTTGAAACAGAAATGTTTAAGCTGAAAAAGCGCCAGGTTGAGGATTTGTATCCGTTCGAAATAAAGATAGTGAAATAATTTATTCGATGGATAATTCAGAAGAAATTGAGCGACATAGAATTGAATGCGAAGCGCGTCACTGGATTAATTGGGCAAAACTTAATGGTCGCGCCGCATGGATCAACAAAAAACTTGATATTGAACGCCGGCGCGGAAAGAAATCTGTTGATATGTTAGTAGCGGAAATGAATAGGCAGAAAAATGAAATCTCATCAATTAGCAATATAGAAAAATGAAAATTCAAAATAAGCTATTTGCTATTCTTTTCTTCCTTGTCTAATCGTTCAATATTTTGATCATAATATAACCATTCATAATCGTAATCATCATTATCGCAAATACATTCTATGTTATCGCACATACCGCCAGCGGATACGCCGTCACATGGATGGTCGCTGCAATTTGGGCAGCAATTGCAATGTTTTTTCCATTCTTCAACAACATGTTGTGGCGGACAATAATTATTATTTTCGATCATAATTATTTATCGCTCGATATGAAAAAACCTTATTTTACCGTCCAAAACGCGAACTGTCTGGATTTCGATGTGTGTTGTGTTATCAGAATTTAGTTTTGCCTCGACTTTATACACGTAGTAATGCTCGATCTTGTTATTGATCACGATTCTTACCGTATTTCCCGGTGATGCATCGTTTCCGGCTTCAATATAGGCCTCGTGCGGCTCCCAAAAATAGGCCGATATTGGCGCTGGTTCCGCAGTTGCCGATGGCGAATATGCGATGATCAGTACAAACAGGCCAACCATGGCGCCTAGCACAGATCCATGAATAAATCCGGTTATGTAGCATAAGCGTTCGTGGATTGTCATTTTTTTGCTATTCATTAATTTTTCTCAACAATTTTTAATTGATGGCGTTCTGCAAATTTGTCAGAAACGTCGATTTCATTTAGTTTTTGTTGTTTTTTAGTTGATGATCTCCAGTTAATCCAGGCTTCAGTATATCGATACTTGCCCCTGAATTTTCCGATAACAAATGCCGCCATACTTCCGGTCATCATTTTAACCCAAACTTTTTGGTTTTTATTGAAATGTGTTGTTTCAAAAGGCATTTTAAGCATTATTACTTTTTTCATTCTTGTCTTCTATTGAATTGTTGTTTTTTTGCGCATAGAGTGGCAATTCTTCCCATTTAAAACCACAATTCGAGCAGCAGCGTTCCATTGTTCCGCGATTCATTATTCCCCAAGGATAATTGACTGCATTAATGTATTTTGTGGTCGCGCCAATTTCTCCGCATTTTGCGCAGGGCCTGTCTTTTTTATATTTTTCCATTATTTATCTCGCCAATAGCCAGAATCTTTCAAATACGACTCAAACGCTGCCTGCATCCACCTGGACATAGAAACGCCTTTCTTTTTTGCGTCTTCTTTGACTGCAACATGTAGTTTTTTCGGAAATGTCAGCGAGGTCATAATAGAGTTTTTTTCGTTTTTCATCTTGACACCTAAATAAATTATGATATAGTTTATTATACTATCATAAAAATTGGAGATGTCAAGTATGAAAGAGCGTGACTTTATGAAGGTAAGAGTTGCCGGTTTATTTTGTCAGATTATTGGTTTGTTATTAATTTGCATCTATGCATCATGGGAAACTGCTATCGGAGTTTCGTTTTGTGCTTTGGCTGTTATTTTTGAATGTTTTTATTTGTTCGAAATTAGGGTAAAAGAATGAGTAAAGCCCAAGTTTTAATTGATATTGGCGCTTATGGCATCAATGAAGATATCGAGTGCGATGTTTCTTATGTTCTGCGGCCAGAAGTGATAGAAACGAAATACGAGTATGGAGAACCTGAAAAAGTGGATTTGGTATCCATCAGCTTTAACGGTAAAAGCATTTTATTTTTGCTTTCAAATAATCAGGTAGAGCAGATCGAAAAGGCTGTTCTTAAAAAAATTCAAGAAGCGAGGAAAGAAAATGATAATTTATGATTGTGAGATTATTAAAGCAATCGCCAAAAAAGGCGAAGAAAAGATACCCGGTATCGAATACTGCGACGGATGGCAATATTTTGAAAACATGGGAATAGCGTGCATTTGTGCATATGATTATGATCGTGATAGATACCGGACGTTTTTAAGCGATAATTTTGATGAGTTTCAAAGAATGTGCCATGAAACAGATTTGATTGTGGGCTTTAATTCACTGGCGTTTGACAATCAGCTTTGCAGGGCGAGTGGGTTCACTATTGATGATAAAAAATCGTACGACATTCTCGTTGAAATTTTGGACGGTGTGGGGCTCGGTAGAAAGTTCAAATATTCTGATTGCACAGGTTACGGCCTAGATGATTGTTGTAAAGCGAATTTCGGGCGAGGTAAAACAGGCAATGGAGCTTTCGCTCCGGTTGAATGGCAACGTGGAGAGTATGGCAAGGTGATCGATTATTGTCTTAACGATGTTTGGCTTACCAAGCGACTTTTGGACAGGATTATCAGATGTGGATACATTGTTGATCCGAAATATATAAAAAGAAGGATAACTATTAAACACCCGTTTGAGGTATCAGTAATATAGCAATGAGGTGTGAAAATGAAGGTATGGATAAGCAAGCTGGCTATTGCGAAAGGGGTTTTTCAATGCGAAACGGTAAGCGAACATGGCGGGAAAGTCAGGCTTCCTGAAGGATATTTTTTATATATACCAGGAAAGCACATGCATAAAACAAAGGCCGAGGCAATAGCAAAGGCTGAAGAAATGCGCATTAAAAGGATTGCTTCACTTAAAAAGCAAATAGAAAAACTTGAAAGCATGAAGTTTGATTAAAGTAACGTAAATCTGGAGATAACTATGGGAATTGAACAATACCATTCATCTGAAGAAGCAAAGCGGGTAAGAAATTTGATTGCAGAAATAAAGCGGTTAAAAAACTTGATAGAGAGCGCGGAAATTAGAATGTTTTCAGCAAAGGAAGAATTATATAACGCTGAATACGAGCTCAAAATGCTAACCGAACAATTCAAGAAACTTACAGGTGAAAGATAATGGCTGACAATGCAGATATTGCAGAAAATGAAATAGAGCGCGGTACACAACGCGCTATTGATTCAATTTTAAACCGGAATACAGAAAGGCCGGAATATAACGACGAAGGAGACAGGATTTGCCTTGATTGTGCTGCGGTGATACCGGAAGCGAGAATCAAGGCAGTAGGTGCCGTAAGGTGCATCTATTGCGCCCAGGCTGACGAAGATGAAAAAAAGATGTATAACTAAAAACTGGAGATAAAGCGATGAAATTAAGAAATTTATTTAAAGTGTTTTGGCGTGATGAAAAATTTCATTTTTATTTATTGGCGTTTGTTGGAATTAAAGATGGAAAACATGATTTTTTCGAATGCCATCTTGCGGCTCGATTAAAATTTGTACCAAAATTCGTGATAGATGAGGCTGCAAAGGATGCTGAAATAGACTCAGAATACAAGGATGTTTCGTGCGTTTCTGTTTCATATTTAGGCTATGGCACACAAAGCCAATTTGAAGGAAAAAATCTTAAAGTTAAGACTATGGGGAAAATATAATGACAATCAAAAAACAGAAAGTTAAAACCGGCTGGAAAGTTACCGCGACGCATGTGATAGGTAATATTACTTATTTATCGACCGGGTACGGTGTAAACCTCCATGCGGCATATTGCAATGCGATAAATGGGATAGTAAAATAGCGGTGTAGTTTCCTACTACCACTACAACTTGCAAAGCACTTTACCTATCGAAAGCCCCCTTCATTGGGGGCTTTTTTGTGTCTATTGACAAATCATTAAGAAAAAAAGAGAATTGGTGTAATCATCAATCATATCGGAGAGCGACAAATGCCTGAAGAATATGAAATAAATTTTAACAAATTCGGCAAAAAGTATTAAAAATGCCGATTCTTGAAAAGAAAAAGCACGAGGTTTTTGCTCAAACATTAGCGGCAACAGATGATCAAAGTGCTGCTTATCGAGCGATGCTGCCAAATACAAAAGCGAAACCAAATACCATATGGAATATGGCTTCTAAATTGGCCAAAACGCCAAAGGTAGCCGCTAGGGTTGAGGAAATAAAGGCAGAATTACGCGTAAAATCACAAAAAAAGTTCGATATTGATCAAAATCGTATACTTTTGGAGATATCACGCATTGCTTTTAGTGATCCGAGAAAGGCATTTGATGAAAATGGTAACTTATTGCCTGTTCAAGAGTGGCCTGATGAGGTTGCTGCGGTAATATCATCCATAAAGGTCAATGAGATTAAGTTCGGATCTGACAACATTACCAGCCAGATAAAAGAAGTGAAATTCTGGGATAAAGGAAAACAGCTTGATTTAGCTGCTCGTATTTTTGATATGGTCGCAGACAAATTGAAGGTTACTGGTCCTGATGGAGGACCGATTCAATTGGATATGAAATCGAGAGCGGCAAAACTTGCCGGCATAATCGCTCTTTCTACAAAAAAATGATCAATTATTCTGTTTCAGAGCTTGAAAAGATTTTATCAGATATGCCGGCTGATCAAATTGCTGAAATAGATAAACTATTGATTGATGCACCGATTTGGGTTCCGCTTCCTGGCCCTCAAATGGACGCTTATTTAAGCGAGGCAGATATAGTCGGCATGGGTGGGGCTGCCGGTGGCGGTAAAAGTGACCTTGCAATAGGTAAGGCATTAACGCAGCATAAGCGATCGATTATATTTAGGCGTGAAGCGACGCAGTTAATTGGCATAATTGACAGAATGAAATCAATAATTGGCCACTCAAATGGATATAACGGACAGGAAAAAGTGTGGCGTGAGCCGCTTCCCGGCTTACAAGTAGAGTTTGGCTCAATGCCAAATATGGGGGACGAAACCAGGTATCAAGGTAGGCCGCACGATCTCATTGTTTATGATGAGGCTGCAAATTTCATAGAATCTCAAGTCAGATTTACGTTAGGCTGGCTTCGAACAACAGAAGAAAATCAAAAATGTCAGGCTCTTTTGACATTTAACCCGCCGACAACAGCCGATGGTAGATGGATAATAGACTTCTTCGCACCATGGTTAGATCATAAATTCCCAAACCCTGCTATATCTGGAGAATTAAGATTTGCCGCAAGTGTTCCGTCAAATGATGGTAAAAGCCGCGATCTTTGGGTTGATGATGGTCGGGAATTTATTTTAAATGATGGCTTGCCTGTTTATGACTTCAACCGGTCAGATTATTCCGCGCAGGAAATTATAAGACCCCTTTCAAGAACATTTATACCATCAAAAGTGTCAGACAATGATTTTTTGGTCGGAACTGGCTATATAAGCCAACTTCAAGCGTTACCAGAACCGCTAAGATCACAAATGCTACACGGTGATTTTCTTGCCGGTGTTTGTGATGACCCATGGCAGGTGATACCAACAGAATGGATTGATCTTGCAATGTCAAGATGGGAAATGCCGGCAAAAAAACAAGCAATGGATAGCATGGGAATAGATGTTGCCAGAGGTGGGCAAGATAATACCGTTATAGCGCGGCGGCATGGAATGTGGTTTGATCAGCCATTAAGTTATCCAGGAAAAGAAACCCCAGACGGACCGGTTGTTGCCGGTCTTTGCGTGTCAGCTCTACGAAATAATGCCGTAATGCATATTGATGTAATAGGCGTCGGGTCTTCCCCTTATGACTTCCTAAAACAAGCAAATCAGCACATTATCCCGGTCAATGTCGCCGAGAAATCGACAAAAACTGACAAATCAGGAAAGTTATCATTTTCAAATTTACGGAGTGAATTATGGTGGAAAATGCGCGAAGCATTGGACCCTGCAAACAATACGGGCATTGCTTTACCAAATAGCGTCCAGTTAAGGGCTGATTTATGCACGCCAAAATGGAAATTGGCTGGCTCATCAATACAGGTGGAGTCGAGAGAGGACATTATTAAACGGCTTAATAAGTCACCCGATTATGGCAGCGCTTATTGTTTAGCTTTAATCGATACGCCAAAAAGAAACAGAAATACAGAGATAGATTATTCTGGAGGGTGGATGGGCTGAACATACATGTAACGTTGCTATACGTCTGACGCCGCGTTAGTTTGGCCCTGGTTGGCTGCATGCGTCCAATAGACTCTGTGACAGGTAGGGATTTAGGCTAGCCCGTATTCGATTGATACGCAAACACTCGCCAAGGTGATTATTTAGGGACAAAACGGCTTGATGTTCACCGTGGTGTTCACTGCACCAAAGAGCATGAGTGCAATATATCTGTCACTATAAAATGAATTGGTAATCGTAATTCTATAATCAATCACTGACAGTCTAAATGATGTCTTTAGTTAATTTGCCAGATTATGTTAAATTGATATTTTTAAGTTATTGTAATTCAAGTAGAATAATATTTTGCGCCATATTATGTTAAATTGTACAATAGACTATCATGATTGACATAAAAGACATTCGAGAAGTATTCGAGACTTGTCAAGAAGCCGAAAAGAGAAATCGAAAGGCCGCGCTTGACGACATTAAATTTGCTCGCCTCGGTGAACAGTGGGAGGCTTCAGACAGAGAAAAGCGAGAAAATGAACGAAGGCCCTGTTTAACAATTAACCGGCTCCCGTCTTTTATCCGTCAGGTATCAAACGATATCAGGCAAAATACCCCGTCAATTAAATGTTTCCCGGCAGACTCGAACGCCGACCCGGAAACTGCCGAAATTATCAACGGTTTGATACGAAATATTCAATACGTTTCGGATGCTGATCGCGCTTACGACATTGGCGTAGACAATTCTATTGGTAACGGATTTGGCTATTTTCGGATTGATATTGATTACTCGTATGATGACTCGTTTGATCAAGATATTTTTATCCGCGAAATTCCCAACCCATTCTCAATTTATGGGGACCCGTATTCGACGAAATCAGATTCAAGCGACTGGAATGACGCTTTTGTGTTGCAATCGATTACAAAAAAAGCATTTAAGGAAAAATACGGTGACAAGCAGCAAGCAAGCTGGGATGATGATTACGCGCAGTTAGAGGCACCATGGATGAGCGACGATGGTATGTCGATAGCGGAATACTGGCATCGTGAACTAGTTGAAAAGCTAATTTTGCTTTTGAGTGATGGCACGGTTGTCGAAGATGCTATTTACCAAAAAAATATAGAAACCTTTGAGGCCGCTGGGCTACAGCCAGTTAAAGACAGGCTCACAAAAGGCTATAAAACTGAGCAGCGTATTATTACCGGCGCTGAAATTCTTGAAATAAATCCTTGGGCAGGTCGTTTTATCCCCATCATCCCGGTATACGGAGAACAGGTTAATTGTGAGGGTGAACGCCATTTACGCAGCCTGATCCGCGACGCCAAAGATTCTCAGCGCATTTTTAACTATTGGCGAACCGCTAGCACAGAATTAGTCGCATTGGCCCCGAAAGCGCCCTATATTGGACCGGTCGGTGCCTTTACAACCGATCAACAGAAATGGTCAACGGCCAATACTAAAACGCACGCTTATATTGAGTTTGATGGACAAATGCCACCGCAACGCCAGGAATTTGCTGGCCCGCCGCTCGGCGCCATACAGGAAGCGTTGAACGCTGCCGACGACATGAAAAACATGATTGGCATTTATGATGCCGGGCTGGGGGCAAGATCGAATGAAACATCCGGAAAAGCCATTCTCGCCAGGCAGAAAGAATCGGATACATCAACTTTCCATTTTTCAGATAACCTCAATCGGGCTATTGCTCATGCTGGTCGGGTTATTATTGATCTTATCCCATCTGTTTATAGCGGTCCGCGAGTTATACGTATTCTTGGTGGCGACGACAAAAAACAACCTCAAAACGTCAAAATAAACGAGGAGTTCATGGACGAGCAAAAAAACATGCCAAAAATTTACGATTTGACACTGGGAAAATATGATCTGATTGTCGAGGCCGGCCCTTCATTTAATACGCGCAGGGAAGAAGCGGCCAACCAGATGATCGAATTAATTCGGGCGTTTCCGCAAGCGGCTCAAGTAGTCGGTGATTTGCTGGTTAAAAATCTCGACTGGCCGGGAGCCGAAGAAATAGCGAAACGTTTGAGCGGTCTTGTGCCGGGCAACCCGGAAGTCTCGCAGCTTAAACAAACGATTGAGCAAGGCAAGCAGTATATTCAATATTTGCAATCTCAATTGCAAAATTTGGCTAATGATAAGCAATCGGCCATGATAAAGGCTCAAAACGATGTCAGAAAACTTGATATCGACGCCTACAATGCCGAAACAAATCGACTGAAAACGACCACGCCGGAAATGTCGCCAGAGCAGTTACAGGCGATTATTACACAAATCATCATGCAAGCACTTAACTCTCCGGATATATTGCCGGGACAAATGGGGAATTAGCAATGCCAGAAGTAGCAGAAATGACAGATATCGTCACCATTGAAGGCGATGAATCAAAAACAGGTCAAGAAAACTTAGACCCTGATCAAAGTTTAATTGACGCGCTTTCGGATGATGACGAGTCACCAAAAAATATTGATGGTGACGAAGACGAGCCGCCGGAGCCTATGTTTACCGTTAAAATCGACGGTAAAGAAATTGAGGTTTCGCAGTCTGATTTGATCAACGGGTATCAGGCCCAAAAAGTTTCGACAGAACGTTTTGAAGAAGCCGCGCGAAATCGGCGCGAAGCCGATACAATTCGTCAAGAAGCCGAGATCCAGCGCCAACAATATTTGCAGCATCAACAAATCATGGCCCAGGCTGTACAGCATTTACAGCAACAGGCTGAATGGTTTGGCGATGGCGGCGTTGATATGGATGTATTGTTAAAAGAAAATCCGCAGGAATTTTTAAGACAAAAGGAGCTCCAAGGTAAAAAGCAGGAAGCATTGCGCCAAGCCCAGGCAGCGCAACAGTATTTATTTGAACAACAGCAGCAGCAAGAAGCCATCAATTTACAAAATCATTTGCGAATTGAGGGTGATAAACTTGTTAATGAGCTGATTCCGGAATGGAAAGATGCCAAAAAACGCTCAAATGAAGAACAACAGTTGGTTGAATACTTAACCGACCAAGGGTATTCAAATGAGGATATTATGGGATTAAACCATTCCCGCGCGTCAAATATAGCATTGGCACGTAAAGCCATGCTGTACGACAAATTAATTGAAAAATCCAAACAGGCGAAAAAGCCACTTCAGAGGGGGCAGCAACAACCGGTCCCTAATCTGCAAGGCAAGGCAGCAAGTTCAGGGAAAAAATCAATTACTGATGCAGATCTCCCGTATGACGATTTTGTAAAACTTCGTCGGGAGCAAATTAAACACAGATAAATTGGTATGAACTATGTCAAATACATTCAAAGTGGTCGATATGGTCACAAAGGAAGCGTTGCGGATTGCGCATGAATCGCTGACCTTTATTGGCACAATCGACCGTCAATATGACTCCTCGTTCAAAGATAACGGAATGGGGAAAATTGGTGCGAATTTGCGCGTCAGAGAACCTAATCAGTATACTCGCCGTCAAGGTTCGCGCATTATGGACGTGCAGGATCAGAGCGAATCAACGCAAACAATTACCGTTGCGACTCAAGACGGCGTTGACATGAAATTTAACTCTGCTGAGTTGGTTCAGTCTGTCAATTCCGGTGCTGCATTCGATGATTTATCGAAAAATTACATCGAGCCGGCTGTTAAGGTACTTGTATCAGGTATCGAGGGCGATTTTCTGGCCTACGCGACCAAAAAGGTTTATAACGTGGCCGGCACTGCTGGCACCGCGATAACCAACTTGGTGACTCCAGGCGCAGCGCGTGCAAAACTGAATCAAAACCTGGCGCCGAAGGATCAAAATCGTTGCATTCAAATGGATTCTACCGTGATGGGCGGCCTGGTGAATGGCGTTGCGGCTTATTTCAACCCAAGCAAGGACGTTTCCAAGCAGTACCGTGAAGGTTTTATCTCCCGCACGTCGATGGCCGATTACTACGAAAATGAACGTATGTGGTCGCTTACCAACATTGCGGACGTTACCGGAACCACCGACGCGGCTGCATTGGTGACTGATGGCGGCAGCTCGGTTGATATGCACACAACCGTTGCTTCTCCGGCTGTCGGCGCGGTGTTTACCATTGCCGGCGTTTATCAGTGCCACCCGGAAACAAAAGCCGCTTATGGGCATTTACAGCAGTTTGTTATCACTGCCACAAGTGCATCTGCTGCGGTAACCGTTTCGCCAACCATTCATTTAACCGGCGCCAAACAAAACGTCTGTTCCGCTGCTGGTGCGCAATTGGCTACCACTGATTTCAACTCAAAAACGTTGACCTTTGTTGGTGCGGCATCTACTACCTATCCGCAACATTTGATGTATCACAAAGAAGCGTTTCAGTTTGTAACGGCAGATTTGCCGATTATGGATGATTCGCAAAAATGTGTTCGCAGGGTACAGGATGGGTTGAGCGTTCGATGCTGGATGGCGTCCGATATCCGGAACGATGAGTTGCTTATGAGGCTTGATATTCTTTACGGAATGGCCGCCTTGCGTCCTGCGTGGGCTTGTCGAATGATCGGTGCAGCATCCGCATAATTTAAAATCTTTCTCCGCGTGATTTATTGCGCGGAGACTACTTTTTGAGGTAAGTCAAAATGGCTGATTACGAAAATTTATCATCAAACGCCCCAGATGGATCCCAGTGGGGAAAGTCAGCAAGTGAAAAAATTGCTTGTTACGGTGCCGTTCCGGTAATCCAACGTGCTTACAGTTCGGCGGTGCATGCTACTTCCGCCCTGGCCACGTCGACTGATTTCGGCGCGACACAATTAGCAGCCGTGCAGGAAATTCAGAATACCTTAATTGGTCTCGGCATTTGGGCAACTGCCTAGTATTTCTCGGTAGTTGCGTTATAATTAATTGCGGATAGGATCGCTTCCGAAAACCTGTTCTCAGGCAGGCTTCCGCAATTTTTTACCTGAGTGTTAATGCTGAGGTTAATATGAATAAGTCAATTGAGATATTAAACGATTTATATTCTTCCGAGATAAATTATCAAATAAATACATTTTGGGATTACGGGTATACTGTCAAAATAGGCGATAAATTGAATGGAGTAAAACAGGAACAAGCTTGGATAACTTCTTTTGATGATGCTGTTTCAGAACTATGTAAATTGGCAATTATTCATTATCCAGAATCAAATTTTGCAAAAAAATATAAAAATTGCAAAAATTGAAATTTCATATAAAATAATGCGTATATCGCTTCGTTCGTGATATCTCCCAGTCGGTTTTATCCGGCAACTCGTCACCGGCC
>JBNLCC010000136.1:0-31807 GCA_050303615.1 Methylococcaceae bacterium | reverse complement strand
CGCAGTTCAGCCGGAAACCTTTAACTTAAAGACAGCGTGCTTCCTCCATCATGCAGGCTAGACCAAACAAGATGCTCGTTACCAGGACTTATAGGGCAGAAATTTACCGTTCATGGTGATAACGACTCGATCGCCTGCCGGATTTTCTTGTTTGTCGACGGTCATGCTGTAATCTATTGCGCTCATGATACCGTCACCGAATTTTTCATGGATGATTTCTTTTAGCGTGTTTCCATAAACGCCGACAATCTCATAAAGGCGGTAAATGAGCGGGTCTTGGGGTATTTCGAAAGACCATTGCTTATAGGGAAACATTTCCAAGGCGACTTGCACTTCGTCAGGCAGATCAAGAATGGCGCAAAGCTTTTCGGCAATTTCGGGTTTCATGCTATTCATACCCAGACATGCCGAGGCCAACCATACCTCGTCGACACCGAGCAGTTCGGCGATGGCAGTCCAGGTCAGCTGTTTATTAACTTTTGCTGTGATTATGCGGTCCGTCATTTGTTCTTTGCTGAGCAGCGAATCGGCTTTACCGGATGACGGGGTTTGCGTTGATATTGTGTTCATTTTAGATACCTCTATCGGTTAACTGTAACATTAAGGCAACAGCAATCATTGCCAGAATAAGGGAAACGCTTTTCCAGAACAGCACCGGATTGCGTTCGATGAGGGGTGGACGTATATTATTCAGAAACGCTTTGTTCGGATGTCGCAGATCGTAAATAAATTCCGATAATTCAGGGTAACGCTGAGAAGGGAACGGATGTACGGCCTTGCTGAGTACTGCATCACTCCAGGCAGGGATTTCACGATCATCATTGAGTACCGAGCGATAGATCAATTTCTTTTGCGTCGCTCTCGTTCTCGCTTTGGCGACTGTAGCACCATAGGGCAACCTCCCTGACAACATCTGATAGGTAATGACGCCCAGAGAAAACATATCCGAGTGGGCTGTCCCGCTTTCTCCCAAAAAATATTCCGGTGCGGTATATTGTGCCGTACCGAGTAGATGGCTTCCCTCGATCGGTGCTGCAATTTCCATAAGGCCGGCAACCTGCACCGAGCCGAAATCAATAATCTTCACCGTGCCGGTAGTGTCGATCATGATATTGTCCGGCCGTAAATCCTGATGCAGCATTTCCAGCCGGTGAAATGCGAGTAATCCTTTAGCAAGTTGCGCAACGATGTTGCGTACGGTTTCCAGGTCCGTTCTCGGATTGTCAATCATCCACTGAGTCAATGTCCGACCATCGATAAATTCCGTGACAACATACAGATAGTTGCGTTTCCTTGTGGGTGGGTAGGATTTCAGTACGTAAGCACTATTGATGCGCCGGGCGATCCACTCTTCCAGCAAAAATCTTTCCAGGTAGGCCGCATCACCCCTGAGATCGATAGAAGGTGTTTTTATAATGACCCGCGTACCGGTTTCGTTATCCACCGCGAGATAAACGTGACTGCGGGCACTGGCATGTATCTCTCTAATGATTTTGTACCCGTCAAAAAGCATTCTTGACTCTAGAGCCGGAGGGAAAGGCAATGCGGTGAGCTGCCGATAAAGCTCATCTGCATCCTGACTAGGCAAGTCTTCGACCCTGACAAGCTGCGCCGTAAGATTATCCGGACTACCCTGCTGGTATGCCTCATCTACGATCATTTTGGCAACGGTATCCAGATTTTCGCCATGCGCATCGATGGCATTGATTACGAAATAAGGACTGACATATTCATAAACGCCATCCGTCGCCAACCAAAAAATATCGCCCTTTTCCACCTGCAAAGCTTGATAGTCAAGTTCAAGCTGAGGATTAATGCCTAAAGCGCGCCCGAGATAACTTTTATCCTGCGATACCCGAATGCGATGATCGTCGGTCAATTGCTCCAGGGCATGTCTGCGCAATCGATAGATTCGCGTATCTCCAACATGAAAAATATACGCCGTGTTTGACTTGATCACCATTGCGCTTAGCGTACATACGTAACCTCTGTCTTTTTCGTAACGATACTGACTTTGCCGGGTCTGCGAATATAGCCAGGAGTTAGTCGCTATTAACACCCGATGCGCCGACTTCTTTACAGACCATGCATCCGAGGTACAGAAATAGTCCTCGAGAAAACCCGTGACAGCTGCCTCGCTCGCAACGTGGCTCACGTCACTGCTACTGATTCCGTCGGCCAGCGCAAGGGCAATTCCTTTAGCGCTCAATTGGGGCTCTTCCGGTATATAAATACCGTAAAAATCCTGGTTGGTGGCCTTACGGCCTTTGTCTGAGTACTGTCCAACGGAGATTTTCAATTGGCTGGCCATTATCGTGATTAAGCAGTTCGACTGAGCCTCAGCCGCGTTGACAGCCGAAGCTCCTTATATTAATGCGAATTATGCTATGGTTCGTTTGGGCGCCGTTTTCACATGCGTGGAATACAGCGTTAGGCCGGTAAAGGCAAGCCCACCAGCCAAATTCCCCAGAACCGTGGGAATCTCATTCCAGATTAAGTAATCCATAATCGAAAACTTCCCCCCCATGATCAACCCTGACGGAAACAAAAACATGTTAACAACGGAATGCTCGAAGGTCATTGCAAAAAACAGCATGATCGGCATCCACATGGCGATCACCTTACCGCTAACCGTCGTGGAAATCATCGCGCCGACCACACCGGTAGACACCATCCAGTTGCAAAGCATGCCTCTGATAAACAGCGTCAGCATACCCGCCGCTCCGTATTCAGCATATCCCAGAGTACGGGCCACACCGATACCGGCAATTTTTTGACCCACGGCATTGGGCTCAGTCGAGAAACCAAATGTGAAGACTATCGACATCATAACGGCAACCGTAAACGCGCCCAAAAAATTGCCGACGAAAACCAGGCCCCAATTTCTTAAGATACCTCCAATTGTCACGCCCGGACGTTTATCAATCCATGCTAGCGGCGTCAAGACAAAAACACCGGTCAGCAAATCAAAGCCCAACAAATACAACATGGAAAAACCGACAGGGAACAAAATTGCGCCAATAATCGGATAGCCCGTCTGGACGGTCATTGAAACGGCGAACACGGCAGCCAATGCCAGAATTGCGCCCGCCATATAGGCCCTGATCACCGTGTCTCTGGTTGACATGAATATCTTGGATTCACCGGCATCCACCATCTTCGTGACAAATTCTGAAGGGATTAAATAAGACATATTTTTTCCTCTATCTCTATTATTAATACAGGCAGTTCCGTTAAGAACCAATCAGGCAAAAAAAAGCGCATTAACCCTAAAAGGGTTAAGCGCCTTTGCTTAATAAACCTCAATCGGGTATTAAGCGCGTTTTGTGCCAAGTTTTATGAAAATATATAAATCATTGATACATAAAAATTATTTAACATTTATGGTGGATTAGAAAGATTATGCCAACTATCACGTGAGCTAATATGGTGCGAAGTGGTATAGTTATTAGTGCAACATCGTTGAATAGAGTGCCGAATTGCACTTGGCGTTAAAAACACGAACAAAATCATTAGATTCATAGCTCGTTGCGGAAATCCCAAAACCGCACGCCTAATTCGCATTCAGTGCAGTTTTTCAATGCGAATCGTTTTAATCGAACGCTCGGTCACCGTTTCCACGCTAAAGCGGAATCCCGAGTCCTCGATGCTTTCGTCCACCTTCGGCAAATGATGCAGATGAGCCAGCATAAAGCCGCCCAACGAATAATAATCGGAACTGTTCAAACTGGTGCCGAGCAGTTCGTTGACCTCCGCCATCGCGAGTTTGGCATCGATCAGATAGGCGTTTTCACTCAGCTTCTGAAACTGCATGCGCTGCTTATATCGCCTGCGCGACAGGTCTTCGGGACTGTCTTCCAAATCGCCGACCACCTCTTCGTATAAATCCTGCTTATCGATGACCCCGATGGTCGAACCGAACTCGTCGACCACCACCGCAGTGTTGCAGTTCTGCCGGTCAAACAGCTGGAAAAGTTCTTCCAGGTATTGATTTTCGGTAACATACATAGCCGGTCGGATTAATGCATCCAGGCTGGCGTTCGCCGGGTCTATTTGCATAACATCCCAGGGCGTCAGCGATAATATGCCGACCATGGTGCTAATATTGCCGTCATAGACCGGAATATCGTGGAAACCCAGGCTACGCAACAGCCGCAGTGCGTTATGCAGTGAAGTCTGCCGGTCCAGCGCCACCATATCGGCCACCGGCGTCATAACTTGCCCTACCGTGGTTTCGGAGAAACGAATCGCCCGCTTGATCCGGTAGCGATCAAAAACATCCAAATTGCTGCCCATTTCCGCCATTTCCACGATCGAACGCATTTGTTCACGAGAAATAAACAGACTGGAATCGGCTTTTTCCACCCCTCCCAAGCGTGCGATAAACCGCGCGGTTCTTGAAAAAATGAAGATAACCGGAAAGAAAAGCCATGTAAAGACGCCTAGAATTTTTACGATCACCGGCGCTATTTTATTGGCATTTTGCTGATAAACGCTCTTCGGGACAATCTCACCGAAAATCAAAAACAACGGCGAATAAATCAATAGCGCATATAAATCCCCGTCATCACCGAAATAATCAATCATCAGCAGCGTGCCCAATGTGGTAAGCGCCACCGTGGCAATGCTGGTGCCGACCAGTGTCGTGCCCAATAAAATATCCGGCGATTCAAACAGCTTCAATACCGCTTGCGCGCCTTTATTACCGATACGCGCCTGATGCCGCAGTTTGATTTTATCGGAACTGACCAAGGCAATTTCGGATCCGGAAAAAAATCCTTTAATCAATAACAACGCCAACATTACCAATAGGGTTTCACCCACGCTCATGCCGATCTCCCGTCTGCAAATCCTCACTTGAAAGCGTTGCTTCCGAGTCCCCGATATCCTGCTGCACATCCTTTATTTTTTCACCGCGCGCAATCCTTACCTTAGCTATTCGATGCCCTTCCATTTCCAACACGGTCATCAATAAATCGTCCAACTGAACCTGATCACCCGGTCTCGGCAAACGGTCCAAACGCCGGAACAGCACGCCGCCAACCGTCGTCATTCGGGCGTCTTCAACCATGAAATGGGTCAAGTCTTCAAAGTCGATCAGCTTCATATCACCGGGAACTTCATAAACATCAGTCTTCGGCTCGTGGCGCACTCCCGGAAATTCCGTTTTAGGACAAATTTCGCCAAATACAAACTGCAATACATCATCCAGCGTCACCAGCCCTTCGACTCCGCCAAACTCGTTCAACACCACCGCCGCTTTGATTTCATGGGTTTTAAAGAAATCGAACATTTCATCGACTTTCTTGGTCAACGGCACAACCACTGGTTCATGGATCAAATCGGCCGGTGTCACCGCGGTCGTTTGTTGCTCGTCCAGCATCACCCCGGCCAGATCCGCCGCAAGCATAAAACCGACCAGGTTGTCCCGGTGGCCTTTGTAAACCGGGTATATCATGCTGCGGTTGCCGAGAGCATAGCTTAAGATACGTTTAATATCCCAATCGAGATCAATAAAAGGCATTTGCGTGCGGGGGATCATGATCTCCACAACCTCGGTGGCGCCGGCCTCCAACAGATTGAAAATCATCAGCTTTTCGGAGCTGCCTAACTCACCGTTTTTTACGACATCGTCAACCAAGGTACGGAACTCATCGATATGTAAAATATTATCGGCCGACTTCTCCCGCCCCACCAGCAGCGTGGTGATACGCTCGGAGATGATCCACACCGCCCAACGCAAAGGGGCCACGACTCTTACCCAGAGTCTGATCACCGGCACCACGATGCGGGTGCTGACCGCCACCGGATTGGATACTGCAATGGTCTTCGGCGTCAATTCGCCGAACACCAGCAGCAAAGGCACCATTATCGCCAGCGTGAGCCAACCGGCATCGGCTTCGCCGTACAATAAAACCAGAATAACGGTCATATTGGCTGCGGCGGCGATATTGATCAATTCATTGCCGCACAATATCGATATAATCAAGCGTCTGGGTTGCTCGAGTAAGGCGTGAATAGTTGCCGCCAACGGATGCTGCCGGCGGATCAGGTTCTGCAAATCCAGGCGCGATAACGAAAAAAGCGCGGTTTCAGAACTGGAAAAAAGCGCTGCGCCGGCCAATAAAAAAAGCTGTAAGGCCATTCTGAGCTGAATTTCCGGTTCGGAAAAGCGCTCGCTGTCAGGCGTAATAAACGTCCAAAACTGCTGCCAATAACGATTCAGTTCAACTAAATAATAGTCCATATCCTTCCAAAGCCGTGCAGTAGAAAACAGTCGACTATAATAACTAATAATCGTCGCTTTTTATAATCGTCATGTTCCGGCTCGGATATTGCCGTTTGGGGATAACAATCAGGCAAAAAACACTGCAGGTCAAAATTGCCGCAACCGCATCGGGGTATTTCGATACGAAGTACATCAACTTCGGATCGGGGCGTTATTTACTGAAACACCGTTGAAACTCAAAACAGCTTAGATCACCTATTCGATCAATGATCCAGCCATGAATACAGAGAATTCAGCAATAACCGGCACCCAAGACAATTTATTGCAAAATAAATTTCAAGAGGTCAGTGTCGATGTATTGCGGGAAAAATATGCCAAGGGTTCTGAACAGGATCTGGACGCTCCTGCGATGATGGCGGCAATTCGGGCTCGTGTCGCCAAAGCGCTGGCCGCTGTAGAAAAAAAACCCGGCCGGTTCGAGGCGAAATTCCTTGATGCATTGCAGCATGGCTTTATTCCAGGCGGACGCATTAACTCGGCGGCCGGCGCCGACATCAAAAACGCCACGTTGATCAATTGTTTCGTGCAACCGGTGGGCGACAGTGTTTCCGACACGGTGGACGGCAAAGCCGGCATTTATCATGCCCTGCGCGAATCCGCCGAAACCATGCGCCGCGGCGGCGGCGTCGGTTATGACTTTTCCAGCATCCGTCCCGCCGGCGCGCTGGTCCACGGTACCCGCTCAACCGCGTCGGGCCCGGTCAGCTACATGTACGTATTCGATCAAAGCTGCGCCACCGTGGAATCGGCCGGCGCCCGCCGCGGCGCGCAAATGGGCGTGTTGCGCTGCGATCATCCGGATATTTTTTCCTTCATCAATGCCAAACAGCAAAGCGGCCACCTGAATAACTTTAACATTTCCGTCGGCATCACCGATCGGTTTATGCAGGCCCTGGAAAACGGCACGCCCTTCCAACTGGTACATCTTAGCGAACCCGGCCCCGGTACCGCTGCAAAGCGGCGCGAAGACGGGCTATATGTGTATCGCACCATCGACCCGCGGGAGTTGTGGGATGCGATCATGCTGAATGCCTACAACGTCGCTGAACCGGGGGTAATATTCCTCGATCGCATCAACACGGAAAACAACCTGTATTATTGCGAAAACATCGAAGCGACCAATCCCTGCGGCGAAATTCCGATACCCGATTACGGCTGCTGCTGTCTCGGAGCACTCAACCTCTGTGCCTTTGTCAAACAGCCGTTCACCGCAAATGCGTCGTTCGATTATGCCCGATTCGAAGAGATTGTGCCTGTCGCAGTGCGCATGCTCGACAATGTATTAACGGTAACCAACTGGCCGCTTGAGCAGCAGCGCCGGGAAGCCGAAGACAAACGGCGCATCGGACTGGGCTATACCGGTCTGGGCGATCTGCTGATCGAATTGGGAATGCGCTACGACAGTGCCGCAGGCCGGAATTTCGCCGCCGACCTGACCCGGCGCATGCGCGACACTGCCTACCGGGCTTCGATCGAACTGGCTGTCGAAAAAGGCGCATTCCCTAAATTCGATGCCGACAAATTGCTGGAATCGGGCATGGCCAAGCGCCTGCCCGACGATATCCGGGCAGCGATAAGGGACAAGGGCCTGCGAAATTCGCACCTGCTGGCGATAGCACCGACCGGCACCATTTCGCTGGCGTTCGCGGATAACACCTCCAACGGCATCGAGCCGGCATTTTCCTGGCTCTACAGCCGCCGCAAACGCGAAGCCGGCGATGGCGAGAAGACCTATCGCGTCGAAGACCATGCTTACCGGCTGTACCGCGAACTGGGCGGCGATGCCGAGCATCTGCCCGACGCGTTTGTCTGTGCGCTGGATATTGCCGCACGCGACCATATGCTGATGCAGGCCGCCATTCAGCCTTACATCTGCGCCTCTATCTCGAAAACAGTCAACATCCCGGAGGATTATCCCTTCGCCCAATTTGAAAACCTGTATCTGGATGCCTGGAAAGCAGGATTGAAGGGCATTACCACGTATCGCCCCAACAAAATACTGGGCAGCGTGTTGTCCGCGGACCGTGCCGAACTACAGACCCCGGCCGACCTGGACCAATCGGAACCGGACCGCAAGATCCGCATCGCCAAAACCCCGGAAGTGGCATTGACTTCGCTACGCTGGACCCACCGGCCGGCGTTGGCCGCCGGCAACCCGGCAGTCACCTATCTGGTGGACAATCCCGGCCAACGCTTTGCGGTATTTATCGGCCACATCGAAAACGATACCATGCAACCGTTCGAGGTTTGGGTAAACGGCGAGGAAATGCCCCGCGGCTTGGGCGCACTAGCCAAGAATTTGTCGATGGACATGCGCTCCCAGGACCGCGCCTGGTTAAAGATGAAACTTGATTCACTGGCCAAGACGCCCGGCATTCCGTTCGTTATCGGCATGCCGCCGGCGGGTGAAAAAGTGCGCGTGCCGGGCTGCGTCAGCGCCTTGGCCAGACTGATCAGATACCGTTGTGACGAACTGGGCGTGTTTGCGGCAACCGCCGAACACTCGCCGCTGGTCGAAGCCATGTTTTCCAGGAAAGAACCGAAATCCGGCGTCGAGGGCACCCTGTCCTGGACCGTTGACGTTAACAATCCCAGCACCGGCGACGACTTTGCCATGTTCGTCAAGGAGTGCGTACTGCCCGACGGCAGCCACCGTCCCTACAGCGTCTGGCTGTCAGGCTCCTATCCGCCGGAGTTCGACGGCCTGACCAAATCCCTTAGCCTGGACATGCGCGTGCTCGATCCCGCCTGGATCGGGAAAAAACTACGCGGCCTCAAGGATTTACCCGAAGCCCAAGGCGATTTCTTCGCCAAAACCCCAGCCACCGGCAAAACGGCGGTACAGCCATCTACCATTGCCTACATTGCCCGCCTGCTGATTCATCGGTTTAACATGCTCGGCATTCTTACCAGCGATGGTTATCCGGTGGCGCCGCTGGGGATGATGCAACAGCCCGAACGCGAATTCAACGGCCAAAGCGCCGTCAACCTGGCGGTTGCCGGAAAAACCTGTCCGGAATGCGGCGCCGTCGCAATGATCAAGCGCGACGGCTGCGATTTCTGTACGGCCTGCGGCCATATCGGCGCCTGCGGATAATTGCGGCAGCCGTATAGAATAGCAGACGACAAGCCAATTTGTTCGCATACCCTCTATTCATACCCGCTAACCGTGCTAAAAACCGGCCGGTCGACACCGGCGGACTGCGCCTGCGGCGCCACGGCTCGAGGGCGGAATGAAGGTTAAATAAAACAACCTCAATCAACCGGCAATCCGCTCAACTCGATCAGAGGCCTAACCTCGACGGTGCCTTTACGCGCTATAGGAATACGGGCGGCAATATCGATCGCTTCGTCCAAATCCTTGGCTTCGATCAGATAATAGCCGCCCAATTGTTCATGGGTTTCCGCAAATGGTCCGTCGGTGACAAAACGTTTGCCTTCGCGCACCCGGACACTGGTTGCCACTGCGGTAGACTCCAGCGGGCTGGCAGCCAAATACCGGCCGCTTGCTTTCAGTTCGTGCGCCAAGTCTCTGGATTCCGCGTAACACGCCTCGCGGTCGTTGTCGGACAACTGTTGTTCTTCAAAATAAATCAATAGCATGTATTTCATTGTTCTCTCCCGGCAAGTGCTACCGGCTTTAATCAAAAGGTAATTACGGATGGTAGCCGCCGAACCGCCATTCACGCCATTTCATCAGTCTACTGCCTCGGCGTAAGCCTGTTCCAACCGGCCTATATCGATTTTTTTCATCTGCATCATCGCTTGCATGACCCGGCCGGCCCTGTCCGGATCGGGATCGCTCAGCAGTCTGCCCAACGCACTCGGGACGACTTGCCAAGGCAGGCCGAATTTGTCCGTCAGCCATGCGCACTGCCCTTCCTCGCCTCCCTTGGTAAGTTTCTCCCAGTAGTAGTCGACTTCCTCCTGCGTCTCGCAATTTACCACGAACGCGACGGATTGCGTAAAAGAGTACACAGGACCGCCGTTGAGCGCGATGAATTCCTGGCCGTCCAGCGAGAAACTGGCTGTCATAACCGTTCCGGCAGGCATCGGTGAATTTTCCGGGTAGCGGTTCACGTTCAGCACCTTTGAATTCTTGAAGATCGAAACGTAAAAATTCATCGCTTCTTCGGCCTGATGGTCGAACCATAAAAACGGGGTTATTCTTTGCATAGTTAATTCCTCAACAAAATGCTTACGGCATGCACACCAAACCAATCACAAAGCGGGTGCACCCTCAGTTAAAGTTTCTTGTCACGTCTGTTAATCGAACGGTGAAGAGTTAAATCGACATACCTTTTACATTCACAAAATTGCATTGATAGGAAAGTGCGTAATCCGACATGAAATTCGATTCTATGCCTGAGCCATGCAACAGACTGGGACGCTGTGTTATTATCGACTGACGCATCACTTCACCTCAATAGGACGTGTGCCCCGCTTCCTTCATCAATATGGAGCTATACACATGAAACGTTGCCGAGATTGTCAGCACGAAATTTCCGATCAGGCCATCACCTGTCCCCAATGCGGCGCCCCGTTCCCGGCTAAAGAACATTGGGATGGATGGGGGTTTGAATACCGGTCGAAAACCAAACTATTCGGCCTGCCGTGGCTGCACATTTCCTTCAAATACCGGCCGAATGCGCGGCCGGTTCCGGCAATCGGCATTATCGCCATCGGCCAGTTTGCCTGTGGTGTTGTTACCCTTGCTCAGTTCGGTGTCGGCATCATCAGCATCAGCCAGTTCGCAATCTCAGGCTACGCGCTGGCGCAGTTTGCGTTGGCTTATTCGCTGATCGCGCAGATGGGAATCTATATTGCCGAAGGCCACGGGCAAATGGTTCGCAGCGTCGCGGACCTGTTCGCAATGCTCTGACGAATGCCCGGAGCTGCGATTTTGCCCGCCAATCGCGCCTTCGACGAGGAAACAGTTAAGCAAAAGCATAATCGTCAGATTCGGATATACTTAGCCGGAGCCTAACAATTTTTATACGCCGACTCAAACCCTCGATTCAATCAACCAAGGAGACTACCCACCATGAACGATCTCGTGTTATATACCAACCCTCAATCACGCGGGCGAATTGCCCATTGGATGCTGGAAGAAATCGGCCGGCCATATGAAACGGTCTGGCTGGAATTTGGTCCGGCGATGAAAAGTGCCGAATATCTCGCCGTGAATCCGATGGGGAAAGTGCCCGCGCTACGGCACGGTGAAGCTTTAGTCACCGAAACGGCTGCCATTTGCGCCTACCTGGCCGATCAGTTTCCGGAGAAAAACCTGATTCCACCGGCCAATGACCCGGCCCGTGCCAGCTATTTCCGCTGGCTGTTTTTTGCGGCCGGCCCTCTTGAGTTGGCCGTTACCACCAAAGCGCTCTCCTGGCAAGTACCGGAAGACAAAAGCGGCTTCGTCGGTTTCGGCAGCTACGGTGCAACCCTCGACGCGTTGGAAAAGGCGCTGACGCCCGGCCCCTATATCTGCGGCGAACAATTTACCGCCGCAGACGTGTACATCGGCTCGCAACTTGGCTGGGGCATGATGTTCGGAACCATCGAGAAGCGCCCTCTATTTGAAAGCTACTTTGAACGGTTACAAAACCGTCCGGCAGCACAGCAAGCCAATCGCATCAACGAAGGCTATTTGAATACTCGCGATAACTGAACTTGCCGAAAACGGCTCATCATAAATAAGTTATTTATTGCCGTTTTATTGCGATAAAATTATTTTTCGAACTGAATCAAGGCGGGTATCGGGATGATTGCGCCTGAGATAAACAATTTGGACTGAAAAATAACAAATACATGGATAAAGCAGAACAAAAATTCCTTAACGATCTCGACAAAAAACTGTGGACCGCCGCCGACAAGCTGCGCTCCAACCTTGATGCCGCCGTGTACAAACATGCCGTGCTCAGCCTGATCTTCCTGAAATACGTCAGCGATGCCTTCGAGGAGCGCCGCAAGGAATTGCAGGCTGCATTCCAGGACCCGAACCACGATTACTATTTGGGCGGGGATGCAGACTATTTGATTCAGCAAGAACTGGAAATCCGCGACTACTACGTCGAAAAAAACGTATTCTGGGTGCCTGCGCTGGCCCGCTGGACCACGATCCGAAACAACGCCAAGCTGGCGCCGGGTACCGAAATTGAAATCAACAACGGTAAAAAAACCACCTATAAAATCACCAGCATCGGCAAGTTGATCGACGACGCGCTGGACGCCGTTGAAAAGGAAAATGAGAAAAAGCTCAAAGGCGTCCTGAATAAAACCTACACCCAGTTGCAAATCGAGCCGGCCAAGCTCGGTGAACTGATCGATCTGATCGCCACGATCCCGTTCAGCCATCAAACCCTGCACGCCAAGGACATCCTCGGCCACGTCTACGAATACTTCCTCGGCGAATTTGCGTTGGCCGAAGGCAAGAAAGGCGGCCAATACTACACGCCTAAGGCCATCGTCACGCTGATCGTCGAAATGCTGCAACCCTATAAAGGCCGCGTCTACGACCCGGCCCTGGGTTCCGGCGGCTTCTTCGTGCAATCGGAACGCTTCATCGAACAGCACCAGGGCCGCCTCGGCGATATTTCCGTATACGGCCAGGAATCCAATCCGACCACCTGGCGTTTGGCGGTGATGAATATGGCGATACGCGGCATCGACTTCAACTTCGGCGGCGAACCGGCCAACACCTTCAACAACGACAAACACCCGGACTTGCGCGCCGACTGCGTGATGGCCAATCCGCCGTTCAACATGAAGGAATGGAACACCGGCGTCAAAGACGGCGACCCGCGGTGGCAATACGGCACCCCGCCGGCCGGCAACGCCAACTTCGCCTGGCTGCAACACATGCTGTACCATTTGGCGCCCAATGGCAATATGGCGCTGCTACTGGCCAACGGCTCGATGAGTTCCAATACCGGGGGCGAAGGCGAAATCCGTAAAAATCTGCTGGAACAAGACCGCATCGAATGCATGGTCGCCCTGCCCGGCCAATTTTTTACCAACACCCTAATACCGACTTGTATTTGGTTTCTAACCAAAAACACAAAAACATTACTCACCTCTCCCCATGGGAAAAAGGCCGGTGGTGAGGGCGAAAAAACAGGCTTAAGAAATCGCTCCGGAAAATCCATTATTAAAATACAATTTTATGGGCTAGCATAATGACTACGGTTACTATTCCCAAAGATGTTAACTTTAAAGATATTGAAGGCTTAGTCAAAACTGTACTTGAAAACCAAAATGCAATACTTAGAATTCCTAATTCGCTAAATACGTCAGCATCGATAAAAAATGCAGCGAAGAAGACAAGCAATCGGCGCTGAAGCAAATTTTGGACAACGCCGTGATTGCCGAAGGCGTCGCCGACATTTTCGCGTTGGCAGGGCTGGAAAAACCCGATATCGGCTTGCTCAGCGACGAGTTTCTGGAAGACATCCGCCACCTACCGGCCAAAAACCTGGCCGTGGAGTTGCTGGAAAAACTGCTGCGCGACGAGATCAGAGCCAAGACTACCCGGCGGCTGGAAGATGTGGACGGTAATTATGTCGTTCGCACCTCAACATTCGGCATTTTGCTGCCCTCATACCCTCTTATCCCTGACGTAAAAGGTATTAATCCGCCGAATTGTGATATGCGATGATTATCTCTATTCGTCGATGAGCGGAACCCACCATACCGTCCCCTTTCCCGCCCTAGAAACCGAAATTAGGCAGAATATCCACATTGATCCGGTAAATCGTCGTGGTACCGCTGACCTCGTTACCGACTATCAGCAACGGCTTATCGTTCGGACTCTGAGAGCCGGGAATAAAAGTTAAGCCTTCCGGTCCCAGGTCACCCACCAGAGGATTCACCGAGTCGTCGGGCAGTTGGGCATCGACACCGAAGTTGCAGTTATTGACATAATCGACAAAGCTGACGTTGTAAGGCTCGGTCACATCGTACACCATAATGCCGCCCACGCGCTCCAGGCCAATAAACGCATAGGTACGGCCCATAATGCGGCCCAGTGCCACGCCTTCGGGTTCCGGTCCCTTATCATCGGAACGGTCGTCAAATGAATCGTTTTCGCTGTTGTCGCTGTTGAAATCGTCCGGCAACAACTCCGCGGTGATCCGCTCGAACTCGGAACCGGAATCGTATACCAGTCGTCCGCGGACATCCCGGATGGAGAAGGAGCGTGCGCCGTAGCTGTAAAGCTCGTCGTAATCCCCGTCATTGTCGATATCGCCTACAGCAGTGCTGATTTTCAGACGGCCCAGGTTTTCATTTTGCTGCAAGTCGGCTGCATTGGGAAAGGAGGACGGATCCAACACCAAGTCCTTAATGCGCGCTTCCTCGCTATAACCGTCGTAATCACGGCTGTCGCCCTCATTACCGGTTACGATAAAGGTTCTGCCGCGGAACGTATAACTGGCGATACCATCGGGCATGAACATCCCCTTAACCGGCCAGCTGGCAATATTAATCGCATCGTCCTTGTTGCTCGCATCCAATTCGTTACCCGGTAAAAGGTGATCCTTGGTTCCCAGCGGTTGAATATCGATCACTTCGGCACGCCTGATGTCTATTACCGCCAGCGCATTGGCTTCCTGCAAACTGACCCAGGCAAACTGTGAATTCCGGTCGACGGTGATATATTCCGGCTCTAAATCCTGCGCTGCACTGGCATTGGGTCCGAAGATACGCACCCCCTCGGCCCGCAGCTCGTTTTCCATGCCATTGTAATGATGAAAATCTGCAGTCCGCACCACGGCGTTGAGCACACCTTGCCGCAAATCGATGACGCTTACCGAACCTTCCGGGTCAACGGTATAATCGTTATTCGGCTCGCCTTCATTTGCGACTAATGCGTACCGGCCATTTGGGGTAAAAGTCACCATATCCGGCAAAGCGCCTACGGAGACGAAATTCAACAAACCCAGAGTCGCTGCATTATAGAAAGCCACCACACCCGTCAACTGCTTATTTTCCGCTTCGATGGCCACCGCCACAATACCATCGTGGACCGCAACGCTGTTGGCACTGCCGCCCAGCGCCGTCGCATCGATAGTAGTCAGCAACGTAGGATTGGTCGGATCGTTGATATCCAGCACGTCGACTGTCGCGGCATCGGCATTGACCTTGAAAATCCTTTGGGTACCCGGATCGTACGCAACGATTTCCGCCGCGCCCTGGTCAAACACCCCTGTTTGATGCTGCCCGATAACCTGCAGCGAAAGTGTTGTTTTAAAGAGAGGTTGAGCCTGGAGTGCGGTATTTAATACCAGCCCCAAAACAATGCCGGTCACTCGAAATTTCATTAGTTTCTCCCACGAATCGTTCTTGATTTTGTAAAAGGAAAAACAGTAATAAAATTTTATTAAGATTTTATTTAACTGATGTTACAAATGCTTATTGGCGACTTCAAAATTCCTACAGTTTTCGCAACAGCGATTTAAACAACTCCCGGGCTTTCCTGATGTTTCTTCACAATGCCGATATGGATTTCTTTTATTAAGCAGGCTCTCCGTCCAACGATTTCACTGACATAAGCAGCATAACGGCATAACCGCACTTTGTCGTCCCGCGCAGGTATGAAATCTTACAAGCCCCCCTGATCAGTGCTTCATCATTAGACCGATCAACCGTTTTGGTTTGGCGCATCGTTTGCATAGTTCTTTTTATTGAAGTCTTCCTATATATTCAAACAGGTTAAATTTAATTATGACGACTTATGCCATTGGCGATGTACGAGGCAATTTTCAAACGCTATTAAGGCTGCTGAAAGAAATCCGCTTCGATAAAGCGCAGGATACCTTATGGTTCACCGGCAACTTGGTGAATAGCGGCCCCGATTCATTAGCGGTACTCCGTTTTGTTAAAGATCTGGGCAAGAGTGCCGTTACAGTCTTGGGTGATCAGGAAATGCGGTTGCTTGCAATTGCCGAAGGTGTGCAAGCCAAACGTGCTGGCGAATTATTCGATGCGATTCTGGCGGCGCCGGATCGTGAGGAACTATTCAGGTGGTTATGTCAACGTCCCTTGGTGCATCATGAGGCAAATTTTACGATGGTTCATGCGGGAATTCCTGCCGAGTGGAGTTTGAGCCAGGCGAGAACATTTGCCATAGAAGCGGAATCCTCGCTGTCCATGGGTAATCGCAAGACTTTTTTCGAAAATATCTGCGGTAATTCACCCAGCCGTTGGCATGCGAAGCACCGTGGTTGGAAGCGGCTGCGCTTCATCGTCAATGCGGTTACCCGCATGCGCTATGTTAATGATATCGGACGACTTGATTTCAGCACCGAAGAGCCGAATCAAACACAGCCGGAAGGTTATGTGCCCTGGTACCGGCTGACTGATCGCGCCATGGCGAAGCAGAATATTATTTTCGGTCACTGGCAGGCACCGGAAAGTGAGCATGTACCCGGCATATTTGCTTTAGATAGCGGCTGCGGACACGACGGCGCGCTGAGCGCATTGGAACTGTGCCCAACACCGGTAAAAATCAGTGTTGGTGCTGAAACAGACTTTTCCTCTGTGTTGATATCCGACGTCTAGCCGCCCGGCACGGCATTGACGTGCTCGACAAAGACTTGCCAATCCTGATTGGTTTCCTGCAACACTTCAGCGATATAATCACGGCTGGGGTTGTGTTCGTCCGGAAAATTGGACAATGCACAAGAGGTACGGTGTTTGTGTAATGCGTATTGGATTAACTCATCGTTAAATCCCTCAAAGGATTGTAATATTCCGCCACTTAATAGCGGTGCAACTTGTTCCGTTTCCGCCTGTTCGGCATCAACAGATAGTTGTTGCAGCTGAGTTAATGCTTCTTCATAAGCCTGCTTTAACACCAAAGTGACGTTTCGCTTAAACAGACCCTGCCAATGCTGTTGCGACAAATCTTTGTTGATACTGCGATCATACTGTCGTTTCATTGCCTGTTTCAAGGTAGCCACATATTGATCTAAAGCGGCAAGGTTTATTGCGTTAATATTCTCGGACATCATGAGCTTTACCATAAATTATTTTATCCGCCTGCATTTATTCTCACTGACTGTTTACTATCATAATTCGGTCCAATTTGAAATTTTTCCAACATTTTTATTACTATTCAAAGTGATACAGCTCATTTCATAAAATCGGGAGTCGCCAATCGGGCTTGAACGCTGTCGTAAAAACGACAAAAAATAGGGTGCATGTACTGAAGACCTCATTTGGGATCATCCCTGACGCGAAGTTTTAGCGCCTTTCATATCATCTTTATAAATTAGTGAATGCTAATAATTTTAATTGACTTTGCAACAACGTTCCGCTAGTGTCGAACGGTGGGATGAGAAAGTACTTTCGGCCCTTTTGAGGTCGTTTTTAGGGCATAAAGTGCTCAGTTACAATTTACTTTCGGGAGACGAACAATGAAAAAGAGACTCTTCACCACCTGCATCCTTTTAGGTTTTCTGTTATCGGGACTGCCGGCCAACGCTGATGAAGCGGTGGAAGATCACGATGCTTTATCCTGTTTCACATCAAAATTCAGCCAGGGTTTTTTCAATACCACAACCGGCTTTATCGAAATACCTAAAAACATCATCAATATCAGTCATGATGAAAATATTTTACTCGGCTTAACCTGGGGAACCGTGCGCGGCGTCATCCATGCCGTGGGCAGAACCGTGGTTGGAGCCGGGGAATTGATCACCTCGCCAATCCCTACCGAAGACTATATTTCACCGCCGTACGTCTGGGAACGATTCAGCGAGGACACCCGTTATTTCGGCGCGCATTTGCCCGGATATTGGAAGACTTACGGCCCATTGGATGACGGTGAGTAAATCAAAAAACTTAGGAACAAAGTAGCCTTTATCCACCCAAGCTTGGCGGATAAATTGGAATATGAGGATACAATCATGAATAAACAAAGTATTTACCTGCTGTTGGCGGTCTTTATTTTTTCATTAGCCGCATGTACAGCGCCATCTGAAAAAGACATACCGGGCTTAACTGCCGAAATCGACACCGCTCTGGCCGGACATTACGGTCAATCCATTTATCATGAGGAATTAGCCGAAGAACAATTGGAAATCGCCGACAACGTGCTGCATCACTGGCAGGACGACCATTATTGGAATATCGATGAGCGCCAAAAAGCGATGGATGCCGCGCAAAAGGCGGGACAACACCGCTTGCAATCTGAACGGCATTTATGCGAATGGCTGAGTTCGGTACATGGCCACCACCATCACGGTGCTGAAAAGAAACATATCGCTGCCTATTTTAGAACCGGCAGTTCGGTACCTTATAAAACCAATGACGAAAGGATTGCGCTGATGGGAAAATTCCTGAGAGACCATCCTGATGCCAAAGCGGATGTCATTGCTTATACCGATACCGTCGGCAGCAGCGCAAGTAATCAGATACTGTCCGAACAACGAGCTGAGCATGTCCGGCAAGAGCTCATTGCCCAAGGAGCTAAACAGGGACAACTCACCGTCAAGGCGATGGGAGAAGCCGGAGGGCCGAATAACACGCCTAATCAGAAGAACAGGGTGGTCAAAATCAGCTCTATACACCAAAACCAAATAGATTGTTCATTAATAAAATAATGACCGTTTAATCGGATTTTACCGGCGATTACTCAGCCTCTCCTTCTTGGGAGAGGCTGAATGAGACAGCGCGACAAATTATCAAACTCGAAAGCTTTTCATGTAATCGCTTCGTCATATTCAGACTGTATATTGCCGAAACGCATTTTTTCCTGCTTGGTATTATCCGCTTAATCCAGGCACTTATCCTCTATCAAATTAAGGCGCGCCATCCACTATCAGCTAGAGTTAATATCCTTTCCAAAAGCCCGAACTCTAACCACTATATGCTAAATAACCTAATCGAATACCGCAGAAAATCCCATTCTAAAAGGTAATGACTCATTTTTCGACGATGGCTTTTGTAACGCGGCTGATTAAAACAAAATTCTGGTATTTATTGGCTGCTCTTTTATTGTTGCGCTTCGTTTTTATATTAATCGCCGATTTGGATATGGTGGGCGACGAAGCTTATTATTGGGATTGGTCGCGGCATCCGGACTGGTGTTATTACAGCAAACCGCCAATGGTCGCCTGGCTGATCGGGGCTGCCACCTGGGCATTGGGTGATTCCATGCCAGTGGTGAGGTTGCCGGCTGTTTTGTTGGGAGGCGGTTTCTTAATTGCCTATTATTTCACGGCAAAAGCATTTTATTCATCGAAAGCAGCGGCTATCGCACTGTTATTGATTTTAGCGACCCCTGCCAACGCGATAAGTAATTTAATTATGACCATCGATCCGCCTCTTTATTTTTTCTGGATGGTCACGCTCTATTTTCTATATCACGCGTTATTCAAAGAAGACAAATCGGCGTGGTGGCTGGCCGGCCTGTTTGCTGCATTGGCATGTTTGAGCAAACCATCGGCAATCACCCTGCCTCTGCTGCTGGGGAATTATTTATTAGTTCACAAACAATATCGGGCTCAACTACGCCGGAATTTTCTCTGCTTCTTACTGCCGGTATTACTGAGTTTTGTGCCGTTGATCGTCTGGAATGCCCGGCATGACTGGATCATGTTGCAACATGGTCAAAGCCATTTTGTACAAGACGAGGTATTCAGTCTGCCGAAAAGATTTTCCGAATTTGCCGGTTTTTTAGGTTTACAGCTGGTCCTGTTTTCCCCGGTTATTTTTGTGTTGTTGGTAAAAACTTGTGCGGCCGCTCTGCGTCATTATTCTCGGCTTTCGGCGAAGGAAAGTTTTTTGCTATGGATGGGCCCCATCCCGCTGTTGGTGATGTTGTTGTTAAGTATGCTGCAGAAGGTGCAGGGCAATTGGCCGATACCTTTTTATTTTACGACTTTCCTGTTGCTTAGCGGCTGGCTGGCGCATGGTTTATGGCCGAAATGGCTTAAACCCGCATTATTGACCGGTTATTTAATGGTGTTATTAGCCTATATAACCCCTTTCTCGATCAGTGCATTGGGCTTATCCAATACCGCTTTTGATCCCACTTACCGCTTAAGGCAATGGCAAAAGTTGGCGATGGATGTCGATAACCTACGGCATCACCTTTTTGCCAAACCGGCCAATACTTTCATTTGGGTGGATGCGCATCGTTATCTGGTCAGCGAATTGGCGTTTTATTTACCGGACCATCCTGTCGTGTTCCGCTTGGCACCGCGAGGAAAAATTGAATCACAATATGAGCTTTGGCCCGGTCCGACCAAATATATCGGGAAAGATGCCCTGGTATTGAGTTCAAATAATCCGCAGCAGGTTAGTGACCGGCTGCGTAATGCCTTTGAAGAACTGGTGCCGGTCGGTACCGTTACCGCCTTGCAGGGCAGCCCGAGAGAACGGCATTATTATGCTTATATGGGTAAACGCCTGCTTCGGGAAACCGGTGATTAAATTGCTTTCGATCACCAATATTTAGCTTCTTTCCACACGCATTAGAGTTTCTGCATATTCAATGATGGCGGATATAATGGTCAGCAAGAAATGGTTGGAATTGGCGGTGTTGGTGACACTAGCCGGATTAACGACAGCAATCTTCCGGAACGGTAGCCTGGATATCGAGTTGGCACGGCTTTTTTTCCGACAAGATGCCGAAATGCCATGGCCAATGCGAAATTTTTGGTTGTGGCGGGGTTTATACGACTTCGGTTATCCGTCAGTGCTAGGGGTAATAGCTGTCGCCCTGTCGATTATTTTGGGCGGTTTTTACTATAAACCACTCGTCCGTTATCGTTATCGAGCCGCCTATTTCATTGCAGTAATAGCGCTGGGTCCGGGTCTCATTGTAAATCTGGTGCTTAAAGACCACTGGGGAAGGCCCAGGCCCAGGGAAGTGGTTGAGTTTAATGGGAGCCATCATTATCAACCGCCGCTGGTGCTCAGTGATAATGGCAAGAAGTCCTTTGTCTGCGGCCATTGTTCCAGCGGTTATATGTTTTTTGCCTTGTATTTTATTGTGCGCCGGGGAAAAGCCCTGGTATTAATTTGCAGTTTTTTATATGGTTCCTTGTTCGGCATTGCCAGAATGGCGGCAGGCGGACATTGGGTATCGGACATTCTGTGGTCAGGCTATGTGGTTTTCGGAATCAGTTGGTTTTTATATTATTTCTTTTTCGACGAATTAATCAAGTCGCCCAAAAAACATTTTCTGCTACGCCGCACCAGGGACTAAATACGTGAAACTCAGTATCAAGCTCGGCCTTTTATCCGCGACCAACATCGTGTTGGCGTTTTCTATTCAATGGTATATTTTGATGTCCATTGGGGTCGGCGAAAAAACCGATGCATTTTTTGCCGGCATGACCATACCCCAACTAATCCTGGCAGTCATTTCCAGCTCACTAACGCATGTACTTGTTCCTCTGCTGAGCGGGGAAAATGACGAACAAGTTCGCCACGACACCTGGGCATTTTTAATTTTAATAACCGGCTTATTCTCCGGTTTAGCGATGATTTTATCGTTCACCGCCGAATGGTGGGTGCCGCTGACGGTCCCCGGATTCAACTCCGAAATCCAAAGTCTAACCGTTACGCTAACCCGGATCCAGTTGTTCGGCATGGTGTTTAGCGCAATCAACGGCGTGCAATGGGCTTCCTACCATGCCAGGCACCGGTTTCTATGGGTTGAATTCGTGCCCATCCTGACCAGCCTGTTCGGCTTGGGCTTATTAACCTGGGCTTTGCCGCGCTACGGTATTGTCGCCGCAGCCTGGATTGCCAGCACGCGGCTGGGTCTGCAAACTCTACTGCTGATTCCTTCGCTGGGGCGGCCGGTCAAGCCCGACTTTAAGCAGCCTAAAGTCAAGCAGGCGTGGCGGCGCATCAAGCCGCTGCTTTTGGGCACAACCTATTACAAAACAGACCAACTGATTAACCGTTTTTTGTTATCCGCTGCCAGCGGCGGCAGTTTATCGCTCTATTATCTGGCGCACCAAATCTATGAAGCCGTTGGTTATGTGTTCGACAAAGCAATCGTCGGTCCGTTGACACCTATATTAAGTACGCAGCATAAGCAAGGCGATATTCCGGCCTTGCGAAAATTATATTACCGTAAAATCATCACCACTATTTTGCTGGGGCTGACAGGTTTCACCTTCCTGCTCATTTTCGGACAACAATTACTCGCCCTACTGCTCGGCTATGGCCAAATTAACCGTGCCAACTTGTTGGACCTCTGGTGGATCATGGTTTGGCTTAGCGGACTCAGTATCGGCGGCATGGGCGCCATGGTTGTCAACAAAGCTTTTTACTCACTCGGCGATACGGCAACGCCAACCAAAATCGCAAGCGTGACTTACACCCTGCAAATCCCTTTAAAAATTATGGCCTATCATCACTTCGGTGTGGCGGGACTGGCGCTCACGACAACGCTTTATCATCTACTCAAATTTTGTTTATTGATGATTTTTTTCACAAAAAAAGTGCGGCTGTCCTTTACCAACACCGTAATAAAATGAACGAATGACAGGATGTGCTAAAGCCGTCTGGTTAAAATACGCGGAATTGTCATATAATTAAACGCGTAAAACGCAAGCTAAGCAACTCACACAAAAGATAAAGCGTGGATCTTTAATATCTTTCCGCCGCTATTATTTCGTATAATACAGCCAAAACACTAAGGAAACTTGATGATTCGTATCATAATCGGTTTCGACCAACGCGAAGCGGTCGCCTATCACACATTCTGTCAAAGCATTCTGGAAAAGTCCTCATTACCGGTCGCTTTTACACCGTTGGCGCTAAATTCCCTTGATTCCTACAAAGAAACCCACACCGACGGCAGCAACACCTTCATTTATTCGCGCTTTCTAACCCCATTCCTTTATGATTTTCAAGGCTGGGCGATTTTCGCCGACGGCGACATGATCTGCCGCGACGACATCGCTAAATTGTGGGCGCTGCGCGATGATAGTAAAGCAGTTCTCTGTGTCAAACACGATTATAAAACCAAGGAACACAACAAATACCTCGGCAACAAAAATCAAGACTATCCCAGAAAAAACTGGTCCAGCCTGGTGTTATGGAATTGCGGCCATCCCAAACACAGAATTCTAACCCCGCAGTTTGTCATGCAGCAAACCGGCGCATTTCTGCATCGTTTTACCTGGCTTGACGATGCCGACATCGGTGAACTGCCCACGGAATGGAACTGGCTTACCACCGAATACCAAGACAATTACGACGCGAAACTCCTGCATTACACGCTGGGGACACCGTGTTTCGAGGACTACTGGGATGCCGATATGGCCGACGAATGGCACAGCACCCATGCGCGCATCCTTGACGGCATGCATGTATAGACAACTAAAACAAGTTTCCTAAACGTAAGACGTTTAGCGTGTGAACATTCAAGTTTTCCACAAACTCACCGCGTTTCTGGGTCATATCCGTATTTTTCCGGTCAATGAACCGGAAGAGATGCATTTGTTTATCATCGACGGGCCGAGCGCGATAAAAATCGCCCGGTTACTGGTCAATTGCGAAGCGCGGCCGGCTTTACGCTTTATTGCGTCGGTACATTACTTAACACACTTGGACAACACCGAAGCATCGCTGAAACGGCAGATGACCGGTTGGCATAGCCGTATACTCTTCGATGGCCTATGCCGCTATCTGACGGCCTGTCTAAAGCGGCATACCATTTTACCCGTTGGTGAAATCACCGCACAAAGCAATCGTGCGTGCATCGAAACCTTTATCCGGGACCACGCCTCGCAAATCCGGTCGCTGACGGTATGCAACGAAAGAAATCCGTTTCCGGCCCGCGCCGTGGAAATTGCCAGTCAACACGGCATCCGCACCGGCTGCATTCAGCACGGCGCTATCGTCGCCAATTATTTTCCCATTCACGTGCAAACCTACTTCACATGGTCAGACTATTATTCGCGGTTTCTACGGCAACGCGTGCCGGGACTTAAAACGATCTCTATCGGCCGTCTCGGATACCGCGTCCCCGATGCGCAACCCTCCCCGGATCAAACCCCTACCCCGCTGATCGTGTTGCAGCCGGCCGACGTCAGCATCTGCCGGGACGAATTACTGGCGCACTTCAAAACAGTCATCGACATCTGCTACCGTCTTTACGATCAAATTTCGCTACGTCCTCACCCGAGCGACAACATTATGCCGGAAATTACCGCCCATATCGGCGACCGGAAATTCAATGTCGATCCCGGCAACCTGGAGACCGCTTTGTCGCAACATTCAATCACGCTGTCGCTGTACTCCACAGTGCTTTATGAGGCGCCGCTGTTCGGCAGCCTGCCGCTGCAGTATCTTGAACAGAGTCCGGACATAGAACTGATGCAACGCTGCGAACTGTACGCCGATTCGCCGGAAAAACTATACAGCCTGCTTCAATCGCTGCAGGATAAAAACCATTTCGCCGAATATCTGCAAAATGCCGGCCACTACGCCCGGCAACGCATCACTTCCGGCGATACCGCAGCTTTCTTCAACGCATTGCAGACCGCATGAACACCGTTTACGTCGTTCTTTCCAGCTACAACGGCGAGCGCTTTCTGGCGCGGCAGCTCGATTCGATACTGGAACAACAGCAGGTACGCACCAAGCTGCTCATCCGCGACGATGGCTCCGGCGACGGCACGCGCAAAATTCTGACATCCTATGCCCGGCAATACGATAATATCGATGTCGAATTTGGCAAGAATATCGGAGTGATCGACAGTTTTTTTACGTTATTTAAAAAAATCCCGGAAGACGCCGAATTAATAGCCTTGGCCGATCAGGATGACATCTGGCTCCCGGACAAATTGCAACGGGCGGCCGCGCAGCTCGGCCCGCTGTCGGAACCGGCCCTTTATGCCGCTTGCTACAACGCCATTGACGAAGACGGCAAATTTCTCTGGCGTTCGCACGCGCCGGAAGGCGCAGCCACGTTTGCCAATGCCATTGTGCAAAACACCATCACCGGCTGTACCGCAGTCATCAACCGGCAATTACTGCAACGCCTGAAAATCGATCAAGTCGATAGCAACCAACTGGTGATGCACGATTGGTGGGTATATCTCGCCGCCACCTGCTTCGGGCAAGTTATTTACGATACCGTGCCAAACATTTTATACCGGCAGCACAGCGGCAACATCGTCGGTGTAAAAAACGGAGCGGCGTTTTGGTGGGGCCGGATCCAGCGCTTTTTGCACCGCAATAAAAATGCCCGCATCGACCAGGCGCAGGAATTTCTGCGCTGTAACCGGAACGAACTCAGCAAGCAGCATAAACAGCTTTTATTAGCGTTTATCGCCTATCCTGAATTAGGCGTTTGGCAACGTTTCCGCTACGCATTGCAAACACCGCTGCACATGCATAACCGGATCGATGATATGATTCTGAAATTACAAATGCTTCTAAACAGCGCTTAAGCAGCTATAAGAAATGCCGTAATTGTCCGGGATTATAGAATGAAAAACCGCCTTATCATTTACCGCGTCATTGCCAACATCATTTTAGTGGCGCTCATCTCATCGTCAGCGCAAGCTATAACGGAAACCAAACAGCAAATGAAATCCTGGACCTATCACCAGGATTGGGACAAATTGACTAATCTCAATTACAGCTTGGCGCGGTCGCCATTGCCCAAGCGCGGTCTCTACGACAATCTCAGGCTTGACATTGTTTGCAAGGATAATAAATTACAATTCGTACTCGATGCCAACAGCTTGATTACCTCGAAGGGGAGCATTTTCGACTTCGAATATCAAATTGATAAAAACAGCCCGGTTACCATTGCCATGCGGACTTATAAAGACAGCAAGCGCCGTGGCTACACCGATGAGCAGGTTGAACGCATCGTGGCGGAAATGTTGGCCGGGCAGTCGATGTTTATCCGCATTAATACCATCATCAGGACAGTACTTTCCGGACTCATACCTTTAAACGATGCCGCAGGACCGGTTCAACACGTGTTGGCCGATTGCGGTGTTGTGATACCGGGTATGAAAGAAGCACAACCGGATTACAACCTGGCCGATTTCGAACGTGAATTCAAAACCCTTACGCCGCAGCAACAGCGGGAAGTGTTGGATCAAATCAAAACGTTATTGGAAGGGATTCGTTAACTGTGACTTCTTTATGGCTGTGGGTGAAAATAACCATTATCGACTCTTCGCTGCCGCCCTATACCCAATTTTTCCAAATGATTGTAGACTGACGAAAACCGGATATTCATACTTATTCTTGAGTAAATCGTTTAATCTTGGACATTATCCAGAGATGGTTATCGTGAAAAATGGTTATGTTATCCCGCTTAGTGCAATGGGACTTTTTGGACATTTGGTTTTTAAAATATAAGATACGCAGACCGAGAGAATAACTTGATGACTCCGCTTCTCGGAGCCATCGGGTCAAATAAGGAGTGCACAGTTTGATATACTTCGCACATTTTCTAACTTATCGCCATCAATCGAATCAAGACAGATACCTACGCACTCCTTATTCGACCCGTTAGCGCTTGATAATCGGAATGACTTTTTATGATTACAGATCACCAAGCAAATCCTGAAACCACGCGATTGCCGAACGAATTTGTTGATCGACTGAAAAATCCCTTTGTGCGCTTCTTGCACATTGAGTCAGCGGGTGGAGCAATTCTTCTATTGTTTACTGTTGCCGCACTTGTTCTATCCAATTCGCCGTGGGCTGATTCGTTCGAGCACGTCTGGGAAACACAGGCAGGCCTTCACGTTGGTTCGATTGATTTTACCCGTTCGCTGCGCGAGTGGATCAACGATGGTCTGATGACGCTGTTTTTCTTTCTTGTCGCACTGGAACTCAAGCGGGAGTTGGTTCTCGGAGAGCTGAACAAGCCTCGCATGGCAGCGCTATCCATAGCAGCCGCCCTGGGCGGTATGATCGTTCCCACTGCGATCTATTTGACACTGCAATTAGAACAGCCCGGCCAGCATGGTTGGGGCGCTGTCATGGCAACTGACACGGCGTTTGTTATCGGTTGTCTGGCACTGCTTGGGTCGCGAATTCCTCAAAGCTTACGCGTGTTTATGTTGTCTTTAGCGATTGTTGACGACATCGGTGCCATTCTTGTCGTCGCCATCGGCTACAGTAGCAATATTGTCTGGTGGCCGCTGGTAGTGGCTGTGCTTGGCCTGGTGATTATCCGCGCAATAGCAATGCTTGGCTTTCGCGGTTTTCCGCTCTACTTCCTGGTGGGCGGGGTCATCTGGCGTGCAGTGGATGCATCCGGGATCCACGCTACCATCACGGGTGTAATACTCGGTTTGATGACACCGGCGCGTCGATGGGTCAGCGATGAGCGGTTGTATGCAATATTGGGTCAGGTTATTGCACATCCAGTCAGCAGCGAAAGCAGTAGAGATACGAAAGATCGACATACATTACAGATGGCTGAAATTGCCGCGCGCGAAACACTGTCTCCAGTGGAGCGTCTGGAGATCGCGCTACATCCCTGGGTAGGTTTTGTCATCATGCCTTTGTTCGCATTTGCCAACGCCGGATTGCCATTTGCTTTAAGCGACTTTGGTAGTTCGGTTACCGTGGCGGTATTCTTAGGCTTCGTGCTGGGTAAACCCATGGGTGTTATGTTGTTCAGTTGGCTGGCTGTGCGTTTACACATCGCGACTCTCCCTCAGAAACTTAGTTGGAGATTGCTGGCAGGCGGCAGCTTTCTCGCCGGAATTGGCTTCACCATGGCGCTGTTTATTGCGAATATAGCTTTCGACAAGAGCCTGATTGACAGCGCCAAGCTGGGAATCTTACTAGCATCCGTTTTTTCCGCAGTGGCGGGTCTCACGCTTTTGGTGTGGTTGCCTGAACGTGTAAAAACTACTTGAACGCGATAACGTGCACCAAATAGGATGTGCCGACGTTAGGAGGCGCATCGTTCGGGTATAAAATGACGCCATGACCGACTACCGACGATTTTATATTCCGAAAGCCACCTGGTTTTTCACCGATCTTGCCGAGCGAAAAAACAATCTGTTAGTTGAAGATTAACGAATTACGCAAAGCCCTTTCCAATAAATACGATAGACGTCATACCCGATCATTTACATTGCATTTTGACATTACCGCAAGACGATGGTGATTATTCGATCCGATGGAGTATGTTGAAAGGTGGGTTTTCCCGGCCAATCGCCCATGGTGAAAGAGTGTCGAAAAGCCGGCAAAAACGTCGGGAACGAGGACTATGGCAGCGCCGATTTTGGGCACACTTAATCACAGATCAGATGATTTTAATCGGCAATTCGACTATATTCATTGAAATCCGGTAAAGCACAACAAAGTAGCAAGCGTGGCGGACTGGCCGCATTCGAGTTTCCACCGTTATGTCAAACAAGGTATTTATTCAAAGAATTGGGGAAATGACGAGCGATTTGAAATTGAGGACGTTGAGTGACGCGAACGATGCGCTTCGCGTTGTTCAGCACATCCTATGTCCCTGATTTGCTCTGTAACCCGCTATCAAATCCTCATTGCATATAGTTGTGTGTCACAAAATTATTGACCCGATATCTTAGATAATGCTAATATTCAAATAAGTTCGCATTTTCTACGGCTAACTGAAAATGACATTGCCTTATACAAAACCAATAGCGCCCCGCGTTTCTTGGCTGTGAATAATGAGCAAAACGAATTTATAAACGATGTTTGATAAAGCTAAACTTACTGCAAGGTAAGGACAGAAAGCCAAGGGTCTCATTGGTTAAATTAAGAGACAGCCTAGCCACCAAAGCATTTAATTCTCGCACTATTTTGATTTTTAGCGAGGGCAAGAGTTATGCTATATTGGTATATTCTGTATTATATAAAAATTCTGGCCATAGGCTTTGCCCTGACAATATTGGGTACCTATCCTGCTTATGCATCAATCTGGACAACTGATGGTAGTTGCGGCGATTCATCACAAAATGTCAATTTCTATACAGTTGGTCACGAAGTTTATATCAACGGCGCTAATCTATCCCCAGGAACCTATGACTGGCTCATAAGAGAGCCGGGAGCCACTGGTACGATAGTTGCGCAAGGAACGCTGACAATCCATGCGGCCACCTTCGATTACACTATTGATCCTCCTCCACCCTCCACAACCGGTTCCAACGGGGTGTCAGGTATTCTCCTGGAAAACAGCGATGAGTATTGTTTTCATGCTTATACGATTCAACCTGCCGATTCCGGCCCTTACCAGGTTAAGGTGGAAAACTTCGGAGATAATTACCTTGTAGGTGAACCGGCTCCAGACACAACCCTTATTACCAAGTCAGCTGATAATTTAACTCCACACAATGGAGATACGATAACTTACCGGCTTGATTTTGAATTTGTCAAAACCACCACAGGAGGTGTGACGCTCAATTTCACCCTTTTCGATACCTTCGATTCCTCGGTAGTAACCAATGTCACCGCCACCAGCTCCGGCGGAGACACGAGTTGCACTTTCGCTGCAATAGTTAACGATACCATTTCATGGAATTGTAGTGTCGGCGGCGGCCCGACCACCAAAACAGGGTGGGTCGAATATACGGCGCAAGTCACCGGGGCGGTGGGTGAAGAAATTCCCAACCTGGGATGTATCCAGGTCAATGCCGGTGAGGCCTGTGATGAACTAACCTTAGACATTATCGATCAACCGAATCCGGTGTTGTCGCTCAGTAAAGAGGTTTCTACGGTCGATGGCAGCGGCTACGGTTCGTCAGTTTCAGTATTCACAGGCACTACCGTCTACTACCGAATCATCTTGCACAATGAAGGCAATGTGCCGCTGACCGGGATAACATTGAGTGATGACCATACATCTAATCCCATTCCCGGTTGTCCACCAATACCCGATCCTTTAGGCGTTGGTGATATCTATATCTGTAATTATAGTTGGTCAGCCAATGTCAACCAAACAAACACCGCCACCGCAGATTCCACTGAAACCGATCAGGTTACAGCCCAAGCCCAAGTAATTATAACAAGTTCAGAGAATCCAGCTATTTCAGTAATCAAAAGTGTCTCAACTGATGCCGGTGGGCCTTTTGGTGAATCCGTAACCGTCGTGGCAGGAACAACCGTTTATTACCAGATTATAATGACCAATACTGGCAATATACCATTAACAGGCAGCACGCTTATCGATAATCAATTTGATATTAACGCACTTTGCGGCGCTCCGACACCGGACCCCTTGCCGGTCGGCGAGTCTTTTACGTGTCAATACTCTGGTATCGCCTCAGAAGGAACATTGGTAAATACAGCAACCGCGGATACTGATCAGACTGAAAGTGTCTCCGACTCGGCAACAGTAACTGCTGACCCTGCTAGTCCGGGTATTAATGTCACCAAAGGCGTTTCAATTAGCTCGGCAGGTCCATTCGAGCAACAGCTCTCGGTATTGGTGGGGACTTTAGTTTATTTCCAAATTACGATAACCAATACCGGAAATGTACCGTTGGATGGAATAGTGTTAACCGATACTAATTTTACGCCGGCCGAAAGTGTAACCTGCATGGAAGGCGCAATTCCTAATCAATTGGCTGTAAACGATTCGTTCACATGTACCTATTCCATCAATGTCAATGAGCAATTTACCAATACAGCGACCGCTGTAGCGGAAGATACTTCTAACACATCGGACACAGATAGCGCATCAGTAGAAATCATTCCGCCGGGACCGGGACCGGGACCGATGCAATCGATCCCAACCTTGGGAGAATGGGCGTTGATTACATTATCACTACTAATTAGTGGAATTGCTGTAGTTAAATTATCACCGGCAAAGCCGGTGGCTTATAAAGATGAGCCCACCAAAAGGGGGTAAAACGAAAACCGCAAAAGCGGTAAACGCGATAACGTGCGCCAAATAGGATGTGCCGACGGTAGGAGGCGCATCGTTCGGGTAAAAAATGACGCCATGACCGACTACCGACGATTTTATATTCCGAAATCCACCTGGTTTTTCACCGTCAATCTTGCCGAGTGGAAAAACAATCGTCTGTTAGTCGAAAAGATTAACGAATTACGCGATGCCTGTAGATATGTAAAGAAGCAAATGCCCTTTCGAATAAATGCGATATTCGATTATATTCATTGGAATCCGGTAAAGCACAACAAAGTAGCAAGCGTGGCGGACTGGCCGCATTCGAGTTTCCACCGTTATGTCAAACAAGGCATTTATTCAAAGAATTGGGGAAATGACGAGCGATTGGAAATTGAAGATGGTGAGTAACGCAAAAGATGCGCTTCACGTTGTTCAGCACATCCTATGGCCCTTTCTAAGTTAGAGAGACGGTGAATTCAAGTTCCAAGTGCACCACTCATTGCTTGATTAAAGACTTCAAATGACGTTCTGAAATTGAGGCATTTTCGAGGTCTATGATTTAATAAATCAACGGCTTTTTCAAGCTCAAGATCGGTGATATTCAGAAAATTGGTTCCTTTGGGGAAAAAACGGCGTAGTAAGCCATTGGTATTTTCATTGCTTCCCCGCTCCCAACT
>JBNLCC010000135.1:0-2536 GCA_050303615.1 Methylococcaceae bacterium | reverse complement strand
AATGGGGATTTTTGGGTCGTTGATTCCTTATTCTACTTTGTCAAACCAATAAAATAGACCGTCATACCCGCCTGGAAGCGGGTATCCAGCGCCATGGATGGCAAACTTAGAGCTATCCATGCATCTTGGATTCCGGCACTCTCCCGCTAAAGCCGGGGATTGGCATTTGAGATTTGCTAGTAATCTCCAAAAAATTACCAAGCAATAGTTTGGGTTGCAAACTGTTGTGTAACCGACTCGCTGTACCCATAGATAGCGGCTTTGATTGACTTTTGCCCCGCGAGACGGCTATTTTTCAATGCTGTTTGAGAGCCTGTTCTTTCGGCTGTATATCACGCTTTTGCGGAACACAGCCGTGCATGTCATCAGGTAACGACGCCGCATCTGCAATTTGGCCCAACAAAGGCCCCGGATAAAATTTTTCCGGGGCGGACAGCAACATAATCGCTAAAATATTTCGATGCGCGCCTGAGGAAACTTTGAAATTTCCGTTTACGCTCGGGATCATGCGATAAGTTTCATTATACTGCTGCGCGATGTTTTGCTTTATTTTTTCAAGGGCGGGGTGGTCATATTCGCCAGCCAATAAATAAGCGACACCGACTTCAGCGACCACATCGGCTTTGGCGCGAGAGATAATTGAATCAATATTGCGGTCAAAATAATCAAAGATCCATGCATATTCGTCTCGTTTAATATGATATTGGTAATATTGGCTTTCCGCTAAAATGATGTGGGTCAGACCATATAGTCTATTTTCATATTGTTGCGTGTTGAGTAAATGGTCTTGATGATCGGGATAAACTTGTTGCAAGGCCTTGATAAACACATCTCTGTAATCTGCACCGCCGAGCTGTCTTATCCACACGACGATATTGGCCAGTTGAGCAGCCCAAGCTCTAATCATGAAAGGGTTGCTTAAATCACGAGTGTAATCATAAGCCAGCACATGTTCTTTCAACTGATCGAACCGGGGGCCGCAGATGGAATATTCTAAGCCACGTCTTAGTATCATCAGGCTGTCCCAATAGTAGGGGAAGGCAGGCGCTATGGATAGTGATTCACGCCGTAAATCCGATCTGGTTCCCGAGGACCACCCCTCTACTTTCGATTTAGAATATTCAACTTCGCCGCTTTCGCGGGCTACTTTTAAAAGCTTCTCAACATTTGTCCGCATATTGTTCAAGTCGCGCAAATTATAGTCCAGATAGCTTGTGTCCCCGCTTATGCGATAAATTCTGGCTGCGTAATGACTGGCTTTATAGGGCGTAAAATTATCGAGTTCTTGATCATATTTAGCTTTAATAGCCTTGCTAATGTCGTAGTAGGTGAGACTATTTTCTCCGGATGAGAACAAACCATAATTGGCTTTGCTGACGGAAATGAAGAAAACAATCGCAATTCCCGCGGGAAAAAGTAGAAAAAAAATTATCTTATGCTTATTTTGCAACATGTTTCGTTTCTTTTAAAATGAACCTTGTAGTGTATGGGCAATGCCGTTAAGTTGAGAAATCAAAGTCCTTCCCCTTCGGGTAAAGGTTAGGATGAATGGATAAAAAAGCAAGTAATTTCATCACATTGCACCCCACCACTCCGCTCCTCTCGTTGAGAGCGAATTTATGCACACATTTCCTTTCACAGAAATTCGGTAGCAAATAGATCGTTAACCTCTGTTTCAATCGCAAACCTCATGCCCCTCATCTCCCACCATTAATTCCAAGGACCGTCCATCGATAAGGGACTAACAAAAACTAAAATTTACCCGGACTATGCGTAAATTTTTTCCATACGATGGGAAGGAACATTTGTCTTATGTAATGTTCCCAATCAATGATGCCGCGTTTAAACGCTGGTCGATCAAAAAGCGCTTTTTGATAGCGTGCCGTAAGAGGTCGTGTTGCCAATAACTTCTTGCCAAGATTAACAAATTCAAAGCGCCGAAGCATGACGCTCCATTCGAGATCGGTTTGGCTGTATGTTCGGCTACATAACCAGCCGCCTTTACTGAATGGCCCGGTCTCTAATTGATGTTCTATCTTGTCCATAGCGGCATAAATGGTCGTCATCAGTTCCTTCATATCCTCTTCAGACCGCATGGAGTTTTCGGTGAATTGCAAAATGGCGAGCTTTTTTTCATAGGCCTCTTTTAGAAAAGGGTCATCATGGTGTTGCTCTATTAAATTGTTCAAAAACTGCACTCTTGCATTGTGATTCATTTTTCCGAAAAAACGAAGAAATAATGGTCTTTGGAAGTCAGGCACGGTGCCGTAAAATAGCGCTTCGACAAAAATCCCTTTAAAAAGGGTTGAAAAAGTTTCCATGCATTTTTGTTCTTCGGGATTCTCGGGGATTAATGACTCTCCGCCAAAAGTTGCATCAATAACACGGCATATATTAAATGCATCCGTTGTGACACGGCCATCGATCACCAAAGTCGGAACAACACAACGGGGATTGATGCGAACGTAAGCAGGCTCGTATTGTTCGGATGCAGCGATTAAGACAGGATGAGATGTCCAATGAACATTTTTTTCCT
>JBNLCC010000134.1:0-38715 GCA_050303615.1 Methylococcaceae bacterium | reverse complement strand
AAAACCCGTCTAATACTGTTTTGCTGCGACCAAAACAGCCACAACGGTACAAAGCAAAACAGCGAGGCCCAGGGAGGAAAAGGTATATAACTGGTACCAATCAATATTCCGGATAGTATCGGCAATAACCATATGTTATTTTTTCCCAATGTATGGATGTTCATCTATATATCTAATATGAAGTGTAGTTGATGATAACAAGCTAGGCCCATGACAAACGCCACAGTCTCTGTCATTTCAGCAGACAAAACAAGCAAAAATAGAACATATTTCCTTTATGTGGTTGGAAAATACTTTTCGCAATAAAAAAGTTGCTTCAACAGCAAGACAAAAGCTCCTTATATTCCGCTTATACATGCATTACATATCAACATTAAAACCCCCGCTTCCTCCTTTTTCCTTCGGGTAATGGGATCAGCAGATATCAACCACTGAAGATATGCGGGTACTCTAATTGAATATCGGTTTCACCATGATGACACAACATCAAACCGTCGGCGCTGCGCCACAAACCGACGCATATAGCAGAACGGCTGCTTGTTATATAATGCGCTATGATCTTTTCAATAAAAACCGGAACGTCTTGCCGGCAATTAAACCCTACTCACGCTTTCGCTTTAAATTTCCGGATATTCAATTACTTAAAGTAACGTAGCCGCATGAAAATACTCAATGATTAAACTAATACGTTTCCTGGCACTCAACCTGAATCTGGGCGCCGCTTATTTCATCACCAGTTATCTGGCCATAATGCTGGCATCTCCACCCAGTAACGCCAGCCCCATATGGCCCGGTGCGGGTATCGCCCTGGCAGGATTCCTCAACTACGGAAAGCGATGCGCGTTAGGAATTTTTCTTGGCGCGCTTTGCGCTCAAATTTACAGTTTTATCGATTATTCTTCTTTCGAAAAAATTATTGACTCCCTCATTATCGGGGGCATCATTGCCGTCGGCTCATGCGCACAGGCCGCCTTAGGCGCGTTGTTAATCAGATACACTATTGGCCGCAATGACCCGCTGTTGAACGATAACAAAATCTTTCGCTTTCTGATTTTGGGCGGACCGGTCAGTTGCATCGTTGCCGCCACTATCGGGGTTACTACAATTTTTTTAAAAGGCATCATTTCCAACGCCGATATTGCAATCAGTTGGAGTATTTGGTGGGTCGGAGATAGTATCGGTGTTTTTATATTTACTCCGCTCACCCTGATATTTACCGCCGCGCCTCAGCAACCATGGAAGGAACGACGTAAGTTTATCGCTTATCCTTTGTTCATACTGCTTACATTGGTTGTGCTGACTTTTCAATATGCCAAAAAACAGGAATCCGCTCGAGTCATGGATCATTTTGAACGGCAAACCATGCTGCTGCATGAAGCACTGACCAACGAGATACAACGACACATCGAAATTAACGAAACGTTAAAAAGCTTTTTCGACAGTTCCTCTTCCGTGAGCAGGGCACAATTTCATCGGTTTACACAACCATTCCTGCATCGACATAAAAGCATTCAGGCCCTGGAATGGATACCGCGCATCACGTCCGAACAGAGGGAGACCTATGAATCATCCGAAAAGGGAAGACACCCAATTCTTGAATCCGGAACCAATATGCGACTGATCCCGGCAGGCAACCGCCGCCAATTTTTCCCGATAGATTATCTGGAGCCCTATCGAAATAACGAAAGAGCAAAAAATTTTGATATTAGCAGCAACCCCGTTGACTTCAAAGCGGCCATGCAAGCTGCGGACTCCGGTAAAATCTCGGTTATTGAAGGGATACATTTAATTCAGGACCATCAAAAAAAATCAGGAATTGTCGCTTATTCCCCTGTTTATAATAAAAACCAACTTGTCAGTAATAACGAAGCCAGACGCCATCAGTTAAAAGGCTTCATCGCTTGTGTGTTCAGGATTGAAGATATATTGGCTGCAATACACGAACAGTTCCCCAATACGCCACTGCAAATTAAAATTCAGGACCGCGGCCGACTGCTGTACAGCAATTTTCCAACACCTGCCCGTCACGATTTGAAGATCATCGACCTGCAGAAAGAGATGCAGATCGCTGTTGCAAACAAACTCTGGTCAGTGGTTTATCAACCTTCGGCAGAATTTATCAATGCCCAGTTAACCTGGAACATCTGGTGGCTGTTATTTGGCGGCGTTTTATTCACCAGCCTTACAGGAACAGGTCTGCTGATGCTAACCGGGCGTACATTGCGAACCGAACAATTAGTGAGAATCCGCACCCGGGAACTGGAGAGCAGCAATAAGAAGCTGGCCGAAAGCGAGGCCCAATTTAGAAAACTGGTACAAACCCAATCCGCCATTGTCTGGCGGGCGGACCCGAATACATTTCGTTTTACATTTATCAGCGATCAAGCGGAAAAAATCCTAGGTTATCCAGTGAGCGAGTGGCTGAACGATTCTGACTTCTGGTTTGAACATATGTCTGAAGAGGACAGAAAATGGGTTCCGGAATATTGTAAAAAAGAAATAAACTGTCTTAACTCACATGAATTTGAATATCGCATGCGTTCAATAACCGGCGATATCATTTGGTTAAGAGAGATTACAAATGTGATTGTGGAAGACGGAAAGGCAAAAGAACTGGTTGGCGTGATGATGGATATCACCGAAAAGAAAAAATCAGAAAATGAAATATATGAACTGGCTTTTTATGACCCATTGACCAATTTACCGAACCGAAGGCTGTTGTTAAGCCAATTGGCAAACGAGATCCATATCGCCAACAGAGAGGGCTACTTCGGTGCCATTTTATTTCTGGATTTGGATCGCTTCAAAGTATTAAATGACTCCATGGGCCATCACATTGGCGATGAATTACTGATTCAAGTTGCAGCACGTTTAAGACAAACATTGCGTAAAGCGGATATACCGGCAAGATTGAGCGGCGATGAGTTTGTGGTCATGCTGCATGCCAATGAGTCTGACAGACGAAAAGCGACGGAACAAGCCACAATTGTTGCTGAAAAAATTCAGACCAGTTTAAACCAACCTTTCTGTGTCAGTAGATACGAACATCACTGTACTGCCAGTATCGGCATCGCATTATTTCCTGAAAAAAACTGTTCAGCAAATGAAATTCTACAGCAAGCCGATAAAGCCATGTATCGTTCCAAAGCCGAAGGCAGAAACACCATCAGTTATTTTCATCGCAGTATGCAGGCGGAGGCTGATGCCAGATTATTTATGGAAAAAGAATTACGTACGGCGATTAAACGACACAATTTTATTCTTTATTATCAACCGCAAACGGACGCTCTTGGCAATATAACCAATGCCGAAGCTTTGATTCGCTGGAACCACGACAGCAAAGGCTTGATTGCCCCTGATGAGTTTATACCTGTTGCCGAAGAAACCGGATTAATCATTCCACTTGGAAACTGGGTATTAAATGAAGCCTGCAGACAATTGCGCGAGTGGCTGGATCTCGGCCTAAAACTAAACCATATCTCGATTAATGTCAGTTCCAAACAATTTAGAAAGAAGAACTTTATTGACGATATTAACCAAGCACTTTGCGACCACCAAATCGAGGCATCGAAACTACTTATTGAATTGACTGAGAGCATTGTCATCGACAATATTCAGGACACGATAAACAAAATGCAGGACCTCAAGGAAATCGGCGTAAAAATTTCTATTGACGACTTCGGAATCGGCTACTCGTCATTAACTTATTTGAAACTCCTCCCCCTCAATCAATTAAAAATCGACCGCAGTTTTATTCACGACATAATCACGGATACAAATGATGCCGCTATCGTGGAAACCATCATTGCCATGGCCCGCAGTTTGAATCTACAGGTTGTCGCGGAAGGCGTTGAGACCCGTGAACAAATAGACTTTCTGCACAGCGAAGGCTGCTATATTTTTCAAGGAAATTATTTTAGTCCACCCTTACCCGCAAAACGATTTCACGCATTTATGACGAAAGATAGAAATGCAGGCTCTGCCCCCCACAAAGGTAGTGAATCGATATAATTTCTTACGGAGCACCGTCAAATTAAACAACAGTAACCGCGTATTACTTAATCTGTTATTATGTGCGCCATTAAGCCGGTGACATCTACTCTACTCTGATTAAATTTCGTCGCTTCGTTCCCTCATCGGAGGATAGTCGAGTAAAACAACGTAACGGAAATTTGATATGTGAACAGTAAATTTTACTGCTTGATCTGCCCTAAAGTACTATTTCAACAACAGGTAAAATTATGACCGAATACAATAATGTCAGCATTATAAAAAAAGCCAATGTTTACTTTGACGGAAAGGTCAACAGCAGAACCCTCCGCTTCGCAGACGGAACAGAAAAGACCTTGGGTTTCATGCTACCCGGCGAATACACTTTCAATACCGGCGCCAAAGAATTAATGGAAATAATTGACGGTGATTTGGATGTTTTATTGCCCGAATCTGAACAATGGCGCTCCCTAAAAAGCGGAGAAAATTTTGAAGTACCCGCAAATGCCCGGTTTACAGTAAGAATCAAAACACCGACCGACTACTGCTGCTCGTTTATCGAATAACGGTAATGGAAAAAGTTGCTATATTCGCCGATGTACAGAATATTTACTATACCGTCAAACAGAGCTACCGAAAACATTTCAACTATGCCCATTTCTGGAAGCAGGTCACTAACAAAAGAGAAGTGATTGCCGCTTTCGCCTATGCCATAGACCGGGGAGATCAAAAACAACGTGAATTTCAACAAATTCTTAGGAATATCGGTTTTGAGGTAAAACTCAAACCTTATATTCAAAGGAGTGACGGTTCCGCAAAAGGGGACTGGGATGTCGGCATTACGTTGGATGTCATTGAATACGCCCAACAGGCCGACATCATTGTGTTGTTATCAGGGGATGGAGATTTTGCGATACTATTGGACAAAATCCGGCATAAGCAGGGTACGATCACCGAAGTATACGGTGTTCCCGACCTTACCGCTCCGGGCCTGGTCAAGTCGGCAGACCGGTTTTTTGCTATAGAAAAAGAATTTTTGATGTAATTTTTGGTAGCCGAAAATTTGCGGGGAAATTTACAGTTCGACTACAATATGAAAAAATTTTAGTGCTAAACCTAACCGGTATGCCGGATGGTTTGTTACTTTGGAGACGATGATGCCGACCAGAAAAACAATCAACTCAGAAAACGTTGATAGACTGATAGCCGACTCCCGCCGATATCAAAATGAACGGGAAAAAACATACCGGGAACAGGCACTCAAACTTTACCCGTGGGTATGCGGCCGTTGCGCGAGGGAGTTTAACCATGCAAACCTGCGGGAACTGACGGTGCATCATAAAGACCACAACCACGACAATAACCCATCCGACGGCAGCAATTGGGAACTGCTATGCCTTTACTGTCATGACAACGAACATTCACGATACGAAGAAACCCGCCACAGCACTTCCGACCTCCGTTCAGCTGCGACAAACACCGCGACTCATAATCCGTTTGCAGGCCTCGATGTTATGTTGAAAAACAAAAAATAATATTTTCAATAAACGGCGATGGTTGGTCTGAAAAATTTATAATTTACAAGTACATGATTAAGAGGCTTTAATGCTAAAGGTAATGAACCGATAATACATGATATCGTTAAGTTAAACCTCAACGATATCACCCAGTAGCCTTACTTTATCCAGAGTACGACACATATTCGCTTCATCTAAATCCCTCGCCAACAAACAGATCAGTCCGACTGCGATATTGTTTTCATGGCCGATCAAAACGCTAAATTGGTATGGACAGAATTATCTTCATTTAAGCCGGCTCGTCAAGCGGCAGAAGATGACAAACTGTGCATTAATTGGCAAAAATCAGGTCAATCGTTATCTCCTTGATACCGTTAATTTACATAGTTCGTGTTACAAACCTAACATTTAGCCATCAGGCATCGTTATTAATCAAATACCTAGATACTGGCATACAACCTGCTTACCAGCCATGAGGGGAATTTAATCCATCATCGACGGACTAAGATTTTTGCGTGAATAAACGAAATTGAATGCATCATGGCGATGAAATTTTATATGACGCCGGGCTCTTGCAGCATGGGAATTCATATTTTATTGGAAGAAATCGGCTTGGTTTTCGAGGCCTATATCATCAATCTGCAGGCCAAAGACCAGTATAAAAAAGCATATTTAGCCATTAACCCCAAAGCAACCGTTCCAACTTTGGTGCGTGAAGACGGCACCGCGCTGACTGAATTTCAGGCCATTGCGTGGTGGCTGGCGCGCAGGCATCCGGAGCACGGACTGCTTCCCGACACGCCGGATCAGGAAGCGCGAGTGCTGGAAGTGATGAATTATGTTGTCAATACCCTTCATGACGATGGTTTTACGCGCTTTTTTGTTCCTGAAAAATTTACCTGCGCGGAACACAATCACGATGCCGTAAAATCTCAGGGGCTTGAAATAATCGACAAAAGCTTTATCATCCTTAACCATTTGCTGGATGGACAGCAATATGTGCTTGATCATTTCAGCATAGCCGATGCAGCAGTTTTTTACGTTGAATTCTGGGCCGAGCGAAGCGCCATCCCTTTGCCTGAAAACTGCCGGGTTCACTATCAACACCTGCTGAAGCGACCTGCAGTGCGGCGGGTATTGATGGAAGAAGGTTACGCCAGTATCGTAATGCGTTAACCCAAAGTACTCACTGCCGGAAATAATACTTCTAATAACAACGATAGTTTTAATGGGAAAAAGATAATGCCTAGTTTATTGCCCGATGTCGATCCGGAAGGATTGCTTGAATACTCGGTTGTATTTACTGACCGTTCGCTGAATCATATGTCACAACAATTTCAGGGTGTCATGCGCGACATTTCCTCAACAATGAAGGAAGTCTACAAAGCCGACGCTGTCGCAGTGGTGCCTGGCGGAGGCACTTATGCAATGGAGGCGGTAGCACGTCAATTAGCGACCGATAAAAAGTGCCTGGTCATTCGCAACGGCTGGTTCAGCTACCGCTGGTCACAGATTTTGGACATGGGACGGATTGCTGCCGAGTCAATCGTATTAAAAGCAAGACCGGCTGACGACAGTTCACAGCCGGCTTTTATTCCCCCGCCAATTGATGAAGTCATTGAGACTATTAGCCGTGAAAAACCGGATATCGTCTTTGCACCGCATGTGGAAACTGCGTCGGGAATGATGTTGCCCGATCAGTATATAAGCACACTCGCCGATGCAGTACATGCCGTAGGCGGACTGTTTGTATTGGACGGCATCGCTTCAGGCGCTATTTGGGTGGATATGCAGGCCGGCGGCGTCGATATCTTGATCAGTGCCCCGCAGAAGGGTTGGAGCGCATCGCCTTGCAGTGGACTGGTAATGATGAATGCCGCGGCACGAGACAAAGTAGAGTCGACCACCAGCAGCAGCTTTGCATGTGATTTGCAAAAGTGGTTGCGTATCATGCAAGCCTATGAAAAAGGAGGCCATGCTTACCATGCAACGATGCCGACCGATGCATTAACCCGATTTCATAAAGCGATGTTGGAAACCAAATCTTATGGTTTTGAAAAAGTTTGTAACGAGCAATTAACTCTGGGCGCAAGGGCCCGCGAACTGTTAACCCGGAATGGCTTCAAAAGTGTCGCTGCCGCAGGGTATGAAGCACCGGGCGTGGTAGTTTGTTATACCAATGACCCGGCGATTCAAAACGGAACAAAGTTTTTACAACAGGGACTACAAATTGCTGCGGGGGTACCATTGCAGTGTGATGAACCCGAAAATTTTCAAACGTTCCGCGTGGGCTTGTTTGGCCTGGACAAACTGCACAACATACAGCGCACGGTCAACAACCTGGAAAAAGCCCTGCATGCAATTTTGTAGCGCATAGTTCGCCCGGCAACAAAATTTGCGATCAAACAGCCGAACCGGTCAGCACTAACTGCCGGATGTCTGATATGCGTACCGTATATCAACTTGCGCGCTTTGCCGCCTTCGCCTGTTAAATGGTTAGAATGAAAAAAGCCAATCTTTGTATGGTTAACTCGCTATAGCTCGATAATGCCAATGCCACTGACCTGCCGCCATGCCTGAAACACCCTGCCCTGCCATTCAAATCGTAAAAGGGTTTTACGGTCTCGCCGAAAGTCATCGACTATTTCAAACCCTATTGCATGAACATCGCTGGCCGGATAATCACTATATTTACGCAGGCCGGCAATTTACCCTGCCCAGACTGCAAACCTGGCACGCTGACCCCGGCATTGCTTACAGCTACAGCAATAATTTATTGACAACACGCCCCTGGCCCCCGTTATTGATTTCCATAAAAAATAAAGTTGAACGTTTCCTGGACTTTCGTTTCAACTCCGTCCTGGTCAACTTATATCGTAGCGGCGAAGACTATGTCGGCTGGCACTCGGATGACGAACGCGAACTAGGGATGAAACCATTTATCGCCTCTGTCACATTCGGGGCAGAAAGATCGTTCGCTTATCGGAACAAAAAAAACCCGGTATCGGGTAGAATATCGTTACCGGGTGGAAGCCTACTCATCATGCAGCCGGAGTTCCAGCACCAATGGCAACACAGTATTCCATCCGATCCATCGATTGAGCAGGCAAGGATAAACCTGACTTTTCGTCGCGTCATGAAACGAACGGAATAAAACCTTTCCCTCGCCTGTACTCTTAAAAAGACAATTTCCGGGCAGGAAGGTGTTTTCATCGCGTGGGCCTGCGCGCCTCACGGAACCAGATCCGGTATCGCTCCATTTTCGCGCGCTGTTCCGGCGGCGCGTGGCGTCGGCAAGTTGAATATTCTTCCGTACCGGGTTTCGCACCCCAACGTATTTCGACGCAGTCGTTGGGATTGTATCCCATTTCAAGGGCCGGCTTACGTGCCAGTATCTCCGCAATGGTTAGCTGCCAAAGGCTGCCGTCCGTGCGGGTATAGCGAATGCTGCGCTCTCTGACACGCCTTGCATGGAACCGCTCGATCTCGGCTTTAACCTGGCCTGGGCGTCTGCCGTTCATCACGAACAATTCAGGGTGGCGCACTATGTTCTCTGGCAAGGCATACAGCGTGTTCATGGCAATGATGAGACGCATATCACGGGAGGGCGTGGAATAATCCTCCCAAGGACCGACGGTTTGAAAAATTGCCGAGCCGCTAGGCATCGCAATGACGTTGCCGGGGTTGCGGCGGAAATATATCTCACCGTTGTCGACCGCGGTGATGCGGGCCTCGATTTGCTCCACCAGTGCATTCAGGGTAGCTTCGTAAACCTGTTTTGGATCAAGATCATTTGGATTGATAAGCGCAGCTATCCTGGCGTAGAAATCGTCGGAAGATAGTTGGTCTTGCTCCAGGGAAAAAGAGGCAAAATCGTGATTATTGATCAGTTCGGCATTAGAGAGCGGACGCAATCCGCCACTCGCCGTTCGAGCCAACGGACGGAAAGCCTTAAAGCCCTGGCCGGCAGTTACGAAATCGTCGAACAGGAAGTTGCCGTTCCAGAATCGCTTGCGGGTGACAGTGTTATCTGGTTGAGCATCGACAGCCAGCAAAATGCCGGGGTTGCCCGCTATCTGCGGCACCCATTCAACCAGCACCAGGACATGACCATAGGGATCGGCAAAGACCGTCCCCGGCCAGAGCGCATCCCGGTTGAGAGCGATAGGATAAAAATCCGTTTCTTCGTCGTCAAGCCCGGTCCGGGCCGAACCCGAATGGACGGTATCCACCAACAGCCGATTGACTTTCCTGAAATCTGCCTGCGAGCTGATACCGTGAGTAAAATCGGTATTGACAATGGCCGGGCCGCAATGCGGAGGTGCGCTGATCGAGCCACGATCGCAGTCGCGGAAAGCGATTGGCAGACCGACCTTCCAGGCAAAATAAGTCCGTAAGGTGTAGGGCAAATCACCGCAATCGGGAGTTAGCGGTAAACCCTGGTCTTCGTTGAGACCGAGATAATTGTACAGAAAATTGCGCTCGCTGTTGCGTATCACCGGTTCCAGGGAAGGAAAGCTGAGGAATGCCTCGGGCGGTTCAGTAAATAACGCTTCAACCCAGGCGGAATAAAAAGCTTCGGTGGCAAGTCCCCACCTTTCAGGTCTTTGTTGGATGCCTATCCCCCCGATAGTCAGCGCGTGGCAAGCGATGAGCCTGCCACCCCGGCTCGCCAGCACTTGATAATACCCTTCGACTAAGCCCTGTAAAGCGGCGATCCGACTCCAAGGCGGGCCGCCTTGAGGACGAGTCTGCAAAGCCATGCGTCGCCCTTGATGGTCGATCAACGCCAGTTCTGACACGGGCCCGTCCGTTGAAACGGCCATGATCTTGATCTGCTCATCGGCTTTGGGGATCAGGGGTGAAATCCAAATACGCGTCTCACCGTCTGCCGCACAGGAATTATCCTCGCCCAAAACCACCGACATGCCGGCCCATAATAGCAACAGGCAAACAAGGAAAGATTGAAAGATTTTGAATTGAGTTGCCATGTCCGTACGCCCGTTCTTTAACTGCCTTTATCATATACCGAACTAATGAGCATACAAAGGCCGGACATGAGAATAGTGGTTTCCATATTAAAAACATCCATCGCCCCTCAAACTTCGGTATCCTTTTTTCTCCTCACTCAGAAAGATGACACGCTAAGGGGGGGGTAAAGAAAACCGAAGATCGATGCGCGAATCTTATATTATCTATTTTTGTTCATGATTTTCACCGTTCAATGGCAAATATCGCTCACTGCCTGATGCTCCGGAAATGTCACTCACCGGTGCGGGCATGGGCGGTGCATCAGTACCGGAATAGAAATTATCAAACGTTGGGGAGACACCTTCCGCCCGGTAACTCACAATATGCACATAAGCAATCAAACCGCTCCTGCCATTGGTGTAGGCACCATCCTCCGGTGCATAAATCCGATCTCTATAAGCAGTTCCGTCCCACATCATGATCGCCGCGCCAGTACTTTTATCAATGATCTGTCCCCAGAGAAAACCATCCGACGACCAGAACTTTAAGCGGTAATCGCCGGATGGATCAGGCGCCGGCCGCATCAAACGCCCCTGACCTTTAGTCAGGAAAATAGGAGGAATAATTCCGCCCAAACTTTTCACAATCATCAACCTACGTGAGGCAGGATTGCCGTCCCGATCATTCCTTAGCAGCAAAGCATAGCCCTTTGGAAGAAAAAACGACGGAATCGGTTCTTGCATACGCGCCAATAGGCCGACATCCTCCCCCCAATTGAAAGTCCAATCCAACAAATCCGCCTCCACGTGGAATTTCGAATGCGGCGGCTCAGTCATGTTGATGCTGCCAATACGGCCCGGGCTAAACAGACTGCCCCAGGGGCACGTCATTTTATAAGCCACGCTACCCGACACTACGGGGAACGAGAATTTTCCGGGTATCGGATTGTAATGCACCCAGCCATCGTCACTGCTGTCGTTGAAGTCGTCTACGGTGGCGGCATCGGCGATGGCTAGCAACCCGGCTATCACCAAGTACGCAGGAAGGAGTTTAAAGTTCATTTTCATCACTATCTCAACGGACCGGTCTTTTTGAAACAGTTATACTACTTTCCGGCTAAGGATGAAAGCATCGGCTAAAAGAACCTAATTTACTTGGAAATAAGCGGAAACAACCTGACTCTGCTTAGCTCCTATCCCAATTTCTTAATTAAAGCTTGAAAATATGTCTTGACATAACGGAAGGTAAACCCCATACTGCATTTAGCTTGAAAAGAAGATCTACCCTCTGTTTACCATTAAGACGTCTCTCGTTAGTAGTTGCTCGTCCTGTTTTCATTGCAAGTAAGTTCCAATTTTACCGGCTACACCCGCCTTTTTAAGGCATTTCATTTAATATTTCACAGGACTTATACTATGTCTACACTTACTACCGGCACCGTTAAATGGTTTAATTCGGAAAAAGGCTTTGGCTTTATCCAACAGCAATCAGGTCCCGATGTTTTCGTTCATTTCAGAAACATCGTCGATAACGGCGGTTACAGAACCCTTGAAGAGAACCAAAAGGTCGAATTTAGCGTAACCAGCGGCCCTAAAGGTCCTCAAGCGGAAAATGTCAAAGTCATCAACTAAATGACTTTTCAGGTTGTCGGCGCAGTTGCGCCGCAACCTATTTCCTAAAGTCAACCTATCTTGAAAGTTATTTCTTCAGTCAATGGCCTGATGGAAATTACGTTCTTGGCAATTAAGCATACGGGGGCGACTAGTCAGGTTTATCTGTCTGAGGGATACCTTTACCGGGGGCGCAAGCAGCTAGCACACATGCTCCCGAAACCGCTTTCCCACTTATCCTAGATCTGTTGGTGGGGCAACCTGTTCATCAGCTACAGCAGCCCCTTAAATAGGAAACTGCCGTTCTTTTATCTTCACTTTGTGGCGATATGCAAAAGTTGTCGGCACCGCTTGAAACGTCTCATCTTTCCCGTCTGCTTTATTCACCTCCGGCACGTCGAAATTCGCTTGGCTTTATCAAGCCCCGATTTGACTTCCATCCGGTTCCATTTTTTACAACCCGCGAATATCTCTGCCGACTGCTCAAATCGTGGAGTTTCAGTTGAGGAAAATCACGACGCTGACCAAGATTCCGTTTTAGTTTTAGTTTTAGTTTTAGTTTTATCGAGTTAAATTTTTATGTTGAAGCACGTTACGCCCCCAAAAATCCGACCATCCAAACATCATGCCCTTCATGTCATTCGTGAAGATTTGATTCAAGCTGTATCAAAATATGCGCAACCCGATTATCGCAAGGCGTTTTGGCAAATCGCGAACACCTTTCTGCCTTACCTCGGTCTCTGGACCCTGATGATTGTTACCGTACTGTATGGTCTTCCCTTTTGGACGACACTCCTATTAACGGTACCGGCTGCCGCTTTTTTAGTGCGCATCTTCATCCTGTTCCATGATTGCTGCCACGGCGCTTTTTTTCCTTCGCGCCGGGCCAACCGATTATTGGGCTATATTGCCGGCATCCTGACCTTCACACCGTTCGAAGACTGGCAGCGCACGCATACCATTCATCATGCCGCTGCGGGCAATTTGGATCAGCGCGGTACCGGCGATATTTGGACCTTGACGGTCGATGAATATCTGTCGGCATCAAGAATTAAACGCCTGGGCTATCGCTTGTTCCGCAACCCTTTGTTGCTGTTTACTTTCATGCCCTTCGTACTATTTGTGATCGTCCAACGTTTTTCGAGCCAAGGTGCCAAACAACGCGAACGCTTAAGCGTTCTTTACACAAACTTCGCCCTTGCTGCGATTTTTACTCTAATGAGCCTGTCCCTGGGATTTTGGAATTACATGTTGATCCAGATTCCGATCATCATCATGGCGGCGAGCGCCGGTATGTGGCTGTTCTATGTTCAGCACCAATATGAAGATGTTTACTGGAAGCGTGAGCAACATTGGGATCTAACCATGTCAGGACTCGAGGGAAGTTCGTACTATAAACTCCCAAAAGCACTGCAATGGATCGTAGGCAATATTGGCTTGCATCACATTCATCATGTCAGAGCCAATATTCCGAATTATAACTTGCAGCGCTGTTATAACGAAGTACCTCTATTACAGAAAGTAAAACCGCTGACGATTCGCGCGAGTATCAAATCTCTGTGGCTGAATCTTTGGGATGAGCAAAAACAAAAGCTGGTGAGTTTTAGTTCGATCAAAAGGGTGCCCCGTTTGGTAAACTAATCAGTGATTATACGAAACCGATGCTATTAAAATAATAAACTGATTCAGCCGGTTGCGACAACATGCCGGCCTGATCGGATCAGGCGGCAGAGGGTTTTTCGCTTTTTACTTGGTGACCCAACTCAACTCAGCATCATCCTTAGATTGATACCGGACCATTAAGTAGCCTATAATCGTTTATTTTTTAATTTACAAATACGCTACAGTCATTGATTTAACTGTAATGTATAACTGGAAGTTAGGTTTCGTTTGCGAACCACTGCCAGCGCCCAATATTCAAATTCCCCTTCCATACCGAAGGCCAACGAGATACTTAAAACAAGGTATCGCCTTCGGAATCCACGCTACGCTTGTCCAGGGGAGAGCAAGCAAACCGACGACCGCCACTCGCCAGCGGCGAATCAATTACGTAGCACCACTCGTTGTATGCCTGGTTAAAACGACCAGTCGCATACAGCCTTCTTCACAAACTAAGGACACCTTAATGAAAAGATTATTTGTTGGAAATTTGCCTAGCGACGCGACAGAAGCCAGTGTTTCGGCTTTGTTCTCGGAGTTCGGTAAAGTACATTCCATTGAACTCGTGACCGATATGTTTAGCGGCAAATGTAAGGGTTTTGGCTATATTGGCATGGAAGGCCATGAAGCCAGAGCGGCTATCGCAAAACTCGGCGGCAGCCAGTTTGGCGGCAAATCGCTCAGGGTCGGTTTCGAAAATGTTTCAGGGAAAAGGGGCAGACGGCGCTAACCCCAAACTAATACCCTCTACTTTTTCAGGATTTCGGGCGGTACAAAACGCCGGATAAGTCTAACGGCTATCTTATCACATCATAAAGCCGCCCCGAATTTTTTTCGTTTTTACCTTTGTCGGGATTTTACCGGTAAAGGACCCGCCTGCGGCTATCGCCGAAAAGTCTTTATCAACGTAAGAAATCATACGACCCATGCTAACACTTGATCAAATTCAAGGCTAAATAATAAGAAGAAATCAGTGCTTCCTGAATTCCCTCAGCGGTTTTGCATTTATAGGAAAACAGGAAATAATAATGGACGAGGCTATTCGGCAACAACTTTGTCCGAAAAAAGTCAGGTCTAAAAATATTGTCAATTTGCTGCCGTTCTTTCACCCTAAGATAAATTTTCTCTTAAGCTGACAAGATTGATAATTACTTCCGGAAACCAGAATAACCCCCACCTCATACAAACCTTTTTTAAGGTATAAAGGTAATAATCTGGAGAAGCCGATATCTGCCTTATCATTAATACCAATTTTTGAATTTATGTCAATTCGAGGTATTTTTAATGCCTCGACATGAATAGAGTCCCGATTGTCATTAGATAAAACCAAAAATATATGTTCCGGGATCTTAGTTTTGACGTCTTCCGCTACAGCCCAACCTTTAATAGAAATGAATTTATCCCCATTAATATCCGTTATTTCTACTGTGTCAATGTTGCCAGTACATTGAGTAGGATGGAACACTTTTGTATTTATCATTTTCTGCGGAACGGCCACAAGACAGTCGTGCGTTTCACCAATTTTCCACAGTAGATTTTTTTTTGTAGTCCATTTCACCAAATCAGATAAATCGGGAGATTCGGAAGCACAGGATACGATTCCCCCTAGCTTTCCGTCGTCAACAAAATTTTCCGGATTAGCAACTGCCAGATTGTATGCTTTATACCATTGGGGAACAGTGAATGATTTTCTTTGAGAAACATATGAAAATGTTGAACTCCAATCATTACCATAGGCGACAAATTGCATATCAGGAGGCAATTCTCGTTTCAGGATTTCTCCAATTGCCAGATCACGATTGTCTTTAGTGAAAACCTTTATTACATCAGGAAAGTATTTTTTATAAAAACATACATAATTTGAAACAACGATAAGCAAAAGCATTGCAATACCATAATTCGATCCCTTTCTCGGAATAATTTGTAATCCGATAACAATAGCCAATGCATATTGCAAGAATACAATATTAGCGGTTTGATAATAATCATGAATAAAATGCAGATGCGAAAAAAGTAAAGCAGGCAATACTCCGAGCGATACAGAGCATAAAATCACGAGCTTGGTTTTTTTCTCATGTTGAACAAAAAAAGCATAGCCGAGAAGGAAAGCACCGAAAATTGATCCTAAATTTGCCAGTAATATTCTTTTGATAAAAACCACATACCAGAACTTTGGGGAAATACGCTCGGCCAGCGTACCCCAGTTCCACTCCCTTAGCGCGCCGGATGTCAGGTACATTCCCAGAGGATTAAGCGTTTTAATTTCATCTGTGAAATTGACCCACATAATCCCTACTGTAATCGGAATTATGAAGCTGACACCAACCAGAAATGACGTTCTATTAGCCGCCAGCTTTTTTATCGAACGATGTTTATAAAACTCATACACATAGAAAACAACGAACAGTACGCCCAAAACGGGTAGCGCAGTTGTTGCCTTTTGTAAAATTGCTAACGAGGAGAAAAGCGTGAAAAGCAAGAGTGTCTTTAACGAACGGCTTTCAAGCAAAAAAAGCAGGAAACACCAAATTGCGGCTAATGAAAAAAAAAGCGCAGTGGTTTCAATCATAAAACTTCTTCCCCAGTATAAATAAACCGGGGAAGAGAAAAATATGGCGATAAAAATAAAAAAAACGGATTTAGAGAACTTTAATACTTTCGTAATTCCAAGAATCGGAAAAATGGAAAAAAACAAAAATAAATAGCTGGTTATACGGCCTGCTGAATCTAAGGAAAAATTGAATAGGTTTGATAGTGTGGCAACTATTACCTGATATATAGGAAATTCAAATGGAATAGACGGGGGCGTTCCCGCAACCGGTGTTTGATAAGCTAACTTGTATCCGTCTTGCAAAAACCAATAGGCAGTTAATGCCGTTTGTGTCTGCCTAAATGAATGTTTATCCAATGGAATTTGGCTTGAAAAGGCAACAGCGATATAAGCGGAGTAGCAAAATATTAAGAAGGCAATCGCAATAAGGGGCAGGCTAACCCGTGAAAAATGCGTTAAGAGCTCCTGGTTCTTGATCCTCATTGTCTAAGTGTCCATTTTGTTTAAAACATATGAAAAAGTAACCGGTATACCGATAACTATCAAAGTTTCTAATTTTAACCATAATAATGCCGTTTGAGGATATTTGCCGAATATATGGTGGTAAAAGGGAAAGGAAACGCTCGAGGCTGGGAGCATAAACTGAATAAAACCAGGCCCCCGATGAGTCTCCTTGGAAGAGGCTAACATTTGGCTCTATATAATGCCGTTTAACCCGAATTCGGCATGGCTGCTTGGGAAACAAGAAGGTACGGCGCCGGTTTGAAAATCATCCGGCGCGTTTGATATCAGACTAGGCAGCTGTTATTTTTGTCCTGAAAATATACTGGTTTCCGTCTCCCCCGTATTTTCGTTTAAATCCACAGCAACTCAAATATCTTTTGGTGAATCAGCACAGATATCTAATATTTAGGCCCATTTTAGCCGCTCATAGCCCCAATTCGCTATTTCTCTTGTTGCGACCGTAATTTTCTCGCGGTATCTCTCGGCACCGATTGGAGTATATATTTTGCGTTGCTTCCCGTGCTCGCCGAAACTTTTCCCGCACCTGTTTCAAAAGCGGAAAAATCCGCTTGCTCTGAAGGATGAATCTTAACTTTTGCCAGTGCACAACTATGAGGAACCTTTGGCCAGAAGGTGTGACAGTTGTCGGCTGCAAAAGCGGTCGATGAGATCACGGCAGTTACCGAAATAACTACCATAATTGCAGTTTTAATAGGTTTTTTCATTTTCATAGCACCATTGATCGATTTGGTTTCAAATAGTCAACTCCACCTGTCATGAAGGACAAAGCTAATAGTATCGAATCGAAATAAACTAAGCAAGATTTTTTTAGTGCATTTCAATTTATAACGCTCTGATTTGGTGCATAGATGCTCTAGTATAGTGCACACCGCCAAGGTCTGCAAATGCTTGCATTCGCAACTATCTGTGAATCAAATACATACATTTATGGCATGCGATATGCTTTATTTCAACGCAAAGCGTGAGACAATTTAATTTCCGAGATTGCTATGTTTGTACATATTGCGACCCTGACATTTGTTAGCCTGTACTTTTTTGCAGCACCCGCCCAGGCCAATCAATTCGGCACAACAGTTCCCATGAGCAAGAAAGGGACTGCTACGTACTACGTCCCGGTTGAATTTGATGGGGTGGCGGGCAGTGACCTGATGGTTGATACCGGTTCTGACTACGTCACTATTAACGAAACTACCCTCGATTTGCTGAAGCAGCGCGGAAAAGTAGACTATGTCAAGCAAGTTGAAGGAATAATGGCTAACGGTTCCGACATCATCGTTTCGATTTATCGCATTGAGAATCTCAATATCGGTTGTTGCTGTCTCGTCCATGATGTAGAAGTGGCTGTATTCGAAGGGACCGAACGCCAGATACTCGGTTTAAGCGCCTTGAAGAAAGTAGCCCCATTCGCGCTCTCGATGGAGCCTGCTCACTTAATTCTCAGTGATTGCAAGGCGCATCCGCCGGAACTTGCTAAAAGTTTATAACCTTATGCACCCCTGACATGGGTTACCGCATGCCGGTCTTTTATTGATTAGGATTTCGGATACATCCTTAAGACAAAATCACCCTTTCCTGACGCCACTTTGCCGAAGCAAGTAAAGTGGCGCCCTTTGTCCGGAAGACAGTTTTTAGTTTCGCGGGATATACCCACTAAATCAGTGGCAAAAATATCCCCATTTTCAGTTTGAATACCTTTGTATTGAACGGGCAGACCATTTTCAAATCCTGAAACATCATTAAATGTTACCGCGGTATTGGCATCAAAATAGGTGACGGTGGTGTTATCGACTTGTATGAAATCATCGATCACCGAGGTAATAACGCCCTCACCCTCGACAGTCTCGCCGGTTGGCGTTGCAGGCGGCTGAGGTTGAGTAGGCGCGGTAACTGCCGTGAGCGTCACGGCCACCATCGCCGCTTTACGGTTTCCGGCATTGTCAAGAGTGAGGCACAGCGTCACTGGAATTAAGTCCGTGGCCTATTCGACTGAAGTAACGATAAACTGAAATGGCGAGACTTCTATTAACTGCAATTGTCCTGCAATGGTATTGGTAACAACTTCGCCATCGAACAAATCCACTTGAGGTAAATCCACTAGACCCGTTTGCGGATCGAAAACGGCCGCACTATCGGAGTTTTGATCAGTAAGTGCCGCCGATTCAAGCTCAAAACCTAACCCGAAAGGACTTTGCTCAGTCAAGAACAACGTGAGAACGGCACTGAAAGAAAAATCGCCGACAATTACCACAGGAACATTCAATCTGTGAGTGACGAAGTCATAGGTTGAACGATCGCTGAGGGGGTAGCCTGCCTTTTGCCAAGCCAACAAAGCATCTTTTTGTTCCTGAGTGAGTAAAGAAAAACCGCTTCCGGACGGCGGCATATCCCCCTTATCGACGGCTTCGTCGATGGCATCTTCGGCATAGCTCACCGCAACTTCATACGTATCAAAATTGACGATGAATGACAACCCAGACAATTGGTCTCAAAAACATTGGTCCGAATACCTTTTTCACCCTCGTAAACAGGATCAATGGCCAATGCGCTATTGCTCACAATGAGTCCGTAAAAAAACACAGGAATTAGATGAACTTTCATGGCGACACCCCTTAGACTAAAAGTTTTAAATTAGCCATTTTAATTGAATGGACGGAGAATTTGGAGAACCTGAGGTTAAATGCCGGGCGGTTTTCGCCTCCTCAGCCGGTGTCCACACTTCGCAAGCCATTTCTCCATCGACCTGTCACATTTGTTTCCGATTGTTTTTTCGCATCCTAAGATAAAAATCTTCCATCACCTCAAGAAAGGAACCCGGCTTGTGCCAAAATGACGGATAGTCGCCGCCTTTTTTGACCAATACGCCCGGAATACCGGCTTCCTGATTCGGCGGCAATTCCGTCGGTAGAGGAATTTCGCCATGCCAAAACAGTTTTAAAGATATTGTCTTGGGTAATTCTTTCAATTCCGGTCGCATGTAAAAACCGCCCACCGGAGATATGGTGATTGATTCAGTTGCTTGCGCATCGGCAAGCGTTTTTCCCAACGGGGATTTAATTAATTCCCGATGTAGCTTTTCGGGTGACAGGCCGCGCATTTCAAACAACAACAGCGGGTTATGATCCAGCTTGCTCGCGAGCCGGTAACAGACGCCGGCAATATGTTTACAGGTGACGGCATAATCAGGGCAACTGCACGAGACTTTAAAATCCTTTTAATTTTTTGGCAATAAGTGCGCATTGAATTCGGCAAAAACGCCTTCAATGGTTTCGGGAATTTCGTCCACCAGCAATTTAGCGATAAAATCGGCGCGTTGAGTTAAGCGGACAATAATTTTTTCCCACTGCGCTTTGGTTAAATGCGCCATTTGCACTTTCCTTTGGTAAGTGGGTTCTTTATACACGCCATAATAGGGGTTTTTTATTGCCTCTAATTTTGGCTTGCACCGTCCCTTTGTCAACCACCCATTGCTTGACCCGGTGCTCGCTGGAATAGGACCGCCCCCGGGCTAATCGTCCACTGTCCGTAAAATCTCTCAGCGCATCCAGTAAACGTTCTCCCCACCAGGTTTTTGTCGTCGCACTCATTTCAACCCTCGATAATACTGTTTCTGTTTAAAGCGATCAGTTCTTTAAAAGCCTGATTATCCAGCTTGGTCAACCAGCTCTCATCATTGCCGACAATATTGTCCGCCATCTTTTGTTTGTCTTCGATCATGTTGTCGATCCGTTCTTCCAACGTGCCCAGCGTGATGAACTTATGGACAAACACTTTCTTTTGCTGGCCAATACGAAATGCACGGTCTGTCGCTTGGTTTTCGACGGCGGGGTAACCAGCGATCAAAATGGAACACGTGGTTCGCCCGGGTTAAGGTGATACCCACCCCACCGGCTTTTAATGAAAGCACAAAAATAGAGGGCGGACTGTCCGGATCCTGAAAATCGGCAATCATCTGCTCGCATTTTTTTCGGCTGACGCCACCGTGAATATAATGTGTCGGGTAATGTTTTTCCTGATTGAAGTAACGCACCAACTGTTCGCCAATCTCGGTAAACTGAGTGAAAATCAAAACACTGTCGCCCTCTTCCAACGCTTCGCCCAACATATCGGTTAGCCGCTCGAGTTTATGGGAGCGCGCGGCGGTAAAAGCACTGCCATCCTGCAGAAATTGCATCGGGTGATTGCAAATCTGTTTTAGTTTCATCAGTGTTGACAGCATCAAACCCTGCCTTTCAATGCCTTCTTTTTCCTCCAGCTGTTCCTCGACGTCTTTGACAACCGCCTGATACAACGAAGCTTGCTCTTTGCTGAGGTTGCAATATTGTTTGCTTTCGATTTTATCCGGTAAATCCTTAATGATATTTTTGTCGGTCTTCAATCGCCGTAATATAAACGGTTGAATCAATCGCTTTAAAATATTTGATTTCATCGGGTCGTTATCCCGCTGGATAGGAAGCTCGTAAGTATTGCGGAACTGAGTTTGTTTACCCAAGTAGTTCGGGTTCAAGAAGTTGAATATTGACCAGAGATCCATTAATCGGTTTTCTACCGGGGTGCCGATCAAAGCCAAACGGTGCTTCGCTGTTAATTTTAAAATGGCTTTGGTTTGCGCGGCTTTGGGATTTTTAATGTTTTGCGCCTCGTCCAACACCACGCGGTGCCAGTCGATGGCTGACAGCAAAGCACTGTCTTTACGCGCCAATGTATAAGAGGTGATTAACATATCCACATCGTCACAAAGCTGTGCGAAGTCCGCGCTATCCTGTTCCCGTTGACTTCCGTGATGGACCAGGGTTTTTAAATGCGGTGCAAATTTTTGTACTTCTTTTTCCCAGTTCCCCAACACCGAGGTCGGCGCAATCAACAAAGTGGGACCTGCCGCTTGTTCTTCCTTTTCCAAAATGAGCGCGGCAATCACCTGCATGGTCTTTCCCAAGCCCATGTCGTCGGCCAGACAGCCGTTTAACCCTAAAGTCTCCAAATAACGCAGCCAGGACACGCCGCGTTTCTGATAATCACTTAATTGCGCTCGCAATGGCTCCGGGTTTTCAATCAATGAGAATTGGCTGCTGTCATTTAACTTGGCGAGCATGTCGAACAGCGCGTCGTCGTGATCAATTTCCAGTTGATCGCCTTCCTCTGCCAGTTTCTTCAATAATTCTTGAGTCGATAACGCCTCAGACTTATCTTGTTGTTGCTGCCAAAACGCCAAAATTTCCTGCATGTTTTCCCGGTCCAATTCCATCCACTGGCCGCGGAAATTGACTAACGGCGTTTTCATGTCGACCAACTGCTGCCATTCTTCAGGAGAGAGCTTTTCTTCGCCCAGGGCCAGTTCGTAGTGATAATCCGTCAACGTATCCAAAGACAAATAGGATTTTGCCGATGCACCGCTACCCTTATTCTTGCTGCCGGTGCGCAAGCGCATTTTAGCCCGCCGCCGGCCTTGAGGTGTTAACCGGGCCGGAATAATCACCCTGAATCCCGCATCCTCCAAAACCCAAGCCGACTCTTTTAAGAATCCGAACGCTTCTTCCAGACATAACGTAAGGCCGGTCGGCTGCTCCGTTTCCATTCCCCGCCAGAGTTTAGGGAAAATTCTGGCGGCATGGGCTAAATTGACCAAGCATTGTTGATCAATATTTTCACCTAAGTGCTGCGTCAAAAGTGCCGAGCGGCGATCGCCTCCCGTCCAGTAATCAGCCAGTTCCAGTTTAAACGAGGGATCTTTATGGGAGCATAATACAAAGCTGAGGTTCGAATCGTCGACCTGTTGCGCGTCTGCTTCATGGAGTTGAAAGCCCAATTGCAGGGAACCTTGCTGCTCCGCATGTAGTAATTGTCGTTGCCATCGAAACCATTGTTGATAAGCTTCCGGTGGCGGGCTATTTGCATTAATTAAGCTATTCGCATGCTGTGCCAGCAGCATCGTTTCCAAAAAATCGCCTTGAATTTTTTTGGTAAATGTTTGCGGCAACTTTTGAACACCGGCCTCTATTATTTGGTTGACCGTCACCTCGGCAAAATGCCTCAGCTAGGATTCCGCATCAAATGGCTGTGAACAAGCAAGCGGCATTGCCTTGACCGCATTTTCTATAAGACGATCATAAGCCGGGGAAACAATTTTCCAACAACGATGCAATTTTGTCTTCGCATTTTGATTTTCGGCTAATACAACGGGGATATATTGATCTTTTTCAATAAATTGTTTGAGTGATTGACTGAAGTAATACCAAAACAGGAAATCCCGGCCGACACGACTATCTTCATGCTGATAATGACTTAAAAAATAGACGTCGCTAATTGCCTTAAGCGGAATAACTACAGGATAAACAACAACATCCCACGAATTTAAGACCACATCCTCAGGCGCTTCGCTGAAAATCAGTTCCGAGCTCGGTAAAGGCTCACCCTGTACCGTAGGCAGATAAACCGATTGTAGCTGAGTACCGGAAGAAGCTAACTCACTATCGTAATTAAACGCAGTTTTTAAAAAATCCAGGCACACCGGCGCAGCCAATTGATGAGAATGCAATTTTTTATTGTTATTCGGCTTCTTGTCCAGCAGATCCTTTTCATCCGTTTCCACCCATAAATAAAATTGACCTGTTTGAACAAAATTTTCTGTTTGATCAGGCCGCCAAAAGCCGTGAACTATTTTCATATGCAGTTACTACCAATAATTTCTCTGTAGCTGATTTTCATATAGACTGACAAGCCAAATAAAAAGCAACTATTATCATGAACTTAAAATAATTTTCAGCTGACAAAATAGAATAGATGGTACACTACTTGCGATTATAAAGCTGCGGCATCAGTATCGCTGATGATTCAAAACACATATATTAAGCAGATTCCTTTGACTTATCTATACAGGCTATCAATTGTGAAACGGCTATTTAAAAGAATACAGGCGACAAAGGTTTTGAGTTTACTCTCGGCGACGCTGGCCGTATTTGCCCTATCGGGATGCAGCGGCGATTTAATTGCCGAAGAAGAAGCTTACCCTGATGCTTCGTATAACAAAGCATGGGTGGATGAAAATACCGGCAACGATGAAAATCTGGGACCAAACTCACCCGGCTACTTAGGGCCCGACGGCGAATATTCTTTATACCCTGACAGTGATCCGCGATAAGTTATCGGTCTCGGATGCGCCCAAAATAGTAATCGCAGGACGCGGATGTGTAAAATCAGGCAAGCCTTGCAAACTGCCGGAACCGATTGACGAAACATCACCGGCTTCACCGGCCCTTGTGTAACACGCCAATGTTTAACGCGCCGGTGGGCGCGTTGCAGGCTCCGGAAAATTCAGGTATTCGCGGCAACATTGCGATCGGGCGATGCCCACTCAATTACATTCCCAACTTCGCCTCGGCCGGAAAAATAACCTTCCAGTCCTGTTTCATATCGACGACTGTCCAACCCTTCGCTTTCGCTTCATCGAGACCCTTGTCCAGTTTGCCGATACCGGACTTGCGATCATAGGCCCATTCGCGCACAGCATCGGTGTGATGAACGTACAGTGCAAATCGCGCACCCTCGCCCGCCGTAGTCCACTGTAACATCTGCAAATCCCCGTCGGAATTCCCGAACGCTGCGATAGGGCGACGGCCGATATATTCATTGATTCCGACCGGTTTGCCTGCCGCGTCGTCGATAAAGTTAATTTCCGGTAACCGGTTCAGCACCGGTCTGCCGTCTTGCCATTCGAATTTTGTCTTGATACTGCTGCCAACCACCTGTTCCGGCGGTATACCATAGACCCGGTCCACCCAGGGGCGCATGAATTCGATGCCGCCGCCGGAAACAATAAAAGTCTTGAAACCGTTAGTGCGAAGGTAATTCAGCAATTCGAGCATCGGCTGATAAACCATCTCAGTAAATGGCCGTTTAGTCATCGGATGCCTGGCGGTCGCGATCCACTGCTTAACGATGTTTTCGAACTCCGCCGTGGTGATGCCCGCATGGGTGGCCATCACAATCTCGAGCGCCGCGTGTTCGCCACCCGCCAGCGCGGCCTTCACGTCGCCCCTGAGGAGCGAGGCGAAGGGTTCCTTGCTTTCCCACTCAGGATGCTTTGGCGCAAGCGCTTTGACGCGATCAATCGCGAAGATAAGCTGAAAATATAGCGGCTGCTCGGCCCACAGCGTGCCGTCGTTGTCGAAGACGGCGGTACGCTCCGGTTCCGGCACGAAATCCGGTGACCATTGTTTAGTCACCTTGCCGACAAACTCGACGATAGCGGACTTCGCGACCCCATCCTGCCAGGACGGCAACGGATCCGCGGCGCGTGCAACAACCATGGCAAGCATCAGCAAAACCGAAGCGACACTGACGGCGGAAAACTTAACGACTGATCTCATACCCTCGTTCCCCTATGATAAAGACGCGGTCCGCTACGAGGCGGACCGCGGTTGATGGCGATTAGGCTTGGCCGGAAAAACGATAGGCTATCAGTTTCCGGTCGGCAGCGGAATCTTGATCCCTTCTTTCGCCAGCATTTCGCGGACATACTTGAGCCGTTGATATTGGGTCAGCGTGATGGGTCCGGTATAGGTCTCGCTCTGCAACTTACGCGGGGGGTATTCGACGTAGGTCTTCATCTTTTGCTGAATGGCGTCGCTCACAGTCACCATTGTCCAGGTTCTCTCCGTATAATTATTCATGAAGATGTCATAACGCTCCTGCGGATCCTGCCAAAGATCGAAGATCTGGGGCACGGTGGCGACATACTTGTCGGAACCCTTCCAGCCAAGATTCGAATCAACCGCAAGGCCGCCTGTCGCTTGGCCATCGTCGCCGCGCAAGTTGAAAACAGCCTTGTAGTTGCCTACCCGCACTGCGCCGGGCGTCAACTCGTTCTCGGTAAAGTAAAACCAGGAATCCCGCTTGGACTTGCCCGTGCCGAACAGAACCGGTGACATATCGTAGCTATCGAAGATAATCGGTTTGCCTTCCCGGTCCTTGTTCGGCAGATCCACATCGGCAACGGACGCGAAGGTTGCCATCATATCCAAGCCGCCGAGAATGTCGTGATTTCTCGCTCCAGCCTTGATCTTACCGGGCATCCAGGCGATCGCCGGGACCCGGTTACCCCCCTCGCGCACGGTGCCCTTGGTGCCGCGGAACGGCGTGTAACCCGCATCGGGGTAGACATCCTGCCAGGCACCGTTGTCCGTCGTGTAAAAGACCATGGTATTCTTGTCAAGCCCGAGTGTGCGGACCTTGTCCATAATGGCGCCGATGTGCGCATCGAGTTCGACAACGGAATCCGCATACTTCGATTTCGATAAGGACTTATGTTTGAAATCCGGATGCGGCAGGTTCGGCTGGTGTACCTTCATAAAATTGACGCTCATGAAAAACGGTTTGTCCGATTTAGCTGACTTATCGAGATATTCAAGCGCCGCTTTTTCTATATAGCTATCGAAATACGGAATCCCGACTACGCCGTTCGGATACTCCTTCGTACTCACGTCGGGTGTATTGACGTATTCACCATTGATCGCGAAATCCTCGACGACCTTTTCCCCGGCTTTACCGGATAACGCTCCCTTGGTCACTCGCTTAAACATGGCCCGCAAATCGTCGTTCATATCCGGAAACCAATTCGGGTCGCCATAGGTATAGGCGTTCAGGTGGTAAAGGCCGACATACTTCATTTCGTCGTAGCCCTGTGCGTTGGGCAGCGCATAGTCGGCTTCGCCCAAGTGCCATTTACCAGTGAAGAACGTATTGTAGCCGGCTTTCTTCAACACTGAGGCCAACGTCCATTCGGCGGGCGGCAGCCCGCCACCCTGACCTTGGAACGCCACTGTGGTCATGCCGCTACGGTTGGGGATGCGGCCCGTTTGCATGGCCGCGCGTCCCGGCGTGCAACTGGGTTGCGCATAGAACGAAAAAAAAGTCATCCCCTCATCGGCGAGACGATCGATATTGGGCGTGGGCATGCCCCGGCCCTCGCCGCCGCCATAAGGTCCGAGATCGCCGTAACCGGTATCGTCGGACACAATCATGATAATATTGGGTTTATCTTCTTTTGCTATGGCCGGCAAGCTACCTAACCCCAGAACTGCTGACAAGATGCTTAAAAAAAGTCTCATTGCATTTTCCTGTTAAGTTGATGTTAGTGTTGGTGACAATGCGGAATATAAATCCTTAAAATAAAAAGGTGGCTTTTATGACGATTGCCAATTAATGGCGTGAGGATTGCCCCGAGCAGATAGAATGGCGGCCTTCATCAAACGAAACCGCCGGCTGAAGTCTGTAGCACAGCACGCACAACGCGCGCGAAATGCTTCTCGGGAGAATAGCCATCACACAGAATGCTCCTCTCTATTTTAAGATTAAAATCTGCACCAGCGCAGCGGCTCCCTATCAATTATAAAGCAGGTTTTCAAACATTGCGCAAAAAACAAAGCAGTCTTTATATTAGGCAAATGCGGCCTAACAATGCGGATTAGCCCCGTGCGACTGCCCGCATTAGACAGACCGCGCTAATGATCGGCCAAGCCGCGCAGCTTTTCGGCATAGCGCTGGGCTTCTACATCGTCTCCCTTATCCCCGTGGAAAGCCACCAGGGCTGCAAGTATATTCCGGTTGTACGGGAAGCGCGACAATGCTTCTTCCAATACCTGAATGCTCCGCGCCACTTCGCCCGACGAGTGCAGGGCGACAGCGTACACGTAGAGATATTGCGCATTGTCCGGTTCCAACCCGGCGGCCTCATGCAACGCCTCCAATGCTGCCCCCAACTGCTGCTGCCGAACCAGCGTCAATCCCATCACATGATGCAGCACAGCCTGATCGGGCAATTGCTTTAGCGCTTGCCTCAGCACTTGCTCGGCTTGATTATCCTTACCCAAGCCGCGATACAAGTCTGCCAAATTCACGTAGCCCGGAACGAACCAAGGGTTGATCTCATTGGCCATGGAGAAAGCCTCAACCGCCTCATCGACCTTGCCCTGCGCCGCGTAGAAATTCCCCAAGTTGATCTGCGCCGCCGGCCAGTCTGCATTGATCAGTTGGGCCGCACGGTATTCTTCCATTGCGGTGTTGAACACGGTCCGTTGGGCCGGCGTCAAATCACCCGCCGGAACAGATCCCAACAATTGCGCTGCCGCGATACGCACGGCACGGACGGGATCCTGTAGCATAGGGAACGCTAACCGCACCTGCCATTCCAACGGCGCACGTTCCAAGGCGCCGACGCTTGCCGCGCGGATCCGGGGATCCGCATCCGCAAGCGCTGATTGCAGTACTTCGACGCGGGAAGCATCGAGATATTGACTGAGTGCGTCCAATGCGCTGGCACGGTTAATATTCGCCACACGGACATCGCGTATCAACTCGGTCAGCGCGTCTCCCGCCTCCGGCGCTCCCTGCCGCGCGGCGTGAATGGCGTCGGCATAGTTTTGAAAACGCGAAACGGTACGACCATACCAATCGGCGGTGTGAGCGGCGGCCCAGGCGGCATCTTTGTCGCGGTGACAATCGTTGCAGGCATTGGGCGTACCAAGGCGCACCGACTGGTCCGGTCGGGGAATACGCAAACTGTGATCGCGGCGCGGATCTATCACCATGTAAGTGCGGGTCGGCATATGACACTCCACACAGCTTGCTCCAGCCGAGCCCGGTGCATGATGATGGTGTGCCGGCCGGTCGTATCTGTCCTGGGCATGGCACTGTAGACAGACGGCATTACCGGACGCTTTCAATTGCGTGCTGTGCGCATCGTGACAGTCGCTGCAGGTCACCCCGGCTGCGTACATTTTGCTCTGCAGGAACGAGGCGTAAACATAGACTTCATCTTTTATCTGGCCATCCGCAAAATACAGGCTCTCGTTTAGCGCGCTAGGCAGATAATAATCCAGCAACGGCTGTCCCGGCACATAACCTTCGGCAATCTGACTGCGCCGTGCATGGCAGTGGGCACACATGCTGATTTCGCGTTCGCTCGTGCGCGCGCCGCTGCGCGCCGGTTTATTAGTCCGAGGATCGGCTTCCCAGCTGATTCCGCTCCGCTCATCGAGCTTGATGGCCAGCCCGTGGTTCCGTGCGTATTGTTCGCTGCCATCCGCCTGCGTGGCCCAGGCGATATGCCGTGACGCCGGCCCGTGACAGGCCTCGCAGCCGACATTGATTTCCGACCAGGTCGTCGCATAGGAACGTTTGGCAGGATCGTAGTGTTTCTCGAGATCGGTGGAATGGCAGTCCGCGCACATGCGGTTCCAGTTTTGGCTGGGGCGGGTCCAATGCAGTGTGTCGTTGTGCGCGACCTTTTCGTTCGGGTAAAGATGGAACCAGCGTTGCCCCCCTTTTTCTTTCGGCCTGCTGTCCCAAGCTATCGACAGCGCCTGCAGCCGACCTCCTGGCAGCGGAATAAGGTACTGTTGTAAAGGTGCGACCCCAAAGGTGTGTTGAATCCGGTACTCGTTCAGTGAACCGTCGGGACCATCGGTGCGCACGAAATAGCCGCCGTTGCGCCGGAAAAAAGTCGACTCGATTCCGTCATAACGGAAGACCGCATTGTCGAAATCACCGAGCACGGTCGAATCGGCTGCATACTGCATCGCCTTTGCATGCTGCGAATCCTGCCAAGCATTCCAGGCTTCGGCATGACAATTCGCACACGCATCGCTACCTACGTAATCGGCCGGCTCAAAGGCCACGGCCGCTTCTGAATTGTTGGAAACCGCCGCATCAATGGTAGTTTTGAGCCACCAGCCGGCTGCCGCCAGCACCAGCAAACTCGCCAGCAGAAGCAATAGGCGGTATTTTGGCCGCCGCGTAGTGGACAGCGCCGATTGTTCGGGCTTGCCTGAAACATTCTGCGCGGTGGATTTGAAACGCTTACGGTGAAACATGGGGCATTAAGCTCTGTCGCGATTGCACGCTGTACGCTCCACCCCGCGGTTCAGCGATTAAGGGTATTGTAATGTGCGCTAGGACGTTGATTTCGTCCATCTTGCCCGGTAAGGTTGCAATGAATTGAATATTGTATCCCTTCTTTTTAATCAGCTTGTGACAACTGATAGTTAAGTCATTTATCGTGTTCGCGCATCAGTTTTCGGCTTCTGACATCCCCCCTTCTTCCGAACAGAAAAGAGACTAAGGCGACGAAAATTGATGGCCGATGAGTATCATACATCATTTGCCCCGTTTAGCGGTCAAGCGAATGCGCAGGTTAGTCGGTAATTTTACTCCGGGAGTTTAAAAAGCCAATAAGCGATAGGATCAAGAGCCAGCTCCATAACGAGATATGAAGGATTAAAAGCGGCTGAGGCTGTCCATCAACAAAAGGCTGATAATTCTTCCTAACACGAGCCCGCCGGTAAAATTCCGCAAGTAAGCACTGCGGTATTCCGATACTTGTCGTTAAACGCGGAAAATAACCAAAACACACCGAGCGCAAGATAGAGGCACATAGTTGCCCTCAGTATGTGCGCAACATTCATGTCTAAGTTTGAAACGCCTAAAAATGTCTGCGCAAACCATTGCGGAAAAACACCGTAGAATAGTGCAATAATAGCAACCGTAACAAAAGCAAAAATTAAAAAATATTTTTTCACAAAAATTGTGTGAACTTAAACAGATGCGCTATGCTATCCTCCATAGCGCAGACTCCGCGACATTCAAGTTCACTTTACCAAGCCTTCCGGGGAGAAGTAGTTCAGGAGTGGAAACTATATGCCTCATTCTCTACGATTCGTCATTGACAAAATAGCTCGTCTGAGCCGTGTTAAATCCCGCAAACTTACGCCCATCGTTATGATCGCGACATTATACGGCTGTGCTTCATTCGAGTTCCCTTTTTTACAGTCTTCACAACAGCACAAAGAAAATGAGCAGGAAGCGGCAGTCTATTACACCGGGGTCGAGGGTTTGAAGCTTTTATCTCATCCGGACCCCGCCAGCAATGTGATTGCCCGGTTGCCTCTGCATCAAAAGGTCTTACGCAGCAAACTGGATAGGGGCTACGCTTACGTAACTGTGACTAAAGATGGTCTAACGGGTTGGGTCGACAATGCCAAATTAATTTGGAAACTGCCTGCCACGTCCTCGTCTATCCCTATCGAGAAAGATGTTCCGGACGCTTCCCGGCAGAGTCCTGTTGAAAAAGAATCCCAACAATCAATCCAGCCGCCCGTCCAATCTCAACCCAAGACAACCGATGCCGAAGCGGACCCGTTGCCCGGCACCACCCCCCCTTCGACCTTCAACCCCTTTTAAATCCCAAGCCGTCACATTCACCTTATCTTTAATATATCGAAAATCCGGAAACACATGTCCCAAACAAATACAAAACCCGCTTTTCGTAGACGATTCGGCGACAAGTGGTTGTTATCGTACCGGTCCTTTATCAAAGTCTCTCCCGAACGCAGAACGGTTGTGCTCGAGGACATTGCGCACGGCTCGACACCAACTCTCACCTACTACCTGCTGCTCGGCGTATCGGGGTTACTGGCCGGATTCGGTCTGCTGTTGAACAGTGCCGCAGTCGTGGTCGGCGCAATGCTGGTCTCTCCGTTAATGACGCCAATTTTCGGGATTGCCGTGTCGCTTGTAACGGGCGATGTGACCTTGCTCCGTCGCGCGATCATCGCCGAATTCGGCGGTGTCGCGCTGGTGCTAGTAATGACTATGATGCTCGGCGCGATGCCGTTTTCTTTAGAAATTACGCCGGAAATGCTCGCGCGCACCCGCCCAAATTTACTGGATCTTTTAGTGGCCACGCTGGCGGGCTTAGCGGGCTGCATGGCCATGCTGGACGAACGAATCAGCCCGGTTCTACCCGGCGTGGCAATCGCCACATCATTGACTCCACCGTTGGCTACTTCGGGACTTTCCCTCGCGTTTGGTGCTTATCAAGGTTCTTGGGGTTCGTTTTTGCTGTTTTTTGCCAACTTTCTTGCCATACTCATTGTTGCCGCCACACTTTTCAGTTTTTCCGGCCTTGTCGCTTCGGGAACCAATCAATCGAAAAGTATGGTCGTTCGTCGTTTTCTCACTCCCGCCATCGGTTTGGTCGCGGTATCCATTTTATTGACCCACTATTTACTTGGAATGATCGAACATTGGCAAATGGTAGAAACGACGAACCGGGTCATTGCCCGGGAACTTATCGACGAACCGTCCACATCCATCGAACAAGTCATAGTCGACAAACAAAAAAATGACGGTGCCGTCAATGTGCTTGCCATGTTGCGGACACCCCAGGCCATCAGCCCGGAAAAAGTCAAGGCCGTGGAAAAAGCGTTAAGCGACGCACTTCAAAATCCGGTGCATATGTTTTTCCGTTGCAGTATCACATACGACATTACCGCAGCCGGCTCGGCCAATTTAAGGGCAAGGCCGGATCTTAACGGGACATTTACCGAACAGAAATTACCTGAAAACGTACGTATCGTGCAAACCGCCGAACAAGTTATACGCGAGCTGGACGCTGATTTACCGCAAATCGAACTTCAAGACATACGACTGGTACAATTCCCGAGCGGCCCGGTGGTTCTGGTCTCCATTACCAGTCCGCTTAACCCGCTACCCGAAGCGATCACCAAGGTCGAAAACATGATTAACGACAGAATCGGAAGTACCCACGTTAAGCTTTTGGTCCGTGTAGAAAACTCGATGGATTTCACGGATAAGGGCCGTTTGCTCTTGGGACAGGCACATTTCGAACCAATCAGCGAAGAACAAGCGCAAATGCAACAACATATCGAGGATGCCGCGCGCGAACTATTGACCGATTTCAAGGACATCATCGTGCTGAGCTTAGATGCCGCAAAACTGGAAAACGAATGGCAAATCCGCGCGGAAGCCATTGGCCCCCGCATGCTGTCGGCAAGAGACATAGCCCGCATCGAGAAAGAGTTGGAAAAACAGGCCCGGACTCCGGTGAAGCTTACCGTATTGTCGCGAATGGAAGCGGCCGTCACGGATACCGGATATTACTCCGTATGGGATTTAGTGCGCCAAAACAAATCAAACCCGTTGAGTCTGATCAAAAAGTAAAACGCGAATTAAGAGCAAAAAAAAGCATTATAGGCGAATACAGGGTATTCCCAATTCGAGACCTGACCCTTTACTTTCTTGATTGAGCGCAGTTATCAGGAAAATTAGCGTATTTTTAATAATACGCTTTTCAACACGGTTGACCTATGCTTAAATTGAATCTTATTATTAAGTTTGGGAGATCGGCATGAGCAGTATTACCGCTAATGAGCTTAAAACCAAAGGCATTTCGGCGATTGAATCTGAACTAAGAAATCAACCGGAAGCCATTATCTCAGTGCGAGGCAAAGAGCGCTTTGTCGTGATGGATATCGAACATTATCATTATCTGCGTGAATGCGAGTTAAGTGCGGCCCTAGCTGAAACCAAGGCTGATTTGGCCGCCGGGCGCTATATCAAAGAGTCACCTGAAGAGCATTTGGCTCGTTTGGAAGCGATGTAATGGCCTATACGCTGGTTTTTACCGAGCAATACAACCGGCGTGCCAGGCGTTTTTTAAAGCACCACCCTGAATTAACACCGCAATATCTGAAAACTTTGCAAATATTGGAAGTCAACCCGCATCATCCGTCATTGCGGTTGCATGCGTTAAAAGGAAAGTTGGAAGGATTGCATTCGGTTTCGATTAACGTGTCTTACCGGATCACATTGGAACTGTTGCTTCAGGATAACGAGATTATTCCGGTGAATGTGGGCGATCATGAGGCCGTTTATTAATCGATAGGTTTACGATGAGCGATTTACACAAGGAACATCATTTTGAAACTGAAATCTGTGAGGCTCTAGCAACTCAAGGTTGGCTCTACGCCGAAGGCGACGCCGCACGCAGATATCTAAATGAGCATAAAAAAGGTCACGGTAATTACGCAACCGTCCCTCCTTCCTGCTGGGACGCTCCTTCTGGTTCATCGCGTCATTTCTTCACCAAAGTTAATTGTCAACAAGGAGCACGGCATAAAGCCATAAATTTTACTCTAAATATTCCAGAGTTCTCGTTTCGCATAACGCCCACCGTAACCCGTGTAGCGGTTGCGAAGTCGGGTTGACATGAGGGTTACGCGCCATTATATTAACTGTACATTTTTAAGTACAACTTTATTTTTGAGAGATTATTATGGACGCCATAAGCTACACCGCCGCACGCGCTAACTTAGCGAAAACTATGGAAAAAGTCTGTAATGACCACGAGCCGGTGATCATTACCCGAAAGCGGGAGTCTCCCGTAGTGATGATTTCGCTAGAGGATTTCCAGGCTATGGAGGAAACCGCATACTTGTTGCGATCCCCTGCGAACGCCCGACACTTATTGGAATCGATAGCCGAACTTGAATCTGGAGCCGGTACTGAACGCGAGTTAATTGAATGAAACTTACTTTTTCCAGCAAAGCCTGGGAAAACTACCTGTATTGGCAAAAAACCGATAAAGCTATGCTTAAACGAATTAATACCTTGATTAAAGATATTCAACGCGCACCCTTTGAAGGAATTGGCAAACCCGAGCCGTTGAAACATGGTTTGTCGGGTTATTGGTCTCGGCGCATTAACGATGAGCATAGGCTTGTTTACAAGGTTGTAGACGATCATATTTTTATCGCGCAACTTCGCTACCACTACGACTATTGAGCACATAACGACTGGGCTCAGATGTCAAAAAAGTATTGTGAGGAAATTGGGGTCACGTCTTGGTTGCCCGCCGGGTGATCCGTCAAATAGGTTTCTCAAGGGAAAAAATTATAGTCTCAACCGGAGACTTCATACGGCGGAATCGCGATGCGTTCCGCCTTACGGTTTCCCCGTATCGATAAATCAACAAGAATAGTGTAGGCGTAGGGCGGTTTTGCCCCAGCAAACCGCCATGCCATGGAAGCAACGGAGCATCATTGATGGTGGATTGCCTACGGCGAATCCACCTTACGATTTTCGCCGGTCGGATAAGAAGGTTTTTATGAAAAGTATCTATCTGCGATTAAAGCACGAACTTCTTGCGGTAATCCCTCCCGCAGTGTTTTTTTTCGTCAGTTTTCAATTGCTGGCTTTTACACGTTCTCTCATGCTCGAGGAGTATGGTATCCGGATCTCGTCATTCGTGACGGCAAGTATCGGAGCGGTTGTGGTAGCCAAGGTTGTTCTGATAGTGGATCATTTTTCTTTTGTTAATCGATACCCTGAGAAGCCGCTGATTTATAACATCGTTTGGAAGACATTGATTTATATTATCGCCGCCCTGGTGGTCCGCTATGTCGAGCATTTGATCCCATTTCTCCGTGAGTACCGAAATTTTGCGCTAGCAAATCATCATCTATTAAATGAAGTCATCTGGCCCTACTTTTGGGTTATTCAAATTTGGCTATTGGTTCTGTTCTTTGTGTATAGCACATTGAGGGAACTAATCCGGGTCCTGGGGCGCGAACGGGTGCTTCACATGTTTTTTGGTGTTTCCAAGCCTTAGCTTCCCAATCAAAGAACAAAAACTATTTCACCCATTTAGTCGGTCACCTGATCTCGTAGCCAGCAGCCGGCCCCGATATCGTAAAGAGGTGACGGGCGTAATCCCGTCACCTTGGTTTGGTCAAAATTGTAAATGGATTTTCATTTCCTATTCGCAGATCTGCCCATTCAGCGTAACCACTGACGGCACGGTCGCCGGTGTACCGTTTTTGTTGCCGATGAAACCGAAATTCACCACACCGCCGTTGGCAGCAATCGTGCCGTTCCAATGCGTGGCTTCGTTGGATGCGCTCATGGTCGAACCGTTGCTGCTGAAATTAGCGTTCCATCCATAGGAGAATGATTCCCCCGGGCCAAAATTCCACACCACCTCGTAGCCTTCTATCGCCGTGTTGCCGTAGTTGGTAATGGTGATGATGATATGAAAACCGGTATTCCAATCGGACGCCACTTGATAATTCACGGCGCATTCGAAATTTGTCGCCGGCGGTTCGGCTTGACCCACTTGCAGATAAGCGCTGGCCACATCCGTCGAGGTTCCGGCGTATATGACATTGAGAGTACTATCTTGATAAGGCCATACCTGGTCGTTTTCATCCAATACACCAATGCGGATAGCGCCGTCCATTGCATTCACGGCTTCGGCCAGAAGAAACGGCCACGTAGCCGCTTCCCCGGATCCGGCGCTAATCAACAGCGGTTCGGCCGGATAATAACTATCTTGGCCAGTGTTCGATACAACGCGAACTCTAACCTGGTCACCGTCCGCCAACATCAACGGGTCAGCGGTCAGCGGACCGAGATTCAACCATTGCGACGCTAGCGCCGGACTGTGGATGATGGAGGTAACGGCGTCATCGGTCGCATTAGCATTACCAACATGCAATGAAATAGTGACTTGCCCACTGCTCGCGGGGTTGCCCAAATACAAGGTGGCAACGGCTTAGTTGGCGTTGTCTATACTGTACAGCGCCGGATTTTGCGATTCCACGCTCCATTCATAGCTTAAATCGCCGCCTTGTGAAACGCTGGCGTCCAGCGTTATCACTCCGGCGCCGACGAATTCCGCGCCGTCCGGCGACAATTCGATGGCGGCGCTGACCGGTACCGTTCCGCCACCACCATTGCTACCGTCGAATATTACGTCTACACAACCATGGAACCGCTCGAAAGTGTAATAATTGCGTCCCCATTCCGCGTAAATTACGTGTCTCCCCGCCCTTTCGGGGATTTCGCAAGTGGTATAAAAACGGGCGTTGGCCTTGTCCGGCACCACCGCTGGGTTAGCACCAGGGTTTTGATCACTGTAATTCAATACGCAAAACGGAGTTTCCTCGAAATCGCTCCAGCTTAATGACTGGTCCGGACTGAATTGAAAATCCGAGTTGGTGATCCAATAACGGAACTCTTCGGTGTCGAAAAAATGCGGTCCCCATGCAATGTTCCAGGTGAAGGTTTTCGGACCGGCGCTGATCGGCGTCGTCGGCCACTCCATTGCAACGTCCCAAGGTGTGCCGCCCCCCTGCCAAGTTTCGCTGTCAAAGCCACAAACATGCTCCGGCAACGGGTTGACCACCGAACGCCCTTGATCATGGCTCAGCACACTCATGAATTGATAACCGCCGGTGAAATCGTTGGCGAAAGCCTCGCCGCATTGCTGATATTCGGCGACTCCGTTGAGCACTTCGTCAGGTTTGGTAATCGCTCCGCAAAACCAATTGCGTGACGGCGGATCTTCAATCAGGCCGTAGCTGTAAGCGTCCCCCCCCCATTGCCACCAACACCAGACCTGCTGTAAAACATCTGTTAATCATTATTATGATCCCTCTCGATTTATCGCTGGTTTCTTAGATCACGCCGCGGAAGCAACCGAGCTTCCCGAATACTCCCGATGGGCTTGATCGTGGTAAATTTCGCGTTCCACATCCCCTTGCATCGTACCAAATATAATTTTATCTATTTGTTTTATATACGATTGCCGGAAAAGTATAATGTTCATTATGGCACGGCACAATGACGGATTCTCGATTTGGTGACCAACGTCACATTGTTTAAGAAATGCGTAAAAATGCAAAAAGTAGGATTCTGCTTCGTGGTAGGAAAATGGGCGTGCCGCTCTAGAAAATAATCGGGGACACCTATATGACCCCGTTTATTTTCGGCTCCGGGTTGACCGCAGAGGGATAGAACGAAAAATGGATTGAAAAGTTATTTCAAAAAAATAATAAGCTCACTGGTATACTCCTCCCTACGGTAACTGCGTAATGCCGGCGAAAAAAACCGCCACTCAATCGTTTGTTTGGCAAGAAGTTATTTGCCGGATCTGAAAACTTGTTCAAAATATTTTTGTAAGATCGAGGCAATAAAGGTCATATTTCAGCATGAATAAGAGGCTTGACTTATTCACAAGCCACTTTGGTAACTGTACCTGCCAACGTGTAGACTACCACCGACTCCGGCACCTCTCCAACCGCTGAATACTGTTCGCCACGAAATTCGAAGGTACCGCTAAGGTCTGCCGGATTAAGCGACATGTGTGCATTCCCCACAGACAATCCTTCTTCTCGTGAGGTTTGAGGGCTGTCGAATAACTTGGTGCTGTGGAGCGAGACTTCGGCCACACCGTTTATGACAACGGCGCTTCCTGATATAACACGGTAAAAGGTGTAAAAGGGCTCGACTATCGTTGTATTTTTTCTTGTTCCTGTAATGGAGTAGTAGCCCTCGGCTATTTCGGTGACTTAGAGTGTATAGAGCAGCGGCGCTAGCTGTGTCGAGGAAGAATTCGCCTGAAGGCAGATCTTTTGCGCCGCGAATGCGCTATTGAGCGTTAAAATCAGCCCCAAAAACACTAAACATGTTTTTATAAGTTTCATTTTTCCCCCATTGGGTTGCCATTATTTTGAATTTTTGTTAGGTCCCGTGATCACTTTGCTGCAAATTTTTTTATGATGCACTCGTATCACTTAAGGTTACAGTATAGATGGGGGGCAGTTTTACCCCAACTATATCTGAAGCCGTGACAAAATTGGTCCTTCAATGCTAATAATCGGGGTCATATATGGTCCACCCAGTATTGCAAGAAAAAATTCGCTTATGCCATAAAGAAAATAATGCGCCAATATATCCAGCCTTGAGATGAGGTGCAATAATGGGGGTCAAATAATGGGGGTGAATTCAATTTCCAAGTGTACCACCCAAGAAATATATTAGAGTAGAAGGCAGAACACCTCACAATACAATAAGATGATCTGCCTCCCCTCATCAAACCGGACACGCGGTTTTCCCGCATACGGCTTTCCGATGTTCTTCTTCCTTAAGCATGCACATCTTTCCAGGCCGGAGTTGTCTCTTCTATAAGCCGTCCTTCCGATTCCGGTTTCTATTGACTCAAAGGTTTCCTCATCAATACCGGGACTGCCCTTATTTT
>JBNLCC010000133.1:0-16622 GCA_050303615.1 Methylococcaceae bacterium | reverse complement strand
ATAAAATCCTCTTGTACCAGCGCAATGACTTCACGCTTACGCGGGTTGCGCACGCTATCGATAAACAGCACGTCCTGTTGACTCAAATACATGTCCACCGTGAAGCCGCGCCGATAAGCCGCTAGCGCCAGCCCATGCGGTCCGCAGCCGCCGTGGCCGGAAGTCATAAATATCGTGGTCGATTCCCGCCACAACTGCAGTTCATGCGCCTGGCTTTGTTCCACATCCGGACTTAGGGCCGCCATAGCCATAAGTAACGATGCAGGCCCGCAGGTGAATTCGGTAGTTTGCCGGTAATACGGCACCGGCAAACGAGTAACGGGCTGCGGATAGATGATACGCTTCTCAAAGCACAGCGCTGTACTGTGATCCTCATAGTAATCCTGTTTACTGTCAAACTGGCGATACCCCTGGCTCTGGTAAAGCGCAACAGCGGCCCTATTATCGGGACGAACCTCCAGACGAAGATATACGCAATCATGCTGTCTGGCGTAGCGCTCCATCTCAGTCAGCAACGCGCGGGACAAGCCCTTGCCGCGAAATTCGGGTAACAGTGCCAGGGAATAAAGACGCGCCAGAGAAGTACCGCGGCGATACAACAACAGCCCATAGCCGACCAGGCGGCCTTCCATTACCGAAACGACGATATCAGCATGCGCTTTGTCGAGCATCCATTGAAAATTGCGAGCGGTCAGCCTATCCTCAGTAAAGCAACGGTTTTCTATCGTGACCAACGCATTAATATCCGCTTTTTCCGCTTTGCGGAATATTAATTTTCCGTCCATCGCAGCTATACTGATGCTGGCAGGCATACAGCCTGCCTGTCACGGAATCCCGGGATATGGCCGTTTGAAACACCAAAATAAGAAGAACCGGTCTGATCGTATGACATAAACTGGGTTTGCCTTTATCGGTAACGGCTGTGAATGTTTTCCAAGCGGCGCAAAAACTCCGCCATTATTGTGTGATACAAATCTTTGCCCAGCCATACATCTTCGACACCGCTATCGATGCTGGGATTGTCATTGATTTCAATGATCACGTGGCGATCTTGCAGTTGTTTCATATCCACCCCGTAAAGACCATCGCCAATCAATTTAACAGCTTTAGCTGCGGTTTTGATGATGTCTTTAGGGACCTGTTGCACGGACAACGTGGTAAAACCTCCGCTTTTCTGCCGGGCACTGCCGCTGTAATTATAAATCTGCCAATGACCGCGCGCCATGAAGTATTGGCATGCGTAGATCGGTTTACAGTTTAAAAAGCCGATGCGCCAATCATAATCGGTCGCAACATATTCTTGGAACAACAATATAGCGGATTCCTTGAACAGCGCCTCGCTTTGATTTTCCAGTTCGCTACGGTTTTGCACCTTCACTACGCCGCGGGAAAACGAACCATGGGGAATTTTCAGCACCGCCGGATAACCGAAAGCCTGTTCCAATTCATCAAAATCAATCGTTTTTTCGCGCATTAACAAACGTGTTTGCGGTATGGGAATGTTATGCGCAGTTAATAAATCGGCCAGAAATACTTTGTTGGTGCATTTCAAAATGGAATCCGGATCGTCCAGCACGACCAAGCCTTCGCTTTCAGCACGCTTGGCAAAACGATAAGTATGATGATCAATCGCGGTTGTTTCCCGGATAAACAGTGCGTCATACTCCAACAGCCGCGCAAAATCATGTTTCCCGATTAAATCAACCTCAATTCCCAATTCATTGCCCGCCCGGATAAAATGTTTAATGGCCCTGCCATTGCTGGGCGGCATGTCTTCCTCCGGATTACAGAGAATAGCCAAATCGAAGCGGAAACGTTTGCGTGAGCGCGGCTTACGCCATATTTTACGACTGTAACTGTCAATTGCATCGGCAAATTTAGTCTGCTCCTGCTCATTTAGAGCAGTTATTTTTCCAGGGTTGATCGTTTTGATCTCCCAGTTTTCACTGCGTTTGAAATCCACGATCAAAATAGGGCAAGGATACAGTTCAAACAGACGTCGGCCAATTTTTTCCAACCCCAGACGGGATGCCTGTCCGAAAAAAATTTTTATCTGCAACACGCGAATATCGCTCGTCGTGCATTTTCCCAAATGCAGATTTAAGTCATTGTCGTAAAGACGATAATAATGATGGTTGGCTAGATCATTAATACTGCGTATCGAAGGTATCACGCGCTGACCGCGGGCCTCCGCCAACAGCGAACAGTAATAACCGGTACTGAGATAGGCGTAATCGGTACATAAGTTGATGATCCGTGTTTCACTGTCAGGCCCGGAAACCGGCGAGGAGAGATAATCTTCGGCAGTGATCAGATCATTAGTCGGGTAATAGGGCTGCCAGTCCTGCAGATTATCTACGACGATATGGAGTGAATGCATTAATGAAGCGAGAACAATGAGTTGTAGGAACTTGTGAAGAGTGATCTTACAAAAACAAGAAAATATTTGCTCGATCTGTGCAGTTAAACTTAAAGCCTTGCAAAATTCGGATATAGAACCCTATCAAGCAATACCGAAATTTGATGGCTATGATGCCAACTACTTTTTTACAATTATGAACCAGCTTTTAGCGGTTGTGAATACCTGCCCGACAAAACAATTATTATCGTTGCGATAACGCTAAACCGACATAATTCAAACATGCGGAATAAATTTGTCAACGGCTTTCGGTTTCATTGACAATTCAATGCGACCATATGATATGACCACAAAATGCAGCCCGGATGAAATGCTTGCAATTGGTAAACACCGCTTGTTTCCATCCAGACCGCTGTGATAAAAAATAAATGGAACAAAAATCCTGCAATAGTTGTAACCTGTCAGTTACCAGCTACCTAGAGATTAATATCCGCTTTGTTTATTTCTATCGTTTTTGCTCCAATTCCCTTCACGTTAGCAATATCATCAAGACTTTTGAAAGGCCCGTTTTCCTTCCGGTATTTAACGATATCTTCGGCTTTTTTCTTACCGATTCCACTAAGTGATGCAGCAATTGTGTCAGCGTCTGCGGTATTGATGTTTACGGGTGCAGCATATGCATTAAATGATAATAACGCAAAAATAATTAACAACTTTTTCATAGTATTTCCTATTTGTCAGTAAAAAAACACATAAATCATCCCTGTTGAAGTTGCCAACCAAAAACCCTATAACAAGCAGGGCTTGAAGAACCATACTAAAGGTTATCAAGCCCTGTCAAGAAAAAATATTATGTCGACCAGTTAACCATAAAAGGAAAGATACCAATCAACAAAACGCCGAATACCAATTTCGATCGGTGTGTTCGGATGATAACCGACATCCTCGATCAAGCCAGTCACATCGGCATAAGTATCCGGAACGTCGCCCATTTGCAAAGGAAGCAATTGTTTTTCAGCCTTCCTTCCCAAACAGTTCTCCAATGTTTCAATATATTTCAATAACCCCACGGGCTTTTGATTGCCGATGTTATAAACCCGCCAAGGCGCCTTACTAGTGCCGGGATCGGGCTGCTCTCCCGACCAGTGCGGATTTGGCTGCGCAGGGCGCTCCAATGTCCTGATGATACCTTCCACGATATCATCAATATAAGTAAAGTCCCGGCGGTGATTACCGAAATTAAACACCTTGATCGGTTCGCCCGCCAAAATGGCTTTGGTGAACAAAAACAAGGCCATATCCGGTCTGCCCCACGGACCATAGACAGTAAAAAAACGCAAACCCGTGGTCGGCAAACGATATAAATGGCTATAGGTATGAGCCATCAATTCGTTGGCTTTTTTCGATGCCGCATACAGGCTAAGCGGGTGATCGACGTTATCGTGAACCGAAAAAGGCATATTTTCATTAGCTCCGTAAACAGAACTGCTTGAAGCATAAACCAAATGCTCTACTTGATTGTGCCGGCAACCTTCCAAAATATTCATGAAACCGATAATATTGCTCTCCATATAAGCATGAGGATTTTCCAAAGAATAGCGCACGCCTGCTTGAGCTGCGAGGTTAACCACCGTTTGCGGCTGATATTGCCTGAATACTCGTTCGACTGCATGCTTGTTTGCAATATCTGCCCGTATGTCCTTAAAAGCCTGATAATCCCTAATGCGTTTCAACCGCGCCTGTTTCAGGTTAACATCGTAATAATCATTCAAATTATCAATCCCTATTACCTCATTACCGCGCTCAAGTAATTTCAATGCCAGGTGATTGCCGATGAATCCGGCAGTGCCGGTGACCAGAATCCTCATTGTTTATAACCGCCCGTCTACCTGATCGGCAGGCAACAGATATTTAATATCGAAAACCACGCTAGTTGGTTTGCCCAAAGCCAGGATTTGTTCCGCGCCCATCCGTTTGAACTGCTCATGCGCAACGGCCAAAATAATGGCATCGTATTCACCCGGACGCAATTCACTAACCGGCGAAATGCCGTATTCCCGCATGGATTTCTCAGCGTCAACCCAAGGGTCATAAACGTCGATACGGGCATCATACTCTTTCAATTCATTAACAATGTCGATCACCCTCGTGTTGCGCAAATCCGGACAATTTTCTTTAAAAGTCAGCCCCATTATAAGAATTTGGGCATTGAACACTTGTATTTGCTTTTTTAGCATCAACTTGACTACCTGCAACGCCACATAGCAGCCCATGTCGTCGTTGATACGCCTGCCCGATAAAATAATCTGTGGATTATAGCCGATAGACTGGGCCTGATAAGTAAGGTAGTAGGGATCGACGCCGATGCAGTGACCGCCGACCAAACCCGGTTTAAAGGGTAAAAAATTCCATTTGCTTGCAGCCGCCTGCAATACTTCTTCAGTATCGATGCCCAGTTGATTAAATAATAAGGCCAACTCATTGATCAACGCGATATTAACATCGCGTTGCGTATTTTCTATGACCTTGGCCGCTTCAGCGACACGAATACTACTGGTTTTATGCGTTCCGGCGCTAATAATGCTGGCGTATAACGCATCGACAAAATCGGCGGTTTCCGCCGTGGAACCGGCGGTCACTTTCCGTATATTGGTAAGCCTATGCTCCTTATCTCCGGGATTAATCCGTTCCGGACTGTAGCCGACAAAGAAATCCTGATTGAAGACCAGGCCGGATTGCTGTTCCAGAACCGGCACGCAATCCTCTTCCGTTGCCCCCGGATAGACGGTAGATTCATAAATAACAACGTCATGCCGTTTCAGCACTTTACCGATAGCCGTCGAAGCTTCAAGCAGCGGTGCTAAATCCGGCTGTTTATGGTGGTTAATCGGCGTGGGTACAGTCACGATATAGACGTTACATGCCGCTATCGCGGCGAGATCATGGGTATATGTTAACCGGTTTGCCGTAGCCAGTTCGCCCGCTTTGACTTCCAACGTCGCGTCGAAACCGGACCGCAATTCCTCGATTCGCTTGCAATTGATATCAAACCCGACACATGTATAGTGTTTTCCGAATTCGACGGCTAGCGGTAATCCCACATAGCCGAGGCCTATAATCGCAATTTTTGCTTGTTCCAGATAAAACATGAGCTGAGGTTTTCCTGAATATAGTGATCATATAAAAGTTGCAGCACTTCATCTCCCATCCGGTCAGAGAGATGAGTTCCTGAGAGATAAAAAACCGGAGTTATATGTGCGTGCCCTGGAAATGATCCCGGCAGTCAGCAAATACCGCTAAACTGCCGGCCTGCCGATAGCAAAATAGCGCAAGCCGCTTTGTGTTACCGTATGCGGTTCATACATATTGCGCCCGTCAAAGATTACTTTATCCCGCAACTGATGACTGAGTTGCTTGAAATCAGGACTTCTGAACTGCTGCCACTCGGTAACAATCACTAATGCATCCGCTTGATGCAGCGTCTCTGCCTGCGAGGCACACAAGGTTAAGCCGGGATTCTGCGCATAAATGCGCTTAGCCTCGGCCATCGCTTCAGGATCATAAGCCTTCACCGTAGCGCCGGCATGAATCAAACTTTCCAATAAATCCCTGCTTGGTGCATCGCGCATATCATCGGTATTCGGTTTAAACGCCAACCCCCAAAGAGCAAACCTTTTACCGTTTAAAGCGCCCCGATAGAAATCGCTGATTTTTTCGAACAGGCGCTTTTTTTGTCTTCTGTTGATATTTTCAACTGCCTGCAGCAACTCCGCACGGTATCCGACCTCATTGGCTGTCCTTTCCAACGCCCGCACATCTTTGGGAAAGCAGGAACCACCGTAACCGCAGCCGGGATAGATGAAACTGTAGCCGATACGTTTGTCCGATCCGATGCCGTGCCGCACTTGTTCAATATCGGCACCCAAAGATTCGGCCATATTAGCCAGTTCATTCATGAAACTGATTTTAGTCGCCAGCATTGCATTGGCGGCATATTTGGTCAACTCTGCCGAGCGGACGCTCATTTCGATGACACGCTCATGGCTGCGATTAAACGGCGCGTACAGTTCTCGCAACAGTTCCGCCGCTTCTGGATTTTCGGTACCGATGATAATACGATCCGGCTTCATGAAATCATTTATTGCCGCACCTTCCTTTAAAAACTCGGGGTTGGATACCACATCAAACGGCAGTTGCTTATCCCTGTTCTGCAAGGTCTGTTCAACAACATTTTTCACTTTCTCGGCGGTTCCGACCGGTACCGTCGATTTATCGACAATAATCCGGTAGTCCTGCATATGCTCGGCAATGCTGCGGGCAACCGCCAGCACATATTGCAGGTCGGCGGAACCGTCTTCATCGGGCGGTGTGCCTACGGCAATAAATTGGAACAAACCATGTGCGACGGCTTGCTTGACATCAGTGGTAAATGTTAATCTGCCTGCCGCCTGATTTTCTTCAACCATGGCTTGCAGGCCCGGCTCGTGAATCGGAATGATGCTCTGTTTAAGTTGATTGATTTTTTCTTGATCAACATCAATACAGCATACTTGATTACCGACTTCGGCAAGACAGGCTCCGGTCACCAGTCCTACATAACCGCTACCAAAAATTGTAATTTTCATATTGTCCTTACAGAATCAGTTAAATTTCAGCATCAAGATATATAACACAGCTTGATTACAAAATAATTTACAACGTTTGAAATATACCTTGCTGCCTATTTTTTTGCACATTGTCCCAGTTAAAAAGCTGTCCGTTCATCGTGATATATATGCCCGGACCTAACGTCTGCACGGCTGACATCGCACAGCCCAAATTGAATAACGCATCGGAATTCCCAAAACTATAGGGAATCATTGCGCCTAACAAGACAACGGTTTTTGATTTTATTGCCGCACTAAGATATTTGGCTGTATGCACCATCGTATCGGTACCGTGGGTGATTAGTATCTGATCTTCGGCAACTGTCAGGCAGGCTTGCTTAATAAGTTCCCTATCATCATCTGACATGTCTAAACTGTCTTTGAGCATCAATTGCTCCAAACTGACCGGCACGGTACAGCGGGCCTGTTTTAACATTGCCGGCAGGCTGGTTTGTGTAAACAGCAATTGGCCGTCGGTTTCATTATACCGCTTGTCAAGCGTGCCGCCGGTAATGATGATTCTGATCATAATCCCTAATAGTATAATTTTGATTACCTGACAAAGCAGCGTTACATGGCTTTCTAAGCTATTGTTTAATCTGGCGAGTCACTCGAGTTTTTAAATTTCGAACGGCCTATATGCCGCAAGTCCGTAATTGAATACGTTCGGCGCACAACCGACCGAAACCATCGTCAGCCGCATCGGCTATTGAGAAGGGGCTTATGCACTCATTTCCAATCACAATACGTTGCCAATTGCAAAAGGACACGAAGCCAAATTCACCGGCCGGTGCAAATCTCAGTGGTGTTCCGGTAAAAATAATTATAGACGATAGCAACGATAATAGACACAAACTGAGTCATACTTTTGTTTTTTGGCAAATTGTAAAAATCTTTTTAAATGCTACATTATAACCATGCTGAAACAAGCTTAACTTACCAGGCTTAATCCCGTCCGGTGGCTTATTAATGCGTCGCTGTATTTTCCGGGACGGGCTTTCAGTTAGATTTATGGTGTCCATTTTCAATTTATCCGAATTCAGGGGATCGGTATTAATGAAGCAAAAGATATTAGTCAAAGATTTAAAACCGGGCATGTACGTGACCGACTTGGATCGGCCGTGGCTGGAAACACATTTTTTATTCCAGGGGTTTCAAATTAAAAATCAGCAGGATATAGAGGAAATATCGCGAATCTGCGATTTTGTATATATTGATATAGAGGAAGATGCTCCCTCTCCTTCATATCCGTCGCCGGCACCGGCCAAGATCTCCTTCAATAATGCAGATGAAACACCTGCAACCGCGATACTTAAGCCGAAACCCCGGCCCTATGTCCGAACTTTGGAAGATGAATACCACCCTGCCCGGCAGATCAAGGAAAAGGTAACTCAATCCCTCACCAGCCTATTAGATAGTACAAAACAGGGGTTCGCCATTAATACGTCAGAGATAAAACATTCGGTAATGGAATTGGTGGAAAGTGTATTAAGAAACCCGGATGCATTAACTCTGCTGAGTAATTTAAACGATAAGGACGAATTTGAAGCATCGCGTTCAATTAATGTCTGTATTCACAGTATCACTTTCGGCCGTTATCTGGGCATGGACCAAGAAACATTGCTTGAGCTGGGATTGGCCGGATTGTTACACGATATCGGCGAAATCTGCGTTCCTTCGCACATCATGAGAAAAACAGGCACACTAACGGAGGAGGAACGAAATATCATGCAAACCCATACTACAAGGGGAGCTGAGATTCTCAAGCATGCCGGAGGCGTCTTTCCTAGTACCGTTGAAACCGCACTATCCCATCACGAGCGGCTTGATGGTTCCGGATATCCGCAGGGTTTAAAAGGTGACAAACCGTCTTTCTTAACGAAAATTGTCGGCTTAGTTGACGTGTTTGACGCAGTCATTTGTCCGCGTATCGGCAAACCTATCAGCGTCACCGATGCGCTCAAACTATTATACGGTTCTCGCGATACGCTGTTTGAAGCGGAACTGGTCGAGCAATTCATTCGATGCTACGGTATTTACCCGATCGGGAGCTTGGTGGAACTCACCACCGGCGAAGTCGGCATAGTTATCGCATCCGATCAAAATAAACGCCTATTGCCTAAATTACTGCTGGTTCTCGATAAACAAAAAACCCCTTATTACCCTCCGCACATTATTAATCTCGCTTTGCTGGCGGAGAAAACCCAGCTTGCTCCCAGTATCGTGAAGGTATTACCACATCACGCTTACGGCATTGACATCAAGGATTATCTGCTTCAGGGAGACCCCTTCGGCAAACAAGCATCGCTCGTTTGACGTTTCAATGAATTTTTTGTAAATAGCCAATAAAATCTAAAACATATTCCATTAATTCCCAATCAATAGGGGCAGTTTTTCTTGATCGATTGTGTAAATTCATTCAAGCCTGTCCCCATTGATTTTGACTTGGTTCATGCCTCCTTGACCATCGCCGTATTTTTTTCCGTGATTAGGCAATTGATCTCTTCGTCAGCGGGCCGGATTTCAAACGGCCCCATTTTTACCCCCGGATGTTTTGACATCAGTGCAATTGCGTGTTCCAGGTCATTGGCCTCCAACAACAGAATGCCACCAAGCACTTCCTTGGTTTCTGCATACGGCCCATCGGTAACTTCAACTTTGTCGTTTTTCATCCTGAGCGTGACGGCTTTGCGGGCGGAATCCAGGGCCTCGCCTCCGAGAAAGCGGCCGTCTCGTCGCAGTTCATCGTCATAGGCAAAACATTGTTCCATCAATTTCTGCACCTGTTCCTGCGGCATATCTTCAAATTTCGATTCGTCGATGTATCCTAAACAAACGTATTTCATGTGACTACTCTCCGTCAATAATTATCATTCCGGCTCACCCGGTATTCACTGTTGCCTGCTTTCATCCGATAGTCGAACAATCCGGGTTTTACCATCATGTTTCTCCTTTGGCGTCCGGGTCAGAAGGTGACTTCGCTGGTGGTCTTAACCTCGACACGGATACCGGGGGCACTAATCCATTGCATGACCGAGTTGAACTCGTCGATGATATCCTCGGCGGAAATGAATTTACCCGAACGTAGCTCAAGATTTTCGGTGGAGTGTGCGTCGCTGACGATAACGAGGCCGTAGCCGCGATCCATTGCGGAATACGCAGTCGCGCGAACACACCAGTTAGTGGCAGCACCGGCCAACACAAGACGTTTAACGCCAAGGTGTTCGAGCCTTGTCTCAAGATCAGTACTAGCGAACGCCGAGTTGTACCTTTTGTGTATGACGGCGTCGGCTGGCTCCGGTTGAAAGTTTGGGGACAACTTCCAGAGGTCTGACCCATACTTGAGCTCCTGATCCGAGTGTTGAACCCACAACACCGGAGTACCGGAACTTCTCGCTTTACCAACCAAAGTCTCGATGTTGCCGGCGGTGCGCGTCAAATCCCAAACGGCAGCAAGTACCCCGACCTGAGCATCGATCACCACTAGCGCACTTTTGGTTTCTGTTGAAGTCATCATGTCACTTCAACCATAGCGCGCCGCCTGGATAGCCGCGATGTCGATCTTCCTCATCTGCATCATTGTATCGAACGCACGTTTGGCAGCAGCGCGATCAGGACCGGTTATCGCTTCCGTCAAAGCCAGTGGAATGATCTGCCAGGAGAGGCCCCATTTGTCTTTGCACCAGCCACACGCGCTCTCTTCTCCCCCGTTGCCCACAATCGCACTCCAATAACGATCAGTTTCTGCCTGATCAGAGGTTGCAACCTGAAAAGAGAACGCTTCGTTGTGCTTAAAGTTGGGCCCGCCATTGAGTCCGAGACAGGGAATTCCCATGACAGTAAACTCGACAGTCAAAACATCCCCTTGCTTTCCGGATGGAAAGTCTCCCGGTGCACGATGTATCACACCAATAGATGAATCGGGGAAGGTCTTCGCATAGAAACGTGCCGCCTCTTCGGCGTCGCCGTCATACCAAAGGCAAATTGTGTTCTTTGCTTGCTTCATCATGTCACCTCTTCACCACGCGATTGTTAGGCGTTTATAACCACAGCCCGGAGTTTATCCGGAACCCGTTCATTTGCCGGCTTAATAATAGGGGCCATATTCTTAGCCACTTCTTCGCTAAATATCTCTTTTGACAATGCAGCAATATTTCTCTCGTGCGTAAATGTTCTCATTTCGTTCATCTCCTTTTTGTTGTTTATTGACTGCTAGTGCTTGAGCGGCGAGTTAGCTCGCTATTTGTAAGAGACGAGCGGGGTCTCCCGTTCGGCCTCAGTTTTATGCCCTGCTGTGCGCAGGACCTGCAGCACCCGCGCAAAAGCGCTCTGCGCCGCGGTGCAGCCGTACTCGCGACACGAAAGATCACCTCGATCTGCGCTACGTCCATGCCATTCAGCTGCTTCCGTCGGGTCCTCCATCAGTGAAACGGGCGCACCTCGACCGGCGCACGGCAGGCGACGGCGGCCTTGCGCCCCCATTCCAGCGCCTCTTCCAGGTCAACGGCTTCCAGCACCCAAAAACCGCCCACCTGCTCCTTGGTCTCCAGATACGGCCCGTCGGTGATGAGCACCACACCATCGGGCTGCGCCCGCAGAGACCTTGCATTGCTTGCCGGGCGCAGTCCGCCAACGAAAATCCTGACACCAGCGGCCTTCATTTCGTCGTTGAGCGCATCGATATCGCGGAATATCGCTTCGTCCTCTGCGACGGCCGGATCGTAGTCATCAGGGTGGTGAATAGCAACCAGATACTGTGTCATAATTTCTCCTGAAACAGTCTTCGGGCAAGCCGGTTGAGCTAACTATGGATTCCCGGGCAAATCTGCCTGCCAAGTTGATATAACCTGTTGCTGCGGCATATCTTCAAATTTCGATTCGCCGATGAATCCTAAACATACGTATTTCATGTGACTATGCTCCGTCAATAACTATCATTCTGGCCCGTCTGGCCTTCAGTGTTGCCTGACTCTCACCCAATAGTCGAACAATCTGGCCAAAAATCGACAGTACTAGCAAAATTTTTTAAATACTTTATTAACTGCTCAAAACGCCTTGGCTCGCTGGCAGAATCCGCTTTTTTCGTTTGGCAGAAAATTTTCAGGGATTTTAAAGGCTACAAAGTTGCAAGATCCAACAAAGTCACCCGTATATTTTACACTGACTCAGATTATCAAATTGACGTGATGGCATAAAAGGTAACACCTGCATCCCAAAGAACCTGACGGGGCCTCGGGCTCATATGAAGCCGCTACTCTGATGAAACGGGGATGCGCGTCGATTTAGTAAAATAAGGCCTGGAATGATATTATTTGTTAGTTACTAATTATAAGAGTAAGATGAACAGACTTAAATAATAAATTGTTAGGCAAGCCAACCTTGTCTGTGTCTTTACTCAATTTTAGGAGGGCACAACCATGCAAACAAAAATTCCTTTGGCTGTCATGCTTTGCGCCGCTTATGTTTTGCCAGCCACAGCCAGCAGCAATGACTGGGATAACGCCACCGCTTATATGCTGGCGGTTGCTTCCAATTGCTCTTATAAAGCCATGGGAAAGGAGAAAGACAAGACCGAGGTGACTCATTGCCTCGCGGCTGCGGCAGACAGAAATCCGGATATCTTGAAGGCTCTATCAGGGTTGCACGTCGACTCTGTGGAGGTTTTTACCGACTGTGATGCCGATAGTAAAAGCAAGGGAATCAACGCGGCGATCTTGGTAGAAATTCCGAAAGGCGCGATCATCGCCTTTCGAGGAACGCTGCCTCCGTCCGTATTCGACTTTTCGGACCCCGACGGCTTCTTGTATTCATACAAATCGGCTAATGACTGGTTTAACGACGCTAAACTGACAGATGTCCGGAATCTTCTGAATGGAAACCCATATCCCACTGGCAGGCATACAGGTTTTAATGAATCCCTCCAAGCCATGCGGCTGAGAATCAAACAAAACCAAAACGTATGGCAGCGGTTCGTCAAGCAAACCGGAAAAACGCTGTACATCACAGGGCATAGCAAGGGCGGGGCGTTGGCGCAAGGTGCGGCTGTAGATTTCAAGCAAGACTTCAAGGGCAATATCGTTACTTATACCTTTGAAGCGCCAAGATTTTTCACAGCAAAAGGCAAGGCTGACAACCAAGCCCTGACCGCCCCCATATGGCGGTTTGAATACCAATATGATGCGGTTCCGTTTGTACCTTTGGGGCAAGTGACATACGCAGCCCTTCTCTCTCTCGCGGATAAGCTGAGGTTACCGGAATGGCTGTCAAAGCGAATAGCCAATAACAATATTACCTTTGTCCCGGTGGGCAAGTTGATGTTTGTTGGAAACGACGGAAGGCCCGTCCAACAGCCTGACTTGACAAGCGGCTTTTACTCAGAACGGCTGAAGTCTACATACCAGAAGATCAATGAAATAGAGGCCTCAAAAAGGGTAGGCTTCTTAGCAGAGCAACACGGGCAATACCTGCCTTTTCTGGAAGCACAAGCAACTGGTCGCACTAGCCCTACTACTGAACTACCTGATGACCAAGCGAGAAAATGGGCAGATTCTTGTCGTTAAGGGTCGCAAGATATGATGAAGCATTTCAATTCGTTATGCGGTTTTCTCAATTTTCCAGAACGTTGGTAAAGTCAAGATGAGAATCCGACTCAACGGGGGATTAAAAAATTAGTAAATGGGGGGGATTATGAAAAAGAAGCTAGCAGTATTCTGTGATGGCACATGGAATGAGCCGGATAAAAATCCAACTAACGTGGCTAAGCTTTTCGAAGCGACCAGCCATGAGAATAACGGAATTCCTCAAATCGCATATTATATTCAAGGCGTTGGTACCCATTGGTACGATAAGGTGATCGGTGGGGCTTTCGGTTTTGGCATATCGGAAAACATAAAGGATGGTTACAAATTTTTATGTAGTAATTATGAGCCTGGTGACGACATTTACTTATTTGGCTTTAGTCGCGGAGCCTACACCGCCCGCTCTTTGGCTGGACTTATCAATAACATGGGTATTCTAAAAAGGGAGCATTTCAACAGGATTAACGAAGTTTATGATAGATACAAGGATAAATCCATAGACTGGCATCCTACAAAGGGCCTAAAAGCCAAGTCGTTCCGCGATAATTATACCTACGGAAAAGAAAAGATCACTTTTCTTGGGGTTTGGGATACAGTAGGTGCTTTAGGGGCTCCCTACGGACTATTATTAGGTTACCTTTCCGACAAAATATTCGGCTGCCGCTTTCACGATATCAAACTGAGCGACACGATACAAAGCGCTAGTCACGCTGTATCTATGGACGAACACCGTTGGCCGTTTCGTCCCACGCTCTGGAAGTTACAACCGACCCAAAAGCCAAAAGATTTCGTAGAGAAATGGTTTCCGGGTGTGCATTCCGATGTGGGAGGCGGGTATAAGGAAACCGGTTTGTCCGATTCTACCTTAAACTGGATGGCGCAGCACGCTGATTCCAAGGGACTTAAAAGTCTGGTACCTAAATCCTCAAGCCCCTCGGTTCAACATGATTCACAGAGGCGGTATTACCGATGGGCCACGCTGCTACTGGTGAAATGGCCGGCAACATTTTTAGTGGACATACCTGGGAAAATATTCAAAGGGTGGCCCGCTTGGTTTTATAATAAGTTAAAGGATTTACATATAGTAGAGGAGGACGGGTTCGCTTTGAAAATCGCCAGAATTCAACCAAAAGGCGATTACAAACGCCTGTAGCGATTCTATTGGAAATCGCTGGATGTTACAGTATTTCATTTGCTTTAACGAATAAGGTTAGTGCGCCAAGCGAAGCTTGGCGCTTCTTGCCGGGTGAGAGTCCCGGAAGGGAGGGAGCCACGTAGCAGCTCCAAGGTTTAGCCACCCACCCGTATATTGTTTATAAAGGTATAATTTCTTGGCTGCTCAAAACAACTTGGCTTGCTGGCAGAATCCGCTTTCTTAGTTTGGCAGATAATTTTCAAGGATTTTAAAAGGCTACAAAATTGCAAGGCCTAACGAAATCACCCGTATATTTTACACTAATGGAATGGTCCGTCCCACTTCCCAAACGGCCTCAATAGGGCCACGATGGTAATTTTGAAACAACCATCAAAACAGAAGGAGACCAGACCATAAAACATGATAACGTAATCCAAAAATCAGAATCAAACGTGATCAAAGTATTGGGAATCGATTTGGCCAAACAGAGCTTTCACCGATACGGTGTGGATGCCGCAAGGGCATAAAGTGCTCAGCAATAAGATGAGCCGCTAGCAGTTAACCCCCTTCATCGCCAATCTGCCGCCCTGTCTGATCGGGCTCGAAGCGTGCGGCGGCGCACATCATTGGGTACGCCGGTTTACCGAATTCGGGCACACCGTGCGCATGATGGCGCCGCAATTTGTCAAGCCTTACGTCAAATCCAACAAAAACGACGCCGCCGATGCTGAAGCGATCTGTGAAGCGGTGCAGCGTCCCGGCATGCGTTTTGTGCCGGGCAAGCGCGTTGAGCAGCAGGATCTTCAAAGCCTGCACCGGGTGCGTAGCCAGTGGGTGGCCCGGCGCACCGCACAGGCCAATCAGGTACGCGGACTATTATCAGAATACGGCATCGTTATTCCCAAGGGCGTCAATCAGGTCAGAAAGGCGCTGCCGTTACTGCTTGAAAATGCGGAGAATAGTTTATCGCGTTTATTCCGGGAAATGCTCAGTGAACTCTATGACGAAATGGTGCATTTAGATCAGCGGATTGCAGCCACTGAACGGAAATTAGCCGCCATCTGTGCCCAACGTGAAGATTGCCAACGGCTGTTGACCATTCCGGGGGTGGGCCTGTTGACCGCTACCGCGTTAATTGCAGCAGTCGGTGACATCACCGCTTTTAACAACGACCGGGAACTGGCAGCCTGGCTAGGACTGGTACTCCCGCAGTATTCCACCGGCGGTAAGCCGACGTTATTAGGGCATCAGCAAGCGGGGCGATACCTACCTGCGTACCTTGCTGATTCACGGCGGGCGCTCGGTTGCGCGGGTAGCGTACAAGTATCAAGATCCGCGCAATCGCTGGATCGACAACATCAAGCGCCGGCGCGGCAAAAACATTGCCAATGTCGCTGTCGCCAACAAGAATGCGCGGATTGCCTGGGCGTTATTAACCCGCAAAGAAAATTGCCGGGCGGCCACAGGATGAACGGACGATGCGAAAATCCTGCATTAAGCTAACACCGAAAGCAGCATTAGAGCGAAAAGAGAGGCGTTATTGAGGTAACGAAACGGGCAACCGTTCAGCAACAAATTACGGAGATAAAGTTCACGCGATGGCATAAAAGGTAACACCTGCATTCCAAAGAACCTGCCGGGGTCTCGGGCTCACTTGAAGCCGCTACTCTGATGAGGTGGGGATGCGCGAAGTCCATCAGGTCCGGAGGTCGGTAAGCCGCACCTCATTTCAAGGCCGGATATATGGACGCATTATTTTCTTTGTGGCACAAGCGAATTTTTTCTTGCAATACGGGGCGGACCATATATGCCTCCGATTATTTCCGATAATTTCTTTTTTGAATGGGCTGTAAATATTGAAGGTTATTTATTTTTTATTAATGTCCAAGAAGGCAGTTCTGCAA
>JBNLCC010000132.1:0-36884 GCA_050303615.1 Methylococcaceae bacterium | reverse complement strand
AACTGCGCAATTGCAGCAGCGTTTCAACCGTTAACAAATGCGCCGGCTCGCTGCCACCGGTAAAACAATCGTGGATAATCAGGTCATAGGGACCTTGCAAATGCCGGATTTGATAGCGCGCATCGCCGACAATCGCCTTTCCGCTGGGTCTGAAGCCGAAATAGTCAACTGCCGCCTCGGCAACGGCCGGATCGATTTCCAGGGTATCGGTCACCATACCGAATCGTTCACGCAGCGTGTTCGCCATATGTCCTGCACCGAGGCCAATAATTAGCGCACGCGACATGTGCGGCACGAGCGCCGGAATCAGACCGACGATATTTTGATAGCTGAGCAGGCTGACCTGTTTCGATAAACTCGCGGCGCCGATCATTGAGGCATCAGAGGTCAGGAAACGCAGATCGCGTTGCGGTTGATCAATCACCCGTACCCAACCGTACAAGCTCTCGCGTTCGGAGCGAATGTGGAAGGTATCCCCTCCCATATAAGCATGCCCGGCGCCGACTATTTGCGGTAACAGGCTTAACCCGATCGCAGCAATTAACAGGTTGGGCAGCATCGCCATGGGTATACCCAGCTTTTTTTGTTCATAAACGGCAACCGCCAGCGCCAGCAACAACAGCAGTACGCCGAGACCGACCAGGATTTCACGGGAACCCAATACCGGAAACAAAAAAAAGCCGAGCAGCAAAGTGCCGATAACGCTGCCCATGGTGCTGACGGCATAAATTGATCCTGCGCTAGAGCCGACGCCATCCAGCCGCAAGGTCGCCATTTTGATCGCAAACGGCCCGACCATGCCAAGCAGAGTCAGGCTGGGAGAGAACAGCAGCAGCGCGCTGACAAAAGCACCGGCACGCAGTCCCAGCGGATCGGTTGCCAGCAGCACGGGGCGGGTCGCCCATGGAATCAGCAAGGTTAAAACCGCGGCGAGCGCAATAATCAGGGACAGCCCGGTACGCTTGGCCCGATCCGCCCATCTGCCGCCGACAAAATAACCCGCCGCAAGTGCGATCATGGTGACCGAAATCAGCGACGACCAGACATACAGACTGGTGCCGTAAAACGGCGCGATCAGCCGGGTACCCAAAAGTTCGATCACCATCACTGCTGCCCCGGTTGAAAAAACGGTCAGATAAAGTCCCGCCCGGCCTAAAACGTTCAACGTGTTGTTCATTTTCTCGTACTCTCTCATTGCTCAATGCCGGCCAGCGAGCCGCCGACGGATCCGTGCACATCGACCCATAAGTGCGGTAAACCCAGGCTCTCCAGCCAAGCCGGGCCATCCTCCTCTTTCAGCATGGCAATGGTTGAAGCGCTGCCCGCCACCACGCACAACTCGCCGACCACGGTGACCGACGCCATATGCCGTACCGGCCAGCCGGTTTTGGGGTTCAGTACATGGCCGTAACGGATATGATCAAGCACAATGCACCGCTCGTAGTCGCCGCTGCTGGCAAGCGCTCCGCCATGCAACGGCAGAGTCTGGAGCACACCTTGCCGTTGCCGCGGATGGCGGATTCCGATCCGCCACGGACTGCCGTCCGCACGTGGGCCGATAATCCGGATATCACCGCCCAAATTGACCACCCCGTAGGCGATCCCGGCCTGCCGGCACAGCGTCGCGGCCCGATCGACGGCATATTCCTTAACCACGCCGCCGAAATCGATTTCCATACCGGGAACCGGAAATGCGAGGAGCGGCGGCGTCCAACACAGCCTATCCCAACCGATTTTTTCCAATAAATGGCTGATTTGCGCATCGTCGGGCAACACCCCGGAATCAAATCGCCACGCCCTGCGTAATATGCCGGAGGTAATATCGAATAAGCCGCCGCTCTGTTCATAGCAAGTTGCTGCGTAATTCAACAGCCCCGCGGTTTCCTCATCGACCGTAATGCTGCCGCCGACCGCTGCGGTACGGTTGATCTCGGCCAGAAAACTGTCGTTGCGGTAACGCGAATAACGCAGTTCCAGGCGCTTGACATCGTTAGTCACGATGTCGCTAGCTTGTTTAGCTTGGGTACGCGTTTCAGCAAACAGCTGAATTTCGCAAGGCGTACCCATTGCCTTGAAGGCAAATCGGTAATAGTTCAATTTTTTCGCAGTCAAAATCGACGTCATTCAAAACGCATAGCTCCAGGACGCGGCCAGCGCGCCGTCCCGTTCAAGCTGGTAGCCGTTGACATCGTCCATTAACGGTTGCAGCCACTCGAAGCTCAACGTGTTACCCGCCAGGTCGCCGGATGGCACGGTAGCACTCAGCCCCATGCCCAAGTCCCAATACTGTCCGCCATAGTTGGCAGGATAATCCATCGGCCCCGACTTGCCGTTAAAGCCGTTAAAATCACCTTTGATAGAGCCTTGCAGCTTATAAATTCCGCGCACCGAAGCCGTTAACCAATTGGTCAGGTTATAGCTGCCCCAGGCGGTGGATTGAAAAATGTCGCCGAGCCGATAACCCGAATCATTTGCATCCTCAAGACGCTTGACGCCGCTCAGTTGAATCCCCCAACCCCATTTGTCCAGGGTACCGGTGTACGTGAGACTGGGCAAAAAATCCCAAGTACCGCTGCCCGTTTGCATGCCGAAGTGAACGAACCCGCCGTCCTCTTGGGCAATGCGGCGGAACTGCAAATCTGAATCGCCGGTCGGCGCACTGATTCCCAAGCCCATATGCAAATGATGTCCCGGCGTATCGAACAGCTTGATCAACGCAGTCATCGAAGTATCGCCGACGCCGCCCGTGGCGTGCCCCGCTATGCCGGTATGCTCGTGAACTTCAGGCACCGGCGGGGGCCTGCCGGCAAGCTCGCGCAGATTCATCTCCGCATCGACGAATGACGGCATCAGCATCAGGTTCAACCAATCGGTCGGTGCATACATGATGTTGATCATGTGCATCCCCATCTCCATATACGTAGGGGTAAATCGGCATTGAATCGTATCGCTGCAGCCATTAGCGACGATCGCTTGGTCGGAGGCCGGTTCCGTGCCGTGCAGCGTATCCCCGGATTTGCGGCTGTGCATGAAGCGGTAGCCGACCATGAAGTCATCGGCCTTGGACATCATATGCCCGAACATGATGCCGGCCGGGATATTGCCTATATGATGCGCATGAGCTGCATGGTCATGCCCCCCATGTCCGCCATGCCCCCCGAACCGGCTTAATGATGCCAAATCGACTTTGAGTGTTGCATTGGCGACATAATAATCAAAATCGGAATAATTTCCTTCGCCGCCGCCCCCCAGTTTTAACGATCCCTGATGGGTGTAATATTCAAAGCCGAGTTCCACGTTGACGCCTCTGGCAAATTGTTTACTGACCGTGACACCGCCGCTTAGGGCCCCGAAACCTGACAGCCGGTGGTCGCTGGAGAAGTGGGCCGGCAATTTACTTGCGTCGAAAGCTACCCGTTTGTTTTGTACATTGACTGTGCTTTCATCGACAAAATTGCCGTCGACATCAACCAGGTTAAAGTTCTCATCCCGGAAATATTCAACACCGTTGTCCGGGTTAGAGGCATCCACCCAAATTTCCCTGCCGTTCTCGTCTACGGCATTTTTACTGAAGGCCTGTTCAGTAACCAAATAGGGCCGATAAAAATCGGCGGCACTTTGCGAGTAGTAGCGAATCCTGGGCGCAATGGTCCATCCGTTGCCGAGCGGCTGAATCCAATCCGCCTCAAAGGTATGGGCATTAATGTCCCAATCATCATGGGAAAAATGGTATTTCAAATGCACCGCCGCATCAATATTAGCAATATGCTGCACATAGTGCGCTCCGAAATCCCACTGGTTGCGCTCGTTCGGCCGTTGTTCCAGCAAGGCCCTGAGGTTTCCCGAAACGACAGCGTCCGGATCCGAACTGATGGATTCAGGGTCGACGAATACCACCGTCGTCACCTTGTAGGGATTTGAAAGATAGCCGGTACTGCGAGTGTACCCGACCGAGGTTTCGACTAACGAATCCTTGCTCAATATTTGCGTCATTCCCAAATTGGTCGCCCACTCCTGCCGGTTGCCGAAGAATACCTCCGATCCGCCTATATTCTCTATTTGGTCTTTGAAGGCCGTTTTGGTAATGTAGGGTGCCGCATCATGATCGAGGATCGCCGAGACATCGCTATTGGTGTAACTCAGGCCAAGATCGATGCCGGTCAGTTTCTTGTTGAAGTCCCAGTGCCCGCTCAAATTGCCGAAGCGGGATTCATAGTCGTTTTCCAACGAAACGCCGCCGCCTACACCGAGTACCATTTCATCCCATTCGTAACTCAAATGGAAATCGCCCTGTTTGCGCGTTTCAGGAGAGGCAGAGGCCATTATATGTACCGGCTGGTTTTCGATGAAGGTTATTTCCCTGGTTGAGGGGTCCAATCTGACCGGATTTAACCCCGAATCCAGCAATACTTGCGTGTTGATTAACGGCGACGCCCCGACGGTGATCAAGCCGGAAGGGGAATTTTCCTGAATAGGGCGGTTGCCGCCGGCAAGCAGCGGCGCAGTGGTTACCGGCGTGGCGCCGGACCAAGTGTCCTGGATATAATTAAAGGCGAATTTTATGCGGTCGGCCAGCGTCAAACTGGCGCTGCCATAAATACTATCCACGGCGATCGGATCCAGGTTATTCGGCACATTGTACAGATTACGCTTGCCTTCCTGATAATGACTGTATTGAAAACCGGCCACATTGGTTTCTTCGGCCTTTACCGGAGAAGCAATCAGACCCGGTAACACCAATGCCGCAGAGGTTAAAGCCTGCAACGAGGCACTGATCGTACCGGTCGCCTGCAATCCGGAGGTGCAATGCTTGTTTCGCCCGGAACATTGCCGGCTGATACCGTTTAATTCCGAAACACGTTGAAATTTTACATCGCCCGGCACTGCGTTCGGTTTAATAACAGCCGCAGCCACCGCCGCCTCCCGCCGTGTGACCACTCGCCCCGGCCTCTCGGCTGCCGTAGATATGGGACCGCAATGCGCCTTGCATCGGGTAGGGTTCCGGCGCCATTTGCGGTTTGGCGAGAATACCGCGCTGCCAGGGGGCCACATCGGCACAACTTGGCACACAAACTGCCGCCACGCCCAACAGCATAGCCGGCATCAGTTTAGCTGATTTCATTCAAAAAGTTACTCAACTGTCTGGCAAACCTGACTAACTTTCCTTAGCGCTTTCGGCCAAAAGCTGCTCAATCAGCTCTCTAAGTTCTTTGGTCTCTCCGCCTCGAAATCCCAGATGCACATGCCGGATAATGCCATTGCGGTCGATCAAATAGGAGGAAGGCATGGCCTGCACATCAAAATCCTCAGCACACCGCTGATCCGAATCGACTACGACGGTAAAATGGGCAGGAAATTTGTTCAAAAAATTCACGGCATCGTCGCGCACTTCATCCAGATTCACCCCCAAAATCTGCAAACCCCGGCCCTTCAAATCGTGCTGCAACTCATTCAGGAACGGAAAGGATTTAGCGCAGGATGGGCACCACGAAGCCCAAAAATCGACGTATACGACTTTGCCTTGAAATTGCTGAAAATCGTAGCTGTCTGCACCGTCCATCGATTTCAACGTGCAGGAAGCCGGCCTGTTGCCTATTTCTGCCGATTGGACAGCGTTCAATGCCAGCAGCCCTAAGAAAAGGATAATAATTCGCTGATTTAGCATAAGATTTGTCAATATCACGCGGCGAATAACACGCTGCATTTTTTTGTTTCCCGGCAGTCTCCCGGTGCTGACGATTCAAGCGATTGTTACTATGTTATGTATAACTGTAGCGACAATCAGAGCACAACCTGCCTTATTCTTGTTTTCTTAATTACCAGCAGTGGAGCAGCACCCGGATCGGTAGGTGCAAGCCCACTTCGTAATTTTATTGGAATTGCCGCACAGTAATCGAGGTGCCGGTATGAATATTGTCGATCGTTTCACAATGCCAGGTGACCTCAAAAGCTCTTGCGCCTGCGTCGGTTTTATCGGCAATCAACCGGTAGACACCGGGACCTGCGGCAAGCACCACCGGATCGCTATAGTCCGCATCCCCCGAAATCGTATCGGTGGTGCTAGTCGCGTGCTGTCCTTTGTAAATCTGCAGACTGAGCAAAAGACCTGGCACCGGCTCGGACTTGTCCTTAATCTCGGCGATCAGATGATGGGGTTCAAAATCGCCTGTTCCACTATCATCAAAGCAAGTAACGTCGGCAAGCGCCGTTGCATGGGGATTCGTGCCGTCCGCCCCCAGTGTCGCCCCTCCGCTATGGGCCTGTAGAACGGCAGCATGCCCGAAGAGCGCCAACATCGATGCCGATATTAAAATTTTTTTAAAATAGTTTCGTTTCATAGTTACATCCTCGTGCAACAGCACGGCCAGAGGCGAGTTAAACTTTGTATATTACCATGATGTTTTGTTTCGGAAAACGGCGTCAGTTGAATATACCCGAAATGCCAACCGCGTAAAGATCATGGAACCTCCCTGTCAACCACAATCAACTCTGCTAGTTTTTCAGTCATTGCGTCGTAATTTGCCGGGCTTTACGATCACTGCACCGGCAAGGACGAAACGCTATTTCCCTACCGATCCTACGGCAACGGCCAGATTTGGACACCATTATATTCAACCGGCATATCACGATTCAACTGTGCTGCGGAAGGCGTCACCACGACGTCGACGCCTTCCCCACCGCATGATTCCGGAAGATCACTGGTCCGTTTAATGGTTAGCGAAGCCGGTGAGTTATAGCCATTAAGGTCGGGAGTACCATCGAAATTGGAGCCGACTGCCGGTGTCCACAACATGACCGTATCATCGGCAAAACCGGCAATATTGGTGAGTTTACACACGTCGGCGATTGACACAATGAATTTCACGGTCTGAGCGCAGGACGTCGGCTCAATAATAATGGCATCGGTCCTGAAGGGAACCAAACCGAGCAAATGCCCATGTCTTCCGGGACTGCCACCAGCCCAAAAGCCAAGTACATTGCCCAAAGGATCGGTAATAACGTCCTCTAATTCGAAGAGATCTTTATTTTGAATTTTCCCTACCTTACCACCCCAATTGGCTACGAAATCGGAAAGCGGATCCGCACTCGCTTCACCGTCCACAGTAATGCTTGAGTCGACACCGTCCGGAAAAACCACAACGGTACCGATAGTAGTGATATCAGCCTCCCCGGTATCCGGTTCCTTACAACCGTGTGAAATTACCGTGTTATTATACACCCTGGTATTCTCATCAATGGTCGGTGTCTGCAGCCTGGTATGGGCAAAAACTCCCTGCCCGGCCGCAAACATTGCAGTCGCTAATGAACATAGCGCCAATTTTTTTAAAGATAAACTACTCACCATATGTCCTCCTTAAGGATGTTGTTATTTTAAATTTTATTCTTCCAAAAACATTAAAATATATTAATTAATACTTATTCTCGTTTTTGTTTAGACAATCTCATATGCAGCATTAAACATGCCAAATACTCACGTGCATAGGTGAGTGATAGCCTTTTAATACTTTTTCCAATGATACAAGCCTGCGCAAAATTGCAGGCACATGAACCCGGCACCGGGAATCGGTCGCAGACCCATCTCACACCAATACGAGAAAATTTTTTTAATTTATTGTTCCGTAATGCGAAATACTAGTAATTAAGACGCACAGGCCACTTGAAGTTGACAGTCTTAACTCACTGGCCGGAAAAAGGATGAAAGTGGATGGCAGCTAATACGGAATGTCAGCAAATTTACAATAGGGTTGTCGGAGTCTTGTTATTCACAGCTGGTTTGCCGATAATTATTCGATAGGAACCCGTTTGATTTTTCCCATCCCAAAAAATTTTATGTTAAATGACTTATTTTTGCTGCAACGGTCTTACATTAAATCCGTATCATAAGCAGGTTACAACTTAACTGAGTTATATGCCACAGCAAAAATGTGTTATTTAACATAGTTTAATTAATTTCATTCAGTGCTGGTTGAGGTTAACAGTTCCGTATGAATCTCTGACGACAATTCCGCCGTGGAAACAGAATATTAGGTATAATCCCGTGTCGCTTGCTTGTTTTTGCATATTTTCAAGATGAAACACGTAATATTCGGGCTTACCGGCAAATACTCTGTCAGGACAGGGCATTGCCGAAGCATGTCGACGCTGGATCTGGTAGAACATATCGATTTCATATGAACATGAACCTCGCCCCGGGCACTATCCACCTTTATCTAGCCTGCCCGGACGAAATTAATGATCCGTTGCTGCTGTCACAGTATCAATCACTGCTCAATGCCGAAGAATCGGCCCGCTGGCAGCGCTTTCATTTTGCCGAACACAAGCACCAATATCTGGTTACCAGGGCCTTGATCCGCAGCAGTTTATCCCTCTATGTTGAAAAGCATCCCCGGAACTGGCGATTTTCGGCAAACCGTTATGGCAGACCGGAAATCATAAAAGAGCACAATGAACCGTCTTTACGATTTAACATCTCGCATACCGACGGCTTGATAATGTGCGGTATCGTATTGGATGCCGATATCGGCGTCGATGTGGAGAACCTGCAAAGAAACAACGCAACACTTGAAATTGCCGAACGCTTTTTCTCAGGCCGGGAAATCGATGCTCTTTATAAAACTGCAGCCGGCGAACGAAAACAGCGTTTTTTTGATTTTTGGACACTGAAAGAAGCTTATATTAAAGCGCGCGGCATGGGCCTGTCACTGCCGTTAGATCAATTCAGTTTCGATATTGATCAAGACCAAAGCGCCCGCATAAGCTTTGACGCCTCATTGCAGGATAATCCGGACTACTGGCATTTCTGGCGTTTTAAACTTTCCGCCAACCATATTGCCGCAGTGGCTATCAAATCGGAAACAAATTTACAGTATCAGTTGACTGTCAATAAAGTCGTACCGCTTAATAATTACCCCGCTTCGTCAGGGCCGCATGGCCATCGGTAATGGCGACCTCAGCCATGAGGTTCTTTCTCAACATTTTTATATTATCGCCAGGAGTTAACATTATGTTTGACCTAATAAAATCCAGTTTCAAATATTTTATCGTCGGAATTTTGTCGGTCATACCGGTCGTTATCATTTTACAAATCCTGCTATTTTTAGAGGAAGGACTCAGGACTTTTTTAATCAATATCTACGGCTATTCGAATAATATCTGGATTACCGTTCTTGCTTTCGCACTTTCTTTTATGGTATTCGCCTATATCGGTTACCGGATCAGTACCGCGCAAAAACTATGGGCACTGCACCACTTCGAGTCGGTAATCGATCGAATCCCGATCATCAGCACCATTTACAGAGTCACTAAAAAACTGGTGGAGTTGTTAAGCAGCCACGAAGAAAGCAAAGCCAAAGAAATTGTTTTTATCGAGTATCCGAAAGACGGCCTCTGGGTACCGGGCTACGTGACCAACAAGGTTGGTGAAATGCTGGTTATTTATGTGCCGACCTCACCTAACCCCACCTCGGGTTTCACCCTTGTCGTACATCAATCGAAGGTGGTCAAGTCCCATATGGACCTGGAAGAAGTTTCCAGCTTTGTGGTCAGTGTCGGTGTTGATTTGCCTAAAACCGAGGAAATTGAAAAGCTTGCCCATTTCAGTAGATGAAAACCCGTAAATTTTGGCGTTTCCTTTAGTTTCTGCTATTATCGGTCTAGTCCTTTCCAAGAACAGGGTATTTCCTATGAACCATCAGTATTTCACATTATTATTGGTTAGCCTGTTTATTCCTGGTATCGCCACCGCGACGGTAACTAAACAAGATTTTGAAGTAAAAACAACTCGCGACTTGGTTGACCTATGCACTGCCACGGCATCCGATACTTATTACAAAGAAGCCATCCATTTTTGCTATGGTTATCTTGTCGGGGCATATCAGTACCACGAGGCAGAACATAGAGGCCCCGGTGGAAAACCTTTAGTATGTTTGCCCGATTCGGGAGTGACGCGTAATGAAGCGATAAAATATGTCGTTTCCTGGATGCAGGCGCACCCGAAGCTTTTAGGAGAACCCCCTGTGGAGACACAATTTAGGGCTCTCATTGAAAAATGGCCTTGCAAAAACTGATATTTTTTCCGGACAGAGGTGCGGACAATGCATAAACTTACGACAATTTTCATTTTAGCAATCACCCTCGGTTTATACGGCTGCGCTAACATGTCTCAAACCGAACAGCGGACAGCCACCGGTGCTCTCGGGGGTGCCGGAGCCGGTGCGATTATCGGGGCAATTGCCGGCAATGCCGGGATGGGGGCTGCTATAGGCGCCGCAGCCGGTACGGTTGGCGGATATTTATTCGGTAAGCATAAAGAAGCGGAACAAAACGCTTATGAACAGGGCCGGGCGGACGCATACCGACAACAAAACCAACAGCAGCCAAGTCATTAATCTTTTTACAACATAACGTTACAAGGATTTTGAAGGCAACAATATGCAGACATACCGTAACCGTTAAAATGCTTATTGCGCCTCCAGCCAAAGCAGCAACATGGAAAAAAGATTAATAATCAGCAATGTTTTCGGAATTGCGTTAAATTGCCCTTTTACCGCCTTAAGAAAAGTATACATCAACAAGCCCCAAATCAGCCCCTGGGTAATGGAATAAGTCAACGGAATCAGAATCAGCGACAGAAAAGCGGGAATCGCATCCGAAAAATCGTCCCATGCTATTTTGGTACAGGCGCCCATCATATAAACGCCGACGATCACCAATACCGGCGCGGTGGCAATAGCAGGAACGATTTTGATCACCGGAGCGAAGAATAATAACGGAATAAACAAAATACCGGCAAATACCGCGGTTAAACCGGTCCTGCCTCCGGCCTGAATACCCGATGCCGATTCGATATAGGCGGTGCCGGGACTGGACCCTGACAAGCCGGCAATAATCGTGGCGAATGAATCGGCAATCATTGATTTTTCAATGTTCCTGGGATCGCCGTTTTGCTGTTTGAGATCCCCCGCTTCGGCAACACCGACAAAAGTGGAAATACTGTCAAACATATCGGTAAATAACAATCCGAATGCGGCGGGAAGAATTGCCAATTGCAGTGACTCGACCAATTTCAGGTTAAAAATATAACTGAAATCCGGCATGGAAATGAATTCACCCGGTTCGACCAGCACCGGGTTGCCGAAATTAACCGCAGACGCATCGCCGTACCAGCGTCCGATCGGATAAGCAAGCAGCGTGGTAATCATGACCCCCAATAGCAATGCTCCCTGAACTCTTGCGATGACCAGCAACGAGGTAATGAAAACGCCCAATGCAAAGGTTATCGTCAGGCTGTTCATCTCGCCCAAACCGATAAGCGGTGTTTTGGCAGTAATAAAACCGGCATTGACAAAACCGATTAACGCTATGAATAAACCGATTCCGGCCGCACTGCCGTAGCGCACCGATGCCGGTATTGCCTTGAGAATATAAGTTCGTATACGGAGTACCGAAAGCAACAGAAAAATCATTCCGCTCCAAAAGACGGCACCTAGAGCAATATCCACGGCGATACCCTGGCCTAACACGATCGAGTAGGTAAAAAAGGCATTGATGCCCATACCCGGTGCAACGACAATCGGATTATTGGCATACACTCCCATCATTATCGATGAAAACACACAGACAATAATCGTTGCCGTCAGGACCGCCTCATAACGCATACCGGCCTGACTGAGAATCATCGGGTTGACGATAACGATATACATCGTGGCGATAAACGTCGTAGCGCCGGCGATCAATTCGGTTTTTACCGAGGTCTTGTTTGATGATAGTTGAAATAATCGTTCCAGCACGGGCTGACACCAAGGAATATCAAAACTGTTTATTGTAAAGGTTGATACCGGTTTTCCGCTATAAAACATTCAACCGGTTTTCGATACCACAGCGGCTATTGGAAGGTGGGAATTGACTATTGAACAGTTATCGGTAGACAATTAAGGACTGATGAACAAAAGGTAAGGCCATGTATTGCACAGCATTATCCCTCTCCTTCAGGAGAGGGAAACGAAATGCCTGAATCTAACACACTCGACGCATATGTCACATAAAGTGTGAAGCTCATTTTACGCAGTCTATTTTTAGTGATCTGATTTTTTTATGAAAATTGTATTCACCCAAGTGATGTACCATTTCTCCTGGGGGAAAAATAAGTTCCGATTCCTCCTTGATATCCTCTTCGGTAATACCTAATGAGCTCATTAAAACGGGATAGTTAGCCATTTCCGTCAGGGTTAATTTATAATTGATATTTTCAAACACCGTGAGTTTGGCCTTGGGACCGACAACCAGACTGTCGATACGCATATCCCAGTTGTCGCCTTTCACCTTGCGTAAATTTGACAACTGTGCCGGTCCGTCCAGGCGAAAGTGATCCCCAATATACTGGGCATATTCGTAAAATTCGACCCAACATCCTTTCTGCTTGGCATAGGCGATCGAATTTTGGCCAAACAATAATACGATTATCATCAGCATAGGCTTGAAACCACGAAATACTATCTGCATACGGTTCATTGTTAATCTCCTTGCTTCTTTTACAATTGCTGAACGGTGTTTTCCTTAGAAAACTCCGCAACAGGAACATGATGAAAAACACTTTCAGATTTAATTAATTGGCCTGATTATATCCGGCTAAAATAAATTTAATGCATTATTGTTTATAAAGGAAGTTACTCTGTTTTTGACCCTATTTCGTTTTAATCTTAGCATGTAGCTAGCTTAATGGCGAGATTATTAATCCTGCATTTGTTGGCAACAGGCTATTATGGCGCCGCAAAAAAACGCTGAACGGCAAACTATTGTTGCGTTTTTCGCGTAACTCGGTGCAGCGTTATTACAATACTGAACAATTACAAAACAGCTAGTAAAAACTGCCTGTAGTGTGCGAATAATCTGTTACGATGCCGCTACTGACGACTCTGTTCCGCCCTTCCAGCTTTGCTATATTAAGCGCATTTCCGGCGCGGTCGATCAGCCGGAAAGCGATCTCTTCGGCATAATGCATCAAACCCGGATCAGGAAAAAAAATCGAAATACCGATGGAAATCGACAGCTGAAACGGATAGCCGCCATATTCGACAACACTTTCGCATATCCCTCTTCGAATACGCTCGGCAATATCCAAGGCATCTATTTCAGCGACATTCGATAGTAAGGCGATAAATTCTTCACCGCCGTAACGACTTAGCACATCGCTATTGCGCAGCTGTTTGCGAATCGCTCCGGCGACTGCGGTAAGCACATGATCTCCCGTAACACGGCCATACATATCGTTAATCGATTTAAAATGATCAATATCCAGAAAAAGACAGCATAACGGCTCGGAATTACGCTGGGAGCGGTCAATTTCCTCCTCTATCCGCTGCTCCAGAAACCGCCTGTTATTAAGGCCTGTCAGGGTATCGAACAAAGTGGTGCGGCGAAGAACTTCAAAATTATAGCTGTTTTCGATACAAAGGCTCACAACGGACGCCATATGTTCGACAAAATCAGTGGCCATCGAAGCGATGAACCGCCGTGGATTAAAACTGCCGAAATTCAATGAACCGAGATATTTACCACGCCGTTTCAACGGTATGATAATGACACTTTGCGGCTTATTCTCGCAATTGCGGAAGAAATCAGCACAATTCGAACTTTTATAAGCTCCCAAATAAGGCCTGACCGCAAAGCCGAACGTTGTTTTCAGCAGCTCGTTGTCTTCGAGCAGAACCAATTCCGCATTTTTCTTGTTATGGAATCCTTGCTCATCCAAATATTGCCGTATCTCCCCATGCTCATCGATCAGGCAGCAGCTGATGACATCCAAATCAAAAAGAATTCTTGCATCCTCAGCAATACTGTCCAAAATTTCTCGCAATGAATTGAGATGCATCAATTTCATTTCGAAAGACTGGAAGCGATGCAAAGTAAGCGTGTTTTGTTGGGCACTGTCCAACATACCTTCCAAATGACTCTGAAAAATCAATAAGTCAGCCGCCAGATTATCTTTCAAAATATTGCCCCAATCCTAACCCGGTCAAATTTAAGATTAGCATTTTCATGAAGCATTACATATCGTTCTGTTCCAGCATCGTCAGATATTGGTCCTCGCTGAGCACGGCAACACCTTTTTCCCTCGCGGCATTAATCTTCGCCGGACCGACTTTATCACCGGCTACGAGAAAATCCGTTTTGCCGGTAACAGAATTAGCGACCTTGGCACCGGCCTTTTTAGCGTCTTTTTTCATATCCTCTCTTTTAGCCCGTTGCATGGTTCCGGTAAACACAATGGTTTTACCAGACAAAGCACCGCGGTTTTGCAAATCATCCTCGGACTGCTGCAACGGTGTAGCAATCAGGTTAAATCCTAAGCCTAATATTTGCTTAAATTCCGATTCAATCTTTTTAAAGCACACCACCACCGCTTCGGCCGTTTTTTCAGCAAACCCTTCTATTTCAACAATGTTTTCAATGGTTAAATTAAATATTTCGCTTAGCGGATAATGCTGCAATAATCGCTCACAGTTGCCGAGTCCCATACGGTGCACGCCGAACGCCCCCAAAAAACGCCAATCCTCGATCGCCTCAGTCCGGCTTCTCTGTAGTTGATCGAGCAGATTTTGGGCCGTTTTTTCACCAAACCCCATGCTTACCAAGCGTTCGAAATCCAGTTGATAAATTTCCGCAACCGCTTTCACCCCGCAACCGTACAGTTTTTCTACCGTTTTGCGACCAAAGCCGTCGACATTGGCCAGCGTTTTAAAGAAATGTTCTATGGTATTCTCAATCTGTGCCGGACAATGGGTATTATTCGGGCAGAACAAATAATCGTTGTCCCAAAATAATTCCGTGCCGCAACTGGGACAGACAGTAGGAATCTGCGGTTCGGCCGGTTTGATCACTCGTTCGATTTTGGGAATGACCAAACCGCTGCGACTTAGCTCAATCACCGTTCCGGGACCAATACCCGATTCTTTAACCATGCCGTAATGATGCGCCGTTGCACGGCTTATCACTGCGCCGCTGAGGCGGGTCGGTTGCAATTCCGCAACAGGATTGACGCGGCCCGAACGTGAAGTTTGCGCAGTTACCTGCAGTACTTTCACCTCGACCGTTTCAATATTGTTTTTAAACGCAATCTGCCAGCGATGATGATGCCGGGTCGCTCCCATGGCCTGCTTAAGCGACTCGTCAGTAATTTCTATGATAATACCGTCGACATCGTAATCGACTTTATGCCAAACCGATTCAACGATAGCTTCAAAATTTTCCATCAATTCCGCTGCCTTTCCCGTCCAAGCGGGTAATTGGCAAAAAGGGAAGAAAATTGCCGCCCGTTGCTGTATTGCTCGCAGTGCATGCTGATCCAGCTCTTTTTCTTTAATAATGCTGGCCTGAAAATTTCTGGCATTTTCAAAAAACTCGGCAAGATTATCATGGAAATAATGGCGACTGACGACAATTTCGCCGGCGCCTTGCCCTCGCAAACCATTGCCGCCCACCATCAAACCGCGCTCGAAAACCCGCGAAATGTCGGTCCCCTTTCGGCCGTCGCCGCGTGTATACAAAACGGTACCGTCGTCATAGGCTGCATAACCGTCCAGTTTCGGTGTCACCCTGAACAATAAGGAATCAAAATCCAACTCCAACTCTTGGGCTGCCTTTTCAACGCGCTGTAGCCATTTTTCAATACTATCCCGATCATATGCCTTTTCCGTGGAGAGCATTTGTACCGGCAATTTGACGGTCTTCCCGACAAACGCGGCTTCCGGCTCTACCGCATGCAGGAACGGATGTTGCGGATTCCTGCGCTGCAGTTCGGCTAAAAACACATTGTCATAAATAGGGTCGGATATAATCGGTTCTCCGCCCCGGTACAACGCATTTGCCAGAGTAAGAAATTCGAGCAGTTGTTTATCGGACAACCGGCGGCAATCGGCCAGATTTTTGATTTCCGCAATTTCGCTGTCCGTCAATTTTACGGGAGCCGGCAGTGAACGTTTGAGGATTTGTTTTTGGGAGGGAGTCAGCATATGCGGAAAAACGATCGCCGGGTAGAAAGAGCGCCGATCCAGCCGAAACCGGCTAAACGGATAAACGTTGCCGGGTAGCGGAAATGACTTCTTCAGTCAAAGGTTGCCGGTGAGCATCCCAAGGTTCGCCCTGCAATTGACGGGATAACAGAAAAATCAAAGATATTAAATCATTGAACACCGTTAACGGATCATCAAGCTCCCGAGGCTGCATAAAAAAGACAATGCCGGGGCAGGAAAATAGGTGTAGATCTTGCTCCGGAAAAGTTCCGGGCTTAACCATGCTGGCAACGCCGAAATCGACCCGGTTATCATCATCCAGCCTTTCAAAAATTTTCAAGTCACCATAGACCAGCCCCGCTTCACTGAGTGCGGAAACCAGATCTACGCCGTTAAAGCCCTGCTCATTGGCGGCAACCAAACTGAACTGGATCAATTCCGGCATGTTTTCTTTCGCTGCAGTTGCAGCTCGCGGTTCCGGTTCAGGCGCTTTAATTTCGATCTCCTCGGTTTCTTCGAAGCCGTCAAAATCATCAAACAGGGACTCGTCCCTTACATCAGGCGTTTCATGCTGATAATGTTCGGTTCCGCCTTTTTTTATCGTGATTTTGTCTGCATCGTCGTCAAGTGCGGAACCGAGAGGAATAATGTCAAAATCATCTTCCGAGAGATTGACGATCAGCGAATCGTCGATATTATCCAGGGGATTTTTGCTACCGTAATGCCTATTTCGCCGCCGGGATTTTCTGCTTTGAAACAGGCTCAACAATAACATTCCGAAAAAAACGACTGCTCCGGAAACAATAATAACAATTCTAAGTAAATCTTTATCCATCAGCTTTCCGCCATATCAACAGCTTCATCAATATCAACGGCGACCATTCTGGAAACGCCGGGTTCTTTCATGGTAACACCGGCCAATTGTTTTGCAATTTCCATCGTCACCTTGTTATGGGAAATATATAAAAATTGTACTGAAGCGGACATTTCCTCCACCATTTTTGAAAAGCGCCCCACATTTGCATCATCCAATGGCGCATCCACTTCATCTAGTAAACAAAAAGGCGCAGGATTCAGGTCAAATATCGAAAAGACCAAGGCCACCGCGGTCAATGCTTTTTCTCCGCCGGACAGCAAATGAATCGAACTGTTTCTCTTGCCCGGCGGTCTGGCAACAATGTTAACCCCCGCTTCGAGTAAATCCTGTTCGGTAAGTTCCAGGTAAGCTTGGCCACCACCAAACAGCTTGGGAAACTTCACCTGTAAACCGGTATTTATTTTATCAAATGTTTCCTTAAAACGCTGTCTGCTCTCCTTATCAATTTTATCGATTGCCTGATCCAGAGTCTCTAACGCGCTTATCAGGTCCTGATGCTGTTCGTTAAGAAAGTCCATTCTTTCGGATTGCGCCTGGTATTCTTCTATTGCTGTCAAATTGATGGTTCCCAGCCGTTCAATCTGGCTTCCTAAATCATCGACTTTTCGTTTCCAGTCGGATTCGACCGCATTTTCGGGCAAGGTTGTCAATATTTGCTGCGCATCGGCATCGATTTCACTCAGCTGTTCAGTCACCGTCTGCTGCCGCACACTGCTTTCCTGCTGTTCAAACCGGATACTGTCCAACAGCTCTTTCTGTCTGTCCAATTCCCGTTGGATCCTGATATGGTCTTCGGACAATTTGCTGACTGTCGCTTCGGTTTGCTCCAGCGTCACTCTTTCTTGTTTTAAAGTAGTCTCGAGCTGTTCTTTTTGCAAGTGCAGTTCTTGCAACTCAAGCTTCTCATCATCCAAAGGTGTCAGCGATTGCTGCAGTTTATTCTGCAAATCCAGTATTCTGTCGCTAGCCTGCTGATGTTGCTGCTGCAGGCGCAGCGCTTGTTTGCCGGTCAACTGTTCGGATGCTTGCAGCGATTCAAGCCGTGCCTGCAGACTATGCACCTGCCGCTGTGATTCATTGACCTTTTGTTCAATCTGATGCTGCTGAGTCTGCAATGTTTGCTCCTGCTCCTGCAACTGCTGCTGTTTTTGCTGTGAATTTTGCAATGCCTGCTCAGCCTGTTGTTTGAGCATGGTTGCTTCAGCCTGCAACTCGGCATTTTCGGCAAGCTCCCGATTCAACTCGTCAATTTCATTGACAACCTGCGCCAAACGGCTCCGCTGATGTTCCAATTTTGCCGAACACGCGCTGAATTCAGCTTTTTTCGCCGATAATTCGGCACCTATCCCCTTATCCTGCTGCTGCAATGCTTCGCGCTCGACTTCGCCTTCTTTTAACTGCAATTCCGCGTTTTCCAAATCTTGCTCGTACTGAGCAATCTGCTCCTGCAATTGTAGTTGGCGTTCCTTTAACGAGCGCAACTCCTTTTCACGCTGTAAAACACCCGCCTTACCATCGCCGGCATGAATAATTTTGAGCCAGCCCGGTCCCAACCATGTTCCTTGCGGGGTGATGATCGATTCATAGTCCAGTAGTTGCGCCGACAACAATCTGGCGGCATGTTCGTCGTCCGCACAGTAAATACCGCTGAGCAGACTGTTTAAATTCCACGGCGTAGCAATCTTGTCCAGCAAGCGCGGCAACTCGCTGTTTTCCATTGCCTTATTACCGGGCCTAGTTTCGAACAAAGTCAACGATTGCTCCTGTAATATGCCAAGGCCATCCATCAACGGGCCGGCGTCTTCTACACAAATCGCTTCAAGGTACGTCCCCAGAACCGTTTCAACCGCCTTCTCCCATCCCGTTTCTACTTCCAGGCTTTCCGCCAGCCGCTTATTTTCCGATAAGGACATGTGTTGCAGCCATTGGGTCAGTTTTTTATTGTCTTTACCCATGGCATGCTGTTGCAGCAATTCCAACGAGGTTATTTTGCCTTTCACACCGTGCAGTTCGGAACGCAGTATATGCAGCTCATCATGGAACTGCTTGGCCCGCTGGCGCTGCTCGCCAATCAACTGCATAAATGCCTCCAACTGTTGATGCAGCAGCAGCCGTTCCGACTCGATGGTCTCGATACTCTGATCGAGAGTTTCAATTTCCAACTGCAGCTGCCCACCGTTCAATTCACCGCTCTCCGCCTCTAATTTCTGCAGGCGGATTTGCAATTGGCGGTGCTGATTTTCCAATTGTGCAATTTTACTGCGCTGGACTTCTGCCTGTTCCTTTAACCCGGCACTCTCATTTCTGAATGCTTCCCATTGCTGTTGCCAAGTGGAACGCTGTTGCCGCAATTGCTGTTGTTCTTGTAGACTATCGTCGGCCGCCGATCGGGCACCTGCCAAGGCTTGCTCCGTATCCAGTTGCGACTGTCTGATCTCTTCCAATTGTTGGCTGTCATGTTCCATTTCGGTCAGAAATTGTTCGGCTTGCTGCTGTAATCGGTTAATTTCTTCACCGGTTTCCTGTCGGGAACGTTGATTATGGGTAATCGCCTGCTCCAGGCGGCTGACATCGGATACCACAGTATAAAATTCACCCTGAACCTGATCCAATCGCCGTTGTTGCCGTTTATGCAATTCCCGTTGCTCATCGACTTCCCGGTCAATATCCCGGAGCGACAGAAACAGGCGATTATGTTCTTGTGCAACAGCTTGCAGCTTTTGTTCCAGGGCTTGAGCGGACTGATGATGCATATTCCAGCGCATGGCGAGCAATTCGAGTTTGTACTGTCGTTCCTGTTTTTTCAACTCGGTGTATTTTTCGGCTTTTTGCGCCTGTTTCTGCAAATGTTTTAGCTGTTTCTCCACCTCATCGCGCAAATCGTTCAAACGTTCGAGATTTTCCCGGGTATGGCGCATTCGTGTTTCCGTTTCATGACGTCTTTCCTTGTACTTTGAAATACCGGCCGCTTCTTCAATATGGACACGCAGTTCTTCCGGTTTTGCCTCAACCATGCGCGAAATGGTGCCCTGCTCAATAATGGCATAACTTCTGGAACCCAGGCCCGTGCCTAAAAACAGATCAGTGATATCCTTGCGACGGCAGCGCGAACCATTCAACATATAGGCGGACTGCCCATCCCTGCTGACCTGGCGTTTAATGGCAAGCGTATTATATTTGGCGAATTCCCCCCCGACCCGGCCTTCGCTGTTGTCGAATACCAATTCGACCGAGGCGGTACTGACCGGCTGCCGGGTTGAACATCCGTTAAAAATGACATCCGCCATGTGACCGCCGCGTAAATGCTTGGCGGAGCTTTCCCCCATCACCCAGCGTACCGCATCGATAATATTGGATTTACCACAACCGTTGGGACCGACAATTCCGATCAAATTACCGGAAATTGGGATGCTGGTTGGGTCGACAAATGATTTAAAACCTGAAAGTTTGATTTTTTCCAGCTTCATTACTGGTAGAATATTCCAAAAACGATGTTATTAACGTAACCGTGTATTATTAACGGTTATTTAGCAATTGTCACCCCACAATGCAGAGTATTATGACGACAAAACCGACAAAAGAACTTGAAACTTTTGCAAACCCGCAGCCCGGACGCGATTATACAATCCGCATCGAGATACCGGAATTCACCTGTTTATGCCCCAAAACCGGGCAACCGGATTTCGCCACCATCACCATTGAATATGTACCCGCCGCACTTTGCGTGGAGTTGAAGGCGCTCAAGCTGTATATGTGGTCGTTCCGGGAACAAGGCGCATTTCATGAAGCCGTCACCAATGAAATTCTTGATGATCTGGTGCGCGCCGTTTCTCCTAATTTCATGCGTATACGCGCCGATTTCAATGTGCGCGGCGGCATCTACACTAGCGTGATAGCCGAACACCGCAACCCAAATTGGCGTGCTCCCGAACCGGTAACCCTTCCCTAAGCCGAGACGATGAATTTTAAAGAAGCCTCAACTACCTTACCGCAATATATTCTACCCCATCATCCGTTATCACGCTTGATGGGTTTGCTGACCCATTCACAAAACAAAACCTGGAAAAATTTTTTCATTCGGCAAGTTGTTCGGCATTATCGGGTCAACATGGAGGAAGCATTGGAAACGGACATCAATGCATATCCCAGTTTCAATCATTTTTTTACCCGCAGTCTTAAAGCGGATGTCAGGCCTGTTGCCGAACAGGCCAATGCCGTCACTAGTCCTGCGGACGGCACGGTAAGCCAAGCGGGAGATATTTGTGAAGGGCAAATCATCCAGGCAAAAGGCAAGCATTATTCGGCTGTCGATTTGCTCGGCGGCGACAAAAAACGCGCGAAACCTTTTATAAACGGACAATTCACCACCATTTACCTATCGCCGAAAGATTACCACCGTTTACATATGCCGTTGGACGGGACCTTAAAGGAAATGGTGCACATCCCCGGCCGGTTATTCAGCGTCAATAATGCGACGGCCAATTCGGTACCCGGTTTATTTGCCAGAAATGAACGCGTTGCGGCGATCTTTGATACCGATGCCGGCCCCATGGCCCTGGTGCTCGTTGGCGCGATATTTGTCGCCAGCATCGAAACAGTCTGGGATGGCATCATTACCCCGCCCACCGGAAAAGAAATTCGTGTCTCCCAATACCCCTATAACACGCCGGTTTTAAAGCGGGGAGAGGAAATGGGCCGTTTTAATATGGGCTCAACCATTATCGTGCTGTTTGGCAAAAACCAAATGCATTGGCAGGGAGACTTGGCGGCCGGTAAAGTTGTCAAAATGGGTGAAATCATTGGTTATATCCATTGAAAAACAAAAAAAAATTAAAATTTCATTAAATGTGAAATATTCTTTCATTTCGGCATTGAATATCATTCCAACACCAACTAAAATTTAATTGAAATTAAGTTTATCGACAACCCGGCATAATCGGACCTAGTCTTATGAACAGTACAGCAACCAATCAAATTAATACCGGCCGACGACGATTTACGACGCTTCTGGCAACATTGCCGCTTATTACCGCAGGTTCCCTAACATCTGTCAGCGTGTCAGCCGCCATGCGCACGGAAGATCTGCAAGACAGGATAAACAGCTACATCAAAAGCTTGCGCAGAAGAGGGATTATCCGCCCCGACGAGCACACCGCTTGGTCTGTTTACGACTTCAATACCAAACAAAAACTGGTATCCATCAATGAAAACGTTGCTTATCAAAGCGCCAGTATGATCAAGCCGTTTATCGCGTTGGCATTTTTCTATAAAGTGAAATACGGGGGCGGACAATATCGATATACTGCCAAGAATCGCCGAAAAATGGAGGCGATGATCAGAGACAGCAACAATCACGCAACCAACTATTTTATTCGCTTGTTGAGTAATAAACCGACGTATCGGCGTCCGGCGGAAGTTGAAAAAATTCTCAAACGCTATGCGCCGGGAATATTTCAGCATACCCGCATCAATGAATACATTCCCAATAGCGGCAGAACTTATCGCAACAAAGCTTCCGCCCGGGATTACAGCCGATTTCTGTATGCCCTTTGGCATGACGATCTGCCCTATTCCGGCGAACTCAAACGACTGATGAATTTAGCGAACCGGGATCGTATTTGTGATGGCGTGGCAATCATTCCCGCTCAAACCGAGGTTTATGACAAAACCGGCACTACGGCCAAACTGTGCGGTAATATGGGTATCGTGGAAGCTGCCGGAAAAAACGGCAGAACCTACCCTTATACGTTTGTCGGCATCATTGACAAGCAACACCGCGCCAGAAATTACGGCCAATGGGCCAGAACCCGCAGTAATGTCATCCGTTCGGTATCCGGCATGGTCTATGCCGATATGAAAATGCGTTATCCGCTGGTCTAGTTAGGCAAAACAAACGGCAACGCAGCAATAAGCGCAAGTCGGCACTTTTTGTTGCCTGTTGTTGTTACGCTATGGTGTTTACCCGGCAAACCTCGTTTTTATATCCCTTCATCCTGCCGCCTTCTCCTGCATAGGGAAGAAAATAAGAACTCAGGCGCTTGCCGCATAGCGGATTACCCTATAGGAAAATTTAAAAGCCAATCGCTGCATCGTGTAATATGGCACTCAATGCCTGCTTTTGATTCGATAAGAGAATTTTTATGGAAGTGGATAGTCATCTTCCATCTGCGGCCAATATCCTGGCACAGCAGATAAGAGTTTGGGGACATGAATTGGGTTTTCAGCAAGTCGGCTTTACCGATACCGAGCTAACCCAGGCTGAGCGGCATCTGCAACACTGGCTGGCTTCAGGTTTTCATGGGGACATGGCCTATATGCAGCGCCACGGGCTCAAACGCAGCCGGCCCGCCTTGCTGCATCCGGGCACCATTACGGTTATTTCGGTACGTATGGATTACTTGCCTGAACGACACGGAAACATGCAGCAAAATCTGGACAACCCGATTGCTGCCTACATCAGCCGCTATGCGTTAGGGCGAGATTATCACAAGACTTTGCGCAACCGGCTGCAGAAACTCGCCGGCAAAATTCAACAGCAAATCGGCAATTTCGGCTATCGTGTTTTTGTGGATAGCGCACCGGTTTTGGAAAAAGCCCTGGCTGAAAAAGCAGGATTAGGCTGGATTGGAAAACATTCCAATGTCATCAACCGTGACAACGGCTCCTGGTTTTTTTTAGGCGAAATTTATACCGATATCCCGCTGCCGACAGATAGCAAAGCCACTAACCATTGCGGCAGCTGCACAGCCTGCATGGATATTTGTCCAACCCGGGCGATTGTTGCCCCCTATCAGGTCGATGCCAGACTTTGCATTTCCTATTTAACGATCGAGCTGCACGGCGCAATTCCCATACAACTACGGCCGCTAATCGGCAACAGAATATACGGCTGTGACGACTGCCAATTAATTTGCCCGTGGAATCGATTCGCCCGCACAACCGAGGAAACGGATTTTCATACGCGCCACCAATTGAACAGCCAACAGCTGCTAGATGTATTCTCTTGGACTGAACATGAGTTTTTACGCAAAACGGAAGGTTCCGCTATTCGCCGCATCGGCTATCAACGCTGGCAAAGAAATATTGCCGTAGCATTGGGCAACGCGCCGCGGTCACAGTCAATAATCGACAAATTGAGACAGAATACTTCGCACCCGTCCGAATTGGTAAGGGAACATGTTTTATGGGCGTTGCGGCAACAGTTGCAATTCGACTCGTAAAATCAACACTGCCGGAATGAGGCATTTCACACAACCTACTCGGTTATCTGACACAGTTTAGTTTTAGCCGATTTATTTTTCATCGTGTTTTCATATTATTAAGTTATGGTATGAAAATTGTTAGAAATTCATTAACTCTATTCAGCCGACTGGAAACAGCATGAAAAGAAACCCGATAAAGATCAATTCAGGAAGCATTGCACCCAAGGTGCTGCTTAACAGGACGGTTTATCATGAGGCGGGACACAGTGCAGCGATATATCTTTATAACAAGCGGAAACAACTTCCGCCTGTTTTTTTTCAGATAAATATCAACCAGTTGGAAAGCCTCCACAACAATGGACCAATGGAATCCCCCTATTATGCTGATAACGACTGCATTGCGACGGTGGAAGGCGGACGTTTATTGCAATCGCTGCCGGTTTCTACTGCGGAACTTATTAACGACCGCAGTTACCTGACGGCCTTTGAGGCCGATATCGTCAACCTGCTGGTCGGCCCGATAGCCGAAGCAAAATATGTCGCGTTGTGCGACGATGAACCATTTCACCTGCAATTGCTCAATTTTAATGCACTGCGGCATTATGGTGGTGCATCGGATATCGAAGCAGCGAACGAATACCTGGAATGTTTCTTTAAACACAAAACACAGCGGCTTATCAAAGCCAACCAACTCTTTATCCAGGCATTCCGGTTTATCGAGGATCCTTCTAATTGGCAGGCTGTCGAATGTTTAGCGGATTACATATTGACCAACCGCAAAAAAACCATTCACTGTGAGGAAATTATGTCCGTGCTGGATGAAGCCGTAACCAGGCAACACACGCAGCAGAATATCGCTTACGCCTATGCGCGGTGAACAACCGCTATTGGTGTTGAAACCTACGGAGGTCAATTTTCGCAGATTTCCTCTTTATTTTTTTTAACCTTAACTTTGAGCAAATGCACGCGCCGGCTATCGGCTTTCAGCACCTCAAAACAAAACTTGCCGATTTCCACCTTTTCGCCTTTTTTCGGCATATGTTCAAGACGGTGCACGATAATTCCGCCGATCGTATCAAATTCATCATCGTCCAAATCCACTGAAAAATAATCATTGAACACGTCAATAGGCGTCAAAGCCTTAACCATATACTCCCTTTTATTGCGCTGCAAAATGTAGTCTTCTCCTTCCGGATCATGCTCATCTTCGATTTCACCGACAATTTGCTCCAGCACATCTTCAATGGTGACCAGTCCTGAAACAGTTCCATATTCATCGACCACAATCGCCATGTGATTACGCCGGGTACGAAATTCCCGGAGCAGTACATTCAATCGTTTGCTTTCCGGAACAAAGCGTGCCGGACGCATAATCTCCTCGACTTTTAAAAACCTGTTGTTGATCGCATGCGCCAGCAGATCCTTGGCCAATAAAATCCCCGCCACTTCACTGCGATCCTCTTCGATGACCGGAAAGCGCGAATGCGCTGATTCGATAACCAGCGGAAAAATAGTTTCCAGTTCGGCATCGCGAGGTACAACAACCATTTGCACTCGCGGAATCATAATATCCCTGACCCGTTTTTCGGAAACCTGCATGACTCCTTCTATCATGGTCAATGCTTCTCTATCGAGCAGTCTTTTATCCTTTGCTTCGCGCAAAACGCACAATAATTCCTCCCGGTCCTGCGGCTCCCCAATCAGAAATTGGCTGATTCGATCCATCCAACCTTTCTGTTGGGGCTTAGTACTGTCGGGGTTATCGTCGCTCATGTAGTATTACCTCTTGGTAAGGATTGTTAATATTCAGTTTTTCCAGGATGAGAATTTCCTTGGCTTCCATTTGCACGGCGTCCTGTTCCTGCACATGGTCGTACCCCAGCAAATGCAACACGCCGTGTATCACGATATGCGCCCAGTGGTCGTCGCGTTTTTTATGTTGTTGCGCCGCTTCTTGCTCCAACACCTCCGCACAAATCACCAAGTCACCCAATAAATCGATTTCTATTTCTATTTCTTCCGGTAGTTCGCAGGTAAAGCTGAGAATATTGGTCGGTCCGCTTTTGTGACGGTACAGTTCATTGAGCCGAGCGCTTTCGGCCGCATCGACAATGCGGATGACAACCTCGGCGCGATTATCATAATCACTCAAGGCTGCATCCACCCATTGTTGGAACTGTGCCGTAGGCGGAATCCAAGCCGTTTGATCAATATGCTGAATTTCTAGCAGATTTTTTGTCATAGGCTTCGTAAGCCGAAACGATTCTTTGTACCAGCGGATGGCGAACAACATCCCGGCTATCGAAAAAAGTGAAACTGATCCCTTCTACGTCCTTTAATACTTCCAAAACATGCCGCAAACCGGACATTTTTTCTTTCGGCAAGTCGATCTGCGTCACGTCACCGGTGACCACGGCAGTCGAACCGAAGCCAACCCGGGTGAGGAACATCTTAATTTGCTCGGTTGTGGTGTTTTGTGCCTCGTCCAGAATAATAAAGGAATCATTCAGGGTGCGTCCCCGCATAAAAGCTAATGGAGCCACCTCGATCACATTCCGCTCAAGCAGTTTTTCCACGCGCTCGAAGCCAAACATTTCATACAGCGCATCATACAAAGGCCGTAAATAGGGGTCGACCTTCTGCGCCATGTCGCCGGGCAGAAAACCCAGTTTTTCCCCTGCCTCGACAGCAGGCCGCACCAGAATGATTCGTCTAACCCGTTCACTTTCCAGTGCCGCTACCGCGCAGGCCACTGCCAGATAGGTCTTGCCGGTACCGGCGGGTCCGACTCCGAAATTAATATCATGGGTGCTGATTCTGTGCAGATAATTCTGCTGGTTCACCCCCCGCCCTCTGATACTGCCGCGTTTGGTTTTGATAATGACCGGCTGCACCTGCTTTTCAGCAGCATTGCTGTCGAGCATTTCATCTATTGTGGAATCCTGCATTGATAAATGCACCTGTTCAGGGGTTATCACTTCACCCTCGCTGTCGTCAAAGAGTTTGTTTAATACAATGCCTGCGGCATTCACCGCGCTGTCGGAACCGATCAATTTGAATTGATTGCCGCGATGGGCGATTTCGATACCCAGGCGTTTTTCAATCTGCCTTAAATGCAGATCAAATTGGCCGCATAAATTTGCCAGACGCCGGTTATCGGCAGGATCAAGGGTTAATTCCAACGTATGTGTTTGAATGGTCAATGGATCAGAAATTGCTGTTAACTTTATCTACCGAGGAGTCAATCAATTTGCCGCGCAGTGAATTCGGTAGCGCTTCGGTAATTTCGACATCGACAAATTGTCCGGTCAGCCGTGGATGCGCGGTAAAATTGACCGCTCGGTTATTTTCGGTTCTACCGGTCATTTGCAGCGGATTCTTTTTTGAAACCCCTTCCACCAAAACCGTCTGTACGCTACCCACCATATTCGCGGAAATTTCGGCTGCCATTGCATTGATACGCTCCTGCAGGCGTTTCAAACGCAGCTTCTTAGTATCCGCATCGATATTGTCTTCCATTTCCGATGCCGGAGTACCCGGACGCGGACTATACACAAAGCTGAACGATAAATCGAAACCCAGCGTTTCAATCAAGTTCATGGTATCGTCAAAATCCCGGTCGGTCTCGCCGGGAAAACCGACAATAAAGTCTGAGGACAGGCTCATTGCGGGCCTTACCTCACGTAATTTACGAATCGTTTCAATATATTGCGCGCGGTTATGGCCCCTTTTCATCAAAGCCAAAATACGGTCGCTACCGCTTTGTACCGGCAGGTGCAGATGATTGACCAGTTGCGGTATTTCCGCAAACGCCTCAATCAGGGAGTCGCTAAATTCAACCGGATGGGAAGTCGTGAAACGAATCCGGTCGATTCCGTCGACAGTGGCAACGTAGTGCAGCAGCAGCGCAAAATCGGCGATATCGCCGTCATCCATTTGACCACGGTATGCATTGACGTTCTGCCCGAGTAAATTGATTTCGCGCACGCCCTGTTCCGCCAATCGGGTAATTTCGGCAATGACATCGTTTAACGGACGGCTAACTTCCTCGCCGCGCGTGTAGGGCACCACACAAAAAGTACAATATTTACTGCAGCCTTCCATTACCGAAACGAACGCTTTCGGTCCTTCCGCGCGCGGCTCGGGCAACGCATCGAATTTTTCGATTTCAGGGAAGGAAATATCGACGACGTGATGCTGTTTGCTGCGCGCTTCATTTAACAGGTCCGGCAAGCGGTGCAAGGTCTGCGGCCCGAACACGATATCGACATAAGGCGCGCGCTTTTGAATTGCCTCACCTTCCTGGCTGGCAACACAGCCGCCCACACCGATCATGATTTCAGGGCGCTGCTGTTTGAACTTGCGCCACTGACCCAATTGGGAAAACACTTTCTCCTGCGCTTTTTCCCTTACGGAGCATGTGTTTAACAATAATACATCGGCTTCGTCCGGTTTATCGGTCAACTCCAAACCATGTGAAGCTTTGAGTACGTCTCCCATTTTATCGGAATCGTACTCATTCATTTGACATCCACTCGTCAAAATATAAAGTTTTTGTGTCATTTACTAATTTATATTGAGTTTTCAATACCCTTGCGGGTAAAGCCAATCCATCAGTTTCCACTGCTGAAAGTTAACTATCCTCAAATTTTATCGGAAAAAAATAGAAAATTAGGGGAATTATACCTTATTACTGTATAAATTTGATACAGGTCAATATCGTGCTTTTATATAAGCCACGCCGAAAAACGTCAATACGCTATCGGCTCAATAGCTTTTACAATAATTCTATCCAATGTACAACTTTTCCGCGGCTCGCGGACTGCAGATGCAGTAAACAACCGATGTTGGCTGTAGCGATAATATCATCCGCCCGGTTATTTAACGACTGCAGCTTATTATGCAACAATTGCTGCGATAAATCGGATTGCAATAGCGAATAAACGCCGGCCGATCCGCAACATAAATGCGCATTGTCCACCGCACGCAGCCGAAAGTCCAACTGTTGCAGCACATTTTCAACCACCCCTGACAACTGCTGTCCGTGCTGCAAGGTACACGGCGACTGATAAGCCACGGTGCGCCCCTGGTGCCGTTTCAGGACGCTGAGATCCTCCGCCTGCAGGATCTCACCGATATCCTTGGTCATCGCTGCGATTGCAGCGGCTTTTTGGGCATATTCGGCATCATACTGTAGCAGTTCGGCATATTCTTTGAGCATCAATCCGCATCCACTGGCAGTGCTGACGATAGCTTCCGCACCCTGTTCAACATACGGCCAGCAGGCATCGATAATAATGCGGGCGAACTGCCGTGCTTTCAAGTGCCGGCCCATATGATAATTTAACGCACCGCAACAGCCGGCGGATTTCACTTGCAATAATGAGATGCCCAGCCGATCCAATACGTCCGCAGCGGCGGCATCGATTTGCGGGGCCAATGCTGCCTGCACACAGCCCGGCAGGATCAACATTTTGCGCGCATGCCGGACTGCCGGCCACGTGGTTTGCCCTGGTCCGGCGGGAATACGCCGGCGCAATCTCTCCGGCAGTACCGGCCTGATTAACCGCGCCGCTACCAATAGCAGTTTAACACGCTGCCGGTAGGGAAAAACAATTCCAATCAACCACCGTTTGACGCGCTCCGGCCAACTGCGCTTTACTTTACGCTCCAGCATTTCCCTGCCAATGTCCAGCAGCCGCCCGTAGCGGACGCCGGAAGGACAGGTTGTTTCACAGCCGCGGCAGGTCAAACAGCGATCCAAATGCCGCTGCGTCAATGCCGATACCGGCTGCCCCTCGAACATCTGTTTCAACAAGTAGATGCGCCCTCGCGGACCGTCAAGTTCGTTGTTGGTTAATTGATAGGTCGGGCACGTCGCAGTACAGAAACCGCAGTGTACACAAGTACGTAAAATGCTTCCCAGCTCCTCGGATTCCGGTCCGGATTTAACAAATTCCGCCAATTTGATTTGCATTTACCACGCCTTGTTCAATCGATACGGATTAAAAACCGCTGCCGGATCAAATGCTTTTTTCAGATTGCGATTCAATTGCCGCAATTTTTCCGGCAAGGGTTGAAAAACCTCTCCGCTGCGATCCTGCCCGCAAAACAACAGCGCATGACCGTCCGCTTGCCGGGTAGCTGTAAAAACGGCTTCGGCCGGTTCAGCACTTTTCAGCCAGCGTTGTGCCCCGCCCCAATCATGCAGCCACGCCCCTGCGAGACTCAATTCCGGTGTCGCGGGGGGCACCGACAACCGCCATAACTCTCCCTGCTGCTGGAAAAAACCGGATTGTTGCTCCCGTAAATCCCGCCAATAGCGGTCCGGGTCCTGCTGCTGGTCACCGCCAAGTTGTCTTACCGCCGCCAATACCGGTTTTTCCAAGCCGGACAATCTCACCATTAATCCCCTGCCGTCATAACACAACCCCGAAACGGGAAATTTACCGGCGGCCAGATCGAGCATCAAGCGCATAGCCTCAGCCGGCGGCAGTTCAAAAAAAGTGCTGCACTCGCGCATCGGCAGCGGTAAAACCTTCAGCGAAATCTCCAATAATATCCCTAAGGTCCCCATGGCGCCGGCCATCAACCGGGAAACATCATAACCGGCAACATTTTTCATCACTTCCCCGCCAAAGTTCAGTACTTCCGCTCTGCCGTTCAGCATTTTACAGCCCAACACAAAATCACGGACCGAACCGGTAAACGGCCGCCGCGGACCAGACAGCCCACAGGCGACTGCCCCGCCCAGGGTAGCTGTTTCGCCGAAATACGGCGGTTCAAAAGCCAGCATCTGGCCATGCTCGGCGAGCAGTTGTTCAATGGCCGAAAGCGGCGTTCCGGACCGGGCGGTTATTACCAGCTCGGAAGGCTGATAATTGATTACACCTTGATGCTGATCAAGTTTCAATACCTTACCTTGCGGCTCTCTACCGAAAAATGATTTACTGTTGCCCCCAACGATGCGTAACGGCGTATGCTGTGCAACAGCCTCGCTGACCGCCCGTTGCAAAGACTGTGTCAGATCGTTGTCTATCATTGTTTGGCAGTTGATCTATAACGGAGCGATCCGGGCTATGACGCCCAATTTCGGATGGTCCAGATAATGTGTTTCATTTAATTTTAAACGTCTTTTTTCGTTTAAATGATAGATGCTCTGCCCCGGTGCATATTCCAAATCAACCAGCAAATGCAGATAGGCGCCGCGCTGGATTCGGACAAACCCTTTCAGGCCGGCAGACTGGATATGCACCGCATCGCTCAATTGATTGGCCGACACCCCCTGTATCCAGGAAAGATGCACTAAAGGCCGGTAATTGGGGCTTTTTTTCAAACCGCGGTAAGTATCGTTTAACAAACGATCGCCGGCCTGCACCTGGGCAAAAGCTAGCGGCGCGCTTCTTAGTGAAGCCAGGGGGTACGACGACGGGGATAATTCGGCAAACCGGCTTGGCCATTGAATACCGCCGGCGATCTGGTCAAATTGTTCGGTGTTCGAGAAATTCTGTGTAAATACAATCAGTTCGATTTGAAACCAGCGCTGTTCGGCTTGTAGACTACTGCTAAAAATCCCAACCAGCAACAACAACCAACATTTTACAACCTGTGCCATCTTATCCCCATCTGATGTTTTCCAAATAGAAGTACCTTGCAACGATATAAAGGGTCCGCACATCAAATTCCGCCATGTCATATCGCCTCTATCCCCCTTCGGCAGGAAGGGGACAAAGCACCGAATTTTGATGGGCGACAACTATGGATTGCAACATAGCGACAAAGCAAAACCGTGAAAGTGTCGCCATTTTTTTTAGTCATGCCGCCGGACTTAATTTTCGAAGCAGATCGGTGACAAATTGCAGTTTTGCTTCGGTGGTTTCAAAATTTTTTTCAAATTTCAGTTTATCCATACCGTCGAGTTTATAACACTGCGCCTGATGTTGAATCAAGATCAGCAACTGGTCAGTATCAATTTTCGGCTCAGCGCCAAAGACCAAGCGCCCGCCGGAAACGTTGACATCGATTTTCTTCAGGCCCTTTTCAGCTGCCTGCTGTTTTAGCTCAGTGATGCTGAACAGGTTTTTTACCGGATCGGGAAGCAAACCGAAACGGTCAATCATCTCTATTTGCAATTCGCGCAGTTGCTCGGCATTGTCGGTGTTGGCAATACGCTTATACAATACCAGGCGCGCATGGATGTCCGGCAGATAATCTTCCGGAATCAATGCCGGGCATTGCAAATCCACTTCCGGTCCGACATCCATCGGCGCCTCCAATTCCGGTTGTTTACCCGACTTCAGTGCATTGACCGCTCGCTCCAGCAATTCCGTATACAGCGTAAAACCGATTTCCTGAATCTGCCCGCTTTGTTCCTCGCCCAATAATTCGCCGGCGCCTCTGATTTCCAAATCATTGGACGACAGCATAAAACCGGCGCCCAAGTCGCCCGCCGCTTCGATGGCCTCCAGACGTTTGACGGCATCTTTGGTCATCAGGGATTTTGGCGGAACCACAAAGTAAGCGTAGGCGCGGTGATGAGAGCGCCCTACTCTGCCGCGCAATTGGTGCAATTGCGCCAGCCCCAGTTTATCGGCGCGGTTGATCACAATGGTATTGGCGCTGGGAATATCGATGCCGCTTTCAATAATGGTGGTGCTCAGCAGCAAATTAAAACGCCGATGATAAAAATCCAGCATGATGCGTTCCAGTTCGCGTTCCGGCATTTGCCCATGGGCAATTTCCAACCGCGCCTCAGGTACCAGCTTTTGCACTTGATCAGCCATTTTCTGCATCGACTTAACATCATTATGCAAAAAAAACACCTGCCCGCCGCGTTTGATTTCGCGTTGACAGGCCTCTTTGACGATCACGTCCAGCCATTCCACGACGAATGACTTGATGGCATGCCGGTTCGGCGGCGGACTGGCGATGATCGAAATATCGCGCATGCCGGACATCGCCATATTGAGGGTCCGCGGGATCGGTGTCGCGGTCAGCGTCAAAATATCCAACTCGTTGCGCAGCTTTTTAAAATGCTCTTTTTGGCGCACGCCGAAACGGTGTTCTTCATCAATAATCACCAGCCCCAGTGCATGATATTGGATTTCCTTGGACAACAGCTTATGGGTACCGATCACGATATCGACCTTGCCCCCCTGCAAATCCCCGGCAATTGCTTTTTGCTGCTTCGGCGTGACAAAGCGCGACAATACTTCGACGCGTACCGGCCAGTCTGCAAAACGGTCGCGGAAATTCTGAAAATGCTGCTGCGCCAGCAACGTGGTCGGGACCAGAATTGCCACCTGCTTGCCGCTTTGCACGGCAATAAAGGCGGCACGCATGGCTACTTCGGTTTTACCGAACCCGACATCGCCGCAGATCACCCGGTCCATCGGCTGCGGTTTTGCCATATCGGCGAGAATACTGTCAATCGCCATTTGCTGGTCCGGTGTTTCCTCAAAAGGAAACGCCGCGGCAAAAGCGGCATAGTCCTCTGCGGCATAATCGAACACATGACCTTTTTTCACCGCCCGTTTGGCATGGATTTCCAATAATTCGGCGGCGACATCCCTGACCCGCGCCATCGCTTTCTTTTTGGCTCTGCTCCACTGCTCGCTGCCCAACTTATGCAGAGGGGCATTTTCAGGACTGACACCGGTATAACGGCCGATTAAATGCAAGGACGCAACCGGCACATACAATTTATCCTGGTTGGCGTATTCCAGCATCAAATACTCCGCTTCGATCCCGCCGATCTGCAGAATCTGCAACCCGAGATAACGGCCGACGCCATGCTCCTGATGCACAACCGGCGAACCGATGCTCAATTCGTTGAGATTGCTGACAATATTCTCGAATTCCCGGCTGGTCGACTGCCTTCTCCGGCGGCGTTGCTGGACTTTAATCCCGGTTAGCTGGCTCTCGGTAATGATGGCAAGCGACGGCATCTCCATGCACAACCCGTGATCCATCGGCGCAACCAGTATGCAAGGCGAAACTTCGGTATCGAGAAACTGTTGCCAGGTCTCCAGCACCTGCACGCGTATCTGATAGGCGCGCAGCTTGTCAATCAATGCCTCCCGATGCCCCGCCGTTTCCGCAACGAACAAAATCTTGCCGGGAAATTCAGCGATAAATCGCTGCAAGGCCTGAGCCGGCGATTTCTGCCGGGCATCAATGGTGACATCAGGCAGTGGTTTGCACCAAAACCCCGTTGCGGTACGTTCCTCCCGGCTGCCGTCAAACAAAATCCGTGGAAACGCCGCAACGCGCTGCGCAAATTCCTGTTCCGTCAAAAACAAACGCTGCGGTGGCAATAACGGTCTATCCACATCATATTTTCGTTGCAAGTAACGGTCTTCCACTTCCGCATTAAAGCGGGCCGCAGATTGCTCGTGATCATCGGTCAGAACCAAAGCGGCGGTCTCCGGAAGATAATCAAACAGCGTTTCGGTAAAATTGACAAACAACGGAAAATAATACTCGATGCCCCCCGGACTGATACCTTTACTGACGTCTTTATATAGTAAATTTCGTTCCGATGTTTCCGGAAAGGCAGCCCGAAATTCCTGGCGGAAATGCTTGATGGATGCTTCATCAAACGGAAACTCCCAGGCCGGAAACAGGCTGATCCGCTCAATTTTCTGCAAAGACCGCTGCGACTCAGGATCAAACGTGCGGATCGACTCCACTTCCTCATCGAACAATTCGATTCGAAAAGGCATGGAACTGCCCATCGGGAAAAGATCGACTATTGAGCCCCGGACCGCAAACTCGCCGTGTTGATAAACCTGGGACACATACTGATAACCGACACTTTCCAATTTTTTCCGCTGTTCATCAAGATTGAATTCAGCGCCGATATTAATGGCAAGCGTATTGGCTAAAATATGTTCTCTGGGCGCCAAGCGGTGCATCAGGGTGGAGACGGAAACCACCAGCGCACCGCTTTTTACCTGCGGCAGCAAGGCCAAGGTCTTTAATCGCTCGGAAATAATCTCCGGCAGCGGCGAAAAAACATCATAAGGCAATATTTCCCAATCCGGAAAATGCAAAATAGGGGCCGCTTGCTGCAAAAAAAACGACAATTCGTGTTCCAGGCGCAGTGCGGTTTGACTATCGGGCGTCACAATAACAAACAGCCGATCGGTCTGTTTAATTGCCGATGCCAAGGCAAGCGAATCGGCACAGCCGCAAAGGCCCGACCAGACAAACGGCTCCGCCGCCAGCACCGGAACCCGGGGAGAAAGAATTGAATCGTGTTTTGCCACCGGCATACTAAATCAGCAAATTAAAAAGGCCTATTGTCCCATAATGTCAGCCGGCATTGTAGGACGAATTGGCTATTCGCGGTAACCCGGCGCAATTTAACCTGGTCCCCGCTTTTCCGTTGAAATGGGTTGCGCTTCCGGTTTACCCCGCGTACTAATGAACATCGCATCGCCATAGCTGAAGAACCGGTAGTCATGCGCTATCGCATGACGATAGGCACGCATTATCAACGGATAACCGGCAAACGCGGCGACCAGCATCAACAATGTCGATTCGGGCAGATGGAAATTGGTCAGTAAGGCATCGACCGAGCGAAACCGGTAGCCGGGAGTAATAAACAGCTTGGTGTCGCCGAAACAGGCCTGCAGGTTTCCATCTGAGGATGCCGATTCCAACGCCCGAACCGCGGTCGTGCCGACGGCGATCACGCTGCCGCCCCGTTCCCGGCACTGCCTCACTTTTGCAACGGTGGCCTCCGGCACTTCGAAATACTCCTGATGCATCACATGCTCAGCCAGGTTTTCCACCCGTACCGGTTGAAAAGTGCCGCTGCCGACATGCAACGTCACAAATGCCATTTCAACCCCTTTCCGCTGAAGGCGTTCCATCATCGCCTGATCAAAGTGCAGACTGGCGGTCGGTGCCGCCACCGCCCCGTCCTGCCGCGCGAACACGGTCTGATACCGGCTCTTATCCTGCTCATTGTCGGCACGGGTAATGTAGGGCGGCAACGGCATATGGCCGATCTTATCCAGCAATAGCGGTAAGCTGCAGTCTCCCCGAAATTCCACCCTAAACAAATCGTCGTCCCTGCCGGTGACGGTACAGTAATAACCGTCATCCAATTCAATAACGGTACCCGGCTTCGGCGATTTGCTGGCCCGAACATGTGCAATCGCATGCCGATCGTCAACGATACGCTCAATCAGAATTTCAATTTTGCCGCCGGTCAGCTTGCGCCCATACAATCGTGCCGCAATCACCCGGGTATCATTCAAGACCAGCAAATCGCCGGCATGGATCAGGTCGGCAAACTCGGTAAATTGCCTATCCGCCAATGTCCCCCTTGCAGCATCGACTAACAGCAATCTGCTTGCGGAACGTTCTGCCAACGGTTGTTGGGCGATCAGTCTTTCAGGCAGATGATAATTAAAATCACTTTTTTTCATAGCGCGCGATAGTATCAGGTTATCCGGCAATGTACAGCTTAATCATGATAAATTTGCGGCTTTATGTCATAAAGGATTGGTCAGTCCAACTTGAATCACATCCTGATTGTTTTCTGCAAACAAACCCAATACAAACTAAGAACTTATCCAACTAAACAGAGAAACCTAAAAAAGAGGCTGGCGTTCTGCAATCAGTTTAATTATAATGAGCGGGTTTTTCAGCCGAGGTGGCGAAACTGGTAGACGCGCTGGATTCAAAATCCAGTGGTAGCGATACCGTGCCGGTTCGATTCCGGCCCTCGGTACCATTTCAAAGTCCGGTGAAGTCCGGCAAAGTCCAAAAACCCGCAAGCCA
>JBNLCC010000131.1:0-3732 GCA_050303615.1 Methylococcaceae bacterium | reverse complement strand
CTTCCTGGTCGCCTTAGGTGCGGTATGGCAAGAAATTCGTCTTTCGCCGAAGGTCGGATGGGTCGCCTTCTGGACAGCCCTTTACGGCACCTATGCCAACTGGGCTTTCACCACCTTGGCCGCCGTTTTCGGTACGGCCGCGTTGTCCCCCATTACCGGAACCGAGCACGGAGGACAGCCATGGCAGGAAAGCTTGATTACGTTAGGTTTCACCTCCGTAGGCATATCGATCATTGCCGCTGTAGTGCTGATCTTGTGGGGCTTGCGAGCCGACGCGGGCAAGTAGAGCGGAAAGGGAGCTTGGAATCCGAAGTAAATGAGGTTTTTGTTAACTTCATCGGGTTTTGCCGCAGTTCGACGCGGACAATCGCCTTAAAGACTCATCAAACGGAAACAACCCTCCTGTCCTGATCTAGGCGAACGACTTTATATGTTAATAATTTTTTAAGAAATAAGGAATATAAAGTATCCATCATAAGCGATGGTAAAGATTGGTAGATCAACCGACGATAATCGACGCCTGGGATTGTATTTCCAATGAAAGTATTTAAAGGCTAGCGGGGAAAAAACGATATGGTTTATTGGGGCGTACATACTAACGAACCTGCTAACCTTATTTATCCCAACTCTCCGAGCAGCGGACGCTTTGCGAATATTTCTTCACCTAGCGAAGATCAAGAACTTACGCTTCTTGAACAGCTAAGGAAGCATATATCAGGGCCGACTCCCGTTTATCCCGATTTCTGGGGCAGGTATCTAGACTTGAATCCGCCCATTACAGAAGCGGAAACGCAATTTATTTTTCACCACACTAACAACAAATGCCGGATCTTATTGATCTATAACGGCACGGCAAAAAATGGACGAACGAGTTTGATTAAAGGAGATGGAAGGAGAGATGCCAGAACTGCCATTTCTCTTGCCGAAAAACTCCCGATAAACCGGCCAAAACGGGTTGCCATATACGCGGACATCGAACCCGGTACTATCGTGTACGAAGACTGGATCAAGGAATGGTGGGACGAGATGGATAAATCGCCTTTTGCGCCAGGAGGTGGGTTTTATGCCGATCCGAACTGTTGGAACTTCAAGAAATCTTACTGCAGAGCCACTCAAAGCCTCGCTCTTCCCTCTATCGTAACATCTGGTCTTGTGAGAAACCCAGTATTTCAGTGCCTATCTCGCGTTCAACCGTATTTAATGTTTCCTCTCCCTGTGGAGGAAGCGGTGAAGTTCCCTGTGTATGGCAGTACGGGATGAATCTGCGGTTTAAACAAAATTGGATTCGGTTGGATTTAGATACGGCGACTCAGCGTGGTTACGATACGATGTGGGAAGCCTGAGCGGTTAGGTTACATTCTTCCCGTTGCCATAGAGGCATCATTTTGCCGGGCTATTCAAAAGAAATATTCAATGCGTTAAGCCGCTTCTAAAACCAACCAAGTCCAAGTAACCCCAGCAGCCTGGTTACTTTTTTGTACTGACGGCGCTACGCCGCGAGAGAGAAGATTGAACTTACACTTTTGAGCTACAGCAATCGTATCCTCAACGTCTACCGGATAGCATTTTCGATTGGGCGCTCCCGGTCCGTTTCGTAACGAGATAGCCACTCTACCTTGACGCTTAACTATTTTCCGCAAGTTAGCTGATGCGATTTTTCTATCGTCGTTATCCATATGCTGCCAGACGGATGCGAGCAAGACGAAATCGAACAACTTCCCACTATTTCGCACTCCTGCGATTTCAGGCAGATGATCGTTTATCCATTCAATGCCATGTGAGGTGTGCAGAGATCTTCCGGCAAACCTGAATTCATCAACTGGCTCGACGGCCAGAACATTATGCCCCAGCGAGGCAAGCCACTTTGCATCCCTTCCGGTGCCGGCGCCGATATCGGCAATATCTGCTGGAAAGTTTGGAAGATATGCCGAGACAGGCGACAACAACACCGCCGAATCGATAGCCTCGAAGGCTCGAATCAAATAGTCACTATCCGATACATATCCATCGATTACGTTTTGGTCCATACCAATCTCACGATGCTCTTGCGCGGCCTGCGTTTAGGTAACCGGGAACTTTGGATCGCTTGCGGAATGGTGATCCGGTAGACCCGAGTCAAAGTCTAATGAACAACAGTACGGTGCCGACTGTGAGAACCGCCCACGTCGTAAATGCTCCGAATATTCGGCCAAATCGATATATTGGTGAACCAACGTCTTGAGACAATCCAATCGGGTGTATCAGTCGTGCGGTAAGCAATAAACCCATAAGCCAGTGGATATGTGATTTTGGTTGTCCCAACGTTTCTACACCGCTGACAACCAGAACGACGATAGGCACCCATTCGGCAAAATTGCCGTGGGCCCGCACCGCTCGATGAAGCGACGGGATGCCGTTGTCTCCATACGGCACGTTATTCTTGACTCTTAGAAACACCACCGCTAGAGACAACACCCCAAAGATCGCAGCAAGGGGAACGAGATACGTAAACGTTACGACAGGAAAGGCCATAATGATTCTCCGCTATGATTCGGATTAACGCCGTGTTAAGGGGGGCTGTGCCGCATCTCGGCTGAGCGTCCGGAAGCGCGAGAATGACTTTGCCCCTTTGTTATGGGTTGATGACAACGTGAGCTTCCTTGGAAGAATCTTGTGGAGGACCGTAGCGCTTAGTTACATGCGCGCCATTTGTGAACGGCGTTTTCTCTAAAATTGGTTTCACCACCGAAAACAGGCTATCTGCATCAGGTCCATACAGATACAAGCAACCTTCACTACCATCCACTGCAATTTCATTTCCGTCGTACTCGCCTGTGCCTGAGTTTTCTATTGCCTTTTCTAATTCATCTTCAAGGGCAAAGAGGCGTGTAAGATCTCTTGACCCATAATTAAAAAAGTGAACGATGACCGCTTGTTCTTCCGGTGATTCCGACTCTTGAGCAACAATAGAAAAACTAGCTGAATTTAATAATACGGCGATCGCTAAGCAACGCACTTTATACTCCCCATTACCGTCAGGCGAAATTGCCCAAATATCGCCGGGGTTTTCGGCGAAGTTCAACCGATTCCAATTTCGGGTTGTTGCGCGAGAATAAGTCGGTAGTAGCCGGCAAACCTGTCGAATATACCTGATGATTTGTGGAGCTGAGGTTATCCGCTAGAATAAGCGATGTCAACGAATAAAACGCCTGATTTCCGGTTCCACTCGCAACAAGAAGGCGGGGCTGTCGGACTGGCGGTTATTGCCCAGCGGAATCGTTGGAGAAATGATTCTGCAAGATGCTTGGAATGGAATTCATTGCAGTTTCCCGTTCTAGTAGGGCCAATGCCTGATTGCAAGGTTTGACCGCATCGTTGCGACTCCTTCGCGTTTTCCACGACGATGCGGTCGTCCTGTGCCAACCCTATTGCAATACGCGGTTAAATCATCGCTCTACCCGCCTCAGAGATACTGTTTCGTCAGCCGTGCCAATCATTTGCTGCACGCACGTTGTGGTTCGGACAGGCGCCAATACGGATCGGCGGGCGAAGGCAAACTATTGACGACCATCACCTCATCGGCGTAGCGGGCAAAGTCCTGGGCGAACACCTTCAATTCCTCAGGAGTCATGGATTTCTCCGCCGCCGCCGACAGACACGTGCAATAGTCGCGCTTCTCGTAAAGGAAGTAATCGTGGCAGCCGTCGAAGAACGTCATTCTTTCCGGAGGAACGATTAAGGACTCGGATTCCT
>JBNLCC010000130.1:0-7709 GCA_050303615.1 Methylococcaceae bacterium | reverse complement strand
CGCCAAAGTACGGGAGAATTCACCGATGATATTGAACGGCAGCATGAACAGATTCGGTCGGCAATATTGTTTCAGGTAATTCCAAAAGCCCAATTGCCGGATACCGTATACCGGTACCGCGATAAACACACACAGCGCAAGCGCGGCGGTGGTCGACAAGGAACCGGTGGGCGGCAGATAGCCCGGCACGATAGCTAGCAGATTGGACACGAAGATAAACAGGAACAAGCTGCCGATCAGCGGCAAATAACGATAGGGAGGCTGCTGGCTGATTTCCCGAATCTGCTGATTGGCATAAAACACCACCACTTCCAGCAGATTTTGCGCTTTGCCGATCGGCGGCTCGATCGACATGCGCCGGGTCACCAAAAAACTGCCCAGCGCCAGCAAGGCCATAATGCCCCAGGTAAACACCAACGTGGCATTGATTTTAATAAAATCGTATTGCCACAAAATAATTTGATCCGGATTAGCCAGCATTGCTTAATTCTCCGTCATTGCTAAATTCAGCAGGCCTGGGGCCTGATACGACGCACCAGGACAAAGCGCACCAGGATGAATCCGGCCAGGCAATACAAAGCCGGCCGCCAGCCCATCAACACCACAGGATAGAATCCGGCGACCGCTGTCAGATTGCGGATGACGAAACTGCTCAACATCCACAGCGCTTGATGTTTCACTTTGGTCAGCCGCGCTACCGTCAACCACAGCCCGCCAAAATAAACCAGCCCTACGAGCCCTCCCCAAAGCAGCACAGCCGCTGCCGCTAAAATGCTTTCAATCATCCCTGCGCTCCTTGCCGATCCAGCGCCAGGCATTCAAACAGCCCAGCACCAATCCGCCAAACATCAGGGTCAAGGTCCACGAAAAGCGGACCGGCCATTGTTTGTCGAGCCATATCCCCAAGGCAATGCCGGCCAGAGTCGGAATAGCGATCGACCAGCCGATCAGACCGAACATGCCCAACCCGAACCAGACGCCGTGGCGTTTGTCCCTGCGCGCCTTGACTTTGCGCTGCACCTGCCGGTCAACGGAGCGGACTATCACTTCGCTGCTGCGTTGCGTTTTTTGCGGCTGTTTTGGCATCAGAATTTCACCTCCATATCGGTAAAACGGCGCACCACACCGGCCTCCAAGCGGGCCAGTGCGCTGCGAGCGATGCGTTCGTTTTCATCCAATTGCAGAAAACGCTGCTCGACGGTTGCCCTGAGTGTTTCCAAATCATCGCCCCTGACTGCATTTTGCGTAGAAATCAGCACTTCATCGGCGCACTTGACCAGCGTGCCATGATCGACGGCAACATAAACCGCTTGTCCGTTCTCGTCTACAAACATCAGTACGCCGGGCACCAGTTCGGATACGAAATCGATATGCCGCGGCTCCAGGCAAAAACAACCGTCCCAGCCATGGGCAACGATTTTGCTGACCGGCTGGTCAATCAGAATTTGGCTGGGCAGCAGCAGTTTTAATCTCATCGTTCTGCCTCGTCGATGGCACCGATCATATATAAGCGTTGTTCGGGTACTGCGGCAAATTCATCATTGAGGATTCGCTCGCAGCCGGCCAGCGTGTCCTGCAAACTCACCGGCACCCCCTTGCGTCCGGTAAAATGTTCGGTGGTCGCAAACGGCTGGGTCAGGAAACGTTCCAGGCGCCGTGCCCGATTCACGGTAGCCCGGTCGTTTTCGCTCAATTCCTCCAAACCCAGCATGGCAATAATATCCTGCAGTTCATCATATTCGGCAAGCACGCGGCGTACTTCCACGGCAATCGCGTAATGGCGTTCGCCGACGACCGCGGCATTGAGCATTTTGGAGCGCGACACCAGCGGGTCGACCGCAGGATAAAAACCTTGGCTGGCCCGTTTTCTGGCGAGCACAATCGAGGCTGAAAGGTGCCCGAAAACATGGCTTGCCGCCGGGTCGGTAAAGTCATCGGCCGGCACATACACCGCCTGAATCGAGGTCATACTGCCGCCTGCGGTATTACAGATACGCTCCTCCAGTTCCGACAGTTCGGTAGCCAGCGTCGGCTGGTAACCGACCCGCGACGGTATTCTGCCCATCAGCCCGGAAACTTCGGCGCCGGCTTGGATAAAGCGGAAAATATTATCGATCAGCAGCAACACATCACGCCGGCTTTCATCGCGGAAATATTCGGCCACTGACAACGCCGCGTGTCCGATCCGAAAGCGTACCCCGGGCGGTTCGTTCATCTGCCCGAAAACCAGCACCGAATTCTGCAGCACCCCCGCCTCGTCCATGCTGCGATACAGTTCTTCCGCTTCCCGGCAGCGTTCACCGATGCCGCAAAACACACTGATGCCCCGGTAAAAACCCACCATGTTGTTGATCAGTTCGGTGATTACCACGGTTTTGCCGACGCCGGCACCGCCAAATAAACCGGCTTTGCCGCCGCGCTCCAGCGGCGCCAGCAGATCGATGATTTTAATGCCGGTTTCGAACAAAGCCGAGTCGGTGCTGCGTTGCGACAGCAGCAGCGGCGGCTGGTGAATGGGGCGGCTCGCAGCATGCTCCGGCGGCGCTTTGCCGTCGATGGTTTGGCCGAACACATTGATCATGCGTCCCAATACTTCGGAACCGACCGGCACCGACAGACACCCGCCGGAATCAATAGCCGCCATACCCCGTTGCAGCCCTTCGGTGGAATGAAAGGCGATACAGCGGATATCGCTTTCACTCAAATGCGCGGCGACTTCCAGCACGATATTGCGCCGCTCTCCGGTAAGCAGCATTTGTTTGATCGGCGGCAGCTGATCGAAACAGCTGACATCGACAACGCTGCCCTTGACCGCTTTTACTGTACCGCAGGGAAGCGAGGCTACATCGTTCCGGTGTCGATCATCGAGTTGTTGCATGGAAGAGTTCCGTTTTTCAGCTCAGCTATAAGAACGAATGCTAGCATAACCGATCCGGTAAACAATATTGTTTATAAACGATTTTATCTATTCAGCATTTAGCCGCCGATAATTAACTTCACTATTGTTGAATGCCTGACTGTTGACGCAAATATTTAATTGGCGAAGAATAATTTAGTCTCTGATTGATATAACATTCAGGCCTGGAACGTTAAACATTGGTTTTGTTTCTTTTTCAAGTGTCAAAAAAAATCGCCTGCGAAAGATGCGGTTACTCTATTCATCCTCTTTCGTGTATTCGCCTTCAATCACATCTTTATCCGCCGTCCTGCGTTGTTGAAACGGGGTGCCGCTCAGAACCACATGATGTTCGATAATGTATTGCGCAAACTTTCTCCTGGCGGCGGGTATCAGACAGGCAAAGCCCAGGGCATCTGTAAAAAAACCCGGGGTCAGCAACAATGCGCCGCCCACCAGCAGAATCGGACCCTCGATCATCTCCATTGCGGGAATCTGCCCTTGCTGCAGGCTGCTTTGAAAACGCTGCCAGGTGGCAAATCCCTGCCTGCGCAACAGCCAGGCACCCAGTGCCGCGGTAAAAACCACCATAAACACGGTCGGAAATACCCCGATTACCGCGCCGATCTTCAACAGCAGATAAATCTCGACAAACGGCACAATAAGGAAAAATAAAAATAATATCCGGATAAAATTCATAATAAAAACCCGTTGAATTGAATTAACAAAATAAAATATGGGGGTTATCGCCGATTATTACCAGTACGTTAACATTTCCAGTCTGTTAATGGGATAGATTTCTTTACTTTTTTCCATCCTCTTTGCTTGATGATTGTTAAAATAGTTAATCGTGCAGCAAGCCGGTAAAATCTAACCGAAACACTACGATCATAATTTAATGCCTACCAATCACTTAATCATACTGTGCACCTGCCCGGACAAAACCGCCGCGGAGAACATCGCCTGCATGCTGGTGAAGAAAAAACTGGCGGCCTGCGTCAATATTTTGCCGGGTATTACTTCAGTCTATCCATGGCAGGGCAAAATTGAAACCGCCGAGGAACATTTACTCATTATCAAGACCCGGCAAGATAATTATGCCACCGTGGAACAGCGCATTCACGACATCCACCCCTATGAACTTCCGGAAATAATCGCTGTCCCTATTGCACACGGTTTACCGGAATATTTGCAATGGATCGATACATGCCTTTGTTGAAAATTATCTGCTTCACCCTGCTTGCATTATTTATCCGGCAAGCCGGCGCAACACTCGACAAAAAAGACCTGCTGCCGCCGGAACAGGCTTTTAAGCTGACCGCATCGGCGCCATCCGCCGAGCGAATTTTGCTGCATTGGGAGATTGCCGATGGTTATTATCTTTATAAGGATAAAATCCGGACGATTTCAAAAACGGCCGACACGGCGCTGGGTGATCCGGTTTTTCCCGCCGGAAAAGTGAAACACGATGCATACTTCGGCGATATAGAAATCTACCGCGGCGAGCTTGAAGTACCGGTGCCGTTGAAAGTAAACCGCGATATGGCGGCGCTGGAAATCGAGGTAAAACACCAAGGGTGCGCCGATATCGGGGTTTGCTACCCGCCGCAAAAAACCTTGCTTAGCATCGATTTACCTCAACCGACTGCCGACTCTTCCGACCCGATCAGTAAACTGGCGCAAGGCATTAAAGGGCTGGGAACCAAATTGTTTCAGGATGAACTGCTGCCTGCCGAACAGGCATTTCAGTTTTTCGCCGATGTCGTGGACGGTGAAACGCTGCATGTCAGTTGGATTATTGCCGAGGATTACTACCTGTACCGGGGAAAAATCGAATTGGCTTTGTTGGATTCCGAGCCGACTCAATTGGGCCGCTTTTCGATCCCGCACGGCGAACCGCAGGTCGACGAAGCATTCGGACAAGTCGAGATATTTTTTGACGAAGTCGGTTTTGATGTGCCTGTGATACGCAGGGACACGCAACCGCAGAGCATTTTTCTACAAGCTAAATACCAGGGCTGTGCGGCGCGCGGTGTTTGCTATCCGCCGATGCAGAGCGTCATTGAACTGCAGCTTCCCGCGGTCGCCGACATCACCCGCACAGAGGAGAAACCGGCAGCTGTAGCCATTGTTTCCGAGCAGGATCGTATTGTGCGGTCGCTGCATCAGGAGACCCTCTGGCTGACTTTGCTCAGTTTTTTCGGCTTCGGACTGTTATTGGCCTTTACGCCTTGTGTGTTTCCGATGATTCCGATTCTTTCCGGCATTATTGTCGGTCACGGTAAAACCGTTACCACTCGCCGCGCATTTATGCTATCGCTGAGCTTTGTGCTGGCATCCGCCGTTACCTATACCGCTTTCGGCATTATCGCGGCATTGTTCGGCAGCAACCTGCAGACCGTTTTTCAGCAACCCTGGGTCATCTTACTGTTCAGCGCGGTTTTTGTCTTGCTGGCGTTATCCATGTTCGGCTTTTACCATCTGGAACTGCCCAGAGCGTTGCAGACGCGTTTGCACAATGCCGGCGAAAAACACCGTGACGGCTCCTTTCTTGGCGCAGCACTGATGGGTATGTTTTCATCATTGATCGTCGGACCCTGCGTCGCCGCCCCACTGGCCGGCGCGCTGATCTATATCGGCCAGACCGGCGATGCGCTGTTGGGCGGCTCGGCACTGTTCGTGATGGGTTTCGGCATGGGCGTGCCGCTGTTAATCGTAGGCGCTTCGGCGGGTAAACTATTACCTAAAGCCGGTGATTGGCTCAATGCCACTAAAGCGGTATTCGGCGTCATGATGCTGGCGGTGTCGGTATGGATGCTGGACCGCATTCTGCCAGCCCGTATCACAATGCTGCTATGGTCGATGCTGCTGATTATTCCCGCCATTTATCTGAATGCGATCGACCCGTTGCCGGAACATGCTTCCAACTGGCGTAAATTATGGAAAGGCGTCGGCTTGATCGGCCTGGTATACGGCGTATTGCTGCTGATCGGCGTGAGCATGGGCAATCACAACCCGCTACAACCGTTGCAAGGCTTTCGTACTGCCCAGGCTGAACCCCGGCAGGCTGTCGCTTTTCGCGCGGTCGGCTCGCTCGCAGAACTGCAGACCGAGCTGCAGCGAGCGGCAGACGACGGTAAGTGGGTGATGTTGGATTTTTACGCCGACTGGTGTGTTTCCTGCAAGGAAATGGAAGCCTATACGTTTTCCGACCCGCAGGTACAGCGCCAACTTGACAATTTTGTACTGCTGCAGGCCGACGTCACCAAAGACAATTCTGCCGACCGGGCCTTGCTGAAGCGCTTCGACCTGATCGGCCCGCCTGCAATTCTGTTCTTCGACCCGCAACAGCAGGAGCGGCCGGAATTGCGGGTGATAGGCTACCAGGATGGCGAAACGTTTAGCGCCCATTTACGGAAAACCGCATTATGAACAAAACAATTATTTTCGGTATTGCGGCAATTATTGCCTTAACTGCCGGAATTTATGCGCAGCAGCTAACGCAGCAACCGGTTGCAGCACAACAGAGCGCTGATATTTTGCCGGAATTCGCTTTCCCGGATCTTGACGGAAAACAGCGCAGCATCTCGGAATGGCGCGACAAGGTATTGGTCATCAATTTTTGGGCAACCTGGTGTCCGCCTTGCCTCAAAGAAATACCTGAGTTTATCGAATTGCAAAACGAACTGGGCGAAAAGGGCCTGCAATTCATCGGCATCGCCATCGAAGAACGGCAACCTGTCGATGAATTTCTGGAATTTGCCGGTATCAATTATCCGGTACTGATCGCCGACGATGCCGGAATTGATCTGTCTCAACGCCTGGGCAATATCGTCAATACCGTGCCCTTCACGATCGTGGTTGACCGGCAGGGAAATGTCGTCCATCGGCAGTTCGGCGAATTTTCCAAAAAACTGATAACGGAAATTATCAACCCGTTGTTTTAGGCACTCCAAACCTACTCAAAAAACATGGCAGCCAAAATCTCCTGGATTACTCCTTTCCGCGTTACCGATTCATACCGGGAACGCAATTTTGTTTACCTATTGGACTGGTACCGGCAAATCGGCGATTATGAGTTCCTCATCCTGGAACAGGATGACCGGCCGCGCCTGAACAGCGAGCAATTCCCCGCAGACGTCAAACATATTTTTGCCGTCAATCCCGGCGCTTTCAACAAAAGTTGGGGCATCAATACCGCGGCGCGGCAAGCAAGCTTGCGGTGAACTGCTGATCATCTGTGATGCGGATATACTGATTTCCGCGCCGGCTCTGCGCCAGGGCGTCGAAATTTGCGCACAGCAGGCGGTGGCGGCTAACCTGTTCAATCAACTGGCCAGTCTTGATAATCAGGAAACGGAAGATCTGCTCTCCGGTAAATCGGTTCCGGACTTTGACCACCCCGCCGCTTCCGCAGCGCGCCGCGAACGGGAGCAATTATTTTTTTGCGGCGGTGCCTTCGTGATACGCCGCGATTTCCTGCTGTCGATCGGCGGTTTTGACGAGCGTTTTCTCGGCTGGGGCGGCGAGGATGACGCAATGACCGCCAAACTGCAGCGCTGGTGCAAAGTGATGGCGGAATTTGAGGATTCCACGGCGTTGCATTTATGGCATCCCAGCAACAGGGAAGAGACTTTCGGGCAGCCTCATTACCAACAGAATGTGGCATTGCTGCAGGAGCTTGCGCAACTGGACAAAGCGGAATTTGATTTTCAATGCCAGGTGCAGCGCCAACTGATGGGCAATCCGCGTAAATACGAACTGGCCGGCCAGCTGCCGGATATGCCGAAGCGGTAGATAGTGAAGCTCTCCC
>JBNLCC010000129.1:0-92482 GCA_050303615.1 Methylococcaceae bacterium | reverse complement strand
TACCGACCTGGGCAGTCAAATGGATAACGTCATCATCCTGACGATGACCGAGTTCGGGCGCACCGCCAAGGAAAACGGCAGCGGCGGCACCGATCACGGCGATGCCAGCGCCTGGTTCATGCTCGGCCCCAATGTCAACGGCGGCATTTACGGACAGTGGCCGGGCCTCGCCGATACGCAACTGGCCCGCGGCCGCTATCTGCAGTATACCGTCGATTACCGCGACATTATGGGCGACATCCTGGTGAATCATTTCAACCACAGCACCGCCGAGCTTGCCACGCTGCTGCCCGGGCATAGTTATGCCGGGCTGAACCTGATTTTGGCCTGATCACCTCCCCTTTCCCGTAATCGGGCGACCGTTGGTCGCCCGGTCGCGGTTATAATCACCGTACAGCAAAATACGGCGACGCACTCTATCGAATGCATCAAACATGGGATGCAATGCATTCGCTACAACTCATTTATCGTTCATTATTTTTTTTTCTTCACCCCGGTCGTCAAAAAAAAGATCTGCGGCATTCCCCGGCATATGAGCTGTTTAGCACCTCGGACCACTGGCAAACCTACCTACAATGGAAAAAGTCAGTGACGTTGATGCTGGACAAAATGCCCTGCAAAATAAGGTTGCTGGACTTTTCCGGGATAAACGACGTCACGGCCGAACCGTTGTTGCGAAAAATCAGATCAGGAGTGGCACCCTACTGGCATTGGGAAAGCACCCACTACAAGCCTAAGGTGGGCGAAACGATCATAGCTAGCATTTTTGGCAAGACCAGCCAACTGTTACCAATGCAAGAATTACAACCGGAAAACATAGACGATCACATAAAACAACAGGATTTGGAATGGCAGGCATTTAGAAGCCGGCATGGCACACAGTTAAAATTCGCTCCTGAATAAACGTGGGATTTATTTCGGAATAATGAAGACTGGCAGCCGCGCCTAACTAAAAAGAAATTATCCCGCAAACAAAAATTCGCTCGGCATCGTCCATAAACAGCGGCATGTCTTTATTCTCCCCGGCGGAAGCAATAGCTCCGGCCATGCTGCGGTCATGCCGCCGCGCCTCATCCTCCCCCGTTCGGTGCCGGCCCACAACGTTCTCACAAACGACCGAACGCAATTGTTCCGATTGAAGTTTATTGACACGAACCAGGAGACATTTTAAGCTCAAACTTCGTTCGTACTATATTACAATCATATCTTGACTGCATAAGAATATAATAATATAGTCCAATTAAATCCATATTCGTCTGCGTTGGTTATAGTTGGTGGGTCATGCGTTGACCGCCAAGCACAGGCCGTTTTCCGCATCACGCTGTTCATTCGGACCGGCTGAAGACTTTGTCATATTTAAGGGGGGAAGCAGAATGAAGCATTTAAGCGAAGAAGAACGAAAACGCATTATTGAAAGTCCGCCTGTCGGCACTTGGGCATTGATGTTGACCGTCGGTATCGGTTTTGTCGTTGCCTGGTTGTTTCTCTACTACGGGGTATTCCTACCCCGCGGGTTTGTCGATTGAGGCCCGCCATGCATATTGATCCGCTAGAAAAAAAATGGGCCTTTGTGGCATTGGCGATATCCGCTCTGTTTGTCGCCATTATTCTGTTTGACTCGCTCGTGCACGGCATCAATGCGCCGAGTAACGTCGAAACCATCGATTCGGCACGCCTGCATCTATCCGAAGAGTTTGCTGAAGATAACCTGGGCGTGCAGGGCAATGCCGACGGCAGCATTATGGTACGTATGGTGGCGGGACGTTACGGCTTTTTCCCAAAACATATTACGGTACCGGCCGAAACCAAATTGACATTCCGCTGGGCCAGCATCGACGTGCTGCACGGCATTCATATGCCGATGACCAATTTAAGCACCATGATCGTGCCCGGTTATGTGTCAGAAGTGCATACGATACTGCCCAAGCCGGGTGATTACCCGATGCTGTGTAATGAATACTGCGGGTTGGGGCATGATCATATGTGGAGTAAGGTTACCGTGGTTGCCAAGGAGGACTGGAATGCGCCGGGCGAAGAGCGAGAAAAGCTTGACGCAAATCAAGAGGAGTCCGACGATGAATAATGCAGCGGAAAAAAAACTGGCGTTGAGCCATATGTGGGTCGCGTTGACCGCTTTCATTCTGGCTTGCTTCATGGGCGAATTTCAGGTTCTGGAACGTAGCGGTTTTATCGAGGCAATTCAGTCGCCGGCGGTATATTTCGCATCGGTCAGCAGCCACGGGGTGCTAATGGCATTTGTGTTGACCACGTTTTTTATTATGGGTTTCGGTTATTACACTGCCGCCACCGCCCTGAACCGGCCGGTATGGAACAAATCGCTGGCCTGGGTAGGTTTCGCGACCTCGCTATTCGGAACAGTATTGGCGGCGCTGCCGCTGTTGAGCGGTTACGCTTCGGTACTCTATACCTTCTATCCGCCAATCCAGGCGCATTATCTGTTTTATATCGGGGCGACATTAACGGTTGCCGGTTCCTGGTGTTGGTGCGCCATCATGATCGTGATGATGTACCGTTGGAAGCGGGAAAATCCGGGTAAACCGGTGCCGTTGGCGATGTTTGCCACCTCCGGCAACGCCCTGTTATGGCTGTGGACCAGCGCCGGTGTCGGAATGGAAGCTTTGTTCCAGTTGATCCCCTGGTCTTTGGGCTGGACCGATACGATCGATCCCGGACTGTCGAGAACACTGTTTGCCTGGACATTGCACCCGATCGTGTATTTCTGGTTGATTCCCGCCTATACCGCATTCTATGTGTTTGTGCCGAAACAGGCCGGCAGTTACTTGTTCAGTGATGAAATGGCGCGCGCATCTTTTATTTTACTGGTGGTGTTCAGTTTACCGATCGGTTTTCACCATTTATACATGGATCCGGAACAAGGCGGCGGCTGGAAATTATTACACGGTATCGGTACTTTTATTGTCACCTTGCCGACCTTTATCACCGGTTTCACCGTCATCGCGTCTTTGGAGATTGCCGGACGGTTGCGCGGCGGCCGTGGCCTGTTTGGCTGGATCGGCACCCTACCCTGGACCAACCCGATGGTGCTGGCCGTCATTTTATCGTTATTGATGCTGGTTTTCGGCGGTTTCGGCGGGTTGGTCAATGCCAGTTACGCAATGAATACCATGGTGCATAACACCGCCTGGGTGCCGGGCCATTTTCATCTGATTTTCGGCGGTACCACGGTGATTATGTATTTTGCAATCGCCTATTATCTGTGGCCGATTCTATGCGGCAAGGTGTTGTTTTCACCCCGTATGGCGCTGCTGCAGCTCTGGACTTGGTTCATCGGCATGATTATCCTCACCACGCCCTGGCACATACTGGGGCTGCTGGGTCAGCCCCGGCGTATTTCCAGCGTCGTGTATAACAATTTGTTGACGTTAAGTTGGGATCCTTATGAACTGGCGATGATTGTCGGCGGTTTGATTTTGCTGGGTTCCGCCTGTTTGCTCATTTACAATCTGGCAATGACCCAGTGGAATAAGCAAGCCGAAGTTTTCACAGGCGAAGTTGAATACGCCACCCCTGTGCAACCGGTGATCTCGCTACCGGAATTGCTTAATGGCTTCAAATTGTGGAACGTGGTGATAGCCGGTTTTATGTTCGTCGCTTTCGGCTATCCGATTTTGCAGTTCTTTTTTATCGACACGTTCGGTTCCAGCGGCTGGGGGTATTAATCATGAAGAAATTACTACTATTGGCATTGTTGTTTCCCGTTTGCGTCGTTGCCCGCCCCTCATCGCAAGTAGCCTGGACTGCGGCGCATCTTAATTTTGTCAAACAGGGCAATGCGGCTAATGGTAAAGAGCTGGCTGTATCGTGCAGCGCTTGCCACGGCGAACAAGGCATCAGCAAGGTTGCGGGATACCCTTCCCTAGCCGGGCAATTGGCCACTTTTACCTATAAGCAATTGCGCGACTATGCCGACCAAAGCCGCGATCATCCGCTGATGACTTCCATTGCGCAAGGCCTGAGCGAGCAGGAGACTGCCGACCTGGCGGTTTGGTTCAGTTCCTTGCCGCCGGCGGCTAACAGCCCTGCCAGCAGCGAAATTGTAGAAAAGGCTGAGCAATTGGTTTTTAAAGGCGACGGCAAACGCACCCTGCCGCCCTGCATTGTGTGTCACGGTGCCGACGGCAAGGGTGAAAAAATGGATATTCCCGCGCTCGCCGGGCAGCGTGCCGACTACCTGGAAAAAACCCTGCAGGAATATAAAAACGGTACGCGCCGCAATGACATATACAGCCGCATGCGCTTAATTTCCCAACAGCTTTCTGAACAGGAAATAGCGATACTGGCAAAATATTATGAAGCATTAAAATAGTAACAGCCGCTAACGTGCGGACACCCGGTAGTTCAACAATGGTGATTTGATGGGTAAGGCGGAAAAGTAAAACACGCATTGCGCACCTTTTACCGCTATTCAATATTTTGAATGCATCAAAACGGTGTGCGATGCATACCCTGGGTTTCACCCATCAGTCCTGAGTTGTTTTACCACTAGCACTGTTGCCCGCCATTTCCGAGCTGTTTTATTGGCGCTGGATGAAGAACGCTTCGCCCATTCGTCCTGCATTGATCACCGCGAACAATTAACAAAGGAAATGGAGGAGAAATGAACAAATCAATACCGGTTTTAGCAGCCGCTCTGGCCATTGGTTTAATTGCAGTTTTGCCAATAGCCAATGCAGCAACTGCCGGCAAGCTAAAACCCAAAAACGACTATAACATCACCATCAATTATGAACTGGGCATGCATTGCACCGGTTTCGATTTTTCCTATTGTTGCATTCTACCGCCTTATAACTCGATCCAAAGCCAAGTGGTTAAAACCGCGACCGGACCTTACGAGTTCCCGCAGGTGTTGGCCTCCGACCCCAACGACCCTGCAGTTTTAGTGGACGGCGACAAACGGATGAAACTGGCCTACGGCCATGTCGGCAATACCTATTCGGAAGGCACCAAACTGGCTTACTGGAACATCCCTTACGACGTCAACGGCGACGGCAAATACGAAAAAAACGAAAATGTCGCCAATGCTTATTTCACGCATTTGTATATCTACAAGGATTTGAAAGGCAGCAATCCGCAGGGCACCAGCAAAGACAGCGAAAAACAGCGGGTCGGCATCGAAATTCCGATTCCGCGCGATATGGGCCCGGCCGGCGCCGCAGTGCCCAGTCCGATGCACGGCGGGCATCTGCATTATACCGGCGATCGAGGCACCATCGTTTATACCAAGTCGCCGGTTTTGGATAACGTACCGATCGTACTGACCAACCCCGGCATTTGGGACGCTCTGGGTTTGCCGTTGACACCGTTTTATGACGATATGATGAAAAAAAGCCCGCTGGAAATCGTCGAAAGCGACATCCGTCCCTATCAGGAAGCCTGGGTCGGTTTAGTGGATGCCGAAAGCGGCAAACCGGTACTCGACAGCCATTCCGGCAAGCCGGTCAAGTTTATCGGCACCAATCCGATCGACGTCCCTAACTGTGCCAACTGCCATGCCAATGAAAACGCCAACGGTAACAATTTCACGCTTTATAAACAGGAAAAAGCCTTCTGGAAAGACCTGGGTGCAAGCGATTATATGGCGAATTTAAAGGCGACTTCAATTTCGATCCTGCAGATTCACGACAGCCGCCACGGTACCCGGTTTTTGGCCAACTATGACCCGTCCAGCCGAGCCACGCAAAATCGTCTCGGCAGCGATCCGGTGTTGTGTCAAAAATGCCATGCCGATAACGTCATCGGTGTATTGCAATCAAAAGGGGTAGTCGAAGTCATTTCCGGCTCTAAAATTGACAACGACACGCCCCTTCCCCCGCTCTCGCAGGGCCTGCATCGCGTGCATCAAACAATACGCCCGCTGCCCGATGCCGAAGGCCGCACCGGCACCTGTGCCGGCTGCCATCCGGCTCATCGGCAGGACGGTTCGCTGGACGGTTACCCGATTACCGCCGACGGCAAAAACTTTTATGCTGCTACCGACAACCGTGATACCAAAGGCGGTTGTTTTGCCGGGCGGGACGTACATTCCAACCCCAATAAGGATAAGGACGGCGCCGGGACACCGGAACATTTGAATGCGGTCGGCCAATGGATGCAGGCCAATGTCTCCAAAATCGGCAACGGCAAGGGCGGCAAAGGTATGTGGTGCACCAATTGCCATAGCCAATTGTCCCGGGAATTATATCAGCGCGATGACCTGCAAAACGCCTTCCAACAAACCGGACAAACACTGCGCAACAAATCGCTGGATGAGATAGCAAAGGCGATCGGTGTCGACCGTAAAACCCTGGAACAGCGTTACCTCGATCCGAAAGTGCAGTTGACCAAAGACGGGAAGGATAATCCCGCCACCTCGGGAATTTTGCTGACTTGGGCGAAGGACCGTTTGGTTCCGGATATCGGCATTATTGCAATGCAAAATGATAAACCGCTGATCAGCAAGGATGAAGATGGGGATATCAATGTAACGATATTGTCGGCAAACCCGAAAACACCGCAACAACAGCTTAAATTGCCCGAAGGAGCCACCGGCAGTGCTGCGGTGCCCTACGATGCTGCCAGCCGGGGCCGCGATTACTGGTTGTCCGCCGGAGCGCCGCATTGCGCAGACTGCCATGCCGCACCTTACGTCGAAGGACAAGGTGGTGTGGCTTTTCCAATCAATCAACCGGGTAAATACAGCCTGATGCGTTATTCCAAAGGCCATGCCGGGCTGGCGTGTCAAGCCTGCCACGAATCGATCCACGGCTTGTACCCGGTCACTCCGGTTGTCGATCCGACCAGCTACAAGCAGGCAACGCAATACAATCCGGACGGCAGCCACGGACCTCTGTTATGCGCTTCCTGTCATGAGACCAATGAGTACGGCGTACCGATCTTAGCGGAAGCGTTGACCTGGAACGGTAAAAAAATCAAAAACGACCTGGATGCGGCAATCAGCTGGATCCATGCCAACGCGCCGGACTTGGGAGGAAAGAATCCTCATTAGTAAGCGAATGAAATCGGTATGCCGTTAAATCAAGCGAGAAGTCCCTTCTCTCTTTGGTAGAAGGTTAGGATGAGGGGATAAAAAGTCGGTGTCTTCCTTGCGCCATATCCCCCTCACCCCGGCCCTCTCCCTGAGGGAGAGGGAGATTCATGCCTTAACTTAACGAGCATTGCCCCCGCCCCCCTTGCTGCGGTGGAGGGAGACTCATCCTTAACCTGACGGCACTGGAACATCCGCCCCCAACAGCACGTTGTCAGCTAAATTTTCCGATAGAATAATAGATATGCCGTATATACGAACCACCATCAAAGCCACCGTACGTTTTCGCCTCATTGCTATTTCTTTCTGCTGTTTACTCAGCGGTACTGCGGCTGCCGAACAAGTGCTGGTCAAAGTCGGCACCGGCCGCGTTACCGAACGCCAACTGGAACAAGCCATGCAATCCGCGCCGTTTGCCACGCAATTTCCGGCAATGGACGAAGCTGACCAGGCCTACCTGCGCGGCGACATGCTGATGCGGCTGGCCAGGGCCGAGGCGTTGTACCAGGAGGCACGGGACCAAGGCTTTGAGCAAAAACCGCAGTTTAAGCAGGAAATGGAACATTTCCGTACCGGATTGCTGGCCCAACGATACAGCAATAACCTGCACGATGAAATCAGCATCCCCACCGCGGTTTCAGATGCCTTGCAGAAAGATCTGCATGGCAACAGCGACGCGCAAAGCGCGGCGCATGCCGCTTATATCGCCAAACGGTTCCAAGCCTTGAAACGGCAACGCTTTGAACAACTCAAGCAGCGTTATGCGGTAAAAACTCATTATGATGCAATACAAAAACCATACCGATCCGATGCGATAGTTGCCGAAGGAACCGGAATCCTCATTAAATATGGCGATGTCACAGCACCCGGACAGCATGAAGCCATGAACGCCGCCGAACTGAAAAGCAAAACCGAGCAAAGGCTGGAGACTCTGGTGTTTGCCCGTGCGGCACTGGATCGTAACGAGTCCGTTGCAAACCAGTTGGATGACTACCGCCGGCATTTATTAATCCAAATGCTGCTGGAGGAACAACAGCGCCATTGGATTCCCGACCGGCAGACGCTGCTCGATTACTTCCAGCGGCATCCTGACTTGGGCTATATACCGGTACAACGCCGGATCGGACAAATTGTCGTTGCCGACCGCAAACAGGCAGAACAGTTGCGCAAACGCATCCGGGCAGGTGAAAGCCTGTTCAAGCTGGCTGCCAAATACAGTATCGATCCTTACGGACGGCAGCATGCAGGCGACATGGGCTGGCTACGGCAAGGCAGCGGCGTTGCGGCGATCGAACAGGCATTGCAAGACTTACCGGACGGTGAGGTCAGCGAGATTGTCGAAACGGCTAAAGGTTTTCATCTGATAATAATCACCGCGCGCAAAGCTCCCGAGCGCAAGGATTTTGCAGCAGTTGAAGATCGCGTCAAACGCGCCCTACTCTCGGAAAAGATGGACACTTATATGACCGAACTTATGGCGAGGCATCCTCTGCAATGGCAGATTGCCGACCATCCTGCAGCAACGGCAGCACCTGCTCGTTAAACACTGCATCGTCAAACACCCCTTGCAGGCTGTAGTGCAAACGCCCGTCGCGGCCGATCACCACCGTATAGGGCAAAATTGCCTGCGCATTGCCCCACTGCACCAGCAAATGAAAATCGCGCTCGGGGTCGGCATGCAACACCGGATATTGAATGTTCAGGGTACGCGCAAAATTGCGCAATTTACGTAAATCGTCCAAGCCGATGCCGATCACCTGTAGACCATATTTACCGTACACGGCCTGATACCGCTGCAAATGCGGTATCTCAACCTGACAAGGCCCGCACCAGGTAGCCCAAAAATTGAGAATAATTACATTACCGCGCCAATCATAAAGCTTGCGGTGCTGTCCGTGCAAATCGTCAAGTACAACGGGCGGCAAAGCCCAGGCATTATCGATTTCTGCCGCCGACTGGACAGCGGAGCCCGCCGTCGGCAGCGCGCACGACAATAACAATAAAACAAGCACACGATAATTTAGCATAGTCGAAATGGTATTAAAGATTTCGCCAAAAATGACTTCCACTAATGGTTCCCACGCTCTGCGTGGGAACCCGGTCAACGACGCTCCAGCGTCCCGAACCGCAGAGCCATTCAGACTTCATTCCCACGCAGAGCATGACAACGATAGGGCTGCTGTTCCCGGAAGTTATATCGAAAAATAGCGATACCGTAAACAATCGCAAATTTAGTTTGCGTCAATTATGTTCCCACTGGGCATAAAGCCAGCGCATAACAAACGCCGGCAACAGCGTCGTTAACGCAATGACGATAACCAATGACGCGTAAATTTCATTGTTAATAATGCCGCCGCTTCTTCCTAATTCAGCAAAAATCAGCCCGACTTCACCACGGGGCACCATCGCAATACCGATTGCCCAGCGGGTATGCCATGCCTCATTGACTAGCAGAGCACCTACTAATTTACCGGCAATGGCGATGAACAGCAGCGCGCCGGAAAACTGCCAGATAAAAACGGAGCTCCAATCGATTTGCCTGAAATTCAACGACAGGCCTACCATGACAAAAAATATCGGGGTAAACAAATGGATTATCGGTTTCATCTGCGACTCGATACGTTGGGCAAATTGCGCATCACTGTGCAACGCCACGCCAAACGGCAGAAAAAAGCGCCTGGAAAGCGCCAGACCGGCGGCGAAACCGCCCAACAACTCCGGAGCGCCGACAGCATGGGCGAGCCAGGCAAAAAACAACACCAACGACACCACCGTGGTCGGAATCAGCCCGGGAATTTCGCTCACTTGATCCAGATGCTTGATAATCTGCGCAATCAGAACTGCGGCGACCGGCGCCAATACAAAGAAAACCATGACAAACAGCATTACCCTGCCGGCATTGATCAGATTGATGCCGCCACCAATAGAGAATTCGTAAAGCAATGCCAGTAATACTACCCCTAATACATCATCCAGTACCGCTGCGCCGACCACGATGTGCCCTTCGCGCGAACGTTGGCGTTTTAGGTCGGCCAACACCCGCACCGTCACACCGATACTGGTTGCGGTCAGTGTGCCGCCAATAAACAAGGATTCCAAGTCGGGTAAATGAAACACCCATTTGCCCAAACCGAAGCCCAGCACAAACGGCAACAAGAAACCGCTGATCGCCACGACAACCGATTTTAAACCGGTGCGCATCAGGTTTTTAACGTCCGTCTCCAGACCGACTTCAAACAATAATAAAATGATACCGATCTCGGCCAGCAGTTTGATCGTTTGATCCGGCGAAAGCCAGCCGAGCAGGCTCGGCCCCAAAATAATGCCCGCCAGCAATTCGCCGATAACCGGAGGTGCGCGTAGCATACTCGCCAGTTCGGCAAACACCCGAGCGGTCAGCAGAATAGTCAGCAGGTGTAAAAAAAATACGTGGACATCCATAAAATCCCCCAATTACCGACATAGGCCCAGATTCGGCTAAAGCAGGTAAGCTGTTTTATCCCATCTCTTTATTAGTTTTTTAGTACATAAGAATTATATATGACACTACTGATAAACAAATTTGCTGAACATACAACAGCCCTGCTCTACGCTGGCTTATACCGGCAAAGCCGGCTGACGTTCTAACCGAATTACAGCCGACTCCCCTGTCGGACATGCTTTACCGGTACTTCATCGAGAAAACCCAGGTAGCCTACAGGGACGACGCAAGGCGCGGCCGACAATTCACAGCCACAACGTTGAAAACTATTGCTCCTCAAGCGAAACAGACTCGGCCTTCTCACGAAAAGCTTCGATCCGATCAAAGTTCAAATAGCGGTACGTATCGCCGGCCGTTGCGCTGATTTGCTGCGCATACTGCATATACTCGGCAACACTCGGAATTTTTCCCAAAATCGAGCAGACCGCCGCCAATTCCGCCGAGGTCAGATAAACATTGGCATTGTTGCCGAGCCGGTTGGGAAAGTTGCGGGTCGATGTCGACACCACGGTGGCATTGTCGGCAACCCGCGCCTGATTGCCCATGCACAGCGAACAGCCCGGCATTTCCATACGCGCGCCGGATTTGCCGAAAATGCTGTAATAACCTTCTTCGGTCAGCTCCTGCTGGTCCATCTTAGTCGGCGGCGAAACCCACAGCTGGGTCGGTAAACGTCCTGCGTATTGATCCAGCAGTTTGCCCGCAGCCCGGAAGTGGCCGATGTTGGTCATGCAGGAGCCGAGAAACACTTCGTCAATCGGTGTGCCCGCCACTTCCGAAAGCGGTTTGATATCGTCCGGGTCATTAGGGCAGGCCAACAATGGCTCCTTGATTTCGTTCAGGTCGATCTCGATCACTTCGTAATATTCCGCGTCGGCATCCGCTTCCAGCAGCACCGGATCGGCCAGCCATTGCTGCATTGCCTTGATGCGCCGCTTGATGGTCCGCGCGTCGCCGTAGCCTTCCGCCAGCATCCATTTCAGCATCACCACATTGGAATTGAGATATTCGCGAATCGGCGCTTCGTTCAAGCGAATGGTACAGCCTCCGGCGGAACGCTCCGCCGACGCGTCGGACAGCTCGAAAGCCTGTTCGACTTTTAAATCCGGCAGGCCTTCGATTTCCAGAATGCGCCCGGAAAAGACATTTTTCTTGCCTTTTTTCTCGACGGTCAGCAGACCGCGCTGGATTGCCGCATAAGGAATTGCATTGACCAGATCGCGCAAGGTGATGCCCGGTTGCATTTCGCCTTTAAAGCGGACCAGCACCGATTCCGGCATATCCAACGGCATGACGCCGGTCGCGGCGGCAAACGCCACCAGACCGGAACCGGCCGGAAAGGAGATGCCCAATGGAAAGCGGGTGTGTGAATCGCCGCCTGTGCCGACGGTATCCGGCAACAGCATGCGGTTTAACCAGGAATGGATGATACCGTCGCCGGGACGCAACGAGACACCGCCGCGGTTCATGATGAAATCCGGCAAGGTATGCTGCATTTCGACGTCGACGGGTTTGGGATAGGCGGCCGTATGACAGAACGATTGCATTACCAGATCGGCGGAAAAACCCAAGCAGGCGAGATCTTTCAATTCGTCGCGGGTCATCGGACCGGTGGTGTCCTGCGAACCGACCGTGGTCATGTGCGGCTCACAGTACATGCCCGGACGCACGCCATCGACTCCACAGGCTTTACCGACGATTTTCTGGGCCAGCGTAAAACCTTTATTGCTGCTTTCGACCGCCGCGGGACGGCGGAACACCGTCGACGGTTCCAAATGTAATGCTTTCCGCGCCCGATCCGTCAAACCGCGCCCGATGATTAACGGAATCCGCCCCCCGGCGCGGACTTCGTCGAGAATGACATCGGTTTTCAGTTGAAACTCGGCCAATACCTCGTCGCTGTCGTGCCGTTTGACCATCCCCTGATAGGGATAAATGTCGATGATATCGCCCATGTTCATGCCGGTAACATCGCATTCGAAAGGCAAGGCACCGGAATCTTCCATGGTGTTGAAGAATATCGGCGCGATTTTGCCGCCGATGCAGACGCCGCCGGCCCGCTTGTTGGGGACATGGGGAATATCGTCGCCCATATGCCACAGCACCGAGTTGGTTGCCGATTTGCGGGAGGAGCCGGTACCGACCACATCGCCGACGTAAGCGACCGGGAAGCCTTTTTGTTTCAGTGCCTCAATCTGCTGCACGGCATCGGTAATGCCGTCCCGCGGCATTTTCAACATCGCTTTGGCATGCAGCGGAATATCGGGTCGCGACCAGGCATCGGGCGCCGGCGACAGATCATCGGTATTGGTTTCGCCGGTCACTTTAAATACCGTGACGGTAAGTTTTTCCGGTACTTCCGGCTTACTGTCGAACCATTCCGCCTCCGCCCAGGAATGCATCACTTGCTTGGCATATTCATTTCCCGCCTCGGCTTTCTCCTGGACATCATAGAAAGCGTCGAACACCAGCAATGTATGCGACAGTGCCTTGACGGCGATCGGCGCGAGCTGCGTATTATCCAACAACGCAATCAACGGCGCGATATTATAACCTCCCAACATGGTGCCCAACAATTCGGTCGCCCGGGCAGAGTCCAGAATCGGCGATCGTGCTTCGCCGTTGGCAACCGCGGCAAGAAATCCGGCTTTGACATAGGCGGCTTCGTCGACACCGGCCGGAATTCGGTTGGCCAATAAATCCAATAAAAACTCCTCCTCCGCGGCCGGCGGCTGTTTGATCAACTCAACCAGCCCGGCAACCTGTTCCGCATCCAGGGGCTTCGGCACAATTCCCTCGGCTGCACGTTCTTCAACATGTTTTCGGTATTGCTCTAGCATCACTTACCCTTGTAAAAAAAACTAAAAAACGGTAGAAAGGAAATGATTTTACCAGATTCTCTACAGGCGGGTTTTGTGACAACGTTATTTTACAGCCATCCGGATTTTCTTGAGCACGATACCGGCTTCGGACATCCCGAGTGCGCCGCCCGGTTGACCAGCATCGACAAGGCACTACAGGCAACACATTTTACCGCGCTGGTCAGGCCGACCGCGCCACTCGGTGATCGGGAGCAAATCGGCCTGATCCATACCTCCGCCTATATCGATGCGGTGTTCAATGCAGTGCCGCAGCACGATTTGTATTACCTTGACGCAGATACGGTAATCTCCAAAGGTTCGGGCGTTGCAGCACTACGTGCAGTAGGTGCGGTTTGCAATGCAGTTGACAAGCTGCTTGGCGGGACGGCGGATAATGCGTTTTGCGCGGTCCGGCCACCGGGACACCATGCCGAAGCGGATCGCGCGATGGGGTTTTGCCTGTTCAACAACATCGCCATTGCCGCCGCCTACGCCCGCCAAACCTATCAACTGCAACGGATCGCCATCGTTGATTTCGACGTGCATCACGGTAACGGCACCCAGCAGGCTTTTTGGTCGCAGGCCGGGGTGCTATACACGTCCAGCCACCAAATGCCGTTCTATCCGGGCACCGGCTTTGCCGAAGAAACCGGTGCCGGCAACATAATTAACGTACCACTGGGCGCCGGCACCCGCGGGCCGGAATTCAGAAACAAGTACCGGCAGTTTATTTTTCCGGCATTAAACCGATTCAAACCGCAATTGCTGCTGCTTTCCGCCGGTTTTGACGCACACCGGGACGATCCGCTGGCTTCGATCATGCTCACCGAGGACGACTATCAATGGCTGACCGAAGAATTAACGGCAATTGCCGATCAGCACTGCCAAGGAAAAATCCTGTCGATCCTGGAGGGTGGCTACAACCTGCATGCGCTTGCCGCAAGCGTTGCGGTGCATGTCGCTGCATTGCTGAATGCTTGATAATGGGAATAAGCGTTCATGGAATTAACCATGAACTTGTAACTGGTTGATAACGATAAACTATGACTCAATTGAATACCGATTATTATGCCCGTTGCATTGCCACCTTGGAGCGAGCTTTAACGACCCTTAATCGATTATCCGTCGAATATGATTAACACGCTCTATCTACGTAAAAAGGATAAGCAGCAATTGCTGCAATTGTTAGCCGCTTATCTACCGGATGTGACCGTTTGGGCGTATGGGTCACGGATCAATGGTGGGGCTCACGATACCAGCGATTTGGATATTGTGTTGCGTTCCGCTGATCTAAGCCCGATTCCGGCGATGGAATTAGAAAATTTTTTGGAGGCGGTGCGCGATTCCAACATTCCGATTTTGATTGAAGCGCGGGATTGGGCCAGATTACCGGAAAGTTTTCATCGGGAGATATTGAAAAATTATGTCGTATTGAAAGATGCGGAGTATTTGGTGAAAATCGAATGATGCACCAAAACTGTTTGAACTAAGAGGCAAATTAACTCGTATATAAAACGTTACCTTGGTTATCTCATTTAAATCAATAGCTATTCATCACCATGCCAAACAGGCCTATAATGAAGCATATGCAATCAGACAGACAGGGAAATTATGAGCGAACAATACATTTATTCATTTGACGCCGGCGACGGCAAGAACAAGCTTTTGCTTGGCGGCAAAGGCGCCAATCTCTGCGAAATGACCCAAATCGGCTTGAACGTGCCGCCAGGCTTTGTCATCACCACCGAGGCCTGCCTGGACTTTCTGGAGCGCCATCAACTGCCGGGAGGGTTGATGGCGTCAGTCAAACAACATATTCACGAAATCGAACAAAAAAGCGGCAAGCAGTTCGGCTCCGCAACCAACCCGTTGCTGGTCTCGGTGCGCTCGGGTTCCGCCATTTCCATGCCCGGCATGATGGACACGATCTTAAACTTGGGATTGAATCGGCAAACTTTGAACGGCCTGATTCAGCAAACCAACGATGCGCGTTTCGCTTACGATGCCTATCGGCGGTTTATTCAACTGTTCGGCAAAGTCGCTTTGGGTATCGAAGACGAAAAATTTGATGTGCATTTCGAGGCGATTAAGAAACAAGCCGGCATTAAGGCAGACGTTAACCTGGACGCCAACCATCTGCAGGAAATCAGCGATCTTTTCCTGCAGGTGGTGCATGAACAAACCGGCGAGCCGTTTCCCGAAGACGTCTACGAACAATTGGAACTGGCCATTAAGGCTGTATTCGATTCCTGGTCCGGTAAACGCGCGGTCGATTACCGCCGGGAATTCAACATCACTCCCGATATGGCCAACGGCACCGCGGTCAACGTGGTCACCATGGTGTTCGGCAACATGGGTAACGATTGCGCCACCGGCGTCGGTTTCACCCGCAATCCGGGTACCGGCGAGAATGAAATGTACGGCGAATATCTGGTTAATGCCCAGGGCGAAGATGTGGTTGCCGGTATCCGGACACCGAAACCGGTACAGGAACTGGCCGTGGAAATGCCGGATATCTACCGGCAACTGGTCAATTTACGCGACAAGCTGGAAGCGCATTACCGGGAAGTCCAGGACTACGAATACACCATCGAGCGCGGTGTGCTTTACTGCCTGCAGACCCGCAACGGCAAAATGAATGCCGCCGCGATGGTTAGGACGTCGGTGGAAATGGTCAGCGAAGGACTGATCAGTAAAGAACAGGCGCTGCTGCGTATCGATCCGGAATTACTGGAACAACTACTGCATCCGCAGCTTGATCCGGACAGCACCATACCCGCGCTGGCTAAAGGTTTGCCGGCTTCGCCGGGCGCCGCTTGCGGTAAATGTGTGTTCGATGCCGATACCGCCGAACGCCTGGGCCACACCGGGGAAGAAGTCATCCTGCTGCGCGAGGAAACCAAACCCGAAGATATTCACGGTTTTTTTGCCGCCCAGGGCATTCTGACCAGCCGGGGCGGCAAAACCTCCCATGCCGCGGTGGTAGCCCGCGGCATGGGCAAAGCCTGTGTTGCCGGCGCCGAAGACATCATGGTCGACGTAAAATCCCGCCGTGCGTTGGTCGGCGAAGTACTGATTCGCGAAGGCGACATCATTACCATTGACGGCACGACCGGTTTGATATATCTGGGAAAAATTCCAACCATTCAGCCTAGTTTTTCTGAACATTTAAAAACCCTGCTCGGTTGGGCCGATGAGGTAGCGAAATTAAAGGTATACGCTAACGTCGACACCCCGGAACGCGCCCGCACCGCGGTCAGTTACGGTGCCATGGGCATCGGCTTGTGCCGCACCGAACGCATGTTTAACAGCAGCGACCGCTTGCCGATTGTCATCGATATGATTATCGCCGACAGCATCGAGCAAAGAAAAGCCGCACTGGATAAATTATTTCCGTTCCAAAGGGACGATTTCGTGCAGCTTTTCGAAGCCATGTCGCCGCGGCCGGTGACTGTCCGTCTGCTTGACCCGCCGATGCACGAATTTCTGCCCGGAGAGCAGCAATTGCTGGATGAAATTACCGCCCTCAAACAATATGAAATCATGGTCAAAGGCCAACGGGTGACCTTGGACATGCTGGGCTCGTCCGAAGCACCGCTGCCGGCGCCTTTCAATCATCTTGATGAAGAAAAAATCAGCATCGCTATCAGAAAAAAAGAACTGATGCTGAAAAAAGTCCGGGAATTGTTTGAAGTCAACCCAATGCTGGGCCACCGGGGGGTGCGCCTAGGCATGAGTTACCCCGAAATCTATCAAATGCAGATTCGCTCCATTCTCGAGGCGGCCGCTATCTGCATGAAAAAGAATATCCCGGTACAGCCGGAAATTATGGTACCGCAGATTATCAGCGTGCAGGAACTCTATAAAGTTAAGGAATACGTCGATAAAATCCGGCAGGAAATAGAAAACAGCTACACCGTTCAATTGAACTTCAAATTCGGCACCATGATCGAAACCGTCCGGGCCTGCACCCGTGCCGGAAGATTGGCCGATGCAGCCGAATTCTTTTCCTTCGGTACCAACGACCTGACCCAGGCAACCTTTTCATTTTCACGGGAGGATGCGGAAAACAAATTTTTACCGCTGTATAACGAGTCAGGCCTGCTTAAGGATAATCCGTTTGAAGTACTGGATGTCAAAGGTGTCGGCCAGCTAATGAAAATGACCGCAGCATTAGGGCGCGAAACTCGGCCCGGTCTCAAAATCGGCATTTGCGGCGAACAAGGCGGCCATCCGCAATCGATTCGCTTTTGCCACCATATCAATTTGGATTACATATCCTGTTCGGCGCCGCGCATACCGATTGCAAGACTGGCGGCAGCACATGCCGAATTATTGGAAACGCAATATACTGACGATTGAGCTGACAACCCGGCAGCTATTAATTAAACTTCGATAAAAGCAGGATAAGCAAATGAAAAACCATATAAATTTTATGTGACAATTTGCCGCATTACCTTTTCTGCCGAGTGCTGCTAGTATATAAGCAAGCGCTCATGCTTATCTCTTTTTTGAGATAAAGGGAGACATACCATAGTCTCCCTTTATTTTTATCATCCCCCTTTGGTTATGAATAATCCAGTCATACTGACAAAGATGACTGGACATTTTTTGATAATTTCGCAAAACGTTATCCACAAATTTTGTGGATAACTCTGTGCGTAAAGACCGGATAAATACTCAGGGGCCTTAAATTTTCTCACTCCCGCTCAGATTGTAGTTTTTTTGTACAACCCACATTATCAATTATAAAACAACTACTTATATTATCTATAGGATTTTCCGCCGGACACCATTTGATGCTTGGCAATGCTATTTAACACATTAAAGATGCCCTGTGCATAAATAAAATAATATAAGCTTATGAAAATTATTATTTTGAGGTAATTTAAGATATATTAATTTACCGACACTGAATTCTATCTTCAATGCCTGCCTTTATTGTTTTGAATCTTACGCTCAGTTTTCTGGTGCAGACCCAAAGCCGGTATCAAGCAATATTTATTGCTCCCACGATGCTGTATATCGGTCTGGCGACGATTGCCATCAGCCTTATCACCGCATTGAGCCGAAAGGTGCCTTATACCATCTGGTATGATTCGCTTGCCAGCGGCATTTTACTCACTTGGTTTTGCTATTGGCATCTGTTTTTTCGCAATGACCTGCCGATGTTTTACTTATTCCCGTTGTTTTTTGCTTTTATGACGGCTTTGGTCTCAATATTTTTCGTCAGTAAACGGGATAGGTTTGACCAGGAAAGCATTGAGCACCTGCGCTTTTTTTCCGAATTGGAGCTATTCCACCCTGCCCTGATCATTGCGGCGGTTCTGGTCAGTGTGCTGCTGCCTGGCCATTATCTGCTTTTCCCGGTGTTAATGAACGTTTTAATCGTCCGCTATACGTTAACCAGTTGTCTGGATATAAAATGAGCTGACTTGTTCCGCTTCCCGGACAAATTCGGGGCCGGGTCAGTACAACCCGACAAGCTTAACTGATTACCTCGGAGGGAATTTTTTCAGAATACTTTGTACCACCTTTGCAATTCTGGCCTTTTTTTCCTCCGGTGTTTTCAACTCCTCAACTTCACCCTCGGCTGTACCCCGCCACATCAATTGATGTGTTTTAGTATTGACGATATCAATAATCAAAGTACCCTCTTCATATTCGTAAACGTATGTTCTGCTGCCACCGGGGCCGGGGTAATCATAATAACCGCCGTAGTACCCCCAGCCCCGAGGATAACCGTAATAATCATTTAACACTGATATTTGTGTTTTTTGCTCGGTAACGACATAGTAGCTAACCAAAAAATCGGATTTATCTTTCGGTTCTAACTTGTAACCATGGCTTTGGAACCAACGATTAATTTCATTTTTAATTCGCTTATGCAGCAGGCTGTTGGTATCGATAACCGGGTTACCCGTGCTTAGCGGCCTTCCCGGCAGCCAGTTGTATGTCTTCAGGTCCGCAAACAATACACTATCATCGTAATCTGTCGTTATCTGCATGGGACTACAGGCGAACAACAGCAAAACGCTCATTAATAGTCCGATAAATTTAAATGTCTTCATAGTCAACTTCCTATTTTGCAATATCGTGGTTTCATCAAATTAAGCCATACTTTAGTCATTACATATTAATTACGGTTTTGCTATCCTCCCGCTATCCGCCAGGGAGAGCTAAAGCCCCGTTGCAACTATATGCGCTGAAAAAAATTTCAATTCTGTTTAAATAACCGATGGCTGCCGGGAGGCGTCGATAACCACCGTCTTCTTGTCCTTTAAAAACTCACTGACCACGTCCCAAATCGGTCTGCCGGCTAATTTTTCCGTCACGCCGGCCCAACCGCTGATTTTATACATCTTACGTGCTTCAATAAGCTCCCCATTGCTTTGCCTTAATTCAGCGATTCTTCTTCCGAATTCGGCATTCGGCGCACAGCGGTACGATAGCCCGCCGAGTCTGACCATATCGCCGCCCTGCCGATAATACGGATCCTTGTTGAACAGATTGTCACAGACGTCTTCCAGAATATTTTTCAGTTCCAAACCGGAAATGGAGCGCACATAGGTTTCCGGATAACTGATGGCCGTCTGGTTCATCAAGTCCTCAACGGTAATCGTCTGGCCGGGCAGTAAACAAGTCCCCCAGCGAAATCCGGGCGACAGGCCGATTTCCGCGTCATGAACCTGCAGCAGCGCATTCAACAGCAGCTGATCAAAGGTGCCGAAAAAATTGCCGCGCCGATAGAGTAATGTCTCGGTAACCGCCAGCGGTTGCTGCAACTTTTTTATATAGGGCTTGCGGAGCGACGCAATCAGGCTGCCCATCGTCGCATCGGCTTCGAGTAGTCCGCTGAATACCGGCAACAACCGGTAGCGGAAGTCAGTCACCTGTCCGGGTTTGGTCTGCAGATCCAATACCGCCAAAAATTTGCCGTGGCTGCCGGCGTTGGTAACCCAGGTAGTGCCGCTTGAATTGCGGACGGCAACCGGTGCCGGCATGGCATCATGTGTATGGCCGCCGAGAATGAAGTCAACGCCCGTCACTCTGGAAGCCAGTTTTAAATCCACATCCATCCCGTTGTGGGAAAGCAATATGACTGCATCCGCCAGTTTCGCCACGCGAATTTTATCGACCAGCGATTGTAGCCTTTGTTCTTCGATGCCAAATTGCCAATCGGGGATCAAACGCCGCGGATTGGCAATCGGGGTATATGGAAATGCCTGTCCGATAATTGCGATATTTGCTTTTTTCAAGCGTTTAATCACAAAAGGTTCAAATACGGCCTCACTATCGGTATCGGCGGTAAATTGCGCTTCTTCCGTAAGGCTGACATTTTGTGCGATAAAATGCCCGTTAAAGGTATTAATGTTATCCAACACTTGCCGCTCGCCGTGGGTAAACTCCCAATGGCCGGTCATCACGTCCACGCCCAGCATGTTGGCTGTAGCCACCATATCCCGGCCTTGTGTCCACAGCGCAGTCCCCGAACCCTGCCAGCTGTCGCCGCCATCCAGCAGTAGCGTATTTTCTTCGCCGCTCGATTCACGTAATTGCCTGATCAAAGTCGCCAAATAGGCAAAACCGCCCATTCTGCCGAAAGTTTGCGCAGCTTCACCAAAATTCAAGTAAGTATAGGCGTAGGCATCGGACGAATTCTGTTTGAGTCCGTAATAATCCAGAAACCGTTTGCCTACTATATGGGGCGGAAAACCATTTGTCGCTCCAATTCCGATATTAACCTCGGGTTCCCGATAATAGACCGGCAGCAATTGCGCATGACAATCAGTAAAATGCAGCAAGCGCACCGAACCGAATGCCGGCACATCATATAAGCCGCTTACCGGTTTTGCACAATTCAATAGAGTTGCGGGGGCTAAACCGAGTAAGCTTAAATATTTAAGGAAGTTTCGTCTATGCATTTATTGCTCAATTGAATCGGAATATTGCAATATGAAAACACCGGGTTCTCGCTCATTTCATTAGCACTGTTAACCAATCCTTAAATTGCCGGATATAGAATTGCGAATAGATAATTTTACTGCTGCTGGCGTTGATTACAGTATATACCGGATTTTGAAGATTCTGAATTAAACTCGCGCCTAATTCCCCGGGAATACAAATATCCATTAAATACGTCAATAAATTTTACCATCGGATATAATAACCTTGTTTTACGGCGTGAATTTTTATCAGGATATATCCCTATGGCAATAAACAATATAGCGGAGCAATTCCGCGGCTTTTTTGAGAATCAAGCGGTTAAACTACAAACCAGCGATTACTATAAAAAAATCAAGGCAATGCCTACTCCGCAAAGATGGGCAACGCTTACTGCTATCTTTGCCGCCTCGCAAGTTGTGGTGTTCGGCGCGTTATATTTGATTTTCGGCGAAATTGTCGTTGTGGGTTTTTTGGCCAGCATTTTGGCCGGCCTGGCTACAGGTGCGGGAGCTTTGCCGGCGATACTTTTCAAAACCATCTCCGATAAATTATTTAACAGCTTATTGGGCGCGGCTGCCGGTGTCATGCTGGCAGCAACGGCGTTTTCGTTGCTGGTGCCCGGAATTGAATACGGAGACATGTTCTGGCCGGGAAAAGGATTGTGGGTTGTTTCCATCGGTATGTTGGTCGGCGCAGTATTCCTGCACTATGCTGACAAGCAATTACCGCATATCCATTTCGAATATGAAAGTGAAGACCATCTTAGTTCCCTGCAAAAAGTTTGGCTGTTTATCGTTGCCATCACCCTGCATAATTTCCCCGAAGGCATGTCGGTCGGCGTCAGTTTCGGTTCCGGCGATTACAAAAACGGCACCATTCTGGCTATTGCCATCGCCTTGCAAAATATTCCGGAAGGGCTGGCCGTTGCCTTGCCGTTACTTGGTTTGGGATATAATAAATGGAAAGCGGTCGGCATTGCCACGGTAACCGGTTTGGTCGAACCGGTCGGCGGATTACTCGGCGTAACGGCGGTTACCATTTTCTCACCGTTGCTGCCGATTGCCATGGGTTTCGCAGCCGGTGCGATGTTATTTGTCATTTCCGAAGAGATCATCCCCGAGACTCATGCCAATGGCCGTTCACGGCTGGCCACTTTTTCACTGATGATCGGTTTCATTATTATGATGACATTGGACAATCTGCTCGGCTAATCGCCACTATGAGCAAAATAGACAGACCCGACGCTTTTTACAAACAATATTCGGCCGATCCCGCGCCCGCGGGAACCCGAATAAACCCGGCAATAAAATAACTCGCTCTATGCTCAATCAAGCGTTACCGAAACCGAAAATTACCGCCAGGGAAAACCTGAAGTGGCTTTTCATTCTGCGTAATTTGATGATTTCCGGCGAGGCAATAATCATTCTACTTTCCGTTTACGGGTTAAAAATCGCATTGCCGGAAGAACCCATCTGGTTAGTCATCACCGCAATCGCCGCCGTTAACTTGTATACCTGGATACGTTTGCAGAACGAAACCCCAATTTCCGAACTGGAGCTGTTCTCCCAGCTGACGCTTGATGTTTTCGGCATCGCTTCATTACTCTATCTGACCGGCGGAGCAACCAATCCTATTATTTGGATCTTCCTGCTGCCGCTGATTCTGACTGCCATCATTCTGCCGCAGGAATACACTTGGTATATGGTGATTCTAACCACCGCGTTATACACCTTATTAATTGCCTACCACCGTCCGCTGCCGGCTATTGAACCCTATCCCACGCCGCATGACGGAATGCATTACAACATTGCTGCCAGCGACGAACACTATTTTAATTTGCATATTTTCGGCATGTGGTTCGGTTTTGTATTGAGCGCTGCACTGGTCGCCTATTTTGTCGTAGAACTGGCCAAAACCATCCAGGAGGGGGAACGCAAACTATCCGAAGCACGGGAAAACGAATTACGCAACGAACGCGTCATTGCACTGGGAACCCTTGCCGCCAGTGCAGCACATGACATGGGCACTCCTTTGGGTACCATAGCCATCCTCACCCATGACGCTTTGCAAAGCTACCCGGAACACCGGTTTCCCGACTTGCATCAAAAACTGCATATCATGGAAAAACAAGTGACCCGCTGCAAACAAGCTTTGTCAGTGATGTCAGCTTCCGCGGGCGAATTGCGAGCGGAATCGGGACAAGTCATGGAATTAACCGAATATATCGACGAAGTCCTGAATCAATGGCGGACGCAAAAACCAGGCATTAAATTGAATCTTTTTATAGATTTGCAATCGACGTTATCACCGTGTATTGTTGCCGACCGCACCTTAACGCTGGGCCTGATTAACATTCTTAACAACGCTGCTGAAATTTCCCCGAAAGATCGCGGCATTGATTTCCATATGACTTGGAATGAACATCTCATGAATATTAAAGTGCGGGATTACGGACACGGCATCAGTCCGGAAATCGCTGCGTTGGCCGGAAAGAAACCGGTTACCACTAAAAAATCCGGTTTGGGCGTCGGACTATTTTTGACTTTCTCCACAATCCGGCGTTTAGGAGGTAAAATTAATATTTATAATATGGATGACGGCGGAGCGTGCACGGAAATATCGCTGCCGTTGATAACTAACGGGAAGAACGATGACGAGTCAGGAAATTGATAAACCGCGCCTGTTGCTGGTCGATGACGACGAAACCTTTTGCGCAGTGCTCAAGCAGGCTTTGGAAAAAAGAGATTTTGAAATCTACGTTGCTTACGACATAAACAGCGGCATTAAACTGGCCGAGCAGATCACGCCGGAATATGCGGTAATCGACTTGCGCATAGGCCATCAGTCCGGCCTGGAACTGGTCGAGAAACTCATTTCTCTGGACAGCAATACCCGCATTGTCATGCTCACCGGTTTCGCAAGTATTGCGACTGCGGTAGAAGCGATAAAACTGGGGGCAATTCATTATTTGACCAAGCCGGCCAATGCCGACGAAATACTCCAGGCACTGCAAAAAAGTAACGGTGATACGTCGGTAGCAATAAGCGAGCACCCGCTTTCCGTCAAGCGACTGGAATGGGAGCATTTACAAAAAGTTTTGATGCAGCATGACGGCAACATCTCGGCCGCCGCCAGGGCTTTGAACATGCACCGCAGGACATTACAGCGTAAATTGGATAAGCGTCCGGTGCGCGAATAAAGCCCCTACCCAATGGAATGGATAAGATATTTAACTAATAATGGCAATGATCGGTAGCTAAAATGTACGCAGCACATACCGTTTTATGCGTTCAGACAAAGTGATCAACCGTAAATCTCTTCCCGTCGATTAAGTCCCGGGACTTTTAAGTGCTTTTTTAGCCTCATCCCACAAGACATCCAATTCCGCCAGTTCGCAATCACGTAATTCCCTGCCCGACTTTTCCACCTGCCGCTCAATATATTGAAAGCGGCGGGAAAATTTGCGATTGCTTTCTTTCAGTGCAATTTCCGGGTTTACTTTTAAATGTCTGGCCAGATTCACCGCTACCAACAGCAAATCACCGATTTCCTCCTGGATATGTGCCTGATTCCCGGATAGCCAGGCTTGTTTGACTTCCTGCAGTTCTTCGTCCACCTTATCAAAAACCGGCGCGGTTTCCCGCCAATCGAAGCCGTGGCTGGCGGCACGGTTCTGTATTTTTTCGCACTGCACCAGCGCGGGCAGGTTTTTGGCAATGCCTGAAAGCACGCTATCGCCGCTTCCGGGCGGCTTTTTGGCTTGCCGCTCCTCGGCTTTGGCCTGTTCCCAGGCATGCTTGCGCTGCTCGTCTGATTCGAACCTCTTGTCGTCAAAGACGTGTGGGTGGCGGCGCACCAGTTTCTCGCAAATGGCTTGCGCAACCTGTTCAAAATTGAATAAACCGCGTTCTTCCGCTATGCGGGAATGAAACACTACCTGCAGCAGCAAATCCCCCAACTCCGAACGCAAATCATCCAAATCGTTGCGTTCGATCGCATCGGCCACTTCATAGGCCTCCTCTATGGTATAGGGAATCAAGCTATAAAAATCCTGTTTTAAATCCCACGCACAGCCTTGCTCAGGGTCACGTAATTGCGCCATGATTTGCAACAGTTGCCGGGTATGATCGAAACTCAAAAGGAAGTACCGAAACTTGCCAGATAACGTTTTTTAAAATCGCCCATGGAAAAATAGTGATTTTGCGTGCCGTGATGTTCTATTTTGATCGTTCCCAACAGTGAAGCGATGCGCCCGATAGTCGGCCAATCCAGTTCATTCATCAGGCCGTACAACAAGCCGGCCCGATAAGCATCGCCGCAACCGGTGGGGTCCAAAATTTCCTTGGGACTAACTGACGGTATGTCAATACACTGGCCGTCAGTATATATTTTTGATCCTTTTCCGCCCAGGGTGATAATCAACGCCTGCACTTTCTCCGCCATTTGCTCCAAAGAAAGGCCGGTACGCTGCTGCATCAATTCCGATTCATAGTCATTAAATGTAGCCCAGGTCGCCTGATCGAGAAACGTCAATAATTCTTCACCGTTAAACATCGGCATTCCCTGGCCCGGATCAAAAATAAATGGAATCTGCTGATCGACAAATTGCGCAGCATGCAACTGCATTCCTTGCTTACCATCCGGAGAAACAATGCCGATACAGATTTCACGGTCCGTCGGCACCGAATTCAAATGCGAAAAATTCATTGCACCGGGGTGAAACGCGGTAATTTGATTATCTTCCTCATCGGTGGTGATGTAGGCTTGCGCTGTATAACTGTCGTCGAGGATTCGGATAAATTCGCTGGATAAACCGGCCTGGCACATCCATTGCGCATAAGGCTCGAAGTCGTGGCCGACAGTCGCCATGGTCAGCGGCTCTTCGCCCAATAATTTGAGGTTGTAGGAAATATTCCCGGCGCATCCGCCATATTCACGCCGCATAACCGGTACTAAAAATGAGACATTCAAAATATGTACTTTTTCCGGAAGAATATGGTTTTTGAACTTATCGTGAAACACCATGATGGTATCGTAAGCCATGGATCCGCAAATCAGTGCACTCATATTTTTTCCTCTAATAAAACAAAATAAATATCCAGGTAACTGCCGCCCAGAACAGCGACAGGAAAACAGCCGCAGAGCCGATATCCTTCGCCCTGCCCGCCAGTTCATGATGTTCCAAACCTATCCGGTCGACGACCGCTTCGACGGCGGTATTCAATAACTCGACAAGCATCACCGTGACCAGACAACCGACCAACAGCAGTTTTTCAATGGCCGTTTCCCCCAACCACACTGCCAGTGGTGCTGCGACAACGAACAATTGCACTTCCTGCCTGAATGCCGCTTCATGTTCCCAGGTCGCTTTAAATCCCTGCATCGAAAAGAAAAACGCATTGTATATGCGTTTCAAGCCCTTTACGTTTTGATTTGCCATAGATTGATTGTTCCGAAGCCCCTATGGGCATCCCAAATTACACACAAAATCTCAGACCTAATGCGGCACCTATCCGTCAATTGCAATACACAACCGAAATAGTTGATTAACATCTTGAAAGATAATGCCTATTACCATTGATCATTATCTGCACAATTCAACATAAAGCCAGTAATGACAGCTTTTCGGCAGTAAATTGCACTGTTTATCCACAATCTTATCCACAGATTTTGTGGATAAGCGCAACAAATGACTATTGCTCAATCATCTGTTGATAAGCATCGGCATCCAGTAGTTGCTCCAACTCGGAAGGATCAACCGCTTGTATACAAAATATCCAGGCGCTGTACGGGTCGTCATTGACCTGCTCAGGTTCATCGTTCAGGGCATCATTGACTGCCACTACTTCACCGGTAACCGGACTGAACAAATCCGAAGCGGTTTTCACTGACTCGACAACGGCGCACTGCTCTCCGGATTGCAGGCTTCGACCTACTTCAGGCAGTTCCACGTACACCAAATCTCCCAACTCCTGCTGGGCAAAATCGGTAATACCGACGCGGACGATATGATTTTCTTCGAGTTTTGACCATTCGTGTGTTTTTGCATATTTCAGGTGTTCAGGGATATCGCTCATAAGATTTAACTCACTTTTCAATTTTCAATCATGTTGTTCCGGAAACGGCAGTATACCGCAATCGGATTGAGTTACCGACTTTTTACATAAAACGGTCATACTGATGAATCGTGTAAAAATGATGAAGTGCCGATGCAGCACTAGTATACTTACTCATTTTTTATTCTAGTCCTTATATCTTCCGGCTGATTAAAGTGAAACCATTTCTTTTATCCCTGTTGGCAGCCGTCATCGTTCTCGTAGCACAACCCGCTCCTTCGGCTACGAATGATAACGGTACCGGACAGCATAGTAGCCAGGAGCGTCAAGCTGATGACGATGAAGCGAAGACAGCCGGCCAATCGATCGTTGTCCTTGATCGGCAAACGCAAGCGCTCGCCGGAATTGAAACCATCACATTGGCACCTGCCCGTTTTCAAGACGAAATGATCGCGTACGGCCAGGTCGTCAGTTTGCAACCGCTGCTGGATTTACGCGGACGCTATTTTAATGCTGTCGCGGAGCACAGTAAAGCTAAGGCAAATTTGGAGGAAGCCGAACAAGCGATGGCACGAATAAACGACCTGCATAAAATCCAGGCGGCATCAACACGTCAGTTGCAGCAGCAGCGATCCCTGTTACAAACAGCCAAAGCGGAATATCAAGCCAGCCGCTACCGCTTAAAGGCAGTGCAGGAATCGACCCTACTGGACTGGGGGAAACGTCTCGCCGACTGGGTTTTCTCACCCGACTCGGAACAGTTCTCGCAGTTGATCATGGGCGAAAAGACCTTGCTGCTGATATCGCTGCAGCCCAATCAAAGCTTGCCCGATAGTGTCGATTCCGTTTATTTTTCACCCTCCGGCCGGCGCGCGGGGGCAAACAAGGCCATGTTGTTATCGTCGGTCCCGCACACCGATGCAACATTCCAGGGCAAAACCTATTTTTTTCTGGCCGATCAAAAAATCAGAAGCGGCATGCATGTTACCGCATGGTTTCCCCGGCAGCGTGAATCATTAGTAGGGGTACAAATCCCGGCAAGTGCAATTATCAGGCACCTGGGAGAACAATATGTCTATCTGCAAACCGGCGCAACGCAGTTTACGCGGCACAGAATAACCGATTTGATTGATACCGGGACCGGCTATTTTATACAGAAAGAGCTTGTTCCCGGCGACAGGCTGGTAACCACCGGCGCGCAAATGCTGCTGTCAGAGGAATTTCGCGGCCGCATCCCCGATGAAGATGACGATGACTAACTTTCGCTACGTTCCTCCGGATCCTTATCCATGTTAGCCGCTATCATTCGTTTTTCCATCCGTTATTGCGGCATCATCGTAACCTTGTCGGTATTACTGCTGGTGTACGGCGGTTATCGTCTGTCCAAGGCCGGCCTGGATATTTTCCCCGAATTTTCACCGAAACAAGTGATCATCCAAACTGAATCCCCGGGATTCTCAGCGGAACAGGTCGAAGTCCTGGTCACACAGCAAATCGAAATGGCCGTCGGCGGCCTGATCGGCCTGCAAACGGTGCGCTCCGAGTCCATCCAAGGGTTATCCGTAGTCACCGCAAATTTTGCTGAGGACAGCGATATTTACCGTAACCGTCAATTAATCAGCGAAAGGCTCTCCAGTCTGTCGCAACGATTGCCGCCGGGTATCGGAACACCGGTCGCGGTCCCGCTTTCCTCCTCATCGGCAACGGTACTGACTATCGGTCTCAGTTCGGACAGCAAGACATTGATGGAATTGCGCAGCCTGGTTGATTGGACCGTCACTCCCCGTTTGTTAGCTGTTCCCGGTGTCGCCGATGTCAATGTGTTCGGCGGTGACCTTAAACAGTTGCAAATTCAGTTCGACCCCCTGCAACTACAACGTTTTAATCTGTCGATCGGCGAGGTCATTGAGGCGGCAGCTGCTCGCGGGAACATCCAAGGCGGCGGCTTTCTGGAGAACGACAATCAGCGCTTCACCATTCAAATCAGCGGCCAACCGCAAACGCCGCGACAGTTGGAAAAAGTCATCGTGCGCTACCGGCACGGCAACAATATCACACTGGGCGACGTCGCAACCGTCCGTTTTGCCGCTGATTCTCCCATTAGCGCCGCGCAAATCGAAGGCAAGCCGGGTATCGTGATGATGGTAATCGGCCAGTACGGCGCCAATACCTTATCAGTGTCGAAGGCGGTGGAACAGGCGCTTGCCGAGTTCGACAATATTTTTTCCAAACAAGGCATCAGCTTCTACAGCCATCTGTTCCGCCCCGCCGATTATATTGAAACCTCGATAGCCAATCTGTCCGGACATTTACTAATCGGCGGCTTGTTTGTCCTGCTGGTGCTATACGGCTTTTTGTTCAATTTGCGCAGTGCGTTGATTTCCGCTGTTGCGATACCGCTGTCGTTGATCAGCGCTATCATCGTGCTGCTGCAAACCGGGGTGAACCTGAACATTATCGTGTTGGGTGGATTGGCGATCGCATTGGGGGAAGTCGTTGACGACGCCATCATTGACACGGAAAATATTTTCCGCCGTTTGCGGGAAAACCAATCGGCGGAGCAGCCCTTGCCGATCGAACAAGTGGTCTTTGACGCGTCGATGGAAGTACGCAGCTCAGTCGTTTATGCCAGTTTTATCGTCGCCCTGGTCTTCGTCCCCTTATTGACTCTCAGCGGTGTTGCCGGACGTTTATTTGCGCCGCTGGGCTATTCCTATATCCTCGCCATCTTGATGTCCCTGCTGACGGCTTTGACCCTGACGCCGGCGCTCTGCTATCTACTGTTGGGCAACCGGCCGATTAAGGATCAGGACCCGCCGCTGATCAGATACATAAAACCACATTACAGCCGCTTGCTGAAAATGGTTTCCAGTCATTTTAAAGTCGTGGCGGGCAGTTGTGCCCTGGTGTGCATAGTCGGCATTGGCGCCGCGTTCGGCCTGGGCAGTAAATTTTTACCCGAATTGCGCGAAGGCCACTACATCGTGCATACTACCAGCATACCCGGTACTTCACTGCAGGAATCAATTAGAATCGGCAGCAGGATTACCGAACAAATCCTGCAAATCCCCGGCGTGCAGTCGGTTTCACAATGGGCCGGCAGAGCGGAACGTGGCGCCGATACCTATGGCAGCCATTACAGCGAGTATGAGGTCCGGTTGCAACCGATGTCCGGCGCTGCGCAACAGCAGGTGTTGATTGCATTGAGAAAAATTCTGGATGCATTCCCCGGTATTCTGTACGAAGCGAATACTTTCCTGACCGAACGGATCGACGAAACAATATCCGGTTACACATCCCCGGTAGTAGTCAATATTTACGGTAATGATCTGACCGCGCTGGACAATAAAGCTCTGGCCGTTGCGCAAATCATACGCCGCATTGACGGCGCAAAGGACGTCCAATTGCGTTCCCCGCCCGGGACACAGCTACTGCAGGTACATCTAAAACCGGATCAGCTGGCCTATTGGGGACTACAACCGGGCCAAGTGCTTACCGCTTTGCAGACCGCTTATACCGGGTACACCGTCGGTAACAATATCGAGGGCAACCGGGTCTACGATATTGACGTGGTGCTGAAACCGGAGTTAACAAAAAAGCCGGAACTCATCGGCGAGATACCGCTTAAAAACAAAGACGGTCAGTTGATCCCTTTAAAGCAGGTCACCGAAATTTATCATACCGAAGGCCGCTATAACATCCTGCACCAAGGCGCGCAAAGGAAGCAGACGGTCACTTGCAGCGTTGTCGGCAGGGATTTGCAGTCGTTTATGGACGAATTAAAATCCCGTGTTTTCACTGATGTGCCGTTTACCGCCAACATGTATCCCGAATTCACAGGGGCCGGCGTGGAACAGGCTCAGGCCCGGGAACAATTGATTCTGCATTCATTATTAGCAGGTGCCGGCGTATTGATATTCATCTATATCGCCATCGGCAACCTGCGGCATATGCTGTTGACGCTGGTCAATTTACCGTTTGCCCTGGTCGGCGGCATCATGGCGGTCATCCTTACCGGAGCGACATTATCGGTAGGTTCGGTGGTGGGCTTTGTCACTTTGTTCGGCATCACGGTGCGCAACAGCATTATGCTGCTGTCCCACTATCAACACCTGGTGGAAATAGACGGCAAGCCCTGGAATAGCGTCACCATGCTGCAGGGCGCCCAGGAGCGCCTGCCGTCAATTTTGATGACCGCGCTGGTTACCGCATTGGCCATGTTTCCCATCGCCTTCAATAGCGACAACCCCGGCAGGGAAATCATGGGGCCGATGGCCGCCATTATCATCGGCGGCCTAGCCTCGTCGACAATACTTAATTTGCTGCTATTGCCGGGGATTTTATTAAAGTTCGGCCGATTCAAAACAGGAAAACCATCCGATCGCAAGACGGTGCGCATCAATATTGCTTAATCTATATTGAAAAGAGTGCCTCTATCCTGCTGGGTTCGGACAATGAATCAGGTCATTCCAATTCAGCAATCTGTTCCGATGTCCGCCTGCGATGCCATAAGCGGCGGACATCGTCGACAACCAGATATAGCGCCGGAATCAGGATCAACGTAATCAGCGTAGCGAACAATATGCCAAAGCCGATGGAAATTGCCATTGGGACCAATATTCTGGCCTGTCTGGACGTTTCCAGAATCATCGGCATCAAACCGCAGAAAGTGGTTAGTGTGGTCAGCAGGATTGGCCGGAAACGCTGAATACTGGCCATTTTGATCACTTGGCTCGGGGTTTTGCGGGTAGTCAATCGCAATTCGTTGGCATAGTTGATCAGAACCAGCGAGTCGTTGACGACAATGCCAGACAACGCGACGATACCGAGCATGCTCAAGACGCTTAAATCGAAGCCCATCAGTAAATGCCCGAAGATGGCGCCGATGATGCCGAAAGGAATGCTGACGATGACAATAAAGGGCAGAATATAACTCTTAAAAGGGATGGCCAGCATCGTATATATCGCCAGAATAGCGAATACGAAACTGATTTTAAGGGTGCCGAGGCTCTCCGCCATTTCCGCCTGCCTGCCCTGAAAACTATAGCGTAAACCGGGAAATTCCCGCATCAGCCTGGGTAATTCAGAGGCTTGCAAATCGTTCAGAATTTCTCCTGCTTTGCTGCGCGGCGTTACACCCGACTTGACCTGGACATTGCGCCGGCCGTTGCGCCGGTTGATTTCGGTATAAGCACGGCCCGACTCTATTTGTACCGCTTCGCCCAGTGGAATTTCCTTGCCGGCGGGTGTCCACAACATCAGCGCTTCGATATGCTTTCTTGAAACCCGTTCCTGCTCGGGCAATCTAACCATCACTTTGATTTCATTGCGGCCGCGCTGCTGGCGCAATACTTCGGCTCCGTAAAAGGCGTTACGCACCTGGCGCGCGACATTTTGGGCAGTCAACCCCAAGCTCTTGCCTTCAGGACGTAATTTGAAATCCAGCTGTTCCTTACCGACACTAGCGCCGTCGTCGACATCGTTGACCATCGGATAGGCGCGCAATGCATCGGCGAGTTGCCTGCCGGCCTCTTCCAAAATGCCGATATTACGATGATTCAGCTCAATGGTAATGGCGGAACCGGAACCCGGACCGCCGGCATCGGATTCGAACAAGATCGAATCGAGCCCGGCTATCTCACCGGCCGCCTCGCGCCAAAGCTGAGTAAACTCGTCGGTATTCATGATTTTTTCACGAATCTCGGGTGGCGCCAGATAGGCTCGGATAGACGCGAGATGACTGCCCACCGTCTGTTGATGATCGGTGGTGCCTATTTCCGCGAAAACCCCCTTAAGCAACTCGTTTCCTTGCGGCATTTTATCGGCCACCCTGCGCGCGGTCGCGATCAGGTGCCGGGCAACGGCCTCGGTCTTCTCGATCGGTGTACCGAAAGGCAGTACCAGAGTAACCTGCGCGTAATCGGCTTCGGTTTTAGGAAACAGGGTCATTCCCATGCGGCCGCTTAAAGCGTAGGACAGCGTCGCTATCAGCAGCGAAAAGGCTGCGACGACGGTCAGGTAGCGGTGTTTCAGAACCCAGTCCAGAAACGGTCCATAGCGGCGCTGTACCCAGTACCTGAAACTGTGGCTGAACCGTTGCTGATAATGGTGAATCCAGGCTTGCGTCCCGTGCCGCTTCAGCCGTTGCAAATGGCCGAGGTGATTAGGCAGCACAAACAGGCTTTCCGCCAACGATAACAGAAACACAGTGATTACTACCAGCGGTATCATGAAAAAAATCTTACCGGTGACACCCGGAATAAACAACAGCGGCATGAACGTGGCAATATTAGTCAGAATACTGAACGTGACCGGCATTGCCATTTCCCTCGCCCCTTTAATCGCAGCCTGCATCGGCGGTAAGCCTTCCTGGCGGTAATGGTAAATGTTTTCGCCAATGACGATCGCATCATCGACGACGATGCCGAGCGCGATGATAAACGCGAACAACGAAATCATGTTCAATGTGACCCCGATAGCGGGCAAAATCAAAAAAGAACCGAGAAACGCGATCGGAATCCCCATCATGACCCAGAAAGCCAAGCGCAATTCCAGAAACAGGGCCAGCGTGATGAAAACCAGGGTCAGGCCCATGGCGCTATTGCGTAGCAACAGGTCGATCCGTTGCCGGTACTCTTCCGACGTATCGCGGCGAATTTCAGCGGAAATGCCCTCGGGTAATTCCAGCCTGGCTTGCTCTAGGTAACGTTTTAGCGTATCGGACACCTGTATCGGCGTTTGCTGTCCGACACTGTAAACCTGCACCATGACCGCCGGTTTGCCGTTATAGATCGCATAGTAATCGCTCTCGTCGTAGCCATCAGTGATGGTCGCGATATCACCCAGCAAAACCCGGCTGCCGTCCGCGGTCGTGATGATCGGCAGGCGGGCGAATTCCCGCCCGCGATCGCGGCGTTCCTTCATCCGGATCAGGATTTCGCCGCTGCCGGTTTTGATACTGCCGCCGGGCAGATCGATGCTGGCATCGGTAATGCGCTGGGCAATTTGTCCCAACGACAAGCGATAGCGGCGAAGGTTTTCCTGGGCGATTTCGATACCGATTTCCAGCGGTTTGACGCCGGCCAGATCGACCTGGGTAATACCCGGATCTTGCAGCAGCCGGTCCCGGAATTGTTCAGCCAATTCATGCAGCACATGTTCTTTGGCATCACCGTATAGCACCAGCGAAACCACCTGACGTTTACGTGCCGCGACTGTCACCTGCGGTTTTTCGGCGTCTTCGGGAAAGGTCGTGATCCGGTCCACCTCTTTCTGAATATCTTGGGTCAGGCGTTGCATGTCGGTGCCGCTCAAGGCCTCGATGGTCACGGTGCCGATACCTTCCTTTGCCGAGGAATTGATTTCGTCGATGCCTTCCAAACCGGAAACGGCATCCTCGATAGCCAAAATAATGCCGCTTTCGACTTCTTCCGGGCTGGCACCGGGGTAAACCACGCGGACGTTGACCACATCGATTTCAAATTCCGGAAACACCTCCTGCCGGATATTGTTCAAAAACAACAGGCCGCCGATAATGCAGGCCAGCATGACCAGATTGGCTGCGACCGAATGCCCGGCCATCCAGGCGACGGGGCCTTTTTCAGCAATATCGGGTGTCTGTTCCATGAGGCTATTTATAAGTAGAGGTGGCGGTTGTGAGGTCATTCACTCGAATACGCATGCCGTTGACCGGTGTGGCAATATCGCTGGAGATAACCCGGGCATTGGCCGGTAGCTGCTCCCCGCTCAAGAAGATTTGCCGTTGCTCGGACCAGACCGGGAGGGCTTCAATCATGTCCAGCGTTTGCCGCTCGCTCATCAGCCAAAGCGTGTTGCCGTCATGTAGTGTCTCCTCCGGCAGCCGGATCACATTATGCAGGGTTTTGCCGGCAATTTCGACACGTACCAGCGTACCCAGCATCAGCGGCGGCGCATTTGCATTGTCGGGTTGCCGGCTGAGCGGGTCATTGACCTCGACAATCAGTTTGGCCATGCGTCCTTGCTCTTCGACTTCGGCTTTCAAGCGTTTGACGGTACCCGTTCGGTAAGCTTCGGGACCCCACGCCTGCTCATAGGTAATTTTGACCGGCGACCCTTGCTCCGAATTGATGCCGGGAATGTCAATCCAGCGAAGTTTATCCATCGGCAGCGACACATCGATCCAGAAGGTATCCGTGGCCACCAGTTTAACCAATGGGGTGCCGGTCGAAAAAGTGGAAATCCATGAGCCGATATTGGCATTGCGGGCCGTGACGATGGCGTTGAAAGGCGCGACCGGTTTGGTCCGACTCAAATCCAGTTCCGCCTGTTCCAGGGCCGCTTTAGCCGCATCCAGCGACGCTCTGGCAGCACTGAGATGAGGCTTGCGCAGAACCAGTTCCTTAGCCTGTTCGCCCAGGTCGCTGCCAAGCAGTTCGAATTCGCGCCGGGCAATAGCTTGTTGTCCCATTTCCATTTTCAGATCGAATTCGGCCCTGGCCAAATCACTTTTTCGTTGCCGGACAGCCAGTTCAAAGTCGGTTGGATCAATCTGGACGATTTGTTCGCCCTTTTTCAACAGGCCACCCTCGATGAAATTTTCGCTGACGGAAATCACCATGCCGCTCACCCTCGAGTTAAGGTTGACGCTTTGCGACGCAATCACATTGCCCATCGCAAACACCGCTGTTTGGTAATCCAGGATTTGCGGTTCGACGACCTCGACCAGAGGAGGCGGTGCTTGCACGGGTTTTCGGCTGGCCCGGGGTTTATTGCTAAGCCAGTAATACGACAAGCCCCCCGCAACCAGAATGATCACTAAAGGTGCCAGTAATGGGCGCAGTGCCTTGCTCAAATTAACCATCCGTTTGACTCTCGCGATTGGCGTGTTGTACGAGCGTCCAACCGCCCGCTAAAGACCGGTATAGATTGATTCTGAAATCGATCAATTCCCGTTCCGCTTGAATGACCGATCGCTGCAGGCTTTGTTGGCTAACTAGCGAAGTCAGTACCCGCAGAAAATCCATTGCACCGTAGATATAACGCATTCTTATCTGGTCGTTGGCCTGGTCCAGATAACGCAGTTGTTTATGCAGGCTTTGCAATCGCTTGTTTTGCTGATTTTCCTGGATCAGGGCGTTTTCCACCTCTTCGAGCGACAGCAGAATCTGTTGGCCGTAAAAGTTCAACGCTTCCTCGGTAGCCGCCCGGGTGCGGTCGACTTCGGCAACCCGGCGGCCGCCGTCGATCAATGGAATCACGAGATTGCCGGCCAATGTCGCCATCCAGTTGTTGAAAAAATCCTGCAAATCCGGCGCCTCGGTATCGATACTTCCCGACAGACTGATTTTCGGAAAACGGTCGGCTATCGCCGCAGCGACGCGCAGGTCGGCGGCCTGGAGGCGTTTATAGGCACTGAGGATATCCGGCCGGCGCCGAATCAGCTCGCTGGTCAGTCCGGTGGCGGGAAATGCAGGAAGTATCGGAAATTGTAAGGCGCTATCAGTTGCTATCGAACCCGGAGGCTGACCGGTCAGCACCGCCAGCTGGTTTTTTACTACTTCGATAGTGGCGATCACGGTATATTTATTGCTTCTGGCCGCTTCCAGCACCTGGGTTTGTTGGAACAAGTCGGCTACCGTCGCTTGACCGCCGCGGAACCGGGCCGCCACGATATCGACGTTTTGGCTGTTGGTTGCGATTTGCTGGTTCAGCAGTTCCAATTGCTCGTTTTGCTCAATCAAACGATACCAGGCGCTGGCGATTTCGGCGGTCAAGGCAATCGCCGCGGTTTGTATATCCAAGCTCGCCGCCGCCGCGTCCAGTTCGGCCGCTTGCATCCCGGCGCGTATCCGTCCCCATAGATCCAGTTCGTAGCTGGCAGCCAAACCCAGGCTGAAACTGTCGGTATTGGTGCGCTGTCCGTCCGCCGGGTTCCTAATGATCCTGCCGATGCCGGAATTGCCGGATACTTGCGGAATCAACTCGGAACCGGCTTTTCTGGCGATGGCTGTGGCTTGCTCCAGACGATTGAAGACGGCGCGCAAATCCAGGTTCTGCTGCAAGGCGATATCGATCAGCCGGTTGAGCTGCGTGTCGTTAAAACTCAGCCACCACCTGTCCGGCACCTCGGCCTCGCCGGTTTGAGAAAAAGCGGCAGGCGGATTGACCGGCGCTTCGAATGGCCGGGGTGCAACGCTGCAAGCCGTAATCAAGCCCAGTGTGATCAGCAACAGCCAGTTGCGGGTCTGCAGCACCGTTTTCGGTTTCATCATGGCCCTCCCGACTCAAGCTGTCTTCGAACAGCTTGAATGCCGGCCAGCGAAAATTGCACCACATGCTCGGCGAAGGCGGCCGCGTCCGTCATATCGGGAAGTTTAATAGGGATTTGACCACAGGTTTGCAAATGTTTCATTTTCAAAAGATGGAAGCATTGACCGATGATGCTGGCGTGGCAGAACAACATTTGTTCGTCCGATGCACCAGGTCCCAGGCATTCGCGGATCAAAACCTGCATTAACCGGCGTTGCGGCTCGATTTCCTTTTCCAGTATTTCAGGCAGCAATCGGGTGGGTTGCGCCATTTCCTTGTTGATGATCGCGAAAGAATGAGATTGATCGTCAGCTATGCGGGCAATCAACGATCTGATTCGGCCGGCAAGCCTTTGTTCCGCAGAGGCATCGGCGGCGACTCCACCGTCCGGGGGATAAGTCGTCAGTTCATTATTGAAAGCATACCGCCAGGACTCCAGATACAGGTTTTCCTTGTCACCAAAATGATAATTAACGGAGGCGATGTTGGTTTTCGCGTGTTCGCAGATTTCAGCGATGGTCGTTTCCTGGAAACCTTTCTCAGCGAAAATGCGGCTGGCTGTGATCAGCAAGCGCATTCGGGTTTTGCCCGGTTTTTTATTAAGGACTGGCATGAAGACTATTTTCTAATATATATTTAAAATAATGTTTTCAAATATACATTTGAATTTCAGCGTTGTCAAATATCCGGGCATCAATCCTAGAGGCTGTCTTACTGGCTCGCTCCAAAGAGGAAGCTTTGATAACGACAGCACGAATGCAAAAGTTAGGGCAAAGCAAAGCGACGACTGCGCTGATCGGGAGAGCTACTTGTTAATCGTTGGCATCATTCCAACTCTCCTTCAGTAATCGCTTAGGTTTTTAGGTTTGCTTGTCCAGAGTCAACTGGAAATCCTACGAGTTCTCGTTAAGGCTTTTTATTTGGGTTGGCCGAGTCAGCAACGCACCAAGAAAAAACGCTAATAAATAGCCTTCGGCGAAGGTTTTAAAGTGGGAATTAAAGAGACTTGAAGTTGCAATAGCAACCAGAAAACTGGCAGCAATCGCCCCATAAGGTTTATTGTTAAGGCCTTGGCGTATGCCGATATAAATGTAAGCAAGAAATAGTAACAGCCCGACCAGGCCGTTTTCCAGCCAAACGAACAAATATTGATTGTGGGGGTCTGTTGTGGCTCCGCCACGCCAGTCTTGGCTTTTACTCGCTGCTAGCGGGCCATAGACGGACTTGAACGACGAAGTGCCGTAACCAAACCAGGGCTTTTCTTTGATTAATTCTAGGGTGTTCTTGTAAAAAATAACACGAATGCCTACTGATGTTTCTTCGCTGCTGGTCTGGTAATTCGCCTGTTCGTCCAAAGCGCGTTTAATACGCTCTTGTAGCGTATTCGAAGTAAGGCCGAAGGCGAGTAAGGCAACAGCCGCAAATGCTGCGATAGCGGGCAGTCTGCGAAATCCATAGATAGTCCCGAAGGCAAAACTGGCTGCTACCGGAACGGCTAAGTAGCCGCTTCTCGCCGTGCTTATGAAAAAAATATTGAATAGAAATAAAGCAATGGCTGCCCAGAGCCAATATTTCAGTCGGCTATTTCGGGTTTCATGAAGCAAGACAATACAGCACAGCAGGGCTGCCGTAAATGCCATGCTTTGACTAGCGTGGTTGGTCATAAAAATACCGGGGCCACCGCCATTGCCGGGCCTGACAATCAGATCCAAAGCATATAACGACAACGCAATGAGCGCGGCAATGGACATAGCAATGACATACACATGAACAAAACGTTTTTGCCATTCGTCTTGATAAAAAATTCCCAACAATAAAAAGACAAAAAACAATTTTTTCCAGCTTGACAAGGTAGTCAAACAGGTATGCCAATCGGTTCCGGAATAAAGCGTGCCAATGATGAGCCATATAGCAAATAACACGATCATTTTTCCTAACGGTTGCTGCCAGGAACGCTGAATTGAATAAAAAGCCAGGCCTGAGATCAACCAAAAGACCAGCAATGCGACAGTCGCAATGCTGGTTACTGCTGTGGATATAGGAGCCGCGATGGCCGCAACAATGCACAAATAGCGACATAGATCGAGTGATTTTTCAGAGAATCCGGAAACAGTAACCATGTGGTGATACCTTATCGCCATAATTGATAAATGTACTTACGCTTTAGCTTTTCCCAGCCGAAAAAAATGGCTTTTAGCCAGGGTGATGGGTCTGCTTCCAGGGTACTTTGAAATAAGCCGTTTTTGCTACCCTGTTCAACCACGGGATCTTCTAACCAAAGAATTTGAATGCCGAGTTCCTTATCAATTACTTCGAATTGATTATCAATGGCCATGGAAATTTTTTGGGTTTTAACCCAATTCAGACGTTTTTGTGCTGTCAAACTGTCAAGTATATAGGAATCAGTAAATCGACCCCTATTGGCTGAATAAAGATATTGGCCCGGTTTGCGGTGGCTCTTTGGCGTAAAAAAATTGCCTCCGGACCCTATATAAATGACTTTGTCGCCGGGAAATTGCTGGCTTTGCTCTATAACGCGCTGTAAGCCGAACTTCAGGTCTTTACCAAAAACCGCGTCATCTTCAAGTACCAAGGCAAATCGGTAACCACCAGACGCAATTTTTTCCAACGCCACAATATGTTTGAGAGCACAGGATTGCTGTGCAGGTGTCAAACTATCGTTACTGAAATAGTCTGTTATCGTCTCGGGGGTTAAATCTTCGACATCCCAGTCAAAAATGAACTCAGCATCTAAACCAAACCGGGCTAATTGATGCTCCATAAATTTGCGACGTTGATTAAAGATTTTGACATTGAGTACAAAAATACGGTCAAGTTGGGCGTTTTGCATCATCTAGGAGGGGAATGAAGAATAGGAATTCCAACCGGTAGAAAAGAATAGGAATTCCGACTTACAAAGTCAAGGTATATTTAGCGTATATACCTTAGAACCAGCCTATCGGCTACATCGACAACGTGCAGCAGCAAACAGTTGTCTCACCTCGTTCCGCTTTGTTAACGTCGAACCAAGCTTGCACTACGCCATTCATATCAAGTCACGTGAGTCCTTACGCTCTATAACGTTGAAGCAGAGCTGCCGCGTCACAACATTGAGTATTGAGTTAATCCGGATTTTCGCGATCACCTATTCGGCCTACCGTGTCCGGACCGGCAGATCATAAGCGCATCGCAACTTTTGTTAATTGTCAAAGACGGGCCATATTTGGCCACACTGTGTGCATAATGGCGCCGCAGTTTGTTAAGTCCTACGTCAAATCCAAAGAAAAAAGGGGCAGATTTTAGCGGTACATATTTTTCGTAACGGCTTAGAATGCCTGATAACTGTCTTTGCAAATATCAAGACCTGCCCCACTGTTCCTTCACTGGCCCTACCGTTCCTATCAGATCGGCACTACTTTTTTTGCGCACGGACCCTTTTGGCCTTGCCCAACCTCGTATTCTACTTTTTGACCGTCATTGAGCGTCGCATAACCGCCCGAGCTCTGGATTTCTGAATGATGAACAAACAGGTCTTTGCCGCCATCGTCCGGAGTGATGAAACCATAACCTTTATCTGCATTAAACCACTTTACTGTGCCTGTACTCATACCGTAATTTTTCCTCTTTAAATCAATTTCAATTAACCAGCTGTATTCTGAATTTTTTACAGAACTCGTTTACAACCGCACACGTCTTAGCAGAACCAAAACATGCTAATGCTATTTGACTCATAACACCCCCGTTCACCCACAAGCAACAGAAAGGCTGTTTGACCGACGCCTGCGGCTGGCAAATTACCCTGTAGTTGATTATCTGGTGCAACGGCTTGTTAAAATAACATTTTGCTTCGAAAAATAAAACTATCTCTATCCCAACTTTAACATGGAATAGGTTTAAACTACGGAAAACTACCCGAGTTGGTTGCCGTTGTTATCTGCAGTTTCAAGCGCAAATTTCATTTGCTTTTGTCAGGCCAGACCCACATCGGTTCATCCAGCCAACCCTGCCCTACTACTTTGGTCTGTCCCAACTCTTTATCCAAACTGATTGAATTGCAATCTTCCGAACTTTCCAACGCGGCAATCAATCGCGATGCATGCGAAACAACCCACACCTGAGTTGATTCCGATGCCTTAATGATTAAACGGGCCAGCGCGGGCAACAAATCCGGGTGAAGACTCGTTTCCGGTTCGTTCAGCACCATCAAAGGAGGTGGCCTCGGCGTCAACAATGCCGCAACCCACAATAAATATCTTAACGTGCCATCCGATAACTCGAGTCCGGATAGCGGGCGAAGCAGCCCGTACTGATGCAACTCAATCGAGAATCTGCCGTTATCCCCGATAGCAATTTCGAGTTCCGTGCCGGGGAACGCATCGCTTACCGCATCCGCTAGTGCCCGGGAATCTCCGATCTCCTTAATAGTTTGAAGCGCTGCGGCCAGATCGCGGCCGTCGTGGTGTAAAACCGGGGTTCTGGTTCCCAGTTGCGGCTGTCTGGCAGGGGCATCCGCATCCGTTCTAAAGTGATCGTAAAATCGCCAGTTCCGGATACTGTCTCTTAGACTTACCACTTCAGGTGTTCGAACCGGATCGGCTATTTGGCTGAATAGACTGTCGAAACTGCCGGCATGTTGCGAGATAATTTCCCAGCTTCGATCGGCACGCACTTTAATCAGTCTGCCTTCCCTGTCGACCAGTAAACTGGCCGGGCGAAACGAGTTTCCCGCCCAAATACATTCGCGCTTTATTTCAGGATCGAGAGTAAACGCAGAAGGGGAAGGCGACGGCAACCCCAAAGATATTGAGTACCCGAAATCATCTCCGGAAAAACCCAACCTCAAGCGTGACCGTTTTTGCTTGGGTCCGCCTTGCACAGGAGCCTCTCCGGACTTCATCCTGTTTGATATATTTTCCGGGCCGGCCCACAAAGTGGATTCCAGCCCCCCTTCCTTCGCCAAAGCGTTCACCACGCCACCTTGGGCTGTTTCCGCCAGCAAGCGAAGCGATTTATATAAATTAGATTTACCGGAAGCGTTTGCACCGGTGACGACATTCAGATTACCGAGAGGTATCACCAAATGCAGTAGTGATCGATAGTTTCCTATAGCGATGGTATTAATCATGGACTAACGACAAAGAGCGGTCATAGGAATGTTGTGTACTTGCATGCTGCATCTCCAGAATTAAAAACCCTGCTAACGAAGAAATTCCGGCTCCGCAAACAAAACTCGCTGTAACAAGCCGAATATGCCACCTTTGGAAGCTATTTGATTGGTAGAATGCCGGTACCAAAAGCGCCGAGCACAGGGCAATTATCAATGTAAACAATGTAAAAACAACTTGGAAGTTTGTTCCGTTTCCATAAATCTGCACCGTCACTAAAACCACTATTTCCGATAGTGATATCAGCGATAATTCAACACTGTGCCAGATTCGTTTCCACTTTCTGGTTTCAGGTTCTCTGTACCAATTAATTTTTTCAGATAAAGATTTCACGGCGGCCTCTTGAGTCACAGTCTTACCGCGGTAAGCAAACCGACACTTTTCTGACGCCCAACTACGCCGGAATGCCATTATTTCCAACCGCTTGGGCTTAAGTAAGTGCTATAAGGAACTTATTTATAAATTTTGTAATTATTAAGCCGTTAGCCGGGATTCTGATAGCACGGCAATTGACTCTGTCAGTTGATAACGCCTGGCTAATGCAGTCAGCCATTCTATACATATTAGCCGGATTATGTTGGTTGCCCGTGGTTTATCTGCAGACCAGAATGCGTGATATTGCAGTTGAAGCGTTGGCGGATAATCTTCCGTTGCCGCCACTCTATGCAAAATATTCCAGGTACTGGCTATTTTTAGGAGTTCCGGCTTTTTTTTGCGATGATAGTGATCACCGGGCTGATGGTATTTCATTAATTTACACTGGCTATGGAAATCTGATCAACCGAATCGATCACGTGATCGACACTACTTTATATCGGCAAAACCAAGACGTTGCAAAAGTTTACGCAAACAACGGCTTACCCCAACTTAACATATTTGCTTCCAGCTCTTCAGTGCACGAGCATTCGAAGCAAGCTCGCTTGGCTTCGCCATTTGAGTCCTGGCAATATTTCGGGTCTTGTGCATTTTCTACCGTAATATTTTCAAAATATTTTTCCCAATAAGGCTTTTCTTCGTTTAAAGGAACGGGGCAAAAACATATTTCTATCCAACAAACAGTACCGTCATCAAGAACTCGCGCTTGTTTCATATTTCTAACATACTCACCAAATGCAACAGACCCAGTCCCCAATGTTCCGCTTCTGATTTCTTGCATAAGCTCTGATAATTTAGATTCCTTCAACTTGGCTCTAACTAAATATTTCATGGTTAAGCATCTCTCGGTGGCCATTCTTCACATTGCGGAACTCCTTCAGGAATGGTTTCCCATATTGTCACTGTACAATTTCCTGTTAATGTCTGACGCCGGCACTGTGATTGTCTCATTGATTTATCGATCATTTAACCCCTTTCCGTCGAGAATTTGCTGCATACATTTTTCAACTTTCGATTCCCGCGTTTTAGATTGTTTGGGGGCGGAAAAATGAAGAATGTATGCTCTTTGCCGTCCCGGTGTCAATGCATCGAAAGCAGTTTTCAAAGTAGGGTTTTCCTCTAATTTCTTTTGAAATTCTTCGGGAATAATAAATTCCGCAGTCTTTTTAAAAGCCACTTTCAAACCGGCTTTTTCCACTTCAATGGCTTCATCGATATAGGCTTTCAAGATGGTTTCCATCTCAATAATTTCTTGTACATTGGTGAACCTAATCTGGCGAGCCGCCTGTACATTTTCCGTTTGTGCGACCAGCATGCCGCTAGTATCTTTTAGCAAAGAACCTTTAAAAAACATAAGCGCGCAGTATTCTTTAAATCCATGTATTAAAACGATGTTACCTTTCTGAAAAGTGTAACAGGGTTTGCCCCATTTCAAGTCTTCAGTCAGCCCACAATCAAGAATGATCATTCGCAATTTTTCCATTTCTTCCCGCCACTTTTTGGCTTTGCTTAGAAATACATCAACCTCGGAGTTCATTCCGGTCATTTATTGATCCTTTGAGATAAAGTCAGCTTAGATCTGCTTGCTATTTCTTTATAATTCTTTGGTTCTAACAATGCTCATGATGGCAGCCGATATCTTCAGCAAAGCGGGAACGCCAAACCGATAAGCGCACTGACACTTGTGTTAATTTTTGTTATTCGTATCGCTTCTATTCGTTGTTCCCGGATTAAAGTAATGAGCGATATTCTTAATAGCTAACGCAAGCAATATTATGCTTACCGACACAAGTATTAAAGGAGAATAGTCTCCATTACTGATCGACGTTATCAAATGCTCGATACCACCATTGTCCTTGTACTCATTGAACATAACCAATGCCACACCAAGCCACGCCAAAAAATATCCTATTCCGGATTTCAAGTGACTTTCTTTGTTTAATTTTATTTTATCTTCCGGCAACTTGCCTACCATGAGTCATTTACGTCTCAAACACAGCAAATCATATCAACCCGATTAGGCGCGATTAACTCCGCCTTGCATTTGCCTTATTAAATGAAGCTGACGCTTCCCATAATATTCCAGATCAATACAACAATACAAATAGCCCAAAAGTTCCAATGGGATTCCATGCTGATTTCACTGATGTTTACTCCAGAGTTTATTAAAGGCATCAACATGTTAACTGTCAGGCAACGCTTCAAATTCTTTACGTTTTGACTCGAACCACCTTTCCATTGCTTCTGGCGCTTTCATAAGTTCTTGCATTTTACTCATAGCATTTAGATGCGCTTCGTCTTGTTTTTGAAACATTTCCATTCCATGTTGCTTGCTCAGTTCAGCCATCTCTTCAAATGAATCCGCGCTAAACACTTCATCGCATGCCCCGCCAAGTTGTTTGCAAGTCATTGTTTTCATGTTGTACTCCTTAGTTGGATTGTTGAAATATAACACCGCAAATGATCAGGCACGAAAAGTGTGCAGCGTTTTTCGCGCTCCGTGTTAATTTGCATAATTAGTTGCATTATCATGCAACTAACCCATTAATATAATCTTTTTCTATTGCGTTCCGGTAGTAGCGGAGTTTTAGGACGCGGTGGCATAATCATCCCAAAACGTCAACTGGACGAACTTGATAAGCATTACGTATTGTTTACTACACCATTTGAGTGTTGCTAAAAAATATTTGCACCTGGCAACTTTGAGGCTTGTTCGATCCAATTTTCTAAAAGCCTTTCATCAAGCTGCTCATTTTCGCTGATGTGGTAATATCGAACATTTTCTTGCTTGGAGCATACGGGTGGAACCGGTTCCAGAGAAACCCCTCGGAAGAACGTTACCTTCACATATTTAGTGAGGCAGTGAAATGCGATAAACCAGCCTCGGCCGTCGATACCGTAAAATGGTGTATTCCAACGGACGGCCATGGAAACGCCGGGAACCGTCCGCAATATAATCTCATTGAGCTTTTCGCCCACCTCATCCTTCCAACCAGGCATGGCCTCAATATAAGCCCGGACAGGATCCTTTCCATCACCTTTAGGAATTTGAGGGTTCCCGCCAGAAAGAAGAGTTGGTTTAGTTGACGATTTTTCGTGTATATTTTTCTTAGTCATAGCGGAAAAGCCCGGTAGGGTGGGTACGCGCTATTTCGTGCCCACGCGGAACAATGTTGCAACAATAAATGGTGTACCAAAAATATTACCCATAAATCGAAATTTTCCGCATCAATGAGTGCGTTAGTATACCGTTTTCTCAGTCAGTACTACAACGCACTACGATGTCGCGTTATCGCCGCACCAAAACAGCTGGGGCGACCTATTTTTTACGGTTGTAACTTACCGGCGACAACCGATTCCGGACAGCGGTGCTGTACGCGGTGCGTTGCGCGCAGCCATTTTAGATGTGCGTAAAAATAGACCGTTTAAGGGAATCAACGCTTTGGCAACGGCGTTTTTGGAAACACCCCACCCGAAACGAGCCGGATTTCATGTGGCATGTGGATTATATTCATTACAACCCGGTAAACACCGCTATTGCCAACGGGACGCGGATTGGCCTTATTCGACATTTCATCGTGACGTTACAGCAGGTATTGATTTTCCGAATTGGGGCTGTGGTGAATGGAAATCCCTATCCGTAGAAGAATGACCGTTGTTTATAAACAAACCCGCTTGGTACAGCTTCGTTCCGCGTGGGCACGAAACAGCGCGTGCCCACCCTACCGGGCTCACCATTACATAAATTTCGTGAGCCCCCGGTTACAACAAAGGGTGTTTTTTCAAACCGGCCTTATTCAATCCCCATTGTTACATGGAAACTATATCCTGTTTATTTGGTGCGACGATGTTAATGTTCCGGCTGAAGGCGACGACTAAAAATGCGTGCGATTACGCTGCGCTAATCGCACCTACGGCCCTGATTTACGGCGTGATGCGTTAATTGTTTGTTTCTGACAAATTCAGAAAATTAAAAATTTTCAAAATTTGTCAAATGGATTTTTTATTGCCTATTGACAGGCCGGAGGCTCATATGTGTTAGCTGCTGTCAAACCCATTTACCCAAGCGCAAACTGAAAGCAACTTGCTCCCATCGCCTTGTTCTGAAGCATCTACATAACAATCAGGAAGATTTTTAACTTTAGCTCCCTTGAGATCTAACGCATGAACCTTTGCACCTTCAAAATTCACGTTTTCTAATTGACTATTTTTAAATGAGGCCCCACGTAAATCAGCCAGCTTAAAATTAGTTCCATTACAAACAGATTCGTCAAAAACTGTGTTTTCTAAAACAGTTTCCCTAAATTGAGCGCCACTTAAATTAGATCGCCTAAATGATGCTCTCGATAAGTTTGCCAAGTAAAAATCCGCGTATTCAAAATTGCACTTTGCCCAATAGGCATCAATAGCCATTGCGCCTGATAAATCCAACTCCCTGACGCAGGCCAAGCCATCAACTGACGGCGGCCTATGAAGCACTAAGTTAATAGTAAGAGTCTTAAGCACCTTATTGTCAGTTTCAATTGAAAGGGCTGCGGCTAAAACTTGTTTTGTTAATTGATATAATTGTTCCTTTCTGGCTCCACTTACAGTCCATTCCGAAGGGAAAGATTTAAGAATAGCTCCAAGTTTGACTGCTGCTGACGCCCGCAATATGGGGGATTCATTCGCTAGCTCTTGAATGATTGATTGATAGACTTCGTCAACGTTTTTCCTATTCTCAAAGGCTAACTTTTCTTGGGTTGTTCTACTTTGACCTATTAAGTAACCACCAATGGCCCCTCCGACAGTAACAAACAACGCTATCAGCTTAAGCCAAAACATGCTGCCTGCTGTTTCACTTCTTATACGATTTATCTCCGCATCAAGCTTAGATATTTCATACTCAGTCTTTTTACTAGAAAGCTCTTTACTTGAAGTGTGAAGTTTATTTTCGACAAGATATTGCGAGCCTACTGTAGCGGCAATAGTAGTTAGCAACACAATTGTCACAATTGATGCTATTGATATATTGCTTAGCCCTTTGTTTTTATTAGTTGACATAATTGAAATGTTTAGACAGTCCGTTTCTTTTTAAGCTGATTGGCTTAAATAACCCATTTTCCGTATATAGGTATAGATGCATTGTCTTTTCAGAAATATTTACATGTATAAACTGTTTCCTTAATATCTTGCATAAAGTTAATGCCTCCCATGTACCACCTTTGGAACCGACCTCCTTTCCATCCCAAATTGCAACTATCAAGTTCGATTTGAAAACAACCCACTCCATACTTTTTCTATAAGCCGCGTCGCTTCTATCTTTGAAATTAACATTGTCCTCTAATTCTGAATTCTTTTTAAGTGTGCTGTATCTTGCGAAGCTATCTTTACTCTGAAAGTCCGATTCAAATTTTTTAAATGGTATGACAGTTTCTAATTGGACTCCTGATACAATAGCCATCTGAGCAAATAGTGAGTCAGCACCTTCTGCTAGAGCTGAGATAGCCCTAATCGAAGCGTATTTTTTCTTAAGGACTGAAAATATCTCATGACAACATAACTGTGCATAATGATACTCACCGTGGCTAGAAAGATCTCGATGACCTATTCCTCCGATTTTAAATACAATCTCAGACATAAGTATCTCAATGACTTAAGTACAGCTAACTCTAAGATCACCTGCGTAGCGAAGCGGAGTCAGGTGTATTTTCTGGTTCTTGTTGCTAATCTATGGATACCATTAGCAAAATTGGCGACAACCGCAAAATTTCCTGCTTCCGTGTAACGTCTGTTCCATCCGTAGTAACTCCGCTATACGGTGCAACTGCCGTTACACTTACTAGCATGTTTTACCAGTTGCGTCAATTTTTCCTCTACAATCCGTAGGTTGTCACCAAGAACAAGTTATTAACCAGTCTCAGCATATCTTATGTCCAACACCCCACTGTGAGCAATTTCTACGGAACCAGCCCTGAAACTCTAAACGGTATATCCTGCAAAATGATGCAATATCCGGTTTCCGAATATCATTCAATACAGTCCGAATTTGTTGAAAATCAGTAACTTTAATTCGGCTATAGAAATCAACTCACCAACTTAGACTTAACGTGTACATTCACCGAAAACAGCAAAACCCGTACAACTCATCCGCATCCCGTAACTTCAGCTGATAATTCGTGAATGCATTTTCTTCCGCCATCTTTGGGTAAAATTCGAGTTTTTCCGGATAATCGTTATTGCTGATGTGATCGACAATTTCCTGCATTTCCTGTTCTGTCATGGCGGTCCATTGTTCTTGATAGATGGCGCATAACCTGTCTATGTAACCTTCCCTATCTTCATTATCATTTCTGATCAGATCGTAAATGACCAGGCAGCCGCCGTCGGCAAGCAGGTTTTTGGCGGTCTTGAAAAATTCACGCTTTGCATCGGTTTGTAAATGATGCAGTGAAAAGCCGGCGACAATAAAGTCAAAGGGCCTACGGATTTGTTGCATTGCCGATGCAAAGTCGTTTTCAATGAACTGTTTTTTACAGTCTACGGACTGTAAGTTAATCTCGGCATAGCTTAACGCCGCCGCTGACAAGTCGATTCCGCAATATTCCTTGACTTGCCTGTCATTGATCGCTTTGGCCGTAATCGCCGCATCGCCGCAGCCCACGTCCAGGATACTGACGGCTTTGCCTTCTGCAGCGTGCAGCGTATCGACCAAGGCGTGGAACATTTCCCGATGCAGCATGTAATTTTTTTCGATGACCTTTTGGTAGATATTCCATTGTTTAAAGAACTCCCTGATTTCTTCCTCTGACTGGATTTTGCTATGGTTCTGCATGGTTAAATTTGTCTAAAAGTAAAAAATGACGCTGGCCCATCAGGCAGCGACTTGCAAAAGCGGCTTTACTGCTAACTTTATTTTGCCAGATTAATAATTCATAACCGCCCGGGAAGCGGCTATCTAAAGTCATGGATAGCTCGAAGGTTGCCATCCTTGGCGCTGGATACCCGCTTCCAAACAGGCATGACGGCCTTTTCATTAATCTGACAAAGTAGAATTAATAGGCAACGCGAATAATCACTGAGTTTACAAAAAAATCGTCAGTATCGATAGATTTATTATTCCTGCTGACTTGACATGAACTTTAATCTAAACAAAACCATGCAGGTGTGACGCAACGAAAACCTAAAATACAACCCTTTAAAACAATCAAAACACGCTCTGCCCTTGTCTTCAGATAAAATCAATCCTCGTAAAATCGGCAAATATTTCTATAATAAACCTGCATTCATTTAACCAAGGCCGACTTTATGTTTCGAATCCTCCTGTTATTACCGCTCGCTATCATTTCCTGTACAACTACCGGTCAAAACGGCCCGATACGAAAGCCAGCTTCCGTCATCCGCTGGCCGGAAAACTTGCCGGTTTATGACCACATCGTCATCGTTGTCGAGGAAAACAAAAATTATACGGAGATTATCGGCAGCGAAGCGGCGCCCTATATCAATAGCGTTCTTAAAGTCGAAGGTGCGAACTTAACCCAGGCCTACGGCGAAGAACATTTCAGCCAGGGCAATTATTTCTGGCTGTTTTCCGGTAGTAATCAGAACGTCGGATTTATGGATGTTATCCCCGATGCATCCAATAACGAGAATTACCCTTTCTCGTCCAGCAACCTGGGGCAACAATTAATTGCCAAAGGCTATTCATTCAAGGGCTATAGCGAAGATCTGCCCGCCATCGGTTCCACGGTTGACAGCGATGCTCTGTATGGCCGCAAGCATGTACCCTGGATCAGCTTCGCCACTGTGCCGAACGGCAACACCATTGAAACCTCGGCCAATCTCAGGTTCGCCGACTTTCCTGACGACTTCCGGCAACTGCCCACCGTCGCCTTTGTGATTCCCAATCTGCAGCACGACATGCATACCGGAGACGTTGCGCAGCGCGTCGCAAACGGCGATGCCTGGCTGCGGCAAAATCTGGATGCATATTATCAATGGGCCAAAGACAACAACAGTCTGTTGATTCTCACTTTTGATGAAGATAACGACATGTCCCGCATTATCGGGTTAACCGATCCGGGCGATACGGCTAATCCCGATCGGCGCAACCGAATTGCCACGATCTTCGCCGGGGCGCATATAAAACCCGGAAATTACGCCGAGAACAGGGGGATCAACCATGTCACGATTTTGCGTACATTGGAAGCCATGTACGGACTGCCGAAGTCCGGGCACCAGCAGATTTTTGCCGAACAATTCGGCATTGAAGATGATCTCATTATCACCGATATTTTTTTATCCTCGCCATAAAATAAGGCATCAAAGCTGAATTCATACGAGAACATCTAAATGCGAATTGAGCGCTAAAAAAGATTATTTAAAATAATGATTTATTTCGTTTTAATTGCCCCTCTCCCTCCGGAGAGGGCTTTTTTAAAGCGTTTCGAATTTTAGCCACTGAGGCACGCAGTGCGTACCCTATGACCGTTTCCTTCTACACAGCGGCAGCGTAGAAAAATCCGGAAAACTTTTATTCAGGCTTTCTCAAGCGGGCGAGAAACAGTGGCAACAGACAAAACACCGTCATTCCGATACCCAAAAACAGCGTGAAAAAATACGGATTGATCGTAGCTCGGCGAAATTCCGCAGGCGGCACAAAACCGACGATGATGGCGAATAAAGCCCCGGCAATGCCGATCCCTGCAACCACGCCGATACCAATCATTCCACCCGGTATACGATAGGGACGCTCCTTGCCAGGTGCGGTCGCCCGTAAACGCAATGCCGCCAGAAACATCATGATATACATGACCAGATAAAGCTGAATGGTCAGGTCGCTTAGCATAAAGTAGCCGGCTGCCACGGTAGGTTGCAATACAAAGGCAAGGCAAAGCATGGTCACCACCGCTCCCTGAATCCACAGGATGCGTACGGGCACTCCCGATGCATTGGTTTGACTAAACCAGGGAGTGAGGTGTCCGTCTTCGGTGGCGGCTAACATGCCCTTGCTCGGCCCGACAACCCAGGCGCTGACACTCCCGACCACGCCGGCCGCCAACATGATTGCAAATAATCGGGCCAGCCAATCCAATCCGTGCGGATGCAGCAGTTCATAAATTGCCGTCACGACACCGGTCTGCAGTACGATTCGGGAGGCAGGAAGCACCACGGCAATCGACAAAGAGCCTAACACAAAAACGAGTAAAATCGTACCGGCCGCCATCGCAATAGCTAAGGGATAGGAGCGGCCAGGCCGGTCCACTTCGCGGGCATGGGCCGCCGTCATCTCCATGCCGGCGAAAGCCAGAAACACACTGACGCCGAAAGTAAGATCGGAGGGTTGCGTCAAGTCGGGAACTAAATCTTTTTCCGACAGCGATAGATTGGCAGTACCACCGGTAATAAGATGCACTGCCGCAAATCCAATCAAAAATATTCCCGGCAGCAACACGCCGCTGAAGGCGCCGATGCTTGAAATAGCGGATGAAAAACGCAGACCGCGCAAATTTAATAACACACAGCTCCAGAAAATAACCAGGATGGCAGTAACGATAAACGCCTTATTGCCGGCCAGATCCGCCGCTGCCGCCGGCGTCGGGGCAATTCCGAACGCCAGCGAAGCGGCGGCATAGGTAATCACCACCGGATACCAGCAAAGATTCTGGAACCATTGCAGGAAAACCGCAACAAATCCCCAAGTCGGTCCGAAGGCTTCACGCACCCAAATATAGATGCCGCCCCGCTCCGGCCAGCCGGTTGCCAATTCGGCAGCGACCAGCGACACCGGCAGAAAGAAGAACAGCGTTGCCGCCGTATAGAAAAAAACCGAACCCAGTCCGTAAGTCGCCATTTGCGGCAGATCGCGCAGACTCGCAATAGCGATGACATTAATCAAAGTAAGCGGCAACAGGCCGATTTTGGCTGAAGGTTCAGCATTCATGCCGTTTTTCCTTGCCGGTCTGACCATACGCTACTGGTTCGCCGCTATTACCGATAAGCATTTGTTCACCCTAGTTCCAATGTTACTTTCGACTATTGTACAAATTAATCCGGTAACTCACGTGTAAAATGACAATTAAGAGCAAAAAAGGCTATTTAAAATAATAATTTGGTTCGTATTCAATTCCCTTTACCCAACCCTCTCACTGCGGAGGTTTTTTCCAATGAGCTTTGGATTTTGCTCTTAGTTCGCATTAAAGTATTTCTCATTTTTGTCAAACGCAACTCATGGCACCGCTTTGACTTAAAGGGAAATTCTTCTACACTTCCATAAAAACTGCCGAAAATCACATTGGAAAATGTTGTACTTGTGGTAATGCCGGGAAAATAAAAAAATCACCCTGTAACTTAGATTTGTCCTTATAGCGGAGGATGTACGCAAGTGGACCGGTCCGAACACCTCTATATGGCTGCATTGGGCATCGAGGACGATAGCCCGCCACTGCCCGAAATGCAGAAACCGTTGCGCAACGGCATCCATTTGCGCTGGAACTACGGCCAACACCAAGGTTTTCCGTGGTATGGCGTACATCTGTTAAGGCGTCACAGCAGAAATGACCCGCCGGTTTGCTTGGGGAATTCATTATACGCCGGGCAAACGCTGTTTGCCGATGACGCTTTATCATCTGAACGCGGCACGCTCTCTTCCACTGCCGACTTGAAAGTCGTACCCGGCCTGCAAGGTAAACCCGCTATCGCACTTACGGATGGCAACGGAATTGATTTCCGCCATATAGACGAGCGGCCGATGGTGGAGATTGTGCTGCGCGTGTATTTTAGCGGGACAGGCAGCATACGGATCACCTGCTTTTCCGGAACGGAAATCGCACAAACGGAACTGCTGGAAAACAAGCAATCCGCGGCAACAAGCGTGCAGTACCGTCCCGTTGAATACGGCATCACCCGCATCACATTGTTCGCCCGGTCCCTGGCAGCGCCGGCTCTGATTGACCTCTGTTTTACGCCCTGCCGGCTTTTGCCCAATGAAGATTGGTCGCTGGTCCCGGATTTCAGTTATCCCCTGGCCCTGCCGGTACATTCGGCATCCTATCCGTGCAGCACGGCGCCGGTTTCGTTCGACGAGGCATTAAAGATGGTAAAGGCTCGATCCTTGCAATCCGTGAGGCGCATCGAAGCCGAGTTCCGCGAATTCCACCGGTTATTGCAAGTCATGGTCGACAGGGGGCCAAGCCACGGAGCGACTTCAGAAATAGACGTCGACTACAGCATTGCTGATCCCGCAACCGGGGGACAAAACACGATGCGCTTCAGAGTGCATGACCTGTTGATGCTGGCGGCATTGGACGCGCAAGTCGCCCGGATACTGGGGCTTTACTGGGAAGACGGCTCGGCCGGGCCGGGGATTGCTTACGATTACCTGCTGCTGCCGGACTACATCGGGGATTTGCATCAAACACCTGCCCAAGATATCCCCGCGGCAATTGCGAACATGCCGTGGACCCATATCGTTGATAAAGGCTTTATCAGTTACAACCAATCCCTAAAAAAACAGCCGCCGCTAGCCGCCCCTGACGTATTAAAAGGCTGGGCGCTGCCGGGAACAGGCGTAGCCGAATCGTTGCAGAAAGTGGTCAACCGCTTCAATAATGCCGGGCTTTATTGGCAGGCGCCTAAGCTGTCCCATACCGGAGAAATTGCGGCATTGTTTCATGTATGGCGGGGCGGCCCCGGCAACCCGCAGGAAACCAGCCCGACCGGCAGCCACCTGGGCGACCCGCAATTATTAACCAAGGAGGAACCGATCGTTGTCGGCAAGCCGGAAAGTATCGATACCGCTACTTATCCTCCGGGATGGCCCAAGCACCCGATGCACAAAATCGATTCCGGGTTGGCAGACGGGCAATACGCCTATTACGTCAGCGCGATCGATCTTTTCGGCCGTCACAGCGGCCTGAGCCGGCCGGTCACCGTCAAACTGATCGACAAGGTTTTGCCACCTCCACCGACCGGGGTTGAGGCTTGGCTGCTTGATCCCGCCGACAAGTGGATAACGCAAGATAAGGCATACCACGATTGGCGGGCGGGCTTGACCGAGTCGCAAAAGGATGAGGTGATCGGTTTACGTATTAAATGGCGCTGGCCGGCGAAAACCCACAGCGCGGCAGCGCCGGACGTTGAAGAGTTCCGAATATATCTGCATGACGGCCTATTCAACACCCGGTTCGGCAACGTCGCCAAAGTGAAAAAGGCTCGAGCGGGTACCTCCTATATCACTACAGACCTTGCCAGTACCGAGGCGGACGACGTCTACCACGGTTCCCGGTTAACCTCCGATAACCGGGTTTACACCGTTGTCTCAAGCCGGCAAAGAGTTGGGAGACTGGAGCTCGAAATAAAAAACCATCGGGACGCGCATCTCAATCCGGTCATTTCGCCAACGTCCGGCACGGAATTCAGTTTGGCATTGTCCGATCAAAACGACAAAGCCGATCCCCCGTTTGCCGATGCAACTGATCCCAAAGTATGGGGAGCGCCGTTAAAGCAAAACATCGCTTGTAGAGACGGACAGGAACACTACGAAATTTTTTTGACAATAGCGGCAAACAAGCTGGATGGCCGCTTGCTGAGCGCACCAACGCTATCCAACCCGGTAGTCTACGGGCAAGTGGCGGTAACGGCGGTGCGCAAGAAAACACTGCAAAGCCGCATTGCGGCACATCCCAGAGTGGTCCGCATCCTGCGTGACAAGCCCGAACCGCCTTCCCTGCCGTACCCTGATGGCAAGGCCTACACGGCAACCATGCCCGATTACCATAATCGCTCCTATTTCACCTATCACTGGGCGGATCAGCCCCATCAAGGACTACAAAGCCACGTATTTCGCGCCCTTGATGAAACCCTGTATCAAACTGACTGGGAACGGGGCGATAACGGATTCGCCAAGATCGACCCCGCCGAAGATTTCCCCCCGGAATGGAAAACCGAAGCCGGGTTGGTCGGACAAGTAACAACTGAAATCGAACATATCCATCGCCTGCCAAGAGGCGCCGCGTCAAAAGAACAGGAACTGGCGGCAACCCAAGCCCTGGCGCATTACCGCGGCCTGTCGAATAATGCGCTGCGCGCCCTGGCGGGCCTTCGCGGCAACGAGGCAGCATACACCCAAATCACCACCGAACCTTATAACGAAGCAACAAACCAGCATAAAGATCACCTCGAAGGCAGAACGCAGGGACGCTATTTCTACCGTGCCTGTTTTGTCGATAAGGCTCACAATCGCAGCCGCTTCGGCGCCGCCAGCCCGCCGGTACTGACACCGGGTGCAGCGGAGCCGCAGGCCCCGTCATTCTCCAGGCTGGAAGCGGGCGACAGGGAAATCACGCTATTTTGGAATGCCAGTCCCGATCCCGGTGTAGACCTGTATCGCATTTATCACACATCACACCGGGAAAAGGCTCGCGATATCCGGCTAATGGGGGAACCCGTGGTCGAGATTCCGGCCCCCAACCGCTTCGAATTGGAAGACGAAACGGAATTCAGCCAACTTGATCAGGTTTATTGGATCGTCCCGGTTAACGAATCAGGAGAGGAACTAGCTGTCCAAGCGCCCGATGCGATTTCGGCAATCGCAAAATCGGGCAATAAATGGGGTTATAAGATCGCCTTCTCGGTGAACAGAAATGCCGGATTTTCCGAATACCTCGTTTATCGCTTAAATCATGCCGATTCCTTTGCCGCTATCGAAAAGGCGGAGTTCGTCGGCTCGGTCAGCCTCGAGGAGTTAAGTTGGACCAAAGCCGGCATCCCGCCCAAAACCGTCAATTATTTTCGAATTGCCGCCGTGGATAAGGATACCAATCAATCCGATACAACCCTGGCTGCAGGCATGTCTGTCGCCTTGTCAGCGCCGGAACCGCCCGCTTGGAAGTCGGCAAAGTGGATTGAAAACGACAACCGGGACAACGTCATTGCATTGCGATGGGAAACCATGGAGAGTGAAGGACAGTGCTTGTTGCAAAGACGTTCCGAGTTCGATTCGGACTGGATCTCACTGGCCGGCTGGATGAGTTCGGACACGCCGCATTTCAGCTACGTGGATGCGACAGTGGATGAGACCCGGTATTACGAATATCGGCTAATTTTCATGGATAGCGCGGGAATGAAAAGCACCTGGTTTGAAAATAGGGGCGTCGAGCCGTTATTCGCCTGAAGTGTTCCTTAACGGAAGCGGGCATGGGTGGGATGTTTTTTCCTGAAAGGACTATGCCGGAATGGTGGTTGGAATGTCTGGCGATTAACGCAGTTTAATTGATAAATAATGGTAGAGGATATCGGATAATGACCGATAACAGACTGGTTTTTGCAATGCCTTTTTTAATGCCCGGCAGCAATGAAGACTGGCAGACCTATTTTCAAAAAAAGAAAAACGCACCCATCGAAGTCGCGGCAGCAGCAGCTCTATTTAATTTTGCGACTCGCTTTACCTTGAGTGACCCGACCGAGTCCAAACAAATATATGCCATAGCAGACGGCATGCTGCTGTGTCTGCGAAAAAACGAAAGGCTCCGGGACGGCGTGTTTGATTTTACGGCGAATACCGCAACCGTCATCATTAAAACGGTCCCGACCGGTGCGCTGGCCAAAGCGGCAAAATCGCTGACCCTACCCAACTACGTCATTTACGAAAATATCGATCTGCAGACGTTGCAATCCGATCTGGCAAAACCCGGCGGTCCGGCAAGGCGCTACGTATCCAAACAGGTTTACCAGGCGCTGATGGGGAAACTGGTACCGGCGGATAAAAAAGCCGACATGCTGGAAAAATTAAACAAGTGGTTCATAGAACAGCTGATCCCGTCGGCTGGTGCAAAGCGAAAGCAGTTCAATACGGTGCCGGTACGGGCCGGCGATGCCATAGGCAAAATGACGGACTCTGTGGATCTGAAAATGGCTGCACTGCTCTCAGGACAGGCCGGCGGCCCGAAAAAGCCGGTGTATTTAAAAGTGGCAGAGATAATCCATAAAATTGCCCATTATGAAACCCGGCTGGCAAATCATCCGTTACTTGCCAACTTGACCCTGCCAGGTCCGGCGAACTTTTATTTGAGATTTGAAAGCTGGGACGAAGCGAGTAAAAAATCCACCGTCTTCTCCACCGATATCAAGCTGCATGCCGGAGATAAGACATATAGCCCGAAAAATACCGACACCCATAGCGGTTTGGTCCATTTTGAATTGTCCCGGGATCAGCTAAAAGATGCAGTAAGTAAAAGCCTGTTTTTCAAGATCGGCGGGACCGGTTCCGAAACTTACTCCACCCGCAATTTGACCGATATAAACGGTATCCGCGGCTTTATTGAAAAATATCACGGATTTTCGCTGGGAACCCCGAATACTCCCTTGGTGTTTCGATTGCAGATTAAAAAACAAATTTCCCTGCAATACCACAAATCCGTAATCAGCCACGAAAACAAAGAGGGCGTTATAGACCTGGATAAATACTATACCCGAACCGAACCGGCGCCCTTTCCTGCCGGCATCCTGGTTACCGTTATCGAAAAAATCGACAGGGGTCGCACCCGAACCCAAACGCTCCGCACCAATTCCAAAGGAAAGCTGGACTTTATCTTTATGGATGCCGGCGATTACGCGATGGAAATCATTGTGCATAGCGATGTTTACGACAAAGCTCATTTTTTACCCCGCACCCACGTCTATCGGGCGACACGGGCCAAAAAGAACGTCTATGATCTGAATGTGCCGGTAGCCGGGATTTCGGAAAGCTTTCGGTTTTCCGTAACAATATGCAGACTGCCGGATACCTCCTTGCTAGTCTCCCGCGACAACCACTATTTCAATGCATCGCTTTATGCGATCAAAATCCTTTGGGAGACGCATTTATGGGTCCGGACGATGACCCGTAACGCATGGCAAGGCATGCCGCTACGGATTCTGCTCTTTGAATTCAAGGGAAAAAAGAAATCCAAATCGTATGCAAGGTTTACTACAAAAACGTCAAATTCCGCCGGTCATTATGAAACCTGGATCGACCTTTCCAGCCATTGGAGCCGGCGCACGTTAGTGCACGAAATCGGACATTGTATCTCTTACCAGGCTTTACGGATTCACTTGCACAATTACGCAACCTATTTTCCTGTACAAAAAGACGGTTACCATGACCTGCACGTGATCAGCGATCCGAACACCGCTTTTACCGAAGGATGGGCCGAATTCATGTGCCAGGTCATGAAATGCTCAGACCGGCAAAATACCCTGAAGAATCATCTTGCAAAAATGCGTTTGGAATATATAGAGGTTTATGCGACGGGAAAAAGCACAAATCGGGCGTCATACCAAAAATGGGGAAAATCGCCCAAACTGCTTCAGTGCCGCAATAAAAACCAGGATCCCTGCACAAAATTCAAACACAAAAACCTGGGCAACTACGTGGAAGGGGCGTTTGCCGGCGCTTTGCTGAGTGTTTTCGAATTGTTTTTCGCATCGGCCGGCATCCGGGACAATATTTACGCTGAGGAAAGTTCGAACGGCAACATTTACGAGAATAATACGGCTTTCCGGCAGAATCCGAATCTGGTTTATGCGACTCAGGATTTTTATGATCTGATCTGGACCGCATTCAAGATATTGCGGCAATACTCAGTGGGTTCGGATAGAGAAGGCTTGAGCGCCGCACATTTTCTCAATGCCGTCGTAAAACTCGCCGAGATGCACCGGAACCAAACAATGGGAGCCGGTTATGTAACGGGTTTGCGGAATTTGATGAACGAATTCAATACGGTCGTGAAATGACAGCGGCAAGCGCGAAAAGACCGAAGCTGGCCATGCCGGTGCTGATGCCGGAATTCGGTTTTCAAGTAAAAAACCAAGCGGCGTGGGACGCCCGTTTTTCCGGCTGGGCCGCTTATTTACAAACGCCCAAACCGGAACAACGGCCAGTTCCCGGCGGCGGAAAAGTACCGGTCATAAAAATCAGCCTCAAAGGCGGCGTGGCAACTGAGCAATTTGCGATGATCACGGGAATGCTCTGCTATTTGAGACCCGGTGACATCCTCAGAGACGGCGCTTTTTCGTTTACCGCGAACGTTCCCACTGTCGTCATCAAAACCCTCCCCGGCAATGAACCGGCAAAGTTGGCCAAAGTAATACCGATACCTTGCTACGTGATATATGAAAACGTCAATCAAAAACAGCTAAAACAGGACTTGGTTGCCGCCGGCGGTCCGATCGACAGAGTATTGAATATCCAAGCCCTGGTCATGGAAATTATGCAGCGCCGCTCCTTGCAAGTCGGTTTCGGATTCGAAGCGGGCGACAAACAAAAACTGGCGACCAGGTTGCGTAAAACATTGACGGATCGCCTGCTTAAAAGTTTACTGCCTGCTCCCGGCGAGAACCGCAACGGCCTGGTGACAATTCAGGTGCTCGCGGGAGAATGGATCGGCGAATTCAATTCGGAATTAACCCTCAGCCTGGTTAAATTAACCAAACGCCGCGGCGCTCCGGCGTCGGTCAGCCATATAAACCCCACCCAATGCTTCAAAGCCTTGGCTCAACTCGAATTCAGACTGCAGCAGCATCCCCTGGCATTATGGGCCATCAAGCAACAACAAAGCCTCAGTTTCGTTTTACGTTTTGAATATTGGAGCGTGGCCGATAAAAAATATAAGCCCATCGATTGGGGACCCAATGCCAGCGTCAAAATCAACAACGATATTCCGGTGCTGCCGACGGTAGGCAGCCTCAATCCACACGGTGTAATAACCTTAGTCATTCCCAAAAACAAATATCAAGCGCTAATCGGCAGCAAACTGTATTTTGTTGTCGACCTCAACGAGCATTTTATCGGTACCACGAAATTACCGAAACAATGGCGAAGTACCGGCAAGTACGATGTCAACGGCATGCCGGGGTTCTTCGAAAAATTTCAGGGCGTAAGCCTGGGCAACGCAGCGGAACCACTGGTGTTTCGGCTAGGCGTGCATATCCACGTGCAATTACTTTATCAAGACGGCTACCGCCGGGAGTACGACAAGCACATCGCGGAAAACGCCTCGGCAAGGGTAATTCGTTTTCACGGTATTTCGTTAAAACGTAAAAATCAATATGGCCGGCTGCGCCGCTTTCCACCCGGCGTTAAGGTCGGAATTTCCGGTAAAACTAATTCGGTTACTTCATATTGTCGAACCGATGCCAATGGGGTAATCGACACCTGGCTACCCGATATGACCGTTCAGCCTATGGCCATTAAAGTCTTTACCGACATAGAAATCCCTTCCATCGGTTTAAAACGGACGGTGGTGGCCAACAGCTATCTGGATTTTATCTCTATTCGCTCGGCCACAGCCATGTCCTGGGAAACGGAAGCGCGTTTGGCCAGGGGAATGAATGAGACGTTAGGGAAAACCGGCAATGGCCCCCAAGTAATCAGATTGCCGGATACTGACCGGCACATCGTGTTCCGCAACGCCGTGTTCACCCTTAAAAAAGTACTGGAGATGCATCGTTGGTTGAACTATATGACAAAAGACGGTCCCGGAAGTACGCCTTTATGGCAAGCCAAGCCGCTGACCATCGGGCTGCACGACAAACCGAAAAGTTGGTTTCGCGGCATCACTTCAAACGCACGAATTTTCGGCAAGCAACTTGCCATCAATATCTATGTCGATCCCCAGCGGAAGCTGGTTTCATTAAGCACCATCGCTCATGAATACGGCCATTTTGTCCAGTCGGTTGCCTGGGAATCCACGGAGACGGTCTGGAACAGAGTTGCCACGTCACTGGGATTTGACCCCCACAGCAAGAAGGTCATCAACGAATTCACGGCATTGATCGAAGGGTGGGCGCCGTTTTTTTCACTGGTATTTGACCATAAAAGCTATGAATCTCCGCCTCGAAAATTTTCACTGCCCAGAAATTCAGGTGAAAAAATTGAAGACGCCGTAGCACACGCTATCTTTGATCTTTACCAATATGAAATGCTCCCTGCCGCGCTCAAGGACAAAACCGTGGGCGATAGCGAAAACGGGGACATAAGCGCTATTCCGCACGGTTACTGCAACGGAACGGCGTACTACCCGAAATTCAACCAATATCTTTGGGTGCCCTTTACCCAGTTGTCCACTTACTTTCAATCCTGGGGAACGGCCCCTCCGCCGTTGGGCATCCGCCAATTTTGCCAGAATATTTTAACGATCCCGGCAAACCGGACCTTGTGGAAAACCAATCTCAGGCGACATTTTCACCGGCGCAATATCGTCCGCGATTTATAAACAGGAATAACGGTCATGCAGAGCAATCTTTTAACGTTCATCCCGATCAAGGAAATCATACCGTTCTGGCCTTCCGACAAATTTCAGATTCCCGGCCTGGAAAATATCGGACTGAGCAAATATGATCTTTCCGATACCGGTAGCGGCTGGGAAGTCGAGGCAACGGTGCTGATTCTGACCGAGCTCAAAGTGTCTATTCCGGGTATGGACGGGTTTGCCTTCGCGGTGGGACGCGGCGATCGCTTTACTGAATTTGACGTACAGGCACAGATGGGGGACGGCTTTTCCGCAAAGCTGAAAGACGTCGACCTGCGGCTGCAGTTTTCATCGTCTTTTTTTCAGCCGGTAAAACAGGTCGGCAAGGCGTTTGTTGTCGATAAATCGGTTAAACATGCAGAGGTATCCGGCAAAGTGTCGCTTACCGTCGACAGCCAAGGCAATACCGGTTTTGAGGCCGGCAAAACATTCGGCATATCCAAACCGCTGATGATCGGCAGTACCGGCGTGATCATCGAGACTATGCAATTGGCTGTCAACCTGGACGGCAAGGGGCAGAAACCCGCCGGTGCCGACGACAATTGGCAGGGGTTATATATCGAGACGGCGGTGCTGCGTATCCCCACGGTGTTCGACGGAGCCTTGAACGTCAAGCAATTCGGCATTGGCAGCGGCGGCATCAGCGGTACCGTGGATTACGCCAACCCACAAGGTAAAAACCTGCTGGGACTGGATGCAAAACTGACCCGGATCGGGTTGACTTTTCAGCAGAATATCCCGACCCGTACCAGCATCGAAGGCAGCATAAAACTGCCGTTTTTCGAGGATTGGCTCAGCATTGCCGTGGCCATCGGTTTTGACGGCAACGTACTGGTCAGACTGGCTAACCCCAAAGGCGCCAGCAAGCTTGAGATAAAAGACGTATTGCAATTTGAAATTTCGGCGCTTGCTTTTGCGTCGGAGCAAGGCGTATTCACTGCCAAGCTGAGCGGAAAACTCACCCCTACGCTGCAGTTAGCAGGCATCTCCTGGCCCAGCTTCGATATCAAGGAACTGGCCGTCGCTTCCGACGGAAAAGTCAAACTTGAAGGCGGCTGGCAGGAGCTGAGCAAAGCGCAGACGATAAAACTGGCCGGAATCCGCCTGGAAGTTTCCAAAGTCGGTTTCGGAACCACGGAAGACGGCCGAAAATGGTTCGGACTCAATGGCGCGGTGCGGCTGGTTGAAGGCGTTTCCGCAGGGGCATCGGTGGACGGTCTCAAGATTGTCTGGGATGATTCCGGCAGCACTGCGCCGCAGGTGACTTTCAACGGTATCGGCGTGGACATGAAGATACCGAATGTGTTGGATTTACAGGGAGCGATATCTTATGCCGACATGCGCTTCGTCGGCAAAATCAAACTGACTCTTTATCCTCTGGACAAAGCGAAAATTGACGCGATACTGGTAGTCGGCGAAACGGATAAACCCCCGCGATACACCTATTTCGCCATTTATCTGGCCGGCGAATGGAATACCGGTATTCCGATAGGACCGGTTGGCCTTTACGGCATGGCGGGCTTGTTTGCGCTCAATTACGAACCCGGCAAAAAACCGGGCGAAGCCTGGTATGAGGATCCGGTTGACCAAGCAGCGGCGGCCGGCTGGTATAAACGGCCCCAGCCGGGTGTTACCGATCTGCCGGCCAAATGGTCGCCGGAATTGGACAACCAGGCAATCGGCGCCGGCGTGACACTCGGCGTGCTGCCCATGAACGGCTATCCGTTCAACGGACGCTTGCTGCTGGTCATTGTTTTCCCGGGCCCGCTCATCCTGCTGGAAGGCCGCGCCAACCTGTTGCAGGAACGAACCAAGCTGGATGAAGACCCGTTGTTCAGAGCGCTGGCGGTACTCGACGGACGGGAGGCAACCTTCGAGTTCGGCCTGGATGCAAAATATGCCTACGATAAGGCAGGCACCTTGATCGACATCAATGGCAGCGCCCATGGTTTCTTCGGCGCCCCGGACCGTTGGCATCTGTACCTGGGGCGCAATGAGCCGAAAGAAAAACGCATTCGTGCCGCGCTGTTTAAGTTGTTCCAGGCGTCGGCTTATTTCATGATCGACAATTCCAAGCTGCAAACCGGCGCCTGGCTGGGATATGCGCCCGATCCGTTAAAGTTCGGTCCGGTGCAGGTAGTCATTGAGGCGTGGATCGACGGCAACGCGGCGGTAAATTGGCAGCCGGCGCAGTTCCACGGCGATCTCTGGCTGCACGGAAAAATCGGCATACAGGTGTTTATCATTCGGCTCGGTCTGGCGGTGGATGCAAAACTGGCCGCCGATGTATTCGATCCGTTTTATATCATGGCAATGCTGGGCATTAAGGTGGAAATCTTCCCGTTTCCGCCGCTCGCCGTGCAGGCCAAGATCGAATGGAAGCCCGAGAAAATCACCTGGCCGCCATTGCCGTTGCCGGTGAAGGAAGTTTCGGTCGCCCATACCTTGGTAAGCACCAACTGGCCGCTGCCAAGAGCCGCAAGCAATGGCTGCGGCCCGCTGCTGCTGCCTGATTATCAAGCGGCGATGAAGGGATTTATCCGAAGTTTCTACGTCGACGCCGAGTTTTCAAAAATAACCATGCCCGCATCCGACCGGGAAACGCGCCGGCAATCTCCGGTAGTACCAATGGATGCACGCCTGCATATCAGCTTTACTCAGCCTATACACGACGACATTTTAGTCGGTAATAATTCCCGGCCTCCGGCGGAGTACATAGAGATCGGCAACCCTGACAAGCAAGGCGAAAATCCGTTGAGCGTGCGTTTCGGTCTGGCGGAGATCAGCCTGGAAAAATGGTCGGGGCAAGCCTGGCAATCCAAGGCAAGACGCTGGCTGGACGGCTCTGGAAAAAATCAATCATCCGGGGAAAAACTGTTCGGTTCGTGGGCTCCCGTACCTGCGGTCAGCGAGCGGACTAATATCGAGCAGACCAAACTATGGCTATGGTCGGAAACCCCATTCGACTATACCCGCAACAGCGGCAAGGCATTGGAACAATGGTATACCGAAAAACTTCCGCACGCACCCTGTATCCCGGTACCGCCGAAACGCCCGTCCGAGACTTATACCTTTGGCTTACTCAACCGGGGGGAGCCATTGCTCAGCGGTTGGAGCCACCCGGAAAATCCGGCGTTGCGCTTTGCTTGGAAGGCACCCGGCCGACTGATGCCTTTGGTCCTCAGTCAGGACTTATCGGGTTATACGGTTGTGCTGCGTTTCCCTGCCACCGATGTTCGTGCGCAACCGAATTGGCTGACAATCCGCTTGCCGCAGAATACCGCCGAACCGCACTACATTTCGCGGGTCGATGTGCTGGCCGCCGACCAGGAGGCGGTCCTGGCCAGCGGCGATGGAACGGCAGCGGTGGGCCCCGGCGTACCGATGCCGCACCCGGATCTCGGGCCCAACAATCGTCTGTTTGAAATAACAGTTCACGCCTTCCCCGGGAAACAATTGCGCACAATTGAATTACGCGGCGGAGCGCTGTTGTCGGTACTATCCATCACATTGGTTTTCGATATCACCGAGCGGGCCAGAAATCTGCGGGAAATCCGTGAAAAACGCATATTGGGCGCCATCAGCGACTGGAATGACGTCGGCCGGATTCTCGAACCCGACTCACAGTACCGTCTTAAAATTGTAACAACCGTTCAAACACGGGGAACGATCCACGCTTTGACCGAACCCGGCAAAACACCCGAGATTAAAAGGACGATCACCGAATATGCCTATTTTCAGACGCAGGGCCCACCCGGTTTGGCCAGTCTCGCCAAGCCCGTCGGTCTGTCCGGCAAATCCGAAAAAGATTTTACGGCGGGGCTGGATGATTTAGCGGAGTATGTTCAGCAGACCCTGCCGCCCAGCATTCCCGCCGAGGGTTCGAAGCGGCTGCATCCCAAACCGCATTACCGGGCGTTTGATGTCGGCGTGGAATTTAACGCGGCAACCGACTATGTTGATTTGATGTATCAGCTGGCATCCCGCGACCTGATGCTGTATTTATATGACAATAACGATCGACCGGTCCGCGATGCTCAGGGATGGCTGAGCGTTGCACCGGCAAGCTGGGATACAAGGAAGCAGACCACGTTATTGGAACAGCAGCAGCGTTTTATCTCGCTGCTGAATAATTGTGCAGCAAGCAGTCTGCCGCCGGTCAAACTGCCTGTACAGCTTTCAGCAACCTCTGCCAATCGTGTATTGGCGTCCGATACCGCTTATGAGGCGCGCCTGAAACCGCTGCTGCTGCATGATGCTCTCGCCTCAATCCTCCCGGGCCGTTGGCGTCAACCCGACGATACAATCGGCAGCGCCGCTCATTCAAACTGGACTCCATCCCAGGTTGCCGCTTTGGCAGTTGACGTGCAGAAGGGTGAAATGTATCTGGCCGGCAGGCAAGCCTGGAAGATCAGAGGTTCCGGTAAAAAAGTCGGACTGGATGCCGGCATACAGGCATTACGTAAAATTTCGGCCTTGGTCAGCGAAGCAAGAAAAAAAGGCAATGGTTTTTACACGCTATTTCTACAGGATGACCGCAAGGCGGGGACAAAAACCTACCTCATCCGAAGGGTTGAGGCGGGTGATAAAGTACTTTTGTTAGAGGACTCGCCGGTTTTTGACGGCACAACCCGCTGGTCCATTCAGCCCGGATTGCCCTGTCTGCTGCAATCCGGCAATATCTGGGGCGGATCTGCCACGGCGGGCGCGATCAATAAACCCGGAACAATTTTGCCGCTGGCGCCGGGTGCCGACTGGAGCGACTACCGGTTCACGGTTACCGCGCGCAGTCTGGACGACGACGCAATCGGCGTAGCCTTTCGCTACCAGGATATGAAGAACTATTATTTGTTTGCCATGGACCGGCAGCGCAGGTACCGCCGACTGCTCCGGATCAAGGATGGCCGCTGGTCGCTGCTGCAAGCCGATGATTTTGTATTCGAAACCAATCGGGATTATGCGATCACCGTGGAAGCCGTCGCTAATCAAATTACCGTGTTTCTCGACCGCGAAACCGTATTCTCACACCACGACCGCCCTGCGGGTACGGCGCAGCCTATACCGCCGCTGTTCAAAGGCACCGTCGGCCTGTACAGTTGGGCCAACAATGGCGCAACGTTCCGCGACCTGAGCGTGGACGATTTAAGTAAAGACTCGATCGTGGTCTACCGCTTACCGTTTACCACGTCCCGGTTTGCCAATTTTGCTCATCATATGCACAGCTATCAGGATGTGGCCTGGTATTCGGCCGTCGACACCAAACCGGATTGGAAAAACGCGGTGAGCATACCGGCGGCCGGCAAACAACCAACCGTTCTGGGGCTACCGGGAAATGCCGAAAGTATTTCCTATGCTGCATTGGCCAAAAAACTGCTGGGATCCGGTTTTTCGAAAACCCCTCACCGGTTCGAAGTGACCCGGCTGAGCGACGCCGCACGTAACAAAACCTGGGCGCTGCTGTGTCGGAGTCCCGAACCGATCGATTGGGCACGTACGCAATTGGCGTTGCAGGCCGGACCAGCTAGGCGACAAAAAACTGTATTTGCACCGGGGGCGGTAAAATTAATTTCCGGCACCAAAGGCACGGCAACTTCCGCAGATGAATGCGTCGATATACTACTGCGTGATGCCTGCAATCTGAGCCATTGCCGTGTCGACTATCTGCGCATGCCGGACGCCGCCACGCCGATGACCGATGAACTATTGCTGGCGGATAGTTTCGATGACTCGCTGACGGAGGCTGATTCCGCTTCCTCGCCTCCTGACGCATTATGGAGCGGTTCGCCGGAGGATTTTTTTGCCGTTGCCGAACTCACCGACAGGAACGGAAAACCGCTGGCGGAGTCGTCCTGGACCGTTGAGAAAAACCGTTTGCTGCAACGGGGTGCCGCCGCCGGTTCAATGGTGTTGATCGGCGAAAAGGAATGGCTCGATTATCAGTTTTCCGCGGACATGCTGCTGCAAGGAAGCGGCACAAGCGGCATATTGCTTCGATACCGCGATGCCGGTAATTATTATCAATTGGGCATCAATGCCGATAATAAACAGTGGCAGCTTATCCGTGCCTATGCCGGCGTCACTACACTACTCGCTCAGGGCTCTATTTCCGGATCAACCGGTTCGCCACGCAAACTGCGCTTCCGTGCCCAAGGCGCCAAGCTTGCCGGCTATTGGGGCAGGCGGAAATTGTTCGAGAGGCATGACTACAGTCTGCACGGCGGGCGCAGCGGCCTGTTTTGCGACAGCGCGGTACGAGTTGCGTTCAATGCTATTGAGGTCAATGATCTTAGCAGACGGCTGGGTCAATGGCGGATTCACGACCTGGGCAATCCGAAACTCGGTCCGTCGCAATGGAAAATAGCGCATGGCGCGCTATGGCAACGATCGAACATCTGGTCGCTCAATCCGACTTTTCAACAGCCGGGATTGCTCGGAACCTTCGTCACGGCGGGCGATCTTGTCTGGCGCGATTACCGATTGACGGTGCAGATGAGATCCGACGATAACGACGCCATCGGCATCATGGTGCGCTGTTCCGATCCGGGCAGCTATTACCTGCTGGTGACCGATCAGCAGCAAAATTACACCCGACTGATCAAAGCGCAAAACGGCGCTTTTACGACGCTGTGGCCGGCGAGCGCTGCAATAAAAACTTCCGGCTACACGGTCGGCAAATCGTTTGGCATGGAGCTTGAAGTTCAGGGAGCGATGATCAGCGGATATATCGACGGACAACGGTTATTTGCGATTACCGATCGCAGCCTGCCGAGAGGCGGAATCGGCTTGTTTGCCTGGGCCAATACCGGCGCCTGCTTTCAAAATGTTGAGGTCCGCAGTCTACCGGAACGGAAAACTGCGCTGCTGACGGAAACTTTCAAGGAAGCGAGGCGCTGGTGGCAGGCGGACGACGACAGCCCTGCGCAACTCAGCATCCATGGCGGGGAAGCGGCATTGGCTGAAAACGACCAGCTGTGGACCGGCTCCAAAAAATGGGGGGACGTGGTCTGCTCGCTGCGTTGGAGAATGGCTGAAGGCGGCAAAGCGGCGGGGCTGCTGTTCCGCTACCAGGACCGTCAAAACTATTACCGCCTTACGCTCGGCGTCGAAGGTTTGTCGCTCAGCAGAGTGCGTAACGGCATAGCCGCTCCGTTGTGGAAATCGCAACGCAAGGCCGTTGCCGGTTACTATTACGAACTGCTTGTTAAAGTTGCAGATAAAAAAACCGAACAGCGTGAAAAATTAACCGAAATCGAGCTGTTCCTCGACGGCATTCCGTTGTGCCGGGTCCTCGACGTAGATGCCACGGCAATCGCCAGTGGTGCAATCGGCTGTTTCATTGGCTCCGGCACGCAGTGCTTTATTTCAGCCGTTGCCGTTATTCCTGCAGCAAACAGTTTTAACCAATGGCTGTTAAATGAACAATTCGACGAGTTGGACCCTGAAATATGGTCGGTTCATGATGAAGTTGCAGCGCGGGAACAGGGTTCACAATGGTCGGTCGCCGATAATGAACTGCAACAACGCAGCAATATTTACGGTTATGTCCCCGGCAGCAGAAAGAAACAACTATTAGGCACCACAATTGTCGCAGGAAACGGAAATTGGAGCGATTATCGTTTTACTGCCGAAATACGCAGCGACGACGACGATGCGATAGGCGTATTGTTCCGTTACCGGGATGCAAAAAATCATTACCGCCTGTTCATGGACCAACAGCGCAAGATCCGCCGTCTGGTAAAAATTGATCACGGCGAGCATACCGTATTATGGGAACAACAGGCCGGCCTGCCATTGAAGACTTGGAATCTGCTTGCCGTAGACGTATTTCAAGGTCGACTCTCCGCACATCTGAACGGCGAAACGCTATTTGAGATTAGCGATGAAAATTTTTTCGGCTCGGGGGGGATCGGTTTGTTCTGCTGGGCAAATAAAAATGCCCGCTTTAGAAATGTGCGGGTCGCTGCAGCCCGATGGCTGCCGTTTTATATCTTCGGCAAAGAAACCCCGTTTCAGGCTGGCACTCAGATCAGGCTACATGCCGCAACCGGTGCATTACAGCCCGGCCGGGCTTCGACTGCACCAACGATGCTGCACCGCTACGCCGTTCAAGACGATGCTGACAGGCTGCCGCGCCTGCGAGCGACGGACGAAACATTACGGATCGTAAGCGTCGATGGATCGGTAATGCATTGCCGCATGTTTGACGAACCACGTCCATACCGGGAGCAACCGCTCAGAATACTGCGCAATAACGACGGTACCGGTTTTTTTCTGCTGCCTGCGGCGGACCAACAAGTGTTGCCCAACGGCGCTTATAAATGCCGGTTTTGGTACTTAAAAAACGTAGGGGAAAAACTTCCCGTGCTGCGTGAATCAGGATCTGATCATACCGAATTCGCCGAGATCGATATTGATTAAAAACGGATTTGGGCGCCGGCGCCGGTTCCGTATTCACTATGGTGCTGAACCAGGACGGAAAAGAATTTATTGACCGTGTATCCGCCGCCGACAATCCATTCCTCCTTGGTCACCGAATCATACTGGGCTTCGCCGTAGATAAAAAAGCGTTCGGTGATATCGACCAATCTCCCGCCGGTGATCCGAAAACGTCCGTCGGTAGAAACCCAGTAATTGCTCTGCAGATTGAACGGTAACAATAAACGAAACCCGAAAATCCCCTCCACCAATGTCGGCTGCGCTTCGCTGGTCGCGTTGATGCCCATAAATGCCTGAAAAAAACGATTAAAATAACGATTGTAAGTTGCCGTCAGATCGTATTCCTGGGTGCCGGCCCAGTCCCACTCCCATTCAGCGCGAAAAATGTTGCGGGTATTGCCGGCGATCGCCGTTCCGTTAGTCATGCTGCTGAGCAGATTGACGCCTGCCCAGGCCCACCACGGATCTTCATAGAGATTACGGCGAATCCTCACCAAGTCCGCCGACAACCCCGAGCCCACATAATGGACAACTCGAGCCATTCCCGCCGCCAGATGATAAAGTACATGGCAGTGAAAAAACCAATCCTTATTCTCATTGGCGGCAAACTCGATGGTTTGCTCGCTAAACGGCGCGATATCAACGGTATGCTTTAGCGGCGCATACTCACCCTGGCCATTTAAAACCCGAAAAAAGTGCCCGTGCAGGTGCATCGGATGGTTCATCATCGTCTTATTCACCAATTTGAAACGCACGTTCTCGCCGCGCCTGATCAAAATGCTGTCCGCTTCGCTCAATACTTTACCATTCATCATCCAGACGTAACGCACCATATCGCCAGTCAGTTCTATCGTGTATTCCCTCACCGGACGTCCTTTCGGCAATTCGGTTTTTCGTACCGAACGCAACTGGCTGTATGGGACAACCGGTCTTCCCGGCATCTTCCGAACAGGATTTCCGGTCATTTTGCTTCCCGGAATAAAGGGCGATGGTAATTCGCTGAAATCGAATCGGGTATAAAGATTCGGGTAAGGGACATTCGGCGCTATAACCTTTTCCCCCTGACCGATAAATAATGATGTATGTCCCGAACCGTCCTGGGCAGTGGCCCGTAATTCAAATGCACCATTGTCCGGTACCGTCAGCAACACGTCATAGGTTTCGGCGATGCCTATCAGAAAGCGGTCGATTTGCACCGGCTGCACATCCTGGCCGTCGGCGGCGATAATTTGCATATTACCGTTACCGCCGGCGAATTGCAGGTAATAATACGTGGAGGTGGAACCGTTAATGATTCTGACACGCACCGTATCGCCGGCTTCCGCGCTTAGCGATGAAACCGGTTTGCCGTTAGCTAAAAAGGCGTCATAGTAAACGTCCGAAATATCCGCCCCCGGTAACGACATAGAGATATTACGGTAAAGCCAGTCCGTTACGCCGCCGTTTTGTATTGCTCCGACAACGGTTTGCAGTTGATGTTTTTGTATCGCATTCCAGTCGAAGCCACGCTTCAGTGTGCGCATGATTTCCATTGGATTACTGTTGGTCCAATCGGACAACATCAACACATAATCGTGGTCCACCTTAATGCGCGCTTTCTTGGGATGAATAACAATCGATCCGTAAACACCGCGCTGCTCTTGTAGACCGCTATGGCCGTGATACCAATAAGTACCGAATTGCTTGATTGGAAATTTAAAAATATGGGTCGTGCCGGGCTGGATCGGCGGGGTAGTTACATAAGGAACGCCGTCTTCGGCATTGGGCAACAGGATGCCATGCCAGTGCAACGAAGTATCGACGTCCAACTCGTTATGCACACGAATCGTAACAACATCGCCTTCCGTCATTTCCAAAGTCGGGCCGGGTATGCCACCATTGATAGTCAATGCTTCCACATCCTCACCGGTGACATTGATCGTTTTAAGCGAGATAGTAAGGTCGAACTGCAATGCTTTAGCGGCTACGGTGCCGGGCAAGCACAATATTGCCAACATCATCATGAAAAAATACTTGTACCGGTGATCAATGCAATCAGTCCAAGATATATACGACGGCAACCAGAGTCCCGAACGGCGAGCGCCAGACAAAACGCTAATCATTTTTCTTCTCCCAAGGTAATCACAGTAAATCGAATGCCGGTTTATCCTTTTCCCTATTCTTACGCTAATTGTTCCGCTTCGCGCTCGGCAAAGATTTTTCGCAACCGCTCATAAACAACGCCCGCCTCCGTATCAGGCACTACGTGCCGGTGCTTCTGAACCCCGGTAAAGGCTGAAACAACCTCCGGCCAAGATTTTCGCTCAACCGCGTGCAGCGCACGAAGTGCGGCTCCCAGCGCTGCGCTATTGTCGGTTTCCAACACATCCACAGGACAACCGAACACATCAGCGATAATTTTCAGGATAGCTCGGTTTTGTGAAGCCCCGCCGGTAACGCGAATCGATTTCGGCAGCAACCCGGCTTGTTCCGCATGATTACGTATCGACATCATCTGTCCTTCGACCACGGCGCGGCAATTGGCGGCGGCGTCCTGTTTGTCCAATCCAAAACGCTGCGCCCCAGGTCTATCGACTTTCGGCACAATTTCACTTTCGAACCAGGGCAGCATCATCGCACCGTTATTGCCCGGCGGAGTCGCCGCGATCGCCGCAGCAAACTGCTCCCAACTGAGGTTATATTGCTTGCGTACCGCCTCCCTGGCCAATGAACCGTTTTTAAAACACAGCAACAACATGTAATCGTTGGTCGGAGCAACGAATGTGTGCGCCCAGCGGCACATCGTCTCCGGCAGTTGCCGCATCACCCCGAAACAGGTATCGCTGGTGCCGAGGCTGACCGCAGTCATGCCGGGTTCAACCAATCCCAGGCCGATCAAGCTGCCGGGGTTATCGCCGGACCAAGGTAGCACCCGGCACGCCGGACTGAATCCATAGCGCTTGACAAAATAAGCTGCAATCATGCCGTGCGGAATTCTAGGATCAACGGGCGGCGTTAACTTTTCCGCCAGATCGGTGCCACAGACGGCGAGCGCGGTCGGATGCCAGTTCCTGTATCGGATATCCAGCAGATTCATTCCCGAAGCATCGGTATAATCGATGCCCACGTGCCTGCCAGCGCATAACGAGGCCATGAACGAAGACACCAGCAAAATCGCGTGGGTCTGCGCATAAGCCTCCGGCTGCTGTTCGGCAAATTTTTTGATTTGGGGACCGGTAAACCGTTCGGCCGCAGCTGAGCCGGTTGCTTGATTGACTTTGTCGGGCCCGCCAAATGCAGCGGTAATTTCCGCACACTGCCGCCCGGTGGAAGTATCCATCCAAATCGGGGCGGTTGCACGGCTGAATACGCCGGTTAGTTGTCCATGCAATGCCTTGCCCGGATCAAGGCTGTGTAAAGCTTTATTAAATGAGCGATTGACATACACCGACCCGTGCTGTTGCCCGGAGCCGGCAACGGCAACGATCCGTTGCATCGCACAGCCATCCTGCCGCATGCGCAGCAACAGCTTATCCAGCGCCTCAACCCACATCAGCGGCGGCGCATGAACTTCCCCTGCCGTGCCCGGTAAGAAACCGTTGCTCACCCCGTAACCGCGTAGCTCATCGGCATAAATCAGCGACTGTTGATACACGATACGCCCGTTGCCGGCATCAATCAAAACGGCACTGAGGCTTTGGGTGCTGCAATCCAATCCTAAATATAAACGGCTCATCGTTAAACGTTTTACTTGATGTCCCCGCCGTAGATATAGCGGTTGAACAGGTTTTCACGCAATTCCTGGCGGCCGCTGATTTTTTCCGGTTCGCCCTGGCCGGCGGCCCACTGCTCGAGCTCAACCAACGAGGCGCGGCCAGCCAGTATTTTAGCGCCGATACCCTGCTGATAACCGGCATAGCGCTGCTTCAGATAGGCATCCATTTCACCGCCCTGCATGATTCGATCGGCGATCAACAGCGCATGAGCCAGGCAGTCCATGCCGCCGATATGCCCGTAGAATAAATCGAGCGTGTCAAAGGAGCCGCGCCGCACCTTGGCATCGAAATTAAAACCGCCGGATTTGAAACCGCCCATTTTCAGAATGATCAATAATGCCCAAACGCATTCATATAGATTAGTGGGGTATTCGTCAGTATCCCAGCCGAGCATCGCGCCGGCATTGGCATCGACGCTGCCCAGCTTGCCGGCCGCTGCGGCCACTGACAGATCATGGGCAAAACTGTGCCCGGCTAGGGTGCAGTGATTGGCTTCGATATTCAGGCAAAAATCATCCAGCAGGTCGAATTCCCGCAGAAAGCCGAGCACCGTCGCCGCGTCATAGTCGTATTGATGGGTCATCGGCTCACCGGGTTTCGGTTCGATGTAAAGCGCGCCTTTGAATCCCCGGCTGCGCGCGTAATCGCGGGCCATATGCAGAAACGCCGCCAATTGTTCGCGCTCCTGCTGCATATGGGTATTGATTAGCGAACAATATCCTTCGCGGCCGCCCCAAAAGGTATAGCCCTGACCGTTCAGTTGGATGGTCGCATCGAGCGCATGCCGCACCTGGGCCGCGGCATAGCCCATCACCAGCGGATCTGGATTGGTGGCGGCACCATGCGTATAGCGCGGATGGGAAAACAGATTCGCGGTCCCCCATAACAAGCTACAACCGGTCTGCTCTTGCAAAACTTCGGCATGATCCACCATTTGCTGCAAATTTTTTGCACTCTCGGCAATAGTTGAGCCTTCCGGTGCTATATCGCGATCGTGAAAACACCAATGCGGCACGGTTAATTTGCTGAAGAACTCAAACGCCGCGTCCACCGTCCGGCGCGCGGTATCCATTGTCGAACCGCCCCGCTCCCAGGGACGGTCATACACGCCGCCGCCGAACGGATCGGCACCGGTACCTTTCATCGTATGCCAAAAGGCTACGGCAAATTTCAAATGCGCCTGCATGGTTCTGCCGGCGACCATCCGTTGCGCGTCGTAATATTTAAACGCCAGCGGATTGTCACTGTCCGGCCCTTCGTAGCGGATACAGTCGGCAACTTCCGGAAAATAGGCTGTAGCCATGGTGCCTCCTTAATAGTCGTTATTAAACGGATAAGCAAACCATAAATAAGGTTTAGCAATGACGGTTATTATAGTCATAGTTCTCTAAGAAGCCATGAAGGGCTGTGGCCGGTCACCCGAGTAATCAGATAAAAAATTACCGTCGTGTGGATTCATAAATCATTTTATCGAATTCATTCTTTTTCATATTCATTGCCGGCATGTTCATTCAGTCGCCGGTAAAGTGCGTCTTTAGCAAAAGAACATTCCTTTTGTTCTAGTGACTCCAAGACTACCCGTCAATACATGGAGTTTCTCGTTAAAAAACCACTATAACGGATACAACAATGAAAATTAATACATTTATTTATTGCAGTACATTGGCTAGCCTGATTGTTCTGAGCGGTGGCGCATCGGCAGTTCCCGACAAAAACTCGCCGGGTGCTAACGGCGTACCATTTCAACGGTTACAGGATCAGATCGATGGCCTTCAAGAACAGATTGACAGTCTTCAAGAGCAAATTGGCGATATTAACACACAGATCGCGGAACTATCGGCACAGGTGGAAGATAATGCGGACTTGATCGGTATGCTTGAGGACGACCTCGCTGCTCTCGAAGATTTGGTCGCGAAACTTGAAGCCTTTCGTGACAAGGTAGCTTTGGGCTGCCCGCCCGGACACTCAATCCGAAGTGTCTTACCTGACGGCAGCGCAATACACTGTGAAAAAATTATGGATTCAGGATTGTCCATACAAACCGCAACAAAAGTTGTCCAGCCGAGACGAACTGCTTTTGTACGGACGCAATGTCCGGCGGGAAGCTATTTAATAGGAAGCAGAGTCGTTGAAATTACCGGAGCTCCCCCAACCCTTCAACGAGATGCTCCATTGACCAGTGGCGCCGGCGCCAACGAGACTGGCTGGGAATACGCTGTGCTTGGCCACAACTACTCCGGCTCGTGGGTGACTTTAAGCATTATGTGCAAGGAGTTCTAATGCAAATTAAGAGTAAAATCCGAAACGCCTTGAAGAAGCCCCGCAGGGCTGGGTGAGGGGCAAATAACACAAAATAAATCATTATTTTAAATAACCTTTTTTAGCGCTTAATTCGCATTCCAGGTTTTCCGCAAACTCCAGGGGGGCTATCGCCGTTTCACGAAGGCTGCCCCCTAAAAAAATCGATCCGGAATAATTTTATGGAGCATGCAATGCATACCCTACCGTATCCCCACCGTAAGTAATTGATAGCCAAGGCACCAAAAAGAGACATGCGCTCACGGATAGCACCATTTTAGAGCATTCGTCCGGCAGAAATTACACCTCCTGATTTCAACAGACAGCAAAATGCAAAGGGATTGTTGGCAACCGGTCCGTGCGTAGCTCAGGTATGCCGAACCCATGGCCCGTATATTGCTTTATTGCTAATGATTTTCCACCTATTCATGGAAATAATAACTCTAAACAGCAAGGAGACTTTCATTGAACACAACACATCTCGTCTGGGTTGCCGTCTGCGTAGCCCTGGTTTTTTTTATGCAGGCGGGTTTCGCCCTGGTCGAATGCGGTTCGGCACGGTCTAAAAACGCCATTAACGTGATTATGAAAAATTACACCGACATGTCCGTCGGTGCGCTGATTTTCTGGGCTTTCGGCTACGGCCTTATGTTCGGCAAAAGCAACGGCTGGATCGGTACGGACGGTTTTTTTCCGGATCATTTGAGCAGCGGGGACTTCGTCTTCCTGTCCTATCAAATCATGTTCGCGGCAACCGCGGTCACAATTTTCAGTGGCGCTGTTGCGGAACGTATTCATTATTGGTCTTATTTGTTGTTTTGTATCTTTGCGACCGGCATTATTTATCCTATTTTTGGCAGCTGGGTTTGGAATTCCGACGGCTGGCTGGCCCGCTTGGGTTTCACCGATTTCGCCGGCTCCACCGTAGTGCATTCGATCGGGGCGTGGTGCGCGCTGGCCGGCGTGATGGTCATCGGCCCGCGCCTGGGACGTTTTTCGCGGGAGGGTGAGGCCCGCCATATACCCGGCCACAATCTGCCGATGGTTGCCCTGGGTGGATTTATCCTATGGCTGGGCTGGTTCGGCTTTAACGGCGGCAGCATCGGCAGTATGGATGATAATTTAGGATTGGTACTGTTAAACACCCATCTGGGCGGCAGTGCCGGTGCCGTCGGCGCTTTATTATTTATGGGCCTGCGGCATAAAGCGATTTTAATGACGGCAACGGTAAACGGCAGCATTTCAGGACTGGTCGCGATCACTGCCGGGGCTGTTTCTTTTTCACCGTTGGCCGCCGTGATTACCGGCCTGATCGGAGGCATCATTTACGGACTGTCCACTGTCCTGATGGAGAAATTTAAACTCGACGACGTGGTCGGCGCCGTTTCCGTACACGGTGTCTGCGGCGCATGGGGCACCTTGGCCGTCGCTATTTTTCCGGGCAGCGGCGATTTTGATTTCAACTACCTGCTGATTCAGCTGCTCGGTGTTGCGGTCGCTTTCGTCTGGGCGTTCACTTTGTCTTTTCTGATTTTCAAACTGATCGACATCACTATCGGTTTACGCGCTTCAACGCTGCATGAGCAGCGCGGCTTGGATTATACGGAGCACTATGAATTGGGCTATCCGGAATTTCAGCAGTCGTTAAGCTCCGGAATCTCTAAGGAATAAGCGGGGAATATCAATGAAAAAAGATATTGCGCAACGAAAAAGACAAGCCTGCCGGGCCACGTTTGAAGGAATACTCGGCGAGGAACAACTGCTCCAAGCGGTAAAGATGCTCGAAACCGAACACTTGGGTAACGATATGACCAACCTGATTGGCTATATTAACCGGGTCGGCGAAAAATTCGGTATCGATGCAACAGCCCGTAAAACGCTTTACCCGAAATATTATTCTTATCTCAATACGCCGGGAATCGAGTTGCCTGAGGATCCTTTAGCAGATCTTCAGCAACAACCACCCCGGAATAGTGCTGCACAGTTACAGCCATCTATCCCTACAAGCAATGCATTTATCAGTGCGCCGGCAAGCCCGATAACGACAACGGAGCAAACCATTGAAGATGAAAGTCCTGAGATGCGGGTTTTCGCCTATTTTATCGAGCGCCTGTTGATCCACTTTCCGCTGGATCAAAGCGATTTGCTCGACGAAGCGGCATTACTCGCCGGCAAGGAAAAATCCTTTTCCGAGTTGGATAAGGAGGAAATCATCGATTGGCTAAAGGATCCGGCTCAGTATCAATGGAATTTCACATTGGCGGAAACGACGATGAGCACAGTAATCCATCTGTTTTATGTTATCCTTTGCGACGTTCTGGGACCGGTAGAAGCTGACAGGCTTTATCATCAGGTGTTGTATGATAGCAAACAACTGCCGGCGGCAAAACTATTTGCCCCAACCCGCTTTCTATAAAATTGCAGCAGCGTAATAGCCGATTTCAACATAATGCAGCATGCGGACGGTTATGCCGCCCATTGCTGCGAATGGAGCAGGTGCATGTTCAATATAACCGATAAGCCCTGCTTTGTTGTTCCCAAGCCTGCTCATCCTGCCGTGCCAAACGATCCAAATCGTCCACTTCGGCGCAATCGTCATCCACCCATTCGCGCAGCAGCGGCGAGCCGTTGATCACGTCAATAGCCAGGCGGTCGAATTCATACTCGTAGGCAAAATCGCGCCATAACGGGTAATCCGGATACAAACGGCGCAACGCCTTGAACGCCAGCGCCTGGATACGCCAGGGCTGAAACGCGTCATGCCGATAGGCGGGATCTTCTACATGAATTTGCATGCCGGCACATAACCGTCCCGCGTGCTTGTGGAAAGTCGGTTCAAACCAGCATTCGCGCAGACGGCAACCTGCCAGCCAATGCGGAGCGATTTGCCGCATGGTTTTAATTAACGTACGGGCATCGATGTCCGGCGCGCCGAACAATTCCAGCGGGCGGGTCGTACCGCGGCCCTCTGACAGCGTCGTACCCTCCAGCATGACAGTGCCGGCATAGCAGCGGGTCATCCACAGATTGGGTGCATTGGGGCTGGGATTGATCCAGTTGCGTTCACCCAACGGCCAACCGTAGCCCGGGCCGTAATCGGGCTGCCAGCCTTGCATGGTGATCACCCGACAGTCGACATCGAGTGACAGAGTGGCGATGAACCAGCCCGCCAGTTCACCCATCGTCAGCCCGTGGCGCATCGGCATGGCACCGGCACCGACAAAACTTTCCCAGCCCGGACGCAATGACAAACCCTCCACCGGTCTGCCGGCCGGGTTGGGCCGGTCGAGTATGCATACCGTTTTGTTGTGCGCCGCAGCCGTTTCCACCACATAGCGTAGCGTAGTGATAAACGTATAAACCCGGCAACCGAGATCCTGTAAATCGACCAGCAGCACATCGAAACAATCCAACATCGCATCGGTCGGACGGCGTACTTCACCATACAGGCTGAACACCGGAATCTCCAGCTGAGGGTCGATGAAATCAGCGGACTCCATCATATTGTCCTGCTTGTCGCCGCGCAGCCCGTGCTGCGGACCGAATGCTGCGCTAAGTTTGATATCCGGCAACGCGGCCAGGGCATCCAGCGTATGCGTCAGGTCTTGGGTCACCGATGCCGGATGGGCCAGCAGCGCCACCCGTTTGCCGGTTAACGGCCGGCGCAAAGTGGAATCTTCAAGTAAACGGTCAATGCCAAATTTCATCTTGTATTCAAATGTATATTAGGATGCTCAGCCGCAAAAGGTACGCAATGCGTACCTTACGTTACCAGTGCCTGCAGCAGCGCTTCACTTTGCTAGCCTTACCTGGAAATCACCGGCGGACAGTATACAGGTAAATCCGTCTCGATGGTGAAAATCCGGACAATCGGCAGGATGCCGTAAAGCCCAGTAAGAAAGACTGCCGTCGGCCGCTTCAAGCACTGCCGTTAAACCGAGCAGTAGCGGCTTGCCGTTCTCGATGGGCGGTAAATCAGCAGCAGCAATCACTGTTTCTACGTGCAACTGCTTATTGGTCTGTTCCCGTCTGATGACAGGCGGCTCGCTGATTATCCACTGGCTACCTATCCGATAATCACTAAACGCGTAAGCCGCCCAACGACCGGACGGTGAAAAATTGAACTCCCGATACCCCGCTCTACCTGCCGCGGCAATAAATGCCTCAAAACATGTGTGTTGCCATAAAGCATCCTCCGCTGCAGGGGGCTGCGGTTCAGGAATCAGCAATTGTGACAAATCGGCGTTTAGCTGATAGCGTAACAGTAAATTCGGCCCGGGCAACATGGCAACTTCCACTTGCACGGATCGGCAGGCAGTGGCCGCCGTATTGTCGAAACAAATCAACTCATGTCTGGCAATCTTGCTTTCAATCACTCCGAATCCCGGCTATCCCGCTTATCATGTGATGCGCAATATTGCGCTGGATTAATCTGTTTGGCGGAGATTTCCGCCGATTATCTCAGCCGCGGCAAACGCGCAAGCGACGAAAAAGAACAACGGTCCGAAATCCTTAACCGCGTGGATGCCTGTAAAATACAGGCCGGGAATGTTGCTTTGCAGTGCTTCATCCAGAATAGGATAACCGTCAGCGCATCGCAGCCGCTCGACCAGATTTCCCTGCACCAGGACGGGCAGCTTTTTGACATCGACCTGAAAACCGGTGGCTAGAATAATCTGATCGGTATCAATGTGCTCGCCGTTGTTCAGGCTGACCCGCATATCACCATTAGCCAGCACTTGGCACGCGGTCACCGACGAATTCGGCCGGAGTTTTACATTGTCACGGCGGCATCGAACCAACAGCCAGTCCTCCAGTTGGGCGCGGCCTTCAAACCAGCAGCGGCCGTCGATTGCGTCTTTTTCAGCTTGGGACAGACGGCGAAACCAGCCGGGGTCCTGACTGGTTTTTTCAATCAGCGGATAGACCCACGACCAGTCAGAAGGCTTGAACTGCGGCGTACCGTGGCGGTAAACGATATCGACCTGCGCCGCATAATCACTGAGTAATCCGGCCCATTCAAAGGCACCCTGCCGCCCCCCGATTACCAGGCATCTTTTGTCCCGTAGTGCTTGGAAATCGACATAATCGGAGTTATGCGCATAACGTCCTTGCGGCAGGATCTCCTGCAATTCTTCCGGAATTCGTTTGTAGGCGTGATATCCCGTGGCGATCACCACTTGTTCGGCAAGAATGGTGTCGCCGTTTTCCAGCAATGCACAAAAATGCTGCCCTGTTGAATCAAGCTGTTTGACAATGTGCTCAACAATATTGAGCTGTCCTTCATTGACTGACCAGCGAATATAATCGATGAATAGCTCCCTGGGGACCGGCTTGATGTCGTCTTGGCCAAGGCCGCGTATTTGCAGATAAGCGGCAAGTTGTCGCTCATCATACCAATCAAACGGAGTTCTCAACTGCATCCCTTGCGGCATGTTACTTTGCCAGAAATCCATCAACTTTCCGGTGACCAGGTAATCAAGCTGATGCCGTTGCGCGTAAAGCCCCAACGCCAAGCCATAAGGGCCGGCTCCGACAATCAGCAACTGTGTTTTTCTAACCATAGCTAAAATGTAATTTGTTAATCTAAAACCTGGTGCAACGATTTATTAGGCCTTGCACACCGCTAACAACTACCAGTTTATTCAACACGCAAAAATAGTAACATTATTTAAATCGCCAAGTCGCTATTATTATCGTAACGACGCGAAACCAGCTATAATTCAGAGCTGTTTTAACGCTGCCGGGCAGTGCTCTATTGCATTCGGCCTGCCGTGCTTTTTCCGATAAAAACCATTTTCACCCGCTGATGACTGCAACCGACAATACCCTCGCCAACGCGAACCACCCTTCCGCTCTGCGCCTGTTTCTCGATTCCGCCGATGTCCGACAATGGGATGACTGGCTGCCAAGCAGCTTATTTTACGGCGTCACCACCAACCCGCTGCTGCTGCAAAAAGCGCAGGTTCCTTGCCGGCTATCAGATCTGGAAAAATTGACCGGGCAGGCATTTGCCCATAGCATTCAGGAAATCCAACTGCAAACTTGGGGAGTAACAAAAACTCAGCAAATCGATACCGGGTTCGCGCTGGCGGCCATTGACTCTCGCGTCGTAATCAAGGTGCCGGTGACGCGCCTCGGCACTGAAGTCGCCGCCTGCCTGATCAAAGAAGGCATTCGTGTCACACTGACCGGCGTTTATGCACCGCACCAGGTTCTGACCGCTGCCGCGTTGGGAGCGGATTATGCCGCCCCCTATCTGGGACGTATCAATGATATGGGACGCAACGGCCGACAGGAGGTAACGGACATGCAGCGCGCGATCAGTGGAGTGCGCAGTTCGTGCCGGGTGCTGGCAGCCAGCATTCGCAGCGTCGATGATATCACCGAACTGGCGATACGCGGACTGGATACCTTTACTTTTTCGGAGACCATTGCCGCCGCATGGTTTAAAGTGCCGGCTACCGATCAAGCTGCTGCGGATTTCGAGACGGCTGCCCGGTGGCAATAGCTCAATAGTAAACTCTAAACGACCGCTGTATTTCATAGAATTCGTACAAATAAGGTTGAGCCACAGCGTGATTGGCGGCCACCACAATCAGATCATGGGAAAACACCGAAGTGTTGTACCAGTTAAAACTTCCTTCGATGACGATATAATCATCGATAATGCAATATTTGGAATGAATCGGCGAATACGGCACCGGATGATCGTCCTGCCCGTAAACCAGCCCCACCGGAATGCCGGCATCTTTTAGGCGCTGCACTGCAGGCAACAATGGCCGATTCAGCTCTTCCTGCATCGAACGTTCGATGCCGATCCGCCCCTGTCTGGCCAGATGGCCGTTAAACAGAATATGCACGTCGACGCCGCGGCCATAGGCTTGGATCAAGGCATTAACCACGCTGTCGTGGTAATCGCCGAGCAGGTCTCCGATTAAAAACAGGCAGATCCTGATTGAACGCCGGGCGCGATGGATTTCGGCCAGAATGGCATGATGCGGGCGGTATACCCGGCCGTTTTGCATGGTATGCCGGCCGAAGGTATACAGCAAATTAAAAGGACTGAGCGGGTCGATGCCGTACTTCTGGATCACCCCGCCGCGTTGGCTTTGGAAAATATTATCCAATAGCCGGCAGACGCCTTTGGAATGAAATGTCATCCCGGATTCCCAATTAGCCCACCAGCGATCGAAGGTGATATTGAAGGAACCGAGGATACAGTCCTCTTCGTTAAATATAATAAATTTGGTATGCATATCCGGTTCGACTTCGATCAAATGATGATTGGGGGTGCAAAACACGCCGAGCAGCTCAATACCGGACCTTTTTAACCGGGCATAGGTCTGGCTGTTGGTCATCGTCATTTTCCGCCAGTCGACGATGCACTGCACCCAGACACCTTCATGCCGGGCATGCAGCAGATGATTGATAAAATCATTGTCATCGATACAATCGACACTCACCTTAATGGTGCAAAACCGCTCCGGATTGTCCCGTTTGCAGCGTATCACCTTGTTGATATGCTGATGAATAAACTGTTTGGGATGATAGGGATGATACAGTTGGCCTTTGGTGAATTTGGGGATCAAATGCAGCGAATCAAAATGATGGCTATACCAGTCCGCATCACATTGTAATTCAGCGGCATCCAGTTCATAGGTTCGGTAACGGTTATCCGTAGCCCATTCGCCGGTAATGGCACGATGCTGCGGTTGCCCATCCTGCAACTGGTACCAGTCCATAAAAATATATTCTTTTTGCGAGGGAATGGAATGCTCACCGAGATGGATTATGAAAGCAAATTTAATACAACTGATTTTGCCGAAGTACGTGGAATCAGGGTAAATATAAAAATCGCGCGTCCCCCTTTTGTGCCGGTTCCATTCAATATCATAGGCATCGGTATCGACAATGTAGGTTTCACAGATATTATTGGCGCGATAAACTTTTAAAATGACCTTTAAATTGGCAGATGCACCGTAGAACAGTTCAAAATCGATTTTTCCCCAACGTAGATCGAAACTATCCCGGTAATCGTTGATCCGTTGAAAAAAACCGCCCAGTTGCCCTTGTACCGGCCTGGCATATTGTTCTGCAAACTGCATATCGTTTCCTCTTGTAAAACTATATATTTAAAACTGAATCGCGCCGAGCCGCAAAACGGCGGATCACTCCGCAAGTTTTACATCCATGCCAGCTGACATTTACTTGGGTTCAAACGCCATCAAATAACCACAATGATCCGAAACGGTCCCATAATCCTGTTCAGTAAACAAAACCCGTGCCGATATCACTTGCAGCTGACTTGTTTTGTTCAAAAACACATAATCGATCCGGTAATCATCGGCCAAATCATGCCGCCAGTGCGGATCGTTGACCCTGAATATTTTTTCAAACAGGCCATGCGCATTGGCTGCCAGATACTGGTCTTCATATTCATTGCCGGCAACTACCTGTTGATAGCCGCTTGAGCCGGCGGTGATATTGAAATCGCCGCACAGCAGGGTCCCGATGAGGTTTCCGTCTGCTTTCGAATTAGCCCAGTCCTGAAGTCTGGCAAATTGTTGTTGGAAACCGTCCTCCCACCAGCTTAAATGTGCGGAAAAAACATTGATGATACCGATATAGGGAATACGAATTTGGGCCATCACCACTTTTCGGGAATGGATATGGTAGATGTCGTGGCTGTCCGAAACATACCGGGATTCCTGTTCCGACAACGGGTATTTGCTCAAAATAGCGACGCCTTCACGGTACTTGTCAAAACCGCGATGCGCCCAATCGGTGTAGAGATGATAAGGCCTGTGTAGGCGATCATTAATGATTTTTGCTGAATTGGATTGCCAGTCCCCTGCACCGTCGTTCCAAAGTTCAGCCACTTCCTGAAAGCAGACTATGTCGATATGCTGCTCGTCAATTGCCTTGGCAATTTGCGAAAATTTATGATCCTGATTATCCTCCTGATAACAATGCAGATTAAGGATCAGCACCTTCAGCGGCTCATGGCTTGCCGAATAATTTTTACCGCGGTTATTGTCCCATAGCGTCCGCTCCTTGGTTTCGCAGCAAATGCTGTATTGCACCCGGAAAGCGTTCCCCGGCTTAATCCGCGCATGCCAAACCTGTGCACCATATTGGTTAGGATTGCGCGCGTTGCTTTGTGCTTTGCTGTCCCAGTAGTCGCACTGAAAACGGCAAGCGGTCTTATGCGTATGCCGCCAATTGTCGGTTGTCCAGTGAATCGTAACCTTTTCGGCATGCAGGGCTTGGTCAATCGCTACCACAACGGAAAAGGATTTGCGTCCGGATTTCAATGTTTCAGTAAAACCGATATTGTGCAGCGCAATATTATGCGCCAGCATCACACCGGAATCGGCTTGGCTGGAATAATTGCTGCCATGGTTGTTATCCCAATACTCATTACCGAGGCATTGATAGCGGATGCCGAAACGAATGTTTCCCGGAAGCGATTGTCGGGCACTGAGATAGTGGCTGATCGACGCCTGCCAGTATTCCTTACCGTGTTCCGCCTGACTGTGAAACACCGCCGGCAAGTTGTGCCAAATGCCATCCTCGCCACACCAGATTACATCGACCTGTTTGTCGTAACTGACATTGTCCAACAGTAAAAAAAAGTTCAATTGTTGGCAAACCCGCCTTTTTTTTCTGGATATTACATTTTCAACATACAGCAGTTGGATTTTGGCCATACTTTGTCTCCGCACTGTCCGGTCTGAAATTCGGAAAAAGTTATATTATCCCAATTGACTGTTCTATTGCCGAGGTTTGTAGTGGCGATAATCGATATTCGGGAAAATGTCATCTAGGATCTCCAGCGCTGCCAGATAACGCTCATCGATGCGGTTATTGCGAATACTCTCATGTAAATAATTAAAGCGGGCCAAATGGTCTGTAATCCGTTTGTTGGCATATTCGACGGTGGTTCCCGATTTCATGATAAAAGGCCAATCCGACGCCTGCGCCAACAACAGCGAACGCGCCGCCTGATTCAGAGCCCTCTCCTGCAGCGGTTTGGCGGTTACGCCACGAAAATCAAATGCCAATTTTTCCATTTGTTCGCCCGCTTTGTGCAGGTGCGGCCAGATCCAATCGTTTTGTTCGTTGATCCAATAACCGGAATAACCCTGATCTCCCCAGGTCGAAGCGGAGGGGATAGCGATTTGCTGCGTTGTATAACAGTTTAAATATTCGCTGCAGGTGATCATCTGAATGCCGTTGCCGCTCTCGCTCGCCATGCGTAAAACCCATTCCAGCCAACGCGGTCCTTCAAACCACCAATGCCCGAACAGTTCCGCATCGTAAGGGGCCACAATAATCGGGAGCCGGTCCATGCCAGGACCGAGCTGGTCAAATTGCCTTTGCCGTTTATCAATAAAATCCCGTGCATGTAATTTTGCTTTGGCCCGTGCATTTTGCGGTTGATACAATGCCTTATTCCGCTGTTTGCCGGTTACCCGGTAGTATTTGATGCCGGTGTTGATGCGCGTTGTGCCTTCCAGGATATACGGGGCGATATATGCCAAATCCAGATCGAAACCAATATCCCGATAATATTCGCGATATTCGGGGTCTCCCGGATAGCCTTGTTCGGCGCTCCATACCTGATGCGATGACTGCGGGTCGCGTGCAAACGCCGCAACGCCGTTACCGCAATCCAGCGGCGCATAGACACCGTAGCGAGGACGCTGACCGGCCTGCATGACACCGTGCGTATCAACAAAAAAATACTTGATGCCGGCATCACTCAACACGCTTTCCAGACCGGGATAATAACCGCATTCAGGCAGCCAAAAACCGCAAGGCGTATTGCCTACATGCTCCGCAAACGTCTCGATGCCGATGTTAACTTGGTTACGAACCGCTGTTTCACTGATGCTGAGTAGCGGCAAAAACCCGTGAGTTGCCGCGCAGGTAATCAATTCGAGTTTACCGGTAGCCTGATGCTGCCTGAAAGCTGCCGGCAGATCGCACTGGTATCGGTTTTGATAAACGTCGAGCGTATTTAAGAAATAGCGCCGGTACAGGCGGGCTAATTTTTGATAATCCGCTTGATTGCGGGTTCTGACGATTTCCTTTTCAGCCAGTTCCAGCTGTTTGTGCAAATGCCGCAAATAGCGCATTGTCAATAGTTCGTCGCGCAACATGGAAATAAGCGTTGGTGACAGGGATAGCGTAAGCCGATAATCCACGTTGTCCTGTTGCAGCCGGTCCAGCATACCGAGCAACGGGATATAGCTCTCGGTAATGGCCTCGAACAACCAGTTTTCTTCAAAAAAACTATCATGTTCGGGATGCCGCACATAGGGTAGGTGTGCATGCAGGATAATGCTGAGGTATCCTTTTTCCATTGCCGCTAGCGATTATTTATCTGACCGGAAGCGTTGCTGCTGGCGTAATGTGATTTTTCAGGGGACGTTTTTTTGTGAATCAAATGTTCGTCAAAACTTCTTTCCGGCAAAATGTCCATTAAAGGAGAACTGAAAACAGCATCGGCAAAAATATTTTCATAGCGGACATCAATGTCTTGATGGTTAACGTCCGTGTTATCAGGGCATGACTCCGTACTGCTTGTTTCGAAGCGTTGAACCGGCGCTTCGACGCTTTGCGGCACGGACTCGGCCGTATCTTGCCGTTGGGTAAACGGTGCAACGTTTCCACGCGGCACATGGACGGTATTGGAATAAGCCAATACGTCAAAACGGTTATCCGAACGGCGTATGCCTATGGCAGCCGAATAAGCGGTTTTATCGATTGGCAAAGGAATTTTTTTTTGATTTCGGTTGCCGCAAATAGGCAGATCAAACCATAATTTCGTTTTAGTAACGTCCCTATTTTCATCCGGACGCCAATAAATCCTTAATATTAATCGATGGTCGGAAGCATTGGTAAGAGAATGGGTTACCTGAGGTTCGCCAAGGTTCCAGTAAGCATACATGTGGAAAGGGTCGACCGGTAAAAGCACAAGCTCCGGTAAGAAGGTTGCATGTTCGGGCGCAAAACTGCTGCTGATTTCCCGGCTGATGTCACATATTTCCTGTGCTGAGAGCTTTATTTGGGAACCACGTCCTGAATGCCAAATTTTCATCACCCAGCTAAGTCAAACTATTTTTTTTATTGTTAATTTCTCCATACAAACAATTAAATGACTGTGCCTGCAAACTTTGTTATTAGTATAGGAAATTGATTGCCGATTCGAATTCTGCCTTACAGACTTTAAACCGTACCGTTGTTTTTTGCAAGACATTTTGAATTTCGGTTTGTCCAGCCAGACGGATAAAGTTCGGTAAAGTAATCCCTGACTTTAACTGCCACAAATCCACTGTCGATCAAGCGCAACGGCTTGTCCCTCTTGCTAACCCAATTCACAATTCATGCTGAGCAGCTCCGAATAATTTTCGATCACTTCGTCTCTCACCTAGCCGCAATATTTAGGATCAAATGCCAAATGATATTTGCAGTCATACCCAGCTATGACTAAACTTTCATGGAGTATGTCATTTTCCCCGGTTGTGGGGTGGCCGGCACTGCGGAAAGATTTACATGTCTTTCAATATCGGATCCAAAAGGCAAGCGGGATCTTTTGCAATCTTTAAAAAGAGCGATTTATGAACAAATTGTACTCATTGCCATTGATTGTCGGTACGCTGCTTACGTTCGGCTGTGCGGCAACCAAACCTGGACCGGTTCCTCAATACACCGGTTTTTTACCTGATTATTCCATTTTACAGCCCGGCAAAAAAGGTCAAGCCGAGCGGTTATATATTAACCCGGATGCAGACTGGGCAAAATATAATAAAATCCTGCTCGATCCCGTTACTATTTGGCGTGGCAATGCATCACAACTCAACAATGTATCCCGCGCAGACGCGCAACGCCTGGCCGACTATTTCTATAATCTGATGTATAACAAATTTGCGCAAGACTACGAAATGGTCAGGATACCCGAACCGGGTACCTTGCGCATCAGTGTAGCTATCGTAAAACTGGAAGAAGGAAGGGTCGTGATGGAAACTATATCGACCATAGTACCGCAATTACGCCTTGCAACCAAATTGGGCAGCCTGGTAACCGGCGATTCGCCATTGGTCGGCAAGGCAAGCGTCGAGGCAAAAGCAACCGATGCGGAAACAGGGGAATTGTTGGCCGAAGGCGTTGACGAACGCATCGGTTCGAAATCTCTGAGCAGTTTATCGTTAAAATCCTGGGGCGATGTCGAAAATGTTATGAAGTTCTGGGTAGATCGCGCCGGTTATCATTTGTGCGAAAACCGCGGCGGGACGGATTGCGTTGTCCCTAAGTAAACGACACCTATTCGATTCTTGTGTCTTTTCACGCCAAATTCTACTTTACCGGATTAATCAACAGGCCGTCATACCCGCATGGAAGCGGGTATCCAGCGCCATGGAAGGCAAGCTTCGGGCAATCCTCCTGCGTCGCAGGAACGACACACATTTAAAAATATAAGCAGCTGTTTCTGCTATGGAAAAATGCGAATATAAACGTAAACTTGTCACGAACACGCGATAAACAACCGGGTTCGAAGCGTTGGCTTCGATAATTACTCTGCCCGGCTATGTGCCAGTCTGGCCGCGGCGACGGCGGCCTGGCCCAATGCCAGGCCGCCGTCATTGAGCGGGTAAGATTGCGCTGACAATACCGTTTTGTCGTTGTACAGCAACTGCCGGGTGACTGACTCGAGCAGCAGGCGGTTTTGGAATACGCCGCCACTCAAAACTATGGTATCGGTCGCCGTCTGACCGGATAATTTCAATACCGTTGCCACCGTCGCTTCCGCGAGGCTATGATGAACACGTGCAGCTATGATAGCTTTGTTTCGGCCTCGCCCAAGGTCCGCCAGAACCGCCTGCCAAAGCGGCTGCCAGCCGATCACCCAGGCGCCGTCCTGCCGATGCAGCGTGTAGGCTTCGGCATAGGGCAGTTGTTCATCGAATACCGGTGCCGCCAGGTTTTCCAAGGCAATGGCGGCCTGCCCTTCATAACTGATCTCCTTATCGGCCAGACCCAACACCGCTGCAAAGGCATCGAACCACCGGCCGCAGGAACTGCACGGCGGTGAATTGATGCCTTTGGCAATCATCGCCGCCAGCGTTTCCAGCGGTTTGTTTTGCAACTCAGCAATAAACTCCAAACCGGAATAACCCTGCTGCAGCCACTGCCAATCAAAATAATGCACTAATTGCGCATAGGCATTGCGCCACGGCTCGCGAATCGCCTGCACGCCTCCGGGCATCGCGATGGGCTGCAGGCAGGCAAGGCGTCTGAACTCGGTGTAATCGGCCAACAGGAATTCGCCGCCCCACAGCCGGCCATCCGCTCCCATGCCCAGGCCGTCGAACACCACCCCCAAAACCGGCGCCGCATCACGGGCAACCTGGTGTTCCGCCAGACAAGCTGCAATATGGGCATGGTGGTGTTGTACCGGGATCAATGGCAAGTCCGACTCTGTCGCCCGTTGCTGTCCGTACTGGGTAGACAGATAGCCGGGGTGTAAATCGACTGCAACAGACCGGACTTCGAACCCGAACAAGCGCTGATACAAGGTAACAGCGTTGCGGAAATCCTGCTGGGTGGCGGCGTCTTCAAGATCGCCGATATGCTGGGATACAATGGCCTGTCCCGCTTTGAGCAAACAGAAACTGTTTTTCAGCTCTCCGCCCATCGCCAAGATACCGTCGCTGGATTCAAAGCCGGAGGACAACGCGAGCATTTCCGGACTGAAGCCGCGCGCCCGGCGCAGCAGATGGCGCTGCCCGGCCATAAACCGCAGCACCGAGTCATCAAGCCGGTTGACGATGTCCCGGTCATGCAGCATAAAATAATCGGCAATGCTTTTCAATTTGCTCAGCGCCGCAGCATTCGCGCTGCATTGCGGTTCCTCGCTGAGGTTGCCTGAAGTCATCACCAACGGCCGCTGCAAATGCTGCATCAGCAGGTAATGCAACGGCGTGTAAGGCAGCATAAAACCCAGCTTATCCTCACCGGGTGCAATTCCCGAAGCGAGCCCCATGCCTTTGGCGGCAAGCAGCACAATCGGCGCTGCCTTGTCCTGCAAGGCCAGCCGTTCCGCATCGCCCAGATGCGCATGAGTTGCAATCATATCCAGGTCTCTGGCCATCAGCGCCAGCGGTTTGGCATAACGGCGTTTGCGATGCCGCAGCAAGCTGACGGCCGCTTCGCTGCCGGCATCACAGGCCAAATGGAAACCGCCCAGACCTTTTATCGCTAAGATATAACCCTGTTGCAGCAACTCAGCGGCGTGCGCAAGCGCATCGGGGCAATTGATTTTCCGTCCATCCCGGTCCTGCAGCCACAATTGCGGCCCACACGCCGGACAGCAGTTCGCCTGCGCATGAAAGCGCCGGTCTGCGGGATTCTCGTACTCCTGCCGGCATTGCGGACACATCGTGAACGCGGCCATGCTGGTGTTGCAGCGGTCGTA
>JBNLCC010000128.1:0-37627 GCA_050303615.1 Methylococcaceae bacterium | reverse complement strand
TTCGCCATGCTCGGGGCCGGCGCGATGATCTTCGCCGGCCAGTGGCTCGATTTTTACAGCCCGTCGCTCGCTTTGAAGGCGGTGGACTGGAATGTGGTCTTCCTACTCGGTGCGATGATGACGATCGTCGGCATCATGATTCCGACCGGCGGCTTTCAGGCTATGGCTTACCGCATCGCGGACTACAGCCGGGGCAAACTGTTTTTATTGATGGTGCTGCTGGGGACGGCGGTGACCGTAATTTCGCTGCTGCTCGACAACGTCACCACCGTGGTCATTTTCGGTCCCTTGATCGTGTTGATCTGCCAAACGCTGAATATCAGTCCGATACCTTATCTGCTCGCCGCCGCCTTGCTATCCGATACCGGCGGTGTCGCGACGCTGGTCGGCGATCCGCCGAACCTGATGATCGGCTCCGCCGCCCACATCGATTTCAATACCTTTTTTCTGCGCATGGGCGGCATCGTGTTCGCCGCTTGGCTGGCGATCCTGTATGCGCTGAAGTTCCTCTTCCGCCGGGAATTGGCGGTCGTTCCGGAAGTACCCGATTTTACCGAACAGGAAACGATCAAGGATCCGCAGACCTGGAATGTCGCCTTGGGGGTGTTGGGTTTCATGGTCATCCTGTTTATCTTCCATCACGATCTGGGCTGGAATGCCTGGGTGGTGGCGGCGATCGGGCTTACCTTGCTGGTGTTCATCGCCCATCATATCGACCTGGACGAATCGTTCGGCTCGCTGGAGATGACGCTGCTGATTTTCTTCGTGTCGTTGTTCATCCTGGTCGGCGGCGTCGAGCGCAGCCATTTTCTGGAGTACATCGGCACCTTCATCAGGCCTTTCGTTACCGAAGACCTGTTGACCGCGAGCCTGGTCTTAATGTGGGTGGCGGCCTTATTATCGGCGCTGATCGACAACATCCCGTTTACCGCCGCGATGGTGCCGATTTTGCTCGGTTTGGAAGCGCAAGGCGTCAATGTCGCGCCCTTGTGGTGGAGTTTGGCGATCGGCGTCGGCATGGGCGGCAACGGCACCCATCTGGGTTCGACCGCAAACGTTTTCATCGTGACCTTGTCGGAACGGTTGGCAAAAGACAGCGGCAACCCCGAGTTGGCGATCACGCCGGGGCTGTGGATCAAAAAAGGCACGCCGGCGATGATTTTAACGCTGCTCGTGTCCTCGCTCCTGATGTGGCTGTTTTTCGATTTTTTCAGTCGCCCGATTCATCCCCATTGATACGAGAAGAATTGGGACGGCGTACAATCATCGCTCTGTCGCCGATTACCGTAACCGAGGCTCATTGACGCAATAACCATATGTTTAATTTTTTATTAAGACCCGTTATTTTCGTCAGCATTGTGCTCGGCCTGTTCATCGTCGGCGAACTACTGGTGATCGGCGGCCTTACCTGGCGCAACCATCAGCGCCTGAACACGCTGGAAAAAGACATCAGAAACGGCCACCGGTTGGAAGAAGCGATTTTTATCCTGCTCAAAAACCAGCTGCAGCAAAAGACCACGCGCGACAAGGGCGGAAAAGCGGCACCGGCGCCTTTGAATCTGGAAAGCCTGCTCCCGCCCGAGCAAATCGACGCCCCGGCCTTGATCGCCGACATCAACCAGCTACAGCAAGCCTTCGCCAAAGCGTTGCAAGGCGACAACGAAAGTCTCGTGCAGACGCTCGACAAGACGCGCCAACTGTTCTCGCGGCAAATCCGCGAAGAGGAAAATCTGCTGCAAAACATCGGCGCGGACAGCCAACTGGAATTCGAGCTTGCAATCGTCATCCCGTTACTGGCGTTCGGCATTCTTTATCTGGTCGGGCGCTATTATTTCAAGCGCAACGTGTTGTCGCCGCTGGATTCGCTTAAGGAATTCCTGCAGCGGCTGGCGAGCGGCGACCGCCGGCCGATTCTGCAACTGACCGCCGATCCGGTCATGCAGGCTTTGTTCGATAACTACAATACCCTGGTCATGCGCCTGACCGAACTGGAACGGGAACATCTCGACTATACGAACGAATTGGAGCATAAGGTCCGCCAGGCCACATCCGCCTTGTTCGAGCAAAGTCAACAGATCGCCCGCGGCGAGCGTCTGACGGTGGTCGCCGAACTCGCCGCCAGCACCGCGCATGAACTGCGCAACCCGTTGGCGGGCATCCAGTTGGCGCTGCAGAACATCCTCTCGGAATGCGACGACGAAGATCTCTACGAGCGCCTCGATACGGTCTACAACGAAGTCAAGCGCCTCACCCAACACCTGAACGATCTGCTGGCCTTGACCCGGACGCCGTCGAATCTGGCCGAGCAGGTCGACATCATACAACTGTGCGACGAATTGAGTCTGTTCCTGAAATATCAGATCCCGGAAAACGTAGAACTGCATTATAATATTGATCCGACACTAACAGCCTATCTGCCGTTGACCGAATTTCGCCTCGCCTTGTTGAACTTGTTGCTGAACGCGATTCACGCGATCGGTAACGAAGCGGGGCGGATTTTATTGTCGGCCAACCGAGTGGATAACGCGATAATTATCACCGTTGAGGATAGCGGGCCGGGCTTTGCCGATTCGCTGCTTAACAGCGGCATCCGCCCGTTCGTCAGTTTGAAGGAAAAAGGAACCGGGCTGGGATTAGCCATGGTTCAACGCTTCGTCAAGTCCCAGCAGGGCACCATACGATTGCATAACAACGAGGACGGACACGCCTGCGTTACCTTGACGCTACCGGGACTGAATTCATGAAAGATTGCTTGTTGATTATCGAAGACGAAAAACTGCTGGGACTGGAATTACAGCGCTATTTCAGTAAGCAAGACTGGGAAATCGAATGGGTCACCTCGCTCGGCGACGCCCGTCGTACGTTGCTGCAGCAAAAAATCGACCCCATCGTCGTGTTGTCGGATATGAACCTTCCCGACGGCAACGCGCTGGATTTTCTCGAGGAAATGCGCAATCGGTCGATTGAAGGCATCGAATGGCTGTTTCTGACCGGCTACGGCAGCATCGCCGATTCGGTGCGCGCGCTGCGCCTGGGAGCCTTCGATTTCATCGAAAAGCCGTGCGAGCTGAACCGGTTGAATCTGCAGATCGAAGGGGCGGCGCGCAGCGCCAAGGCCCAACGCCGATTGTTGCAGGAAACCGAAAGCAGCCATCGAAAATTTTCCGAAAAAGCCCTGCTCGGACGCAGCCCCAACACCAAATCGCTACGCGACATGTTGCATAAGATCGCCCAGGTGCCCTTTTCCAGCCTGGTCATTCACGGCGAAACCGGCACCGGCAAAGGCCTGCTGGCTAAAGCGTTGCACTACAACGGCAGCCGGGCGTCGGCCCCGCTGGTGGAAATAAACTGCGCCGCGCTGCCGCACGAACTGTTGGAATCGGAACTGTTCGGCTTCGAGGCCGGTGCGTTTACCAACGCCCGCAAGCGACATCGCGGCCTGTTCGAGCAGGCCCATAAGGGCACGTTGTTTTTGGATGAAATCGGCGAAATGGAACTGGACCTGCAGAGCAAACTCTTGAAAGCGGTCGAAGAACTGAAGATCCGCCGCCTGGGCAGCGAAACCGAGATCGACGTGGACGTGCAGATTATCGCCGCCACAAACCAGGATCTGGCGAAGCTGGTGGCCGCCGGCAAATTTCGAGGAGACCTGTATCACCGCCTCAGCGTCCTGTCGGTCCACATCCAGCCCCTGCGCGAGCGAATGGAAGATCTGTACGATTTGGTGCCGGCATTTATCAGCGAGTTCAACGCCAAATCCGGTAAGAAGGTCAGTACCGAATTATGCGAGGAAACCTGGCGCCAGTTGAAGAGCTATCATTGGCCGGGCAACACCCGCGAACTGCGCAACGTTATCGAACGCTGCGTGCTGCTGGCCGAAGACCACAAGTTTCCGTTGCAATGGTTGCAGCTTTCGGGCAACCACGTCGCGGACAGCCAGGCCGGCGCCGCCGACGACGCCCAGCATCTGCTCATTCCGCTGGACGGCAGCCTGTCGCTGCAGGACATGGAAAAATATATACTGCAAAAGGTCCTCGAACAAACCGATTACAACGTCACCGCAGCCGCCAGAATGCTGGGTTCGACGCGGGAAACCTTACGCTACCGGGTGCAAAAATATCGGTTAAAATGTTCCTAGCGACGAGAGGCGGATAGCAGCCTCTCGTTCGTTTATTTCCGTCGTACACGCTCGCGCGTTGGTCGGCGGTGTTGTAGTTTGGCTTCGCTGCAACGCAGCTTATTCCGGTAACGATGTGCCATCTTTTCTCGCGAGTCGCCATGAACCATAACGTGACAGGGCTGCCGTAATGGAAGCGTCCGGCGTCAAACAGCATACCGCGATCGGACTCATCACCGAAGTCCACGGGCCGGTCGTGATCATTTCCTGCCGGCAGTTGCCCCCGCTGCGTCAGGCGCTTTACGCCTGTTTCGACCATACGACGTTCTTGTTCGAGGTCCATCAGCATCTGGACCAACATCAGGTTCGCGCCATTACGCTGCACGGCACCGCCGGCCTGAGCCGCGGCATGCCCGTTTACGACAGCGGCGCGCCGTTGCACGTACCGGTCGCCAAGGAGTGTCTCGGCAGATTGCTGAACATTTTCGGCGAACCGTTGGACGGCCTGGCGAAGCTGCCGCAACACGAGTTCCGCAACATCCACAGCAAACCGGCCGCGCTTTACGAAACCGCCGGGGTCAGCGGCATACTGGAAACCGGAATCAAGGTCATCGACTTGCTGTGTCCCTTCGTCAAGGGCGGTAAAACCGGTCTGTTCGGCGGCGCCGGGGTCGGCAAGACCGTGCTGGTGATGGAGTTCATCCATGCCGTATCGGCCATCCATCAGGGGGTCTCCGTATTCGCCGGGGTCGGCGAACGTATTCGCGAGGCGCACGAGCTATGGCACGAAATGCGACAGGCCGGCGTCATGCAGGATACGCTGTTGGTGTTCGGGCAGATGGACGAATCGCCCGGGGTCCGCTTTCGCGTCGGTTTGTCGGCGCTGACCTATGCCGAATATCTCCGCGACAGCCTGCAAAAGGAAGTGCTGTTCGTGATGGACAACGTGTTCCGTTTCGTCCAGGCCGGCAGCGAGATATCCAGCCTGCTCGGGCGCATGCCGGCAACGGTCGGTTATCAACCGACGCTGACCACCGAAGTGGCGGAACTCGAGGAACGCATACTGTCGACCAGGAGCGGCAATATAACGTCGGTACAAGCGGTCTACGTACCGGCCGACGACATGACTGATCCGGCGGTTAGCGCCATTTTAAGCCATCTGGACACCACGGTCATTCTATCTCGCACTCAAGCCAGCAAGGGTATATATCCGGCAGTTGATCCGTTGCGTTCGGGTAGTAAAATGATGGACAGGCATACGCTGGGTAACCGGCATTACGCCATAGCCGAAGGCGTTCGCGAACATTTGGCGCATTATCATGAACTCGAGGATATTATTGCCATGCTGGGCATTGACGAGTTATCCGAAAACGACCGTAAAATCGTCATGCGCGCCAGAAAGTTGCAGCGTTATCTCACCCAGCCGTTTTGGGTATTGGCGGAACATACCAAGCAGACCGGCGTGTCAGTACCGTTGCAGCAAACATTGGATGATTGCGAGGCTTTTTTATCGGGCCGGTTCGATCACTTGTCGGAAGACCAGTGCTATATGCGCGGTTCGATGAACGGGGTATAACCATGCGGAACGAGTTCGCGATTAATTTATATGATGCCGTCCATGCTCAGAGGATTAACGGCGTTACTTCATTCGTCGGTGAAGACAGCTCGGGCAGTTTCGGCATTTTACCCAATCATGCCCGATTTATGACCATGCTGGTTTTCGGTCTGGCCCGGTTCAGGGTGGGCGACCAGTCTTGGCAGTATTTGGCTGTTCCGGGTGGGGTGCTGTATTTTTATAATAATGAACTGACAGTGAGTAGCCGGCATTTTATAATCGATTTTGATTATGAAAAAATCAGTTCGGCTTTAGCGCGGCAATTGCTGGCCGAAGAAGAAAAATTGCGTTCCATCAAAGAATCGCTGCACCGCATGGAACAATCCATGCTCAATAAACTATGGGAGCAAACGCAGAAAATTGCGTTATGAAACATTTTCAACAGCTCAGAACACAGGTGGAACGGCAGGTTAAACGGATGAAAAAGGCCGAAAGGGAGCGGCCGCATTTATTGTCGCAAACGGTTTATATCGGTACCTTGGGATTGCTGATGGTGCTTCCCGTCGTTGCCGGTGCTTATCTCGGCCAGTGGCTGGATAGTCTGGAGCAAGGCTATTCGGTGCGATGGACAATCAGCATGCTATTATTTGGCTTGGTTGTCGGTTTTTTTAATGTCTATTTTTTTGTAAAGGATTAACGGGGCAGGAGAAACAATATGGAAACAATGACGCTGCTGAAACTCGGCCCGGTGATAATCACTCAGACTGTCGCCACCACCTGGGGCATTATGATCGTCATTGCCGTGCTGGCCTGGTCCTTAACCCGTAAACTGCAGCAAATTCCGGGACCCTTGCAGACCGCCGTCGAAGGAATTGTGGCAACCATTGAACAGGCAATCGTCGAAGTGGCTCCGCAACACGGCAAGCAAATCATGCCGTTTATTGCGACGCTGTGGTTGTTTCTGATTACCGCTAATCTTGCGGGTCTGATACCGGGAGTACATTCACCGACGCGCGACCTTTCGGCTACTTCGGCACTGGCGGTATTGGTATTTTTGTCGGTGCATTGGTTCGGTCTCCGCAACTTAGGTATCAAAAATTATTTGCGCCATTATTTAACACCCAGTCCGATTTTGCTGCCGTTCCATATTATCAGTGAAATTACCCGGACCATAGCACTGGCGGTACGCTTGTTCGGTAATATAATGAGTTTGGAAATGGCCGCAATGCTGGTATTGCTGGTGGCAGGTTTTTTGGTGCCGGTGCCTATTTTAATGCTGCATGTGATCGAAGCGCTGGTTCAGGCCTACATTTTCGGTATGCTGGCATTGATTTATGTCGCCGGTGCGATGCAGTCTCAACAACTTAAACAACAGGAATAACGCATGTCCGATACTTCATGGATTGTTCTTGCCTCCACAGTCGCGTCAATTATTGGCATAGCGATTGGGGTGATAGGTCCCGCGCTGGCCATGGGAAAATCGATCAGCAGCGCATTGGACGCCTTGTCACGGCAACCGGAAGCCGAACGTTCGTTGATGCGGACCTTATTCATCGGTTTGGCGATGATCGAGTCGCTGGCAATTTACTGCTTAGTGATTGTGTTGATTGTCTTGTTTAGAAACCCGCTGCTTGAATACATTGTCGGCAGCCAGACAGGGGCCGGCTAAATCGGCAGTGCCACCAAGTCAAGGCAAGAATCCCCCTCTCCCTCAGGGAGAGGGCCGGGGTGAGGGGATATAAAAACCGAAATCCGATGTGTGAACTCTATATATAAGCCGGCAGGTATTCTTTAATGGAAATCAACTTATCAACCGTCGTATTCGAAATTATTAATTTCCTCATCCTGGTCTGGATATTACAACATTTCCTATATAAACCGGTATTGGAGGTGATTGCCAAACGCAAACAGGGAATCGACCAATCCTTGGCGGACGCCAAAGCCCTACATCAGCAAGCGGAAGCCTTGCGCGATCAATATGAAAATCGATTAACAAATTGGGACCGGGAAAAAAAAATGGCTCGGGAAACGCTATATCAGGAAATCGAGGTGGAACGGAAACGGCAGCTGGACAACCTGAACAGCAAGCTTGCAGATCAGCGCAAGAAAGCCGAAGTGGTGGAATTGCGGCGTCTGGCTGAGGTCCAGCAAAGAAATGAGCGGCTTGCCGTCGCCCAGGGCGCGAAATTCGCGGCCGTACTGTTGGAACAGGCAGCCGGCCCTGAACTTGAAGACAGATTATTCGACATGCTGCTGGATAATCTCTCTACGTTATCGAAGCAAGCCGTTCCGTCGTTGCCGCTATCGAGCGGAGCGCCGGCTGCCATTCAAATAAGCAGCGTCTATCCATTAGCGGAAGATAAACGCCGGCAACTTGAACAAAAGTTGCAGCAACGGATCGGGCGGGCGGCGGATTATCAATACACCCAGGACTCCGCTTTGATTGCCGGCTTTCGGATCACGATCGGCTCTTGGGTTTTGCAAGCCAACCTGCAATACGAACTGATCGGTTTTGCCGACCTTGCGCATGGATAGCTTATTACAACGGCAATCCGTGTGGATTGACCACTATCAGCCCGGCCTCAGAGTCATCGAACGCGGCATCGTCGTTTCGGTGGGCGACGGTATCACCTGGGTGGCGGGACTGCCGTCCGCTGCCATGGATGATATCCTTATTTTTGATGACGGCAGCCGGGCCGTGGTATTCGGACTCAATGCGGATCTGATCGGCGCCATCCTGCTGTATGAAACGGAAGCACTGACCGCGGGAACCAGCGTGCACCTTGCCCGCGAGCCTTTGAGTATCCCCGCCGGCGATGATTTTCTGGGACGGGTAATCGATCCGCAGGGCATGCCGCTCGATGGTCTGGACGAGCCGTTCCACGCCGCTGTGCAGTGCCTTGAAAAAAATTCTCCCGGCATTGTCGCCCGCGAATTTGTCCATGAACCGTTGTATGCCGGTATAAAAATCATTGACACGCTAATACCGATCGGCAAAGGGCAGCGGCAGCTGATCATCGGCGATGAAGGGCTGGGCAGGAGTTCCGTCGCTATCGATACCGTGGTCAATCAAAAGGGAAAGAACGTCTGCTGCGTTTATGTCTTGATCGGTCAGAAGCGCTCTTCGATAATCCATACCATTAATATTCTTCGGGAATATGATGCGTTGTCCTACACTGTCTGCGTGGTCGCGGAAGCCAGTGCTTTGCCGGGCTTAAAATATATCGCCCCATTTGCGGGCTGTGCGCTGGCGGAATATTGGATGGCTCAGGGCCGCGATACCTTAGTGGTTTATGATGATTTGTCCACCCATGCCAAAACCTATCGGGAACTTTCCCTCTTGTTGCGGCGGCCGCCGGGAAGGGAAGCCTATCCGGGGGACATTTTTTTTGTTCACGCCCGTTTGCTGGAACGTTCGACTTGTCTCCATGCCAGTCACGGCGGCGGCAGCATGACCGCGTTGCCGATTGTCGAAACCAAACAGGGTGAAATCGCCGCTTACATTCCCACCAATCTCATATCGATTACCGATGGCCAGATATATTTGGACGAGGATCTGTTTGCATCCGGTTTCCGGCCCGCCATCGATATCGCTTTGTCCGTCTCCCGAATCGGAGGAAAAGCGCAGCACCCGCGAATCCGTGAAGAAGCCGGCCAAATGAAACTGGAATATCTGCAGTTTCTGGAACTGGAGAAGTTTTCGCGTTTTGGTCAGCGCCTGGAAGCTTCGATGGAAGCTAAAATAAAACGCGGCCGGCTATTGCGAAAAATACTGATTCAGGAGCGGCTGACGCCACTCAGCAGCGAATTTCATCTTGCCTGGCTGATCGCCTTCAATGAAGGGCTGTTCGATGGCGCGGAACCTGAAGACATACCCAAACTGCTTGCGTGCATTGAGCGGGGCATTGATGCGCTGCAGCTGAGTTTCGATAGCGACCGCCGCTTATGGCTGCAAGCGGTCAGCAGCTGTTTAATGCCGGAAAAGGGTGGGGCACGGTGAGCCGCAGCCGGGATTTGCAATTGCGGATCAAGCAATTGCGGGAAATCAGAAATATTATCAACGCCATGAAAAATATGGCATTTACTGAAATCCACCGGCTTGAACAATTTATGGACAAGCAGAATCTGGCGGTTAGAAATATTGAAGCGGTTGCCGGCGATTTTTTTAGTTTTTATCCTTACCCGGAGACGCTGAATGATTATCAGCTTCATGTTTGTCTGTTGATTGGGGCGGAGCGGGGATTTTGCGGTGATTTTAACAGGCTACTGCAAGAGCAAATAAAACCGGAAGACTACGGGCACATTATTGCCGTGGGACATAAATTGCACATCCTCATGGATCAAGGCATTATTCCGGCCACACGCATCGACGGTCCCAGTACTGCCGAAGAAGTTCCTGCGGTACTAAACCGGTTAATCGAAGCAATCAATCTGCTACAAAAAAAATACCGTTCGTTTGCATTGACCGTATTCCATCATGATTATGAAAACCGGGGCATTAACAAAAGTCAGTTGTTTCCCCCCTTCAAGCAAAGCGTTTCCGGCGAAACAACATTTTCCCTCCCGCCGGTAATCAATTTGGATCCCCAAGTATTTTTTGCCGAATTGATAGATCATTATCTTTTTGCCGTATTGCATCAAATGTTTTACAGCTCGCTGATGGTGGAAAATTATCGCCGTTTACAACATCTGGAGGGCGCGGTGCAGCATCTGGACGAACATACCGAATTGCTCAAACATAAATCCAATATTTTTCGCCAGGAAGAAATTACCGAGGAAATTGAAGTGATCTTGTTAACTTCGGAAAGTTTACGTTAAGCGTATTGTCGAGCTGTTTTAAATTGATTGAATTCTTTTTGCTGTTAGTTGTAAAGTTACCTTTTTAGTTACCAATTCAAAGTTGAAGATTTATCAGTTAGATTATGCCTACCGTATTAAGAATTGGTCCATATCGTTTTTTCTTTTATAGTAATGAGAATGGTGAACCAGCACATATTCATATTCAAAGAGAACGAATGTTAGCAAAATATTGGTTGAATCCAGTTGCATTAGCTAGATCAACTCGATTTCCAGCTAAGGAACTGAAGAAATTGGAATCAATGGTTGTAGAAAATAGAGAATTATTTTTAGAGGTGTGGAATGAGTACTTTAGCCGTTGAGTCGCATCCCCAGGCGCAAAATATTAGATGTACAGATATAAATTTAATTGTTGAACTTATTGATGGTCGTACAATTTCAGTACCTTTGGTTTGGTTTCCTCGGCTTTCGAATGCAAATAAAAGTCAATTAGATAATTGGGAATTACTAGGTGATGGGGAAGGAATTCATTGGCCAGAAATAGACGAAGATATTAGTATTGCAGGATTACTTATGGGGAAGCGTGGAATTAGTTGCTAATAATTGCATCCACGCCGATCGCTGAAAGCGCCGCCTTGCTTCTAGCTTCTGATGATGCTGAGCGTTGTAAAAATTTGCGGCTGTAATGGGTTTGTTTTCCCTTCAATTACTTATGAACAAGGTGCAGATATGGATGAATTCGACCAACAACCATTCAGCGATGCGGAATTCGCTGAAAACCCTGAACAGCGTTGCCCGGTAATTTTGCTGCTGGACACGTCCTATTCAATGAACGGCACGCCAATTTCGGAATAAAACATGGGCTGGCGGCTTTGCGGCAGGAACTTATGAATGATCCGATGGCCACAAAGCGTGTGGAACTGGCGATGGTCACTTTCGGGCCTGTGGAGATCAAATTCGACTTCGCTACGGTGGACCATTTCTATCCCGAAACGCTTGTGGCGGAGAACACAACCCCTATGGGCGAGGCGATTGTGGTCGGGCTCGACATGCTCCGCCAGCGGAAGGACCGCTACCGTGAGAATGGCGTCAAATATTAACGCCCTTGGGTATTTCTGATTACAGATGGTGCCGACCGACAGTTGGGAAGAGGCCAAGCGGCGCGTTCACCAAGGCGAGGAACGCAAGGAGTTTATGTTCTATGCAGTGGGCGTGGAACAGACGGATATGGGTGTGTTGAGCCAGATCGCTACCCGCCAACCGCTCAAACTGAAAGGTCTGGCCTTCAAGGAACTGTTCCAGTGGTTGTCCAGTTCCCTAAGCGCCGTTTCGCGGTCCAACCCCGGCGATTCCGTTCCGCTCGATAACCCGACCGCCCCGGATGGATGGGCTGTAGCAGGGTGAAACCGTGGCTTGGCGGTGGGCGTCTGCTTCCGTAATCGGCACGTCTCACATTCAGAATGGCGATAGGCTACAAGATGCTTACGCCGTTTCGAAATTGGGCAACGGCTACATATTCGCTGTTGTGTCAGACGGTGCCGGCAGCGCCAAATTCGGCGCATATGGCGCATGGCTTACTTGCCGTTTCCTTTCGGTTCGATTCCGCGAATGGGTGCAAGAAAATCCCGAGTTGCCGACTGATGAAGATTTGGCAGACTGGATAGATGAATTGCGAGACCGAATTTCCTCAACAGCGACCCAGCGGGAAACTACCCCCCGGCAATTAGCCGCGACCTTGGCGGCAATCGTTGTCGCACCGCACGAAACGGCCACGCTGCACATTGGCGATAGCGCCGTTGTCGGGAGGAAATGCGGGGAATGGGATGTGCTTTGTTGGCCCGAGAATGGCGGCTATGCGTCCAGCACCTACTTTGTCACCGATGACCCCGAACCGCGCTTGAACATCACCCGCCACCCGCGCGATCACGATGCCTTCGCGCTGTTCTCTGACGGTGCTGGCGATCTGGCGTTTTCACATCTGGAACAGGCCGCGTATTCCCGGTTCTTCGACCCGATGATGCGCCCGGCTGACGCCGCAGCGGGTGAGGGACGCCTTGTCGAACTTTCGGCGAAGCTGGCCACTTATCTTGCCGGTCCATCGGTTTGCGAACGCACCGACGATGACAAGACGCTAATCCTCATTTCCGGGGTATGACTGTGCAGGAAATCGTCATCGGAAAGGATCGGGTTTCAGTAACCGAATTGATTGGCAAGGGTGGTGAAGGCGAAGTCTACGCGATCAAGAGCCGTTCCGGGCAGGCCGTCAAAATCTACAATGCCGGTTTGCGCGCCAAACGGGAAGAAAAGGTGCGGGCGATGATAGGCGAAGGCCTTTCCGTCAAGACCGACCTTGTTGCCTATCCCGGCGAGGTCGTGACCGACCATCGCGGCAACTTCCTTGGCTTTGTCATGCGGCTTGTGTCGGGCTATCGCCCGCTGCATGAGTTATACAGCCCGAAGTCCCGCCAGCGCCATTTCCCGAAGGCGGACTATCGGTTTGTCGTCCATGCCGCGCTGAATGTCGCGCGCGCCGTTGGGAAGGTGCACCAGACGGGATGTGTCATCGGCGATCTGAACCATTCCGGTGTTTTGGTCGCGCAAGATGCGGCCGTTGCCCTAATCGACGCGGATAGCTTCAAGTTCAGCCTGAACGGCAAGTCTTACCCTTGCGTTTTCGGTGTGCCCGACTTCACGCCGCCCGAGCTACACGGGAAGAACCTCACATCCGTTCAGCGAACCAGAGCACGACAACTTCGGGCTGGCGGTTGCGATCTTCCATCTTCCAACTTCTGTTCATGGGCCGTCACCCCTACGCCGGGCGTTACAACGGGCCAGACATTTCTATGGGCGATGCCATCGCCCAGAATCGGTTTGCTTTCTCGCGCATCCGCCAAACCGCAACGCAGACAACCCCACCACCCGGGGCGCTTACGCTTGACATGTTCCCTGATGCAATCGCCCGCATATTCGAAAACGCATTCGGACTGACACCGACTGTGCGTCCGAGCGCGTTGGACTGGATTCATGTGCTGAACCGTCTGGAAGGCTCACTGAACCACTGTAGCAGGGTCAAGACGCACTATTACCCCAGCAACGCCGGAGGCTGTGTTTGGTACAAGCTGGCTGATAACAACGGCTTCGATATGTTCCGGGACCTGACCGCTGTCACGCTTAACATCCCAACCGATGCGCGTGGCACGGAACAGGCAATCTGCGATATACTGGCGTTTCGCTTCCCAATGGTCACAGACTTGCTTCCCGCTGCGGCTACGCCGTGTGGCGCCAGTAATGCGCTCCGCGAAGCTAGGAGGGGAAAGCGCGGACGGGCGCTCGTGGGCTTGCTCATAATGGGCGGTGCCGTCGCCGGTTTCATCTACGCCGCCCCCGCGTGATTTGTGTGGATTGGGTTAGCAATCTGGGGATGGGGTGCCTTCTCAGACCGTGATGTCGAGTCCCGCCCGTTCCAGCAAGCCTTCAAGGATGCCGATGAAAAAGTGCAGCGCGAGTTGAACGCCTTTGTTCAGCGCAACGGCTTGACCGAGGTTGTGAAGGTGCGCGGCGATCTGGATGCCGCTATCGCGGCCTACAAAGGCCATGACGATGCTCTCGCCCGCGAGTTGATGGTGATGAAGTCGAACCGAGAGTCGCGTCAGCGACAGGCCTACCTTGACCGCTTCTCAATCCGCCGCGCGAACATTTCCGGCATTGGCCCCACCAAGATCGCAACGCTTATGTCCTTCGGTATCGAAACCGCCGCCGATGTGAACGGCTCCGCCGTGCTGCGGGTGCCGGGTTTTGGTGACGTGATGACCGGCAAGTTGGTAGCATGGCGGCGTGGGCACGAGTCCCGGTTCAAGTATGATCAGACGCCGAACGCTCAGGACGGTGCCGACGAAAGGGCGCTGCGTGGACGGTTCGGAGCGGAAAAGGCTAAGCTGGAATCCACGATCCGCAACGGGCTGGGCACTCTGCGAAATGCCAGGGCCTGCCTTGACGCGCTACCTGCCAAGGCCAGACGCGACAGGGCACTTACTGAGGCGCTTGCAGCCCGTGCGCAAGCCGAACAAGACCTGCGCAAATTGGGCGCATCGGTTCCGACTTCAACCGTTGCGCTGATAGTGACTCCACCGCAGAGACCCACGCCGCAACCACCTAGAACACCCCGAGTTACGGCACCGACACCGCCGCGCGTAACCGCCACCTCATGGCACCCCAACCTGTCCGCGTTGCGGTACTCCAATGCGGCGGCGTTCCGGATGCTACGGGCAGTTCTGGGGCTGTTCGCGGTATCCAGGCTGCAAGGGCACCCGGAAAATTTGATGCAAAAACATGATGTTGCATGACTCTAAATAATTGGGGGCAGTGTAAAATTTTTGAAAAAATATAATCTATTCCGACCCCAATTATGCAAAAATACGGTCGAACTGAGCGTTTTCCATCATCCAGGGGGGGTAGGAAATATAGAAAGTCCTATAGCCAAAAAGCATAGGAATTTCGGCCTATAAAGTCAAGGTGCATGTGGATAATTCCTTAAATGCGAATTAAGGGCTAAAAAAGATATTTAAAATATAGCTTGGACCTCTTCGAGGAAAGCACGAACCGCGGCATTGAATTCGACCGGCTTTTCCAAGTGAACAAAGTGATGTGCATCAAGCATGACCAGCTTCGCTTCGGGAATGCGCGATGCTATCCAGGGCATCGCCTCAGGGCCGAGGTGGCTCTGCGTCCCGCCGATGCAGAGCGTAGTCCGACGGATCAGCGGTAATACATCCCGGAAGTCCGCCTGCATCACGTTGAGCAGGAGTTTTGCCGCAGCATTCCGTGGCATTTTCAAGCAGTCTTCAATGATATTGGCAATTTCAGTCTTTGGAAACTTCGGAGTGAACATTCCGGACAGAAAAGTGCGCAGGACCTGCTCGCCGTCCGGCCCGGCAATGGTATCAGCGAGGGACAAAACCTCGTCTCCGCCGCTCGATGCGCCGTATCTCAGGCACTCCGCCTCGGACCACTCAGGACGTTTTATCCCTGCAATCATCTCATCGCAGAACACAAACGCGCGTATACGATCCTGACCAAATAGCTCGATAAAGCTCCAAATGACGGAGCATCCCGCTGAATGGCCGAGTAACACCACATCCTGCAGTTCCAGATGGTTTAGGAAGTCAAGACAGTCCTTGGCTAACCGCGCAACACGATAGCCATGTTCCGGCCGCGCTGACTCACCCTGGCCGCGATTGTCAAGCGCCAGACAACGACAAGTGGCGGATAAATCCTCAAGTTGTGCTGCAAATGCTGCTGCCGGCTGCATCCAACCTGGCAGTAAAACTAGCGGTGTACCTATACCTTTTTCAAGATAGTGAAGACGAACGCCATCACTCGTTGTAAAAAAGTCAGAATATGCCATCATCATTGCTCGTTCTAGTGCGCGTCATAGTACTTTGCCCATTGCGTATCTGTCGTTGCCGGCTTGTTTCTTTGCGGTGCGACCCAAGGTGCTAATTGTTGAAACGTTCTCTCAGGTCTTGCAAAAGCAGTTCCTGGCTCAATGCACGGACGCGTGCCGCAACTGGAAGTTGTGTCAATGAGTCTGCGAGGCGTTTAATGAACGGGTATCAGCCCCGGTTTTAAATCATCCGACTGAACTAAACGATAATCGGGACCTTCGAATTCAAACCGTTCTATCATACTGTTTTTGTAACAATAGAACTCAAAACTTGGTAGTTTTCGAAATTTATAGACTTTTTCCAGTTGAACTTCATCACAGTCCAGGCGCATCTCGGTAAATTTCGCCTGTAGTACACTTGGAAGTTCGTCTTCCGGGATTCGTTTTTCAATTTCCAGAACATCATCAAATGCATATTCCAAGACGAAATCACTTTTACGCCAATGAACGCTGGCTTCGTATTGACTGTCCGCTGCCAACACTGACATATGAATATTATCTTGGTGGATTACAGCCTGTACTGTGCTGACCAATAAAACGAGCCCTGACATCACCATCGCGGCATAACCGATTTTTCTGAACAAGAATTCACTAATGTAGGAAAGAATTTTTGTGACTGTAATGGAAGAAATGACTGCAGCAATCGCAATGGCCAAACCTAAATAAATGGCCTTGCTGGAATATAGGTTTAAAGCTAGGTAAATCAGTAGCTTGATAAAATGGAGGAGCAACTCGTTTGCGGCTCGGGTAGCGACGATTTCTTCTTTGTTCAATCCCATGTTCAGGTAAAAGCGGTTGAACAACAAACCGACTGCACCGGTAATGCCGGAAACGAAGCCGGCTAAAAAACCGACAACCGGCAATACCCATTTGGAGTAAGTTTTATTCCGGCTGAATTTATCCCGGCTTATAAAGAGCTCGGGAAGATTGGCAATTAAAAATAATCCGACAAATATTTGCAAATAAAGCGGATTCACGTACTTAAGCAACCAAGCCCCAAAAAACACAGCCGGTATGGAAAAAGGGACAAACACAAAACAAATACGCCAGTTAATCGAGCTCCTAAAAACCGAAACTCTTGAAACGGAACTGGTGAAGGTGCCTATCGTTAAGGTAAACGGTACCAAAGAAGTCGGTAGCAACAGATTAAGGATGGGAATTAATATCAAGCTTGCGCCGCCACCACATATTGCACTCAACCAGAAGGCCAGAATAGTTCCAAAAAAAATAAGGATAATTTTTAGTGTCATGTCTGAATGTTCCCAAGGCTCTTGATGACCAATTGTGCTATAAGAAGACAACGGCGAAGCACAGTCCACTCGCATACCGGTTCATGGATCGTTTCGAAGCGAACAGCTGCAGCAGCGGCCGCTTGTAAATTTGGATAACAATTAGCATTGGCGCAATTTTCGGCGGCCTGCAGCAATACGACATCGAAATTCTTGATTTTCTCCGCTGGTACTCGTTGATTATGTGCACTTGTCAGTAAAATTAGCGTATTGTTAGAACCTACACTTTTCGGTGTTTTTAATCCTATTGAAGTGGGTCAACAACGCCCAGCCAATCCGCGCATTCTTGTCGGCGACAGCGGCATTAGCAATGTTTTCGCCACGCCGACGCCCGACGGTGTCGATCCAGCGATTGCGTTTATCTTGATATTTGTACGCCACCCGCGAGACCGAGCGCCCGCCGTGAACTGGCAGCGTCCGCAGTAGGTATCGCTACGCCCGCTGATGTCTAATAGCGTCGGCTTGCTGAAAGGTTTATCTTTTTCCTGTAACAAAATATGGACGCATCATTTCATTGTCTTCGTGCTCAAGAATGTGGCAATGCCACACATAGAGCCCGGGAATGTCAAATTTAACGCGCACCGTCGTTACTTGGCCGGGATGCGCAATGACGGTGTCTTTCCAACCTTTTTCCTGGGGAAAGACGACATGATTCAATTTGGGGTCCCAGCAGATATCGGTATTCCATTGTGCCTGAATTTCCGGCGGGGCAGGGGTGGGGTCTCCGTTCGATTCACAGGGCGGGATATAGCCGTCTTTATTCGGGTTGCCGGGAATTCGGTCACGATCGATAACATTAAACTCCACTAAATGAAGATGTATCGGGTGGGCGTCAGGTGTTGTATTGTAAATTTCCCAGTCTTCGATGGTATTAAGCTGCGGATATTCCGTGACACTGACCAATAATTCACCGTCCGGTACTTTTACTGCGAAACTGCGGCTATCACCCGAGTAATCAGTCCAACGCAACGGAATTCCGGTCGGGTTTTCGCCATCGGACCCCGGGAAAGGTCCGACCGTGCCTAAAAGATCAACCATCGGACCATAAACACCCGTATCCTGAGATCCGCCCGAACAATCGGCAAAGTTCGCATCGAACGGTTGTTGAATAAACTGGTAGGCATTATAGCCATCGTTATCGTCGGGACATTCAAGACCGCCGGGATTGAAACCGCTGACCGACAGCGGTTCGCACGGCGGGTCGGCACAGAACGGTTCGGATTGCACTTGATCGGTACAACTCATTTCGGCACAAACCGTGTATTCGCCGTCTCCCGGTACTTGCCCGATATTCGCTTCCGGAAACGCCGGATAATAGACTTCTTTTAAATTATAAGAAATGCCGAAATCGCTGTCCTGTTCATTAAGCGATACCTGCCGTGACAATCTGGATTTGAAGTAGTTGAACTTGCCGACGGGTATCAGACTATAGGGATTCGTCGTGCGCTTGTCCTGTTTATTAAGTAAATTGCCGCGCACAACAAATTGCATTATCTGCCCGGTAGTGCGGCAATCGGCCGGCGAGTCGCCGCGCCCGAATCCGCCAAAAGGCGAGTCCGGAGCGGTATTGGTAAGCCTGACAATGCTGCCGTCAGGCAAATTACTGAAATCCACAATGACATCGGCGCGCTCGGCAGGACCAAGCAATAGGGCTTGAGCACCGTATGGCGTCGCCTGTCTGTGTTTGGGTTGTTTTCCATTCCCTGCTAATGGCGTTGCATAGCCGGTTAATATTTCAACAGCTTGATGCAAAAAGCCGCCGTCGCTTCCGATTTGTATAAACGGCAACTCCCGGTTGTCGGATGGTGGATTGCAGCCTTTCGCCGCTCCGGGAACTCCCGGCCTGGGTGTGGCGAACAAAGCCAAGTTAAAAGTCCGTGCATTTGCGCCGTTCAGGAATCGGAAGCGATAGCGCGCCGGAGCAACCTCCAAAGTCGGCCAGACTGTGCCATTGACGACAATGGTATTAAAAAAAGTTTCCGTATTCCAGATTGGCGGTATTTGGGATCGATAACTCGCATCCTCAGTCCTCTGTGGAGGGGCAAATTGCATAACTAATTTACCCACGAAAGGAAAGTCAGCGAACTGATTTGAGTTGGGTCCGCTTTCGGTATTCAGGGTTTCAAAATAAGCGCGGTTGTCCGGATAAAATAATGACCCATCGAGGTTAAATGAACGGTCTTGCAACAAAATGGGAATTTCTCGTATTGCCTCTCTTACTGCACTGTTTGTCCCATTTAAGTCAGCCATTGTATCGTTGCGTTTTGGCGCCGGTGCCGGCAAACGCGCCGATGTAATCCATCCTGGACCATTTATTGCCATATCGTATACACCGCCGCGGATCATCCAGAATCCCGCGGGGCCGGCATAAACGTTAAGACGGGTAATGCCGAGCGTGTGATCATGATACCAAAGGGTAGTGGCCGGTTGATCGTTATAGTAATGAAAGTCGGCATAACCTAAATTTCCCGGGTTTGTGCCGGTGGCATCATCGAACAAACGGCCGTTGGAGGCCATTTCGGCCGGCAAGGAAGCGCCGAGGTTAGGGAGCCACCAGGCTTCCGGGTATCCGTCGCTGTCAGGTTCGACATGAGAACCGTGCACGTGAGTGACAATAGGCACGGGGCCGGTGTACGGTTCAGGGTTGCGGCCGGTGCAATCGGTTCTTCGCAACGTGCCGCCGGGAATCGCGGAAAAGGCGCAATCCTGCACCGGATTGGCCCAGTGAAGTGTTTGGTCGACCGTTAAAAGGTGCGGTAAGGGATGCCGCAGTTCAGACCCTACCGGGTAGGGTTTACCGGTGGCATTGTTGATGGTTACCAGTTCATTGATCCAGCGAACATTGACCGGTCGGGCTGAAAGGGTTTCGAATGTTAACGCGGGATAGTTAAAACCCGATACCCCGCTGAGGTCCGGTGCTATATGTTGTTCGGAACCGGGGTTGGGGACAGGAGTTGCTGCCGGCCCGTAACTCCAAACCGTGGTCGCATTGTAATTACATAAGGTTTCCCGGGTATTCTTGTCAATTCCTTGCGAGGCCAAAGCCTGTTTGCACCCATCCGACCATATGCCGCCGGGAAGTATTTGCTGTTGAAATTGCCGAACTGCAATTTCATATCGATCTTTTCGGCCGGTATTCGGCATTACCGGCGGCAATACCAAGGGAATAACATATTTAGGAATGTTATCAGGGCTCAAAGATCCTCCGGGAAACATCGGTTGCGCCGAAGCGCAGGTACTGAAGAGTCCGAGCAGCAATGCCGTTTTTCCGATTGTTGAAGCGGAGATAAGACTATTGCTGCATCTTGGGAACGGCGAGAAATAGAGCATTATCATAGCAACTTCCTGGGTTTTTATTTTAGTTATAGTGTTCGCCTATCAAATTTCGGTTTTTACATCCCCTTATACTGCCTTCTCCCTCAGGGACAAGACATAACAGTGCCGCAATTTGATGTGCGATGGATAGAAGCTTTAAAAAAATCAGCGGATTAGGTCATCAACAGCAAACGGTCATCGGCTATTAAGCCTGTCTTTATGTAGGTAAAGACCAAGTCAAGCTTTATTGGCCTTTGTTTAATACCGTTTTATCCGCCGTTGAAAATGGCTTGTTAATCAATTTGCTAATTAGAATTGATCGCATTTTAAATGGTGTGGGCAATAATCACAAGGGTAGGGCAAAGCGACGGTTAAAAAAGCTTAAATTGACACTGATAGGTTAAATGATGAAGGCTGCACGAATATTAACCAACATTCGTGCAGCATTTTGGGCATTCGACCGAATAACGCAATTGACTTGGCAAATAACCTGAATACGGGATAAGAAGAAATGAGCTAACGCTACAATATATCGGTAGAAAATGTCATGCCTGCACGACACGTTTTTGCCCCGGTCTCGCGGTTCATGACTTTAGACCATTTGTTAATGATGCTGTGATTGTCCTTTATACGATATTGCACCTTAATTTTGGTTTTGTCTCCACCAACTTTTTGCAGGCGCAGTTTTTTCGTCCAGGTTTTGCCGTTAGCGACTTTTTGGTTCTTAATTATTTTTGACCGCCAGCGCTTGTTGACGTAATCGTAGAAATCGACATCGATAATTTTAATTTCCTTGCCGGTAAGATTGGTGGCTCGGACAGAGACGTCTTTGCAGGCGGCAGAAAAATCCGGTTTGGGTATGCGAATCAGTTTAAAGGTGCGTGTTGCGCTAACCGATCCCGCATTGGCTTCAGCTCCGGCTCCCGCCGTCACCGAAAAACTTTCGCAACGTGGAAATGAGCTGGAACTGAGCCCTACTGCCCCCCCGGCGCCGCCCAGAGCTTTCAACGAAACAGAGAAACTTTTGCCTTTACCGCTGAGTTTATCGGCCTTAGCGTAATAGGCCGATACGACGCCATTAAGGCTTCCGCCTACTTGCGAACCGATACCGCCACCGACAGAACCGTATATCGTCGATTTGCTCAGATCCAGATTTGACGCAATGAAGGCTTCGCCTGAACCACCGATGATGGCCCCAAGTTCACCGGACACCCCGAGCGATATTGACTTAAATCCTTTGTTGCGCACAGTTTTGACAAGGTTGTTCAATTCGTTCATACATGCTTTGGCGGCAAGAATACCTTTGGCGTCTTCTATTTTTTGAGCAACCAAAGCTTTGTTCAGGGCATTAAGATTACCGAGGCCCATTTGGCAGGCTTGATATTTCAGCATGGCTTTTCCCATCGGCTCGAAGTCCTGGTAACATCTGCGGCCGATTTGGGCTACCGTTCCGCCGGCGGTAAGCGCCGCGTCGATGGGCGAAATGACTGAGGGCGGTACTTCTTCATGGTCTGATGGTTCTTCATCCAATTGATCCCCATCGGAAAAGTCAGCATCGTCTTCATCGCCGTTTCCGACCCCATCGGGATTATCCAATTCGACAGGCAACAATCGTAAAGAAACAGGAGTCACAGATGCTACATGAATATCCAAGGCGCCGTCGGCTGCGGGTTTGGCCTGCCAGTTACCCAGTAATACCAAGTCGTAGCCGCTATAACAGCCCATTCCGTCCGGCTTTATGTCTTTGGTGACCACCATGTTGGGATAAATCCAGAACGTCAAGTGTTGCCAACCGTCGACGGCGTATGCGCGGCCGCCTTGTATACGGACTTTTGCGCCGTTGGTCGATATCCGCCAGATGCCGTCGATGTCCGTTGCTTTGCCCGCCGGAACGCTATCGGCCGTCGGCAACAGAGCCGGAGACAGTGCACAAGAGATAATGAACAGGCAAAGCGAAAATACGGCCAATAATCGATTGAATGAAATACTGATCTGGACTAAGCGGTTACTGTTGGTGTAGCCTGATGTCTCGCGGTGGAAACGTACTTTGTTTTGCAATGTTATCATAAGGTTATCCCTCGCTAATGTTTCTGCTTGCCCATTAGGGTTGAATTATGCGTTGAATAATCGAATCGGATATCGATTTTCATGATATTAACGCAGTGGCCATCAGAGTATATCAACGGTATCAGCGGGCCAATGGGGTCAATACCCCAATTTGCAGATTTTGGTTTTTGGCGGAGAAGACCTGAAAATTGCAAAAGAAATAATTGCTACCCACGTCCCATTTTCGTAGAGAATTTCATATGGTTGACTTGTACCACTTTGAGCGGATTGAGTTATTTTCTCGTCCGGATTGATTACCTTGCGAAAGAGGACCTTTATGGGCCGGGGAATCAAACAGGCTGTTGGTGGCATCGGCGATTTCTCGTGAGTTTATGTTATTTGAATCGGTAAAATCGATCCTGCAAGTGCTTAATGATAGCCAGCCATGGGCTGTTTGTAGACGACCTTATTCATTCTGGGCGGGTAGTTTTCATCCATGTAGCGCCGCAATCTGTTGATGGTATCAGGTGCCCAATGGCGATTGACGAAATTGACCAACCATGCCGGCAGTGATCCTTTGGGATCGGCAAGCATCATAATTTCCAATGCCGTCTTGTTTTTTTCGAGCGCCTTTAACTTAATGTAGCTTTGTAATAAGCGGCCCCGCACGATATTCGGGCGAGCCGGCTTGCTATCATGTTCCACCGATTTGAGGTCAAAGATTATTTCCCGCGGGCCAGCGGAGACGCGTGTGGTTACTTTGAAAACAAAATCCCGGTCGCTAAGAGGCCAGGGAAGATGTTGGCGATTGTAATCGATGCGCGCGGTCGTTCCGAGGACTTCGACGATATCCGCTTCGACCATGCCGTTAATCCATTGGTCGGCTTTTTCGACGTCGGAAAGGACCGAGATTGTGTCATCCATGGAATGATTCAGGGTATCGACGCCTTTGAAAGCAACCAGATCGAGTCCTTCGGTACGGCCGGCATACACTTTGATAGTGGAGTTGACATCGATTTCCGTCCAATCGATTTCATAAGCCGACGTTTCCAAACTGAAAATTGCAGATAGCAATAAAGGTATTGATTCGATTCGCATGGATCACCGTCTCAAGAAAAGTGGTTCTAGGTTAAACCCTTATGCCGTAACCGGTCAACAGGGGCTCGACTTGGATTGGTTGGGATGCTGCTGATTCGGACAAGCTGCTTTTTTGATCCGCACCGCCAACCACCGTAATAAAAGCGGCGGAATCGATATTCCGCCGCTTGATTGGCAAAAACCAAGAGAGAATCAAAATGGCGTGCAAAGCTCGCCGACGACCGGCAACTCGATACAGGCTTTCGGTAGGGGGGCAAATGTGATATTGCCTCCGACCAGATTTTTGCCGTTGACAATCATCGATACTTCGCCGTGCAAGCCGGTATTGTCCATCGACAGCAGCAGATCGCTTCCCGCATTAAAGTCAATGACAGGCATGCGTTTTAACACTTCTTCGGCGGATAACAATGCTAAATTAGCGGCTTCTTTGCTGACGATCAGCGATGCGACTTTAGGGTCCAGTTCGACCGGAAACATTTCGGTCGCCGCCTCGAGTAATTCTAAAGTGTGTTTGGCCCCTTCAAGGCGGCGACGGCAGCCAGCTTTGCGGTTTCCAATGCGCCGATGGCCGCGTAAGCGATGCTGATTTGACTGTATTTATAGGTTTTATAAGCGCTATATACCCCCCATGCCCAGGTTTTGTTGTACCAAGGTTGACTTAAATACCAGTTGTATTTATTAGTGATCTTTTTGCGGTACTTGGAAATCAGGCCGTACTGGTAATTAATGGCCGATTGGATTCTGTTGACTTCATATTGCGCAGCCGAGAGGACGTCTTGAGCCGCTTGCAGTTTTTGCGCGTGTTGTTCCCGCCGTTCGACGACGACGGCGATTACGTAGTCGATCAGTCTTTGGATTTCATTCACTTTGTCCCTGGCAGTGGCGACTGTGTATTGCGCGTTGCTTAAAGCGTTGGTGATTTTGTCCAACGGCAGCATGATTTTCGTGATGCCCGCCAATGCCGGACCGGTGCCGGCGAGCTCGCCGCTTAATGCGATTTCAGCGAGAGGCGTTGCTTAGTTGCCCGTTGATGTAAAAGCCGTTTTTGCTTATTTCCAATATGGCAGGCGAGATGCCGGTACCAAGGACCATGATGTCACCGGAAATTTTGATCAAGGAATCGGCAATGTTGGCAAAAGGGATATTGATTTCTATGTGAGTCGATTTATTGATGTAGATTGCCGGATGAATACTGACGCTGGTTTTACCCGTAAGCGTGATGCCTTGGGCTCCGATTTTCATTTCTGACTGATTTAAAACAATATCGTTTAAGGTTACGCCAATCAGATTCGACAGGAATTTGGGAGAAAAACCAAATTCGCCTTTGGCTTTTAAAAAGTTTAGGTGAGGGTAGGCACTGCTGATATAGCCGGATATTTGCGTTTCATTGGTGGGCGTGAGCGGTAGCCAATCAGGTAGAAAAGAGGTATCCGGCTGTTTGACGCCGCTAAAAAAGCCGGTTTGCTCTTCCGCGTTGACAACGACTGCCGCGCTGGCTCGGCCAAGATTAAAATGGAAATTCAGGAAATTAGGTATCAGATCGAAATTGACCGAAAGGTTGCCGTTTCCTGCCTGGGTGTAACCCTGTTCGCCGATGGAGGTAACGATTTCGCCATTGAGTTCGAAGAATTTGTATAAAGGCATAGCGGCATCAACGTACAAATGGCCTTTGATATCATCGATGACAAGCGGCATTCCCCACACGGTTTCCAGTTTCAAAGGAATGCCGCCTTCGCTTGACCAGGCTATTTGATTGAGTTCTGGCAGCGGAATTTTATCGATCATATCGTTTGCAGATGCATTGCCGGAGTTATCCGCAGCAAGTTTTTTTCATTATTCGCTTGTCCCGCCCACTGCATGGCTTGCTGCACGGTTTCCCCAAAGTCGAATTGGGTATCGGAGGACATATAAAAATACGGTTCCTGGGGATCGAAAATCAGGGTGAGGCTGCGATCCCCCGGAACGGATTAACCGAAATTTTCTTTGTCGGTGTTGAGCAAATGATTCAGGGGAATATCGAATGACAGACCGCTGGCAAAATGAAAAAACAGGTAAGCGGGTTCTATAATGTCGGTCTGATCGCCTTCCGGATCTTTCGGATTTTCAGCCAGCGGCAAAGGCTTTTGACCATCAGCCAATAAAGTTTGCAGGGTATTGCGGCTGACCAGCCCCAAAGCTGCCACGGGCTGCGCGGAGGTGCTGCCGTTGCCGAGCAAGGGAATGGCAGCGAAAGGCGCTTGGGCAATACCGTAGACTTCTAAAGCGATTACTGAGCCTTCAGGGTTTGGTTCGAAGACCAGATCGGCATCCAGCAGGTCGACCGTGCCGGCTGGCGTGTCAACGATTAAATCGCCCACCATTTCATAGCGGCCGTCGGCTTCCCGATAAAAATTATCGACAGCAGCGCTAATGCTTAATGACGAATGGATTTCGATGCGGCAATAATCGATATTGCAATCGACCCTGCTATCGGCCAGGGACTCGGTGGAGGCGAACATATTCAATGCCAGCGAAGCCGGTATGGCCAATAGCAATTTGTTCCAAGTGATTTGTTTCATGATAGTTCTCCAAAAGTTAGCTTGCATTGTGTTTCGTGACAATGTGGCTACATTCTGGGCGATGAACGGGCTTGGAGGTATGGGGTGAATCCCCCATTTTTCGAAAGAAAGCGTGTTACCTTTCTGCTGGGTTTGATCGAACGGTTACAAGGGTGTTTTCGGAGATCGCAACATTGAGAGGAAAGAAGCGGGTTTCTGCATGAATAGCAACGAACCTGGTTACTTCGAACTCGGTTCGATGTGGCATTGAATTTTTTGATGAGCTCGTACCATGATGAGTCGGGAAATTTTCCAAGCTGTTAATGGTAATGTGGTATGAATGGAATGCTAAGGGGTTGTTAAATCGTTTTTTACTTAGATAATGACCTTTTTTAAAGGGGGGTAAAAACGCCATTATCATTTATACTGTATTCTCAAGACGCTATTAAATGCGAATTAAGAACAAAATACGAAACTCCTTGAAAAAGCCCTCTCCGGAGGGAGGGTTGGGTGAGGGGGAAATTAAATCGAAATAAGCCATTGTTTTTAAATGCTCCTTTTTAGCTCTTAATTCACATTTAAGTCTGTCCGCTAATATTTGCCGGATCAATTAACCCTTCGCGCAATGAATAGGCGAGTAATTCCACAAGCGAATGAACGTTCAGTTTTGTCATCAGGCTGGTGCGATGTTTATCGACGGTTTTGGGACTGATAAACAACATTTCAGCCATTTCCTTATTTGTTTTACCGGCAACGATCATATTCAGAATTTGGCGTTCGCGGGCAGTCAACGAGTGTGCCGCATCTTGTCGTTGCATGGCTTTGAGGAAGGGATCGGCAATGTACCGGCCGCCGCGCAGGATCAGCGGCAGTTTACGGTACAGCTCGTCCAGCGACGCCCCCTTATAAAACATGCCGTCGACGCCGGCATCGAGCATATTGCAAACCAATCCGCCACCATTACTGCCGGTGATTACGACGATACGGGTGTCGCCGCTCCATCGTTTAATTTCCGGAACCACTTCCGTTCCGTCAGCGAACGGCATCGCGATATCGAGCAGCAGCAAATCAGGCTTATGAATTTTCACTTCGGCAATGGTGTCGATGCCGTTAGCGGTTTCGGCGACGACAGTGAGGCCATTGCTCTCGATAAATCCCGGCGTTTCCAGAGCGGTGCGCAAACCTTGTCTGACGATTTCATGATCATCAGCGATAATAGCGCTATATTGCATGTCTAAAGGTCTGGTTTTCACAACGGTTCGCCGGATTGCATATTTACTGTATGTTAGCATATTGCTAATTCTCTGCAGTCCGGCTTTTTCCGCTTCGGCGATGCCTTTGCCGTCCGCCGTCCAGCGGATTACCGAGTTCCACTATATCCATGACCCGGACAACAGGCTGGACCCGCAATCCGCTCTGTCGCAATTCAAGCAAGGGCAGTATCAAACCGTACTGGGTGAAGCATTCAATATCGGCAACTCGGATGATGTTTTCTGGATTCTATTTTCAGTTTTCAATGATTCTGCTGACCATGAAATTCGCCGTTTGGTTTTCGGCGCGCCTTTTGTGCCGCTGCTCGATGCTTATTTGGTGACCGCTCAGGGCACCGTCAAGTTGCTGCAGCACGACGGCCGGCAACCTTATAACCGGCGTGTTAACGACGGGATAACGCTAAACAGTATCGATTTTACATTGCCCGCCGGGCAGCAGACGGATTTCTTGCTTAAATACAAGCCGCGTGGGGTCAGCTTTCTACCTATTTCGCTAATCGCGGATTCGATGTTTTTTAATCAGGGACATCTTGAATCGATACGTGCCGCGATTTTTTATAGTTTCAGTTTGACGGCGATTGCAGCTTTTTGCGTTTTCGGCATCGCCATGCGCAGCCGCATTCTATTGGGTTATGCCTTACTGTTTCTGCAGTATCTGTTTTTCCTGGCGATCATAGAAGGCTATGCCTTCAAGTATTTTTGGCCAAACTGGGCTCAGTGGAATCTCTATTCCGGTCCGGCGATGTTGCTGGTTTTTTCGGCGTCGGGTTTTTTTATGTCGTCGATTGTCGTGGAAAAAACGGCTGCCTATAGGCAGTTCAAGTTTTTTTGCCGGCGCATGGCGGTGCTGACGCTGTTAATGTTGCTGCTGATACCGGCTACCGGTAATGTCGTGATGATGACGATCAACTATGTTTTCTTGATCTCGATGCTTATCTTGCAAGGTTACGGTATTTATTCCTGGTTGAGGCTGAGCCGAAAACGCAATATGCTGGCTTTTTACACGGTGTTGCTGTCGACCGGGGCGACTTGCTATGTTTTCATCCTGTTTCTGGACAGTTCGGCGCTGTCGGAATGGATGGTCGTTTCATTAAACCGGGGGGTATTTCTTTTCGTCGGTTTAACGACGATGGGTACATTGGCGATTCATTTAGGCGGCTTGCGCAACGATCACCTACAAGCGCTGCGCAGGGAATTGCAAAGCGCCAAGCGGGACGCCGAATTGAACCGTGCGCTGTTCGAGGCGGAACAACGGTATTCCGGGGCCAGAGAACTGGCGAATCAACGCCGTCAACAATTGGCATCGGCATCTCATGACATCCGGCAACCTTTGTTGTCTTTGCGTTCGACGATGGATGTGATGGCAAAGGAGCAAAGTACGGAGGTTCGCAAAAATTTGTACGACGCATTCAATTATATCGAACAATTGTGCAGTCATTATCTGACCGAAACAAGGCCGGTAACAGAGGACAAGAAAAAAACCGAAAGCTATCCCGTTAAAATGATCACCGATTCGGTCGGTAAAATGTTTCAGCAGCAAGCCCTGGATAAAGGGCTGCAATTTCACATTGTGCCTTGCTCGGTCGAAATATCCTGTAATCCTATGTCAATGTTCCGGGTAGTGTCGAATTTTGTTGCTAATGCCGTTAAACATTGCGTGCCGGGAAAGAAATTGTTGATGGGCTGCAGGCGGCTTCCCGGCCGGTTGAAGATTGACGTCTATGATAACGGCCCGGGTATCGCGCCGAAAAATTTGGAAACAATAGTCGAACCCTATCGGAAGGGCACCGAATCGGCAGGGGAAGGGTTGGGATTATCGATCGTCAAGGAACTAGCCGATCGCAATGGCTGGGATATTGCAATCGATTCCACATTAGGAAAAGGTTCACGTTTTTCGGTCATTGTGTCAGTTGTGCAGTCAAGCGAAAGGCGATGAGAGCGAATTTTAAAAAGGTCTCATATCCTTATAGTTAGGACCTGGCCGGAAATCTTATCCCTTCATCGACTTGATCGGCAGGTTCTTTCCCGAACGGCATCCACGGGGGCATATGCCGGAGGTGATTGACACTGACGATCAACGGTCATTGACAACGGGACCCTTTCGCTACTGGTCATTGGGGACCGGCTATGTTGGTCTTCCATTTTGGCGGCCTGTAAATGCGGGAAATTCCAGCCGGGTTGAGCTACAATTTGTTATCGGCAGCCCCTTGTTCATATTCAATTTAATCGACTGAATTTTACTAATAACCAGGGGACTGCCCGCTTTTATCGTGGCAAATACGGGCTCGCAGTATGCATTCAAACATCAATCAACCGTCCAATCGATTCCTTGTCGTCCTCGCGGGCGGCGTACTTCTAGTCGTCATGATCAACGGTTTTATTGCTTTATTTGGGCTTTATTATTCGAATCTATTACATCAACAGGACATGCAACGGATTGATCAGTTAGCGGTTAGCTTGGCTGAAGCAGGTAACGCCGAGGTACATTTTAAGCGGCAGGTGCAGGAATGGAAGAACATGCTGTTGCGGGGTGATGAAGCAGAGGATTTCGAACATTATCACGCCGCTTTCATCAAGGAGCAGGCACAGGTTCGCAAGCAGTTACGGAGTCTGATTGAAAATAACTCCCAGGTCGATGTAGAACGCCTCCGGAGGATGTTGGATGAGCACGCCGGATTGGAAGAACGCTATACCGCGGCGCTGGCTGAATCCAGCCTGGATGACATGGCCGACGCCCGAAGAGTGGACGCTCTGGTGCGCGGCATTGATCGTAATCTGGATCGCGACCTAACAAAACTGACACAGGAGTTCAATGTTCAGTTGGATACAATGCAGTCCGATTTTCGGGAGCGCGATCAGGAGCGTTATGCAACGTTGCGCACCCTGGTGACTGTTACCGGGACCGTCAATGTCGTGCTGGTGCTGTTGTTGCTTTACCAGGTATTGCGCCGGCAGCGGCAGATTTGACATCCTCTATGCATGCACCACTTGAAAGTTTGTTTAAGGCGTACTTTTGCGCCGCCGCCGCTCAACGCCATTCGGAATCGTCGGCGATGGTTATTTATTACGTAAGCAAGCTGATTCGTAAGTATTGTAACTGCGCCTGAGGTATCAATGGAAATCTTTGCGACCATGTTTGCCGGTCTGGGGCTGTTCTTTATTGGCGTCAAAGGCATTGGGGACAACCTGAAGAGCATGAGCGGCAGGCGCTTTCGCAGTTGGATGGCGCGCGCCACGCGCCACCCGGCCTTGGCGGCAGTGATAGGCACAACGTTCGGAGCCGTGACCCAAAGTACCAGTGCGGTGACCTTTATCGTGGTTTCCGTGGTTTCTGCCGGATTGGTCCAGGTACGGCAAGCGCTGCCAATCGTGGCTTGGGCCAATGTGGGTACCTCTGCATTGGTACTGCTGGCAACACTGGATATACACCTGATGGTGCTCTATCTGTTGGGAGTGGTCGGAATATTCTATTACCTGGACCTCAACAAGAATGACCGTTTCCGTCATCTGGTCGGCGCATTGCTTGGGGTTGGGCTGCTGTTTCTGGGCTTGTGGCTTATCAAGTCAGGCGCGGCTCCGCTAAAAGAGATACCCTGGGTGCAAGTCTTTTTGAGTTTTTCCGCCGGGTCTTTTCTGCTGGCGTTTGTAGTTGGTGCGGTCCTTACCCTGGTGGCACAGTCCTCAGCTACGGTGACAGTTGTTGCCGTCACCATGACAGCGGCCGGCATGCTGACCTTGGATCAGACGCTGATGATTGTGATGGGCGCCGGTATGGGGTCGGGGTTGAGCGTCTATTTCATGAGCAGCAACCTGACCGGTACCGGACGCCGTCTGGCGCTGATTCAGGTGTGGCTGAAGTTCCTCGGAGTGATACTGTTGCTGCCGCTGTTTCTGCTGGAAGTCTATGCCGGTGTGCCCGGACCCAAGGCGCTGTCGGGCTGGCTGGGTGATGACTTGCCGCGCCAAGTAGCCTGGGTGTATCTGGTTCTGCAACTGCTCTCTGCATGCACTGCCTCGCTGTTTGGCACCCGACTGTATCGGATGGCTGAACGTTGCTCGCCTGAAAACCCGGCCGAGCGCTTAGCCCGTACGAAATATATCTACGACCAGTCGTTGGAGGAAGCGGAGTCGGCACTTGACTTGGTAGAGAAAGAACAGGCGCGGCTGCTGCTACGTTTGCCTCAGTTCCTCGACAAACTACGCCCTGACGAGCTCGATTGTGGCGAGCATACGACTGAAGTGTTATACCAAGCGGGCAACGCCGTTGCCGATGAATGCGGCATTTTTCTGGCCGATCTGATAGGGCGATCGCAGTCGCGCGAGACCATGGAACGCACGATCAACATTCAACAGCGGCACGATTTGCTGCGGCATCTGCAGGACGGCTGTCTGGAATTGACCCGGATCCTGGATGGGCCGCTATCTGAAACAGCGGCGCAACGGTTGCGTACCCAACTGGTCGAGGGCCTGCATGCGGTGTTGATGGTATTCAATGAAACGTTGCAGGACGTGGCCCCGGATGAGTTGGAAATGCTGTTGATTATCAGCGATGACCGTTCCTCGCTGATGGAACGCATCCGTGCTGGTCTGACCGGCAAGGATCAGGCTATCAGCAGCGATACCCAGGCCCGCCTGTTCCAGGCTACCAGCCTGTTCGAGCGCCTGATCTGGCTGGTTCACCGCTATGCATTGTTGCTGCAGCGTCACTATAGGCTTGTGGCAGATACGGTGCCTGCTGAGTAAATAATGCCTATATCGTCATAGCGGGCGCGTCGAAAATTTCTTTGGTTTTGTCAGAAAAGCTTTCTAAGGATCATGAAGATAGCCGCACTGAGAATGCCTGCTGCCGGCAAGGTGATTACCCAAGCCAATGCGATAGGCTTCATAAGGGCCCAATTGTTTCGGCCGTTCACCAGACCGACGCCTAAAACGGCACCAATCAGGGTATGGGTACTGGAGACAGGCAATCCCAACAGTGAGGCCAGCATCACCACGACAGCCGCCGATAGTTCTGCGGAAAAACCCGATGCCGGGTGAATTTCGGTGAGATTATGTCCGACCGTTTGAATTACCTCCTTGCCGATAAACCATAGACCTGCGATCAATGCCACGCCAAAAGTCACCATCGCGATTGTCGGTACAACCGCTTGTGAATTGACGGCACCGGTGCGTAGGACATCCATGATGGCGGCAAAAGGGCCTATCGCATTGGCGATATCATTTGACCCGTGACTGAAAGCAAAACCGGATGCAGTGAATACCTGCATCCAACTGAACATCAGGAAAGTCGAGCGGCTCAGCGATTCTCTTTTCAGTGTTTTCGCGAAAATAAATGTCGCCATCCAGATCGACGCTCCAATCATGCCGATGATCAAATAGTTATGCAATAACGTCAGCCCCAGATTCATATTCTTAAGGCCTTTAAATATCAGCATCGATGAAATGATCATAGCACCCAGGGCCGCGATCATAGGAACCCAATATTCAAGCGCTTTATGCACATCCAGTTCGTTTTTCTTCTGATCGATCCGGTGCATCTCTTTATAATAATCCGACTCCAATTCATCGGCGGTGAAATCGCCTTCGTGTATAACCTGAGCGTCGCGGGCCATCGCGCTGGCATATGAAATCTTTTGAATATCGCTGAGCCTCTCAAAGGCTCGTTTATGATTCGTCTTGATCTGCCTCTTTTCCTCTTTTATCTGACTGAGTTTAATTTCGGCTGCTTCGTTATAGCTTAGGATGTGCTGTTTTATCGCATGAAACAAAAAATAGGAAACTAAGCCTCCGAGTAGAGGGGAGAGAATCCACGAAACCATAATTTCGCCGATTTTATTCCACTTGACCAGTGCAAAAGCAGTCTCCGAACCACTCAGCAGCACGCCCAGCGTAATCGAACTGCCAACGATACCGCCAATAATCGAGTGCGTTGTCGAAATAGGATAACCGCGCTTAGTGGCATACAGTAGCCACAACGCCGCAGCCAACATCGCGGACATCATAATATAGACAAACTGCATCGGCTCTACTGTTGTGTGGGACAAGTCCACAATCCCCTTGCGAATGGTCTTTGTTACTTCGCCGCCCGCGAGTATCGCTCCGCTAACTTCGAAGATCGCGGCTACAATCAAGGCCTGTTGGATGTTCAGAGTACCTGCACCGACACTGGTGCCGAAGGAATTGGCTACATCGTTACCGCCGATATTAAAGGCCATAAAAACACCGAATAGCGTCGCCAGTAAAAACAGCAAGATGTGACTATGGTGGGTATATGCCAAACCCCAAAAAATGAAATATCCCGAAACGCTGATTAACAAGGCGCCAAAGAGCAGGCTCATTTTAGAATCTTTGGATTGCTCAGTTCCGATGCTTTGCGCAGAGGAGGATATATTCACTGACAAGGCAGGTCTCCGGTAAATATTAGGTTAGATAATTTTATAAAATCCAGGATGCCATTGTTATATTGCGGAAATATGACGCAAAAATTGGGATTAGGGCTACGCCCTGATTTTATTCGGTCGGCGCGCCAACTCCCAATTGCTCCCGATAAACGTGTATTCGGCAGCAAGCCCTCAAACAAGTCGTGACGCTAACTTCGAATAATATCAAAATAGATGAAAAACGGACAATTGATAAAATATGATTCATTCGATGTTCTATGTCGGTAGGGAGAGAAGGCCTGTCATTTTGTCACATGACCGTCACATTGTTAACGTATTCTGAGTTATTAATTCCAAAACAGGTGATTACCACTATTGATGAGTATGCAGTATTCCGTGAGTGTAAACGGTAAGCACTTTGGCTATGCGAACCTGCGCATTCTGATGGCCAAGGCTACACCCAAGCGGACAGCTGATGAACTGGCCGGGTTGGCGGCTGAATCGGAAGTCGAACGCGCGATTGCGCAATGTTTGTTGGCGGAAGTGCCGTTACGGCGATTCATTGATGAACCGATGATCGAGCCGGAGCAAGACGAAGTTTCGCGGTTGATCCTGGAGCGGCATGATGCACAGGCCTTTGCGCCGGTTGCGGGATTATCGGTTGGTGAGTTTCGGGACTGGCTACTGGCCGATAGTAGTGACTTGTCAACATTGTCGGCGGGATTGACGCCGGAAATGGTGGCCGCAGTCAGCAAAATTATGCGTAACCAGGACTTGATCACCGTGGCCCGCCGTTGCCGGGTTGTCAGTCGTTTTCGCAACACTTTGGGTTTGCCGGGCCGGATAGCCACCCGGCTGCAGCCGAATCATCCGACCGACGATCCGCGCGGAATTGCCGCCAGCATTCTGGACGGCTTGATGTACGGCAGCGGCGACGCGGTCATCGGGATCAATCCCGCCACCGATAATCTGGATAGTGTCCGTACCCTGCTGAACCTGCTTGACGAAATTATTTGCCGTTACGGTATTCCCACTCAAGCTTGTGTGCTCAGCCACATCACCACCGGTATGGAATTGATGCGGCGCGGCGCCCCCGTGGATTTGCTGTTTCAATCCATTGCCGGCACCGAAGCGGCCAATCGCAGTTTTGGTATCGATCTGGCCCTGTTGCGAGAAGGTAAGGCGATGGCCGAAGAACTCTGTAGAGGTACGGTCGGCAACCAGCTGATGTATTTCGAGACCGGTCAGGGCAGCGCACTGTCCGCTAACGCCCATCATGGCGTCGACGCGCAGACCTGCGAAGCGCGCGCTTATGCCGTAGCTCGAGAGTTCTCTCCGTTGCTGGTTAATACCGTGGTGGGTTTTATCGGTCCGGAATATCTTTACGACGGCAAACAAATCATCCGTGCGGGGTTGGAAGACCATTTTTGCGGCAAATTACTAGGCTTGCCGATGGGTTGCGATATTTGCTACACCAATCATGCCGAAGCGGATCAGAACGATATGGATAATTTGCTGACTTTGCTCGGCGTTGCCGGTTGTAACTTTATCATGGGTATCCCCGGTGCCGACGATGTCATGCTGGCCTATCAAAGCACCTCATTTCATGACGCCTTGTATCTGCGTCAGGTATTGGGATTGCGCCCGGCGCCGGAATTCGAGGACTGGTTGGAAAAAATGGGGATCTTCGACAGTGACGGCAGATTGGCTGATCAGCGTTTGAAAACCCCCTTATTGAGTGATTTCTCCGGATTAGGTGAGTTATCGGCATGAAGGATCCCTGGTTTGAACTTAGACGTTTTACCCAAGCCCGCATCGGTCAAGGTCGGGCCGGTTGTGGCACCCCGACTTCGGCGCAGCTTGATTTTCAACTCGCCCATGCCAAGGCGCGGGATGCCGTGCATCAGCCGTGGTCGGTCTCAGATTTTGCCGATTTGGCCGCCGTGTTTGGCAGCGAATCGGTGATTTTGTCGACGCAGGTCACGAACCGGGAGCAGTATCTGCAACGCCCGGATCTAGGACGACGTCTTAATCAACACAGCCGTCGGCTATTGCAATCGCGCGCCAGCACTGGGGTAGACGTGGCATTGATTATCAGCAATGGTTTATCATCCACCGCGGTAGAACGTCATGGTATCGGTTTGTTGGAGGCTATCTGCGCCGCTTATAAGCATTGTTCGCTGACGATAGGCCCTATTTGTTTGGTGCCTGATGCCCGAGTTGCCCTGTGCGACGAAATCGGCTCACTACTCAACGCCCGTCTGGCAACCATCATTGTCGGCGAGCGTCCCGGACTGAGCGCCTCCGACAGTCTGGGCATTTATTTGACCTATGCGCCAAGTACCGGTAAAACCGATGCCGAACGAAATTGTTTGTCCAACATCCGTCCACCGGCAGGTTTGTCTTACGATGTGGCAGCGGCCAAACTAGCCTACCTAAGCCAACAAGCACTAGCGCTTAAGCTGTCCGGCGTAACCTTGAAAGACGATATGCTTGATCATCAGCTCGAATCTGTTTTTGATCGCTCCCTGTTTTGCTAGGGCGGCGCGGAATATCACACGGAATTCTTTGTATGAGCAAAAAGCGCGTTCTAATCATGTCCGTCAGCGCTGGCATGGGTCACATCAAGGCAGCGGCCGCGCTGGAAAAAACCTTTGCCGCCGATGCGAGCGTTGTGGAAGTTATCAATAACGACGCCTTACAGTACACCAATAAACTGTTCAGGGATTTTTACTCCACCTTTTACACCTCCTTGGTAAAGTCAGCGCCAAACTTCCTCGGATGGTGGTACAAGACCAGCGATGAACCTTGGCGAACGGATACCATGAGGCACATGATCGATCGGCTGAATACCAAGCCTCTGGTTCGCTTTATCCGCGCCTTCGATCCTCACATCACCGTCTGTACCCATTTCATGCCCGCCGGGATTATTTCCCACCTGATCGCGACCGGACAGTTGCAGGCCCAGCTTTCTATCGTCGTGACCGATTTCGATTTTCACGCTATGTGGCTATCGCGAGCCTTTCACCGTTACTTCGTAGCGATCGACGAAACCAAAGCGTATCTGCAGATGTTGGGAATGCCGACGGATCGGATCACCGTCTCCGGCATTCCCATCGATCCGGCGTTCGGCAACTCCGTCGATCGGGCGCAGGAATGCGCCCGGCTCAGTTTAGACCCAACGAAGCCGATATTGCTGCTGTCCGCCGGTGCACTGGGGGTCAGTCCTACCGATTTCATTTTGGAACAGCTCCTGCCCCTTAGCCATCGGGCGCAAATATTGGTGGTCTGCGGCCGTGACGCAGAGTTGAGACATCGCGTTGAGCACCGTGTGCGGAATCAACATAATTGCGCGGTTCGGGTGTCCGGTTATACCGACGAAATGCACCGTTGGATGAAAGCGGCGGATCTCTTCATCGGCAAGCCGGGAGGACTGACCACCGCCGAAGCCGTCGCCAGCGGTCTGCCCATGTGCGTGTTTAATCCGATTCCCGGACAAGAGGAACGCAACTGCGACCATTTGCTGGAAGAAGGCATTGCAATCAAGTGTAATGACCTCATCACTCTTCCATTTAAAATATCCAAGTTGCTGGACGATCCCGACAGAATGGCGCAGATGAAACGGCATGCACTGCGCTTCGCTAAACCGGAGGCTGCGCAAACGGTAGTGCGAACGCTGATCGAGGATCGCCTGCAGCCGCTGTCGTTGTCCCGCAAGCAATGGCTGGCGATGCCGGAAACCACCCGGATATCATGAGATCGCGGAAGCACAAAGTCTT
>JBNLCC010000127.1:0-64503 GCA_050303615.1 Methylococcaceae bacterium | reverse complement strand
TCATGGCGATAAATATCGAGGCTGTAGATCAGCAATTAAATTTGTCATTTTATTTAGAGGGCCATAAGGAGGCGGTTTGCGGCTGAGTGCCGGTGTAAAACTGTTGATGTGAGCTTTGATATTGATTAATAAACATTCTTTGGCGTTAAATGGTCGCTCGGTTATTCTACTGTAATATGATTTTCTGTAGTAACAGGTGCCCCAATAGGTATATAATTCTAAAGTTTTGTAATCACTTTTAACTATTTTTTATCCGGAAAGAAGAATGCTAGGCAAGCTCGTCAAATTAATTGTTGGCAGCCGTAATGATCGGCTGATTAAGAAAAAAATGAAGCTGGTAAAGAAGATAAATGCGCTGGCTTCCCAATATGAATCGTTGAGTGACGACGCGCTGAGAGCGAAAACGGAAGAGTTCAGGCAACGTTTGGCAGACGGCGAAAAGCTGGATAAATTGCTTCCCGAAGCGTTCGCTACTGTCAGGGAAGCGTCGGTCCGGGTTTTCGGTATGCGTCATTTTGATGTGCAGCTTATCGGTGGGATGGTGCTGCACAACGGCAAAATTTCCGAAATGAAAACCGGTGAAGGTAAAACATTGATGGCGACGCTGGCAGCGTATTTGAATGCATTGCCGGGTAAAGGCGTGCACGTGGTTACTGTTAACGATTACCTGGCCAAACGCGACTCGGAGTGGATGGGGCGGCTTTATGCCTTTTTAGGCATGACCACCGGCGTTATTGTCAGTGACATGTCTAGCAGCGAACGGCGCGCGGCCTATGGGGCTGATATTACTTACGGGACAAATAACGAGTTCGGTTTCGATTATTTGCGTGACAATATGGCGTTCAGTCTTGAGCAGAAGGTTCAGCGGGATTTGAATTTTGCGATTATTGACGAGGTGGATTCCATTCTTATTGATGAGGCCAGGACACCTTTGATTATATCCGGTCCCACCGATAATGAAGCTGACGCCTATATCAAAGCCAATCAAATTATTCCTTTTCTGACCAAGCAGGAAGAAGAAAACGGGCCGGGCGATTTTACTGTCGATGAAAAAGCGCGGCAGATTTATCTGACTGAGGAAGGTCATGAGCATGTTGAGCAACTGATGGCCGAACGCGGTATGATCTCCGAGGGCGGAAGTTTGTATGACGCGGCCAATATTCGCCTGATGCATTACCTGAGCGCTTCATTGCGGGCGCATATCTTATTCCATAGGGATGTCGATTATATTGTCAAAAATAATGAAGTGGTTATTGTTGACGAATTTACCGGCCGGGTAATGAGCGGTCGACGCTGGTCGGACGGTCTGCATCAGGCCGTCGAAGCCAAAGAGAATGTCAAAGTCCAGGAAGATAACCAGACCTTGGCGTCCATTACTTTCCAGAATTACTTCCGGTTATACAAAAAATTGTCAGGAATGACTGGCACCGCCGACACCGAAGCGTTTGAGTTAAATAAAATTTATGGACTGGAAGTGGTGGTTATTCCGACCCATAGGCCAATGATCCGGGAAGACAGGGGGGATCAGGTTTATTTAACCGCGAGGGAAAAATATTTTGCGGTTGTTGAGGATATTAAGGACTGTGTCGCTCGTGGTCAGCCGGTACTGGTGGGGACCACCTCCATCGAAAATTCGGAACTGATTTCTTCGCTGCTGAAAAAGCAGAATATCAAACATGAAGTGCTTAACGCCAAGCAACATGAACGAGAGGCCCACATAATCGAACAGGCGGGAAGACCGGGAGCTGTTACCATCGCTACCAATATGGCCGGACGCGGCACGGATATTGTGTTGGGCGGAAATCTGGACGCCGAATTACTGGCGCTTGGAGAGGACGTTCCTGAAAGTGAGAAGGAAATGGTTCGCGGTACTTGGCTTGACCGCCATGAACAAGTTATTGCCAGTGGCGGGTTGCATGTTATCGGTTCCGAACGGCATGAATCCCGGCGTATTGATAATCAACTGCGAGGCCGTTCCGGCCGTCAGGGAGATCCGGGATCGTCCCGTTTCTATCTCTCATTGGAAGACGATTTGATGCGTATATTTGCATCAGATCGTGTCGCCGGTTTGATGCAAAAGCTGGGTTTGGATGATGGAGAGGCTATTGAGCACCCATGGGTAACGCGTGCGATAGAAAATGCGCAACGCAAAGTGGAAGGACGCAATTTCGATATCCGTAAAGAGATTTTGGCTTTTGATGACGTGGCCAATGACCAGCGTAAAGTCATTTATGAACAACGTAATGAACTCATGGCGTCGGATGATATTTCCGATATTATTACGGCAATTCGCCGCGATGTTATCAATGATGTGATTACCGAGTATATTCCCCCGAAAACGATGGAGGAGCAGTGGGACATTAAGGGATTGGAAGAGCATCTGAAACTGGAGTTTGATGCCGAGATCCCGGTCGCCAGGATGTTACAGGAAGACGAATCGTTGCATGAAGAATCACTGCGCAATAAAATTGTCGATATTGTAGAGCAAAAGCACCAGGATAAAGAGCAGTTAATGACTGCCGATGTCTTGCGCCATTTTGAAAAATCCGTGATGCTGCAGGTTTTGGATAACAACTGGAAAGAGCACCTTGCCGCAATGGATCATTTGCGTCAGGGGATTCATCTCAGGGGATACGCACAAAAAGACCCTAAACAGGAATATAAAAGGGAATCCTTTGAAATGTTTACCCGCTTGCTGGATCATATTAAATATGAAGTGATCAGCATTTTAGCCAAAGTCAAAGTGGCCCAGGAGGAGGATGTTCAGGCTATTGATGCGCAACGCCAAATGCCCCAGGAGCTGCATTACGAACATGCTGAAGTCAGCGCGATAGAAGATGAGCAGCAGCAGGAGCAGGAACAGATGCAGCAGGAACAGGCACAGCAGCCTTTTATACGTGAAGGTAAAAAAGTGGGCCGGAATGATCCTTGTCCATGCGGGTCAGGGAAAAAGTTCAAACAATGTCACGGTAAATTAACATAAATATCCATTTGGGCTGGTAGGAGGATGCTTTCATTCTACCGGCTGCCTGTTTTTCAATGTGCCGGTTTCACCGGATTTTCCGTTTAAGTCCGTATAAGCTTAAATCCGCAACAATGCTTTAAAAACTCAATAACCGGCTGAAACCAATTTAAACCAAAACTATTTGATTATGCCGAACACAAATTTCCAAAAAAGCCGCCCCAAGGCAACTATTACCAATCTGCCCAAGTTGGGCATGGAGAAAAAAAACCTGATTGCCGATTTTAAACATTATTACGGTCACAGATTGGGGCGGGATCAAAGTTGTAAATCACCGCATTATGCCTACGAGGCTTTGTCGCTTGTCATCAGTGACCGGCTCGTGGAGCGTTGGAAAAATACCCAACATACCTATAAGGAACAAAACTGTAAAAAGGCTTATTACCTTTCAATGGAATTTCTGATGGGTAGGACCTTGAGTAACGCCATGCTTAACCTGGGTGTTACCGATGCCGCAACCCGCGCGATGTATGAGCTTGGATTGGACATTGAGGAATTGATCGACAGCGAACCGGATGCGGGGCTGGGGAATGGCGGTCTGGGGCGATTGGCTGCCTGCTTTATTGACAGCTGTGCGACATTGCAGTTGCCGGTAACCGGCTACGGGTTGAGATATGAATACGGTATGTTTGCGCAGGAAATTATTAACGGCGAGCAAATGGAAAAGCCCGATCACTGGTTACGCAACGGCAACGTATGGGAAATTGAAAGACCGGAGCACATCCGGCGGATTAAATTTGGCGGCCAAACCCGGATATGGACCGAGGAAGACGGTAGTACAAGAGTTTGTTGGGTCGATACCCGGGATGTATTGGCCGTGCCATATGATACGCCGGTACCGGGTTATCGGAATGGCACCGTCAATACACTGCGTTTATGGAAAGCGATGGCTACTGAAGAGTTTGATCTGCAGGAATTTAATGCCGGCAGCTATCCTGAAGCTGTTGCAGCAAAAAACAATGCGGAACAGATTACCATGGTCTTGTATCCTAACGATGCCAATGAAAACGGTAAAGAGTTGCGGCTACAACAGCAATACTTTCTCGCCTCTGCCAGTTTGCAGGATGTGATTTCCGGTTGGGTTGATCGGCATGGCAAGGATTTCTGCCGTTTTGCAGAGAAGCACTGCTTTCAGTTGAATGATACTCATCCGAGTATTGCGGTTGCTGAACTGATGCGGCTGTTAATGGATGAGCACGGTCTAACCTGGGACAGGGCCTGGTCTATCACCCGCCAGACGATGGCATATACCAATCATACCTTGCTGCCTGAGGCATTAGAAAAATGGCCGGTCGATCTGTTCCAACGGTTACTGCCGCGACTGATGGACATAATCTACGAAATTAATGCTCGGTTCTTGTCGGAGGTGTCCGCTCACTGGCCCGGTGATAACGAGCGGATGAGCAGAATGTCGTTGATCGAAGAAGGCCCGGTCAAGCAAGTGAGAATGGCTTATCTGGCGATTGTGGGCAGCTTCTCGGTGAATGGTGTGGCGCAGTTGCATTCCGATCTGCTTCAGAAAGGACTGTTTAAGGATTTTTACGAACTTTGGCCGGGAAAATTCAACAATAAAACCAACGGTGTCACGCCTCGCCGCTGGCTGGCCGCATGCAACCCGGATTTGGCGGAATTGATCAGCGAAACGATCGGCGACGGCTGGTTGGTTGATCTTGAAGAGCTGCATAAACTGGTGCCCTATGCAGAAAATGCCGAATTCCGTAAACGTTGGCATGCCGTCCAGCAAAGCGCTAAGCAACGGTTGATCGACTTTAAGAAAGCCGAGCTCGATGTGGAATTGAGTGTGGATGCATTATTCGATGTCCAGGTCAAACGTATTCATGAATATAAGCGGCAATTACTTAATGTGCTGCATGTGATACATATGTATGACCGGATTAAGCGGGGCGACACGGAGAACTGGATTCCCCGTTGTGTCCTGATTGGCGGAAAGGCCGCTCCGGGTTATCACATGGCAAAAAGGATTATCAAATTGATTAATAACGTTGCCAAGGTGGTCGACGCCGACGTCGATGTCGGCAATCGCTTGAAAATGGTTTTTTTACCGAATTATAGGGTTTCCGCGATGGAAAAAATTTGTCCCGGAGCTGATTTATCCGAGCAGATTTCCACGGCAGGGAAGGAGGCGTCCGGTACCGGTAACATGAAATTCATGATGAATGGAGCTTTAACAATAGGCACTTTGGATGGAGCGAATATTGAAATCAGGGAAGAAGTCGGTGCTGACAATTTTTTTCTTTTCGGCCTGACTGAGGAACAAATACAGGATTTGCGCCCGCATTATGATCCGCAATCGATTATCGAACAGGACGAGGATTTACAGCGCGTTATGAATTTGCTGGAGTGCGGGCATTTTAATCAGTTTGAACCCGGAAAGTTTAGCGATATCATCAAGTCTTTAAAAAGCCCAAATGATCCCTGGATGACAATTGCCGATTTTCGCAGCTATATCGATGCACAGAAAAGGGTGGAGGAAGCCTATCAGGATCAGGAGCGTTGGACAAAAATGAGCATCCTAAACTGCGCGGCCAGCGCCAAGTTTTCTACTGATAGGACGATACGGGAATATAACAGGGAAATCTGGAGGCTTGAGCCGGTTGAGCCGAAGGATTATTGATCGGCAAAAGCAAAATGGTTAAAGGGTGATGCGTTTTATGAGTTGGCGCGCTGCTCAGCAGCGTTTGCAGGGCATCTATGCTGTCGTCCAAGTTAAGGTGTTATTCGCTCGTTTGGTTTTGCTGGCACGATGAGCGCCAGTTGCCAAGGTGATGAGGGGCCGCAGGAGTTTTTATAAAATTTGAAAACCTCGTTCGTTGCCTAGTTGGCGGTCGGTTTGTTTGAATCTGGATATTTAATCCGCAGACTTATCATTATGCTCAATATCGTGCTTTATCAACCGGAGATTCCGCCAAATACCGGTAATATTATGCGGCTTGCGGCCAATACCGGAAGCCGCTTGCATCTAATCGAGCCGTTGGGGTTTAAGCTGGATGAAAAAAAACTGCGCCGCGCCGGGTTGGACTACCGGGATTTTGCCGATGTTCGAACTTATCCCGATTATCAATCGTTTTTGGAGAAAATGCGCCCGCAGAGAGTGCTGGCGTTGACCACCAAGGGTACAAGGAGGTATTCGGAGATCACGTATCAAGCTAACGATTCTCTGCTGTTTGGCCCCGAAACTCGTGGTCTGCCCGAGCATATTCTTGATTCTTTGGAGAGGTCGAACCGCCTGCTGATTCCAATGACGCCACAGAGCCGCAGCCTGAATTTGTCCAATGCAGTTGCCGTCGTGGTCTACGAAGCTTGGCGGCAGTTGGGGTTCGGGACAGGAAATTAAATAATCAGTCAAGCCGTGATGATGATCAGTTCCAAGACCTGATCGCGCCATCCTGTTCGGTTATGGCCCGGTATTCCTGCTCGTCAATAATGGTAACATTGTGTGCAAGTTCGCTGGGAGAAAGTCCGCGTGAGATCAAGTCTGTTTTGCGCACGCACATATTCAAATGGGAAAGCACTTGTCTTAACATACTCAAATTACTGTCGCATTTTTTCACTGCGAAAACCGCATTTTTAAGAAACAAAACGGTATCGCCGGAATTGGTTAATTCCAGTTCTGAGTGGTCTACTGGAAAGCTGTCGATGATGTGTAGCATGGCAAGCTCCATCTATAGTAGTCTATTTAAAATAATTTACATTAGAAATATTAGGTAAGTTTATAAAACTTATAGTAAATAGAATAGACTAATAATGGATTTTCGGCCAGTTTTTTTGATGTAACGGATTGCTATGTTTCGGCCTTCTTATCCCGGTCAAGAAGATTATGTACCGCGGTCAGTGGGGGGAGGTCTTCAAAAAGAACTTTATATGTTTGTACTGCGATCGGCATATCGACGTCGTATTTTTTAGCCAGTAAGATGGTTTCTTTGGTAGCCGCAATACCTTCAATTTCCTGGTTAATTTGTTTAATCGTTTGTTCTCTGCCTGCTCCTTTACCCAGGCCCAGCCCAAAGCGTCGGTTTCTGGATTGGTTGTCGGTGCATGTCAGGACCAGATCGCCGAGTCCGGCAAGCCCCATAAATGTTTCCTGTCTTCCTCCCATAGCGATTCCCAGGCGCATGATTTCGTGTAGGCCTCTGGTGATCAATGCCGCCCTGGTATTTGCTCCAAAACCGAGTCCATCTGAAATGCCGGCAGCAATAGCAAGAATATTTTTAACGGCTCCGCCAATTTGCACGCCGATAATATCGGTACTCGTATAGGCTCTAAAGTTTTGACTGTGTAAAATCGTGGCCAGTTGGTCGGCAAACTCAGGCCTGGTCGATGCAATGGTAACGGCGGTCGGCAAATCGGCCGCAACTTCACGGGCAAAGGTGGGGCCGGAGAGAATGGCGGTGGGAATATCCCCCGGAAGAATTGCCGCGACGACCTGATGCAGCAGGGCGCTGTCATCAGGGTTAAAACCTTTGGTTGCCCAAGCAATGCGGGTATCTGCATATATGTGAGGTTTTAGCTTTAATAATGTTTCGCTAAATGCATGGCTGGGCACGGAAATTAATAACAGTCTGCTGAATCGGCATGCTTCCTCTATAGAATCTGTGACACTCAATTTGCCGGGAAATTTTAAGCCCGGTAAATATCGGCTGTTTTCATTATGTATTCGAAGGGACTCAATATGTTCCGGTGTGTGTCCCCAGAGCATCGTTTGGCAGCCGTTACGGGCTGCCAAAATCGCCAGCGCGGTACCCCACGTGCCCGCCCCAAGAATACTGATCCCGGTGTCCATGCGATACGGTTAGTTAATAGTTTCCGTGTCTGCTGGTTCGTTTTGCTGGGCTTGCGCCTGCTTCTGCTGAATATGCTGAGCATAAAGCGCATCAAAATTGACAGGGGCCAGTAGTAATTGCGGAAAACCGCCTTTTACAACGAGGTCGGAAATGACTTCTCTGGCAAAAGGGAACAGAATGTTAGGGCAGTAGCTGCCTATCATTGGGCCTTTCTCTCTGTCGGAAAAATTCTCCAGAACAAAGATCCCGGCTTGGCTTGCTTCGGCCAGGTAGGCAGTATTACCGCCACTTTTAACGGTAACGGTAATGGTTAATATGACTTCATAGTGTTTTTGGTCTATGGGTTCAACGTGAGATCCCATATTGAATTCAACTTCAGGTTTCCATGCTTCAGTAAATACTTTGGGTGAATTGGGAGTCTCGAAAGAGATGTCCTTGGTATATATCCTTTGGATGGAAAATTGTTTTTCTTCGGCCATGGCGATTTTATCTGTATGTTGGTTGAAAATGAGGGTTAAGTAATTAGATCAAAATGTGTTTAATTTTTCTTTGTTATTTTGATCGGTAAATTGTTTTCTTTCCAGGAGCGTATACCGCCGGTCATGTTAAGTATGTTTTCAAAGCCCATTTTGCTCAGTTTTTTACAGGCGGAGGCGGAACGCGCACCGGTTTGGCAGACAACAATTACCGGCGATGATTTATAGGGGGCAAGTTTGTCGCTGTGCTGGTCAAAGTTGCCGAACGGTGCATTGACTGCATTTTCTATATGGCCGCTAGCAAACTCATTTTCTTCACTGACATCAATAATAACGGTACTCTCGTCATTCATTTTGGTGACGGCCATGAGCGGCGAAATCGACTCGAATTTATTTAATAAACTTTCTATCAAATCCTGAATAAGCAAAAAAGTAACCACGCAGAGGGCGACGAAAAGCATCCAGTGATTGGTGATAAAATCTATATAACGATCCATTGATAACCTTAGGTAATAAAAAAAGTGAGCGGTCTATTTTATCAGTCGTTGCAAAAAACATCGCGCATCATTTTGATGAGCTGCAGCATACGCTCGTCGTCTATGAAGTAGTAGACGCGGTTCGCTTCTTTTTTATAACCGAGTATATCTTTTTCTCTTAATATGGCTAAATGCTGAGAAATGTTGCTTTGACTGGTGCCGACTTTTTCGACAATGTCTTGCACGCTGATAGAATTATTGCCGAGTACGCATAGAATTTTTAGCCGCAACGGATGCGACATTGCTTTCAGGCACCGTGCCGCCCTTGTTATGTCAGCATCTTTATAATTGATATGATCTTCATTGGTTTCCATGTTAATTCGCACGCTGCAGTAAATTTCAATTAAAAAAACATAATGTTAACTATTTGTCCATAGAAGTTGTCGATAGATATTAATATAATGCTGATTTAAATGCGGGCTTTTTTATTTCGATAAAATTGAAAAAGTCATAAATACTAACAAATTATCGCCTCTATTTCAATTGTTATTGGTGATGAGCCGAGAGCAAAGTTAATTAATCCATCGGCATTCAGGAGTGAAAATATTAAAACCAAACAATCCAAAGAAGCTGCGCAAATGATGAACCAGTCTAAATCTGTCGTATTGTCGGTTTTATATGGATTCGGCACCGTGGAAAACGGCAAGTATAATGCGAGATTCCCGACCGATAAGCCATGGCGGGGTACGCTGAATCGGGAATGGCCGTAGAATTGATAGATCAGTCGTCCACCCTATCGCACCTTCCGGGGATTGATCCGTCGCCGGAAATGAACGGTCAATCATTTTATAAGTCACTTTGATTTGCGAATGCGTATTATCTTGTTTTTGTGGTGCATGCTGTTCTTCGATATAGCATTCGCTGCCGCTGATATAGCAATAAAAAATAAGGAGCTATCTGAGGTTCGAGACAGGATTAAACAGGTAGCCCTGAATATTGAACAAATTCGGGAAAAAAAAGAACGTTTGCACAGCCAGTTGGCGGAAATTGAAAAAAACTATGGAGTTATTGCGCTTACTTTAAAGCAATTGGCTGAGCAAGCAAGCAATACGCGGCAGCAATTGACGGAAATTCGCCAGAATATAAACAAACAGCGACAAAACATTGATCGGCACAAAAAAGGCTTGCAAGGTCAGATACGCGCTGCACATGCCTTGGGAAAAAGTGAAAAGCTGAAATTACTGCTAAATCAGCAGGATCCGGCGTTATCCAGCAGAATGATGGTATATTATGACTATTTTAACAGGGCAAGACTGGCCAAGCTTGAAGATATAACCGCAAGTTTGTCCCGCTTAAACGAACTGGAAAAGGAGCAAATGCTGCAGTCTGCGCGGCTGCAGAAGCTACAAGAACAAAAAACAGTCGAGCAAAATGCTCTGTTAGAGACTAAGCAACAGCGGGAACTTTTCTTAACCAAACTGAACAAAGATCAGTTATCCAAACAACAGCAATTAAATAAGCTGCTTGAAAGTGAACAAAGACTTCAGCAATTGATCGCAGCTTTACAGAAAGCGCTGGATGATTATCCTGTTGAGTCCGGTCCCGGTAAGCCTTTTCTACAGAAAAAAGGTCAATTGCCCTGGCCTATAAAAGGGAAGTTAGTTAAAACCTTTGGCAGCCGGCGTTCTGAAAGCCGTTGGGACGGCGTTTTGATCGCTGCGGACGAGGGCGACGATATCCGTGCCATAAGTCGCGGGCGAGTCGTGTATGCCGACTGGCTTAGAGGGTACGGATTACTGGTTATTATCGATCATGGTAAAGGATATATGACACTTTACGCTTTTAATCAAAGTCTATACAAAAGTGTCGGTGACTGGGTAGAAGCCGGCGATATTATTGCATCAGTCGGTAACAGCGGCGGAAGAGAGCGGGTGGGACTTTATTTCGGTATCAGGAATAAAGGGAAGCCGGTTGATCCGGTGCAGTGGTGTAAAAAACAACGCCGCTAAAGGTATATACTTTTATGCTGATATTATGGTATTAATTATTTTTTGTGCCGGTGAACGGATAATACACGGCTGACTCAACCGCTCTCAGTGCTGAAATTGTTTATTTTATTCACTTCCGGCGACGATGCAACTTGTATCTGCGTTATGAAAGCAAAATTAGCCGGTTGAAATTTTTAAAGTATATCCATAAGCTTATGGGAAATCTCCTATATTGAGGAAACGTGCTTGGGATTGGGTTTATTTGGAGTTTAAAAACAAATGCTTAAACAGAGAAACATAGTTGTCTTGTCATTCGGTGTCATGCTGGGTGTTTTGATCAGTATCGGCGGCAGTGTGGTGGCGGACAAGGAAGACTTCGCATCAACACAGCAAAGACAAGAACTTCCCTACGACGATTTGCGTACTTTTACGGAAATTTTCGGACGAATTAAAAATGACTATGTAGAACCGGTTTCCGACAATAAATTATTGCAGGATGCAATTCGCGGCATGTTGACCGGGCTCGACCCGCACTCCGCCTATCTGGACGGTGAAGAATACAAAAGTCTTAAGGAAGGAACAACCGGCCAATTCGGCGGACTGGGAATTGAAGTGACTATGGAAGACGGTTTTGTCAAGGTGGTTTCCCCGATAGATGATACTCCGGCGCAAAGGGCCGGTATGCAAGCCGGGGATTTGATTATCAGGTTGGATGAAAAGCCGGTCAAAGGAATGACTCTGACCGATGCGGTGAAATTGATGCGCGGAGAACCGGGCAGTGATATAACGTTAACGGTGGTTAGGGAAGGCGAGGAAGCGCCTTTGAAAGTCACTATTACTAGGGACATTATCAAAGTTAAGAGTGTCAAAAGCCGGATTTTGGAAAAAGGTTACGGTTATTTACGTATCAGCAGTTTTCAATCAGGTACCGGCACGGCGCTGAAAGAAGCGATGGACGAATTGGAAAAGGAAAACGGCGGAAAACTGAAGGGGTTGGTACTGGATCTGCGCAACAATCCGGGCGGGGTATTGAATGCGGCGGTCGCGGTGAGCGATGCTTTTCTCCCCCAGGGCTTAATCGTTTATACTGAAGGGCGCCTGAAGGATTCGGAAATGAGGTTCAATGCGGCACCGGACGACCTGTTGCAAGGTGCGCCGATAGTTGTGCTGATTAACGCCGGCTCCGCTTCAGCGTCGGAGATTGTTGCCGGCGCACTGCAAGATCATAAACGAGCTGTAATCATGGGTGAAAAATCCTTCGGCAAAGGTTCGGTGCAGACTATTTTACCGACCAGCAACGGAGGGGCGGTTAAATTAACCACAGCCCGTTATTACACACCTTCAGGACGGTCGATTCAGGCGGAAGGTATTGAACCGGATATCACGCTGGAGAAAGTGAAGCTGCAATCGTTGGATATCTCCAAATTCCAACCCGTCAAAGAATCCGACTTAAGCCGCCATTTGGAAAATGGCAATAGTAAACCGAAAAAAACAAAAGGGGAGGAGGAAAAGAACCTGAATGAAGAAGACATCCAGGACTATCCTTTACATGAGGCGTTAACTTTGTTAAAAGGTATCAGTATTTTGAGCGCCCGATAAATTTTATATTCGGTTTACGGGTTCTTTGCAACAGAACCCTACCTTCTTAATAGCAGTAGACCGGCCCCCGGGCTGGTCGAAGCAAGTGTTTTGCAATCGATCCCGGTCAAGGCTCAAGCCGGTTTGAGTAAGGCATGCCTTGATCGGTAGTACGGGGATATGATTCGATGCTTCACTCCGGCATGAATTGCTGCAAAATCGTATCTAAAAAAAACCAACCTTTTTCCGAACAATAATAACGATTCCGGTGTTGCTGCAACAAACCTCGCTCAATACATTGGGCCAAAGCCGGTTGCAGAGTATTGTCAGCCAAACCGGTCCTTTCCCTGTAGGTCGCTATATTAAAGCCCCGGCGCATACGCAGATGGTTCATAACGAATTCCAGCGGTAAATCGGCCGGGGCGATGCTGTGTTCGGTCAAATAAGGTCTGTGTTGTTTAATCCCGTACATATATTGTTCCGGGCTTTTCATTTTACTGTAACGATGGATTTTGTCCGGTAACGAGCGGCTGATTTTGCCGTGCGCACCGGCGCCGATACCCAGATAATCACCGAACTGCCAATAATTCAGATTATGCCGGCATTGATAACCCGGTTGCGCATACGCAGAAATTTCGTATTGAAAAAAATCTCGTTCCCGCAAACGCTGCTGGCACTGCAATTGTTCGGCGACAATTGCGTCCGGCTCGGGTAAGTGTGGCGGATATTTGTGAAAATAGGTATTCGGTTCCAATGTGAATTGATAGAGGGAAAGATGTTTCGGTTGCAGGCGGATTGCTGTGGCAACATCCGTTAAACTGGTGTCGGGCTGAGCTTCCGGCAAACCGAACATCAGATCCAGGTTGAAATTGTCAAATCCGGACCGATGGGCTATTTCAGCAGCGCGTATCGCCTCGGCTGAGCTATGTACGCGCCCCAGCCTGCGTAAGCAGTCATCATCAAAACTTTGGATGCCGATTGATAAGCGATTGATACCAATCGCCCTGAATTCGGCGAATTTTTCGCTCTCGAACGTGCCCGGGTTGGCTTCCAGCGTGATTTCAGTATCGGCAACAAATCCGATTTGTTGCCGGATGCCGTTCAGCATGGTATCGAGTGCCTCGGGGGAAAACAGGCTGGGTGTGCCGCCGCCGATAAAAATATGGCTGACAGGGCGGGTTTCTTCAAAGCGGAGTAAGTCTAAGCTTAGATCAGTCAGTAGCGTTTCGATATAGATAAATTCGGGCAGATTTGATTTAACTGCGTGCGAATTGAAATCGCAATACGGGCATTTTTTTATACACCAGGGAATATGGATATAGATTCCCAACGGAATGGACGAAATTTTCATAAACCAGGAGCAGAGAAAACCGGTGATGAGGGAACGAAAAAACCGTAGAGTGGAAAGCGGTGCCTGATTTCAAAATGGCAGATTCGGTTAAATTGGTTAGCATAGTTCTTGTTTTAAGCGCTTCCAGCATTTCGATCAGTCGCTTTGGTGCCGGTCCCGTACTTCATCGACGTATTCTTCCAGTTCATCGACATCGTGTAAAAACTGCCAGGAACGTAATGATTCCTTGACCAACCAACCGTTACTTTCAGGAATCATTTCATAACCAAAGCCATCAAGAATTTCATGGCATTTTTTAATCCGTTGCTGCAATTCGAGCGGAATCTGCAGCGAAGGATGAAAAGGGTAAAACCACATCTGATACAGACTGACCAAAATTTGGATTCCCATAGACAAGCCAAGTAATGCACCGGAAATCACGACAACATATGCAAAGCTTGGAACTACGGTGGTTACATACCAGGATAAAATATCAATTAGCATTGCGGCAAAGGGAATTGCGACAATGATTCTTTTTAAAACAGGATTAAGTTCGGTCAAAATAAAGATTTTTCCGGTAAAAAATAGAATAAACGCAATGCCAAACAAATGAATATGCGATACCCTTACCAAAGCCGGCAGTGATGCCCCTCTGGTGTCGGCAACTTCGAGAATCGTTTCATAACGGGTGAGATCGGGTAATCCGGAATTATTTGCAGGCGAATGGCAAGCTGCACAGTCGCGTTGGATTATCGGCGCTACTTTTTCCAAGTATTCGTCCTTGTCTTTGCCATTCTGCAACCATTTCAAAATCACCAGTTTATCGGTTTTAGATTTCAAATTCGGCTCCATCGGGCCATTGATTGCCGCGCCCAGGCGGCTGTGATCATGCGATCCATAATAAGCAATCATTACATCTTCGATTGATAAGCCCGGTTTGCCATCGCGGCTGCTATGGGAAAAGTATAAATGAGTTAGGGCAAATAAATACCCCAGGCCAATGGTCAATAGAAATAAGGTATCTAAAATGCGTTCACTGGTTGAAATATCTCGAAATCGGCGGTAGCGTGTGGTCATCTCATCTCCTGCTGCAGGAACATCTGTAATACAGAAAGCAGTATATCGCTAATTTAGCGCAATACAACATTTGAAAACTACAAAAACGTCTGTTTGTGGATGAAGTTAACGAAGAGCCTCAAGCCATATGGGTGAATGATCCGTCTTTGAATTTGACGGTTTGACAGGGAACACAAATGATTTATTGTCCGCTTTAATTGCGGCCTTTATTGCTGTTCGGGAGGGTGCTCGGCAAGTGCCGCGAAACTGAAAAGGTTGCGATAAAGACCAACGCGCCTAATACTGACATAGTGCTGACTGGACTGACGTCTAATAAAGCGATGTATGTGTAGCTTCCGACGGCCGCGAGCATCGCTGCATTTTGGAAAAAACCTTGTAGGGCAACGGCGTTGCCGCTGCCGATTCCCTGTTGGCCGATTTCCTGCAGCGCTGCATTGATCGGCACGATAAACATGCCTCCGGCCATGCCAATCGCCAATAGTGCCAGTCTGGCAGTCCACAGATCGCTAGCAAAGCTCAGTCCGATGATAAACAGGGCCATAATATAGGCCGGGATTCTGGCCCTGCGCAGTAACTCCAGCGGGATCAGTTTTGGCACCAGGGCTGAGCCGGCGATGATGCCGATGGCCAGGAATAGTGTTAGCTCGGCTATTTCAGTGGCATCTTTGGTCAATAAAACCAATGGTGCCCAGGCAATTAGAATCACGCGCAAGGTGGCGGCAGTAGCCCAAAATAACGAGGCGCCTAAGATGGCAAATCGTGAGCGCGGTGTGATACAGAAGCGGCTGATCTGTTTGCCGAAACGGATAATTTTGGAACCGGGTTCCGCCGTTCTGGATGGAAATACCGGCAATAGCAAGGTGACTGCTGCGGAAACCAGGAAAAGCACGATGGTAACAATTAACGCCAGGCGAACCGAATAATCAGCGATTTTAGCACCTACGATCATGCCGGTAAGAATTGCGAGAATGGTGGAACCTTCTATCCAGCTGTTTGCTTTGACTAAAAATTTATGTTCCGCCAATTCCGGCAGGATGCCGTATTTTGCCGGGCTGTAGACAGCGGCGCCGAGTCCGACTACGGCATAAGCCAGCAACGGTTCTATGTTAATCAGCAGTAAAGCAGCGCCAACCGCTTTAATCAGGTTTGCGATAATCAATACCCGCGACTTTGCATGCTCGTCGGCAAATGCGCCGGCCCATGGTGCTATCACCACAAAAGCGATTAAAAACACACTCTGCAGTGCGGGAACATACCAGCCCGGCAGGTGGGGCGATTGCAAGACCATCGCAATAACGGTAAACAAGATGGCATTGTCGGCAAAAGCGGACAGAAATTGAGCGACAAGTAACGGGTAAATGGCTTTGTTCATTAGAATTGATCGCAAGATCCCATGTATATTGTTGTGGTGGCAATTGTGTTTGGTTTTAGCGTTATCGGCTGTATAAGGTATTAGGTTGATTTCTTACAAAAATTCCTCGTTAGCCAGCTCGGTTACTGTTGCATAGTCGGTTTTACCGGTCGCCAGCACCGGCAATTTATCTATAATCATGATTTTTTTAGGAAAGTTTATCGCTGAGACACCGGGGGTAGACTCCATTAGATGTTTGAGATCCGCACCTTTTTGGGTGGTCATCAAAATGAGTTGCTCGCCTTTTCTGGGGTCGGGCAGGGAGACTACGGCATGGTGTGCTTCAGGCCATACTTTACCGGTAAGCTGCTCCACTGCAGTTAGCGAAATCATTTCGCCGCTGATTTTGGCAAACCGCTTACTGCGCCCACGAATGCTGATATAACCTTCCAAGTCAACGTGGACGATGTCGCCGGTGTCGTACCAGCCCTCGCCGTAAAGCGATGCAGGAGGAACCAATTGCCCTGGATTGTCCGCCAACAGATAACCCAGCATGATGTTGGGGCCGGCAACATGCAGTTTTCCGGCGTCTTCAATGCCCGGTACCGGCTCAAGTTTGTAGCGCATTGCAGGAAAAAATCGTCCAACAGTCCCTGCTTTGCACTCCATGGGTGTATTGACCGAAGTAACCGGGCTGGTTTCCGTCGCGCCGTAGCCCTCCAGAATCCGGATGCCGAATTTTTCAGCCCACAGTTTTCGGGTGTTTTCATGAAGTTTTTCGGCGCCGGCAAATACGTATCGAACACTATAGAAATCATAAGCGTGGGCTTTCTTGCCGTAGGCGGCAAGAAATGTATTGGTACTGAACAATACCGTGGCATTTTGTTCGTAGGCAATTTCCGGAATCACACTATAGTGCAGGGGGGTCGGATATAGAAAGGTTTTGATCCCGTTTAGCACCGGAAACAGCGTGCCGGCGGTGAATCCGAAGGAGTGAAACATCGGCAGCACATTGAGCACCGAGTCCTGCGAAGTAAAGCTGACTCTTGCCCCTAATTGCCGGTGATTGGATAAAACGTTGGCATGTGATAATACCACGCCCTTTGGCGTACCCTCGGAACCGGAGGTAAACAGTACGGTTGCAGGACTGTCCGAGCTGTAGCGGCTGTGTTTGTACCAGTAATCAGCCGTTTTACACTGCATCAATCCGTTAAGTTTTTCGAAAATTGTTACATTTTTTGCTAAATCTTCCAGATACACAATTTTGACAATGCCGCTCAATTTCTCGATATCTTCGTTGAGTTTGGCGGCTTCGATAAAACGGCGCGAAGTCAATACGTTTTGTATCCGGGCGAGCCGGCAGGCCGAGGTCATCCCTAAATAACCGGTAGAAAAATTGAGCATGGCAGGGGTTCTGCCGTGCAACTGCAGACCCAACACAGTAATCAGTGTCGTCGTGATATTGGGTAGCAATACGCCGACGTATTCCCCCTCCGAACTGATTTTGCATAGCTGGCCGCCTAGTATGATTGTTCGTGTAATCAGGTTATTGTAAGTAAAAGGCCGGCGTTCCAGGTCTTCGATAATCACATGTTTGCCGCCGTGAATACGGCGTGCTTTGAGCAAATTGGAGAATATGGTTTGCCGGTAATCGCTGGTGACAAACATCATTTCGGTCATCAGGTCGGCCAATACGCTTCCCGAATATTTGCGCCGCTCCCTGCCTTTTATTTGACTGGGGATTTCGAGCTTGCAGGGGGGTTGAATGTTAATCGATATGGTTGGGAACAAACGCAGTTTAACCAGATTGCGGATGCGCGAAAAATGAGTGTATTCAGCACCCTCTATGCGTATCGGCAGGATGACCGCCTGCGATTTATCGGCGACCATACCGGTGCCGTCGTAGATTTTCATCATCGACCCGGTGACGGTGATACGGCCCTCCGGGAAAATGATCGCCCGTTTATCTTGCTGCAGGTGGCTGACCAGCGCTTTTAAAGACAAGGGATGGGTCGGGTCCATTTCAAACACATTGGTAAAGCGCAGAAAAGGTTTTACCCAGCGTTGGCGGGCAATCTGGGTATTGATTGCAAAGGTTACCTGGCCGGGTAAAAAAGCCCATAACAGCGGCGGGTCCAAAAAAGAAACATGGTTGACGACGATTAAAACCCGATCTCCAGCTTGAGAAAAATTTTCCAGGCCGGTTATCTTTACTTTATATAGCAGCCGCAACAGCCAGCGTAATAGTCTTTTCACCATTGTGAGCCTCCTGCGCTCAATAAAACCAAAGAGGACAAAAAATCAATTCGAACGATACTATAAAACACAATTAAACGTTGTTCAATTATTTTTCCCATGTTCGATTTTCCCGCCATACTCTATTTCGAGGGTCGAATGAAGGTTTGCACGTTAAGGCCGATTATGGATTTCCGACGAGTTATGCAGTAAAAGTTAATCACCAACGACAAAATTCTAATTCCTTTAATACGGCGAAGGAAGAAATTTATTGGTACAACGGCAGATTGATTTAGTCGTTTTATAATCCTGAACCCATGTCTAAACGGTAAAAGGAGAAATAAAGCGGCAACCAAGCGGGTGCCTGTGTATTATTTGGTATAAAAATAAATAATCTGAAATATAATATGGTTAACTGTATGCGGACAGTATCGTCAAAACATGAAAATTCTCAATATTTATTTTAAAAATATTAATTCGCTGGCCGGTGAAAACCGGGTCGCTTTTGATCAGCCGCCACTGGCCGATGCCGGCGTGTTTGCCATTACCGGTCCGAACGGGTCAGGTAAGACCAGCATTCTGGACGCCATCACCCTCGGGCTGTATGGTGAAACTTTCAAGTTTGACCGTCCTTCAGTTCATGTAATGACCAAACAAACAACGGAATGTTTTTCAGAAGTGGTATTTTCGATAGGCGGAAAACAATTTAAATCCAGTTGGCGGGTCAGTCGCGCCGCGGGGGATAGCGGCGGCGAATTGCAACCGCCGCAAATGCATTTGACCGAACTCAACGGTAATGCCGCAGTGTTAGGTGATCAGCCTAACATTGTCAGGGATAAAATTACCGAAATAACCGGAATGGATTTTCGCCGCTTTACCCGTTCCATTATGCTGGCGCAAGGCGATTTTGCCGCCTTTCTCAATGCCTTGGATAATGAACGTCTGGATATTCTGGAAAAAATTATCAGCACGGATATCTATTCGGATGTAAAAAACGAAATTATGTCAAAGGCGGACAAGGCGAATGCCGGGCTGGAAGAAATCAAAGTTAAAATCGCTGCCCTACCGGTACTGGATGACGAGCAATTTGCAGCCGGCGAACAGGATCTTGCTGACTTTAAGGAACAGTATGCCGAATATCGGGATGAAAAAAGTACCTTGAAACAGCAATTGGATTGGCTACAAAATATTCAGGAAATTGAAGACCGCCATACCGCGCTAAAAAGGGCGGAGCAGGATGCGGTGCGGCAAGTGGATAAAATACAGGCTGATTTAGTTAAGATCGAGGAAAATAAAGACGTATTGCAATATGAATCGGATGTTCGCGAGATCGATCATAAAACCGAGCAAATAGAGCGGCACAAACAGGATCTGGGCGCTTTTCGCAATGAAGCGCAGCAACTGCAGCGCGGACTGGAGTCACTGAGTTTTGAACAACGAGCACTTCCTGTCGAAACCGGCAAAACAGTCGAGCAACAAAAACAAAGTATTGAAAACCTGAATTTCCGCTTAGTACAGACACAAACGGAAAGGAACGCTGAGCAGGGAATGTTGCAGGCCATGGAGACTCAACTTCAAGAAAAACAAGCCATCCACGAAACCGTCAGGGCTTGGCTACAGGAGCACGAATCGGAAAAATTCCTGCTGGATGATTTTCCCAATACCGGTAAATTAAAAAGTCTCAGGATTCAACTGCGTTCTCTGCAGGAAAAACGCAAGTCTTTTACAAAGTGGAGTAAAACAACCACAGCGGCTCTGAGCAAAAATAAAGCGGCGCTTACCAAATTGGAAAAGAAAATCCGCCTCTTAAAACAAAGACAACTGCGCTATGAAAATGAACTGCAACAGTTAGCGCCTGGTAAAACGCTGGAAGAAATAATAGAACTGAGATCGGAACAGCATGAGCGGCTGTTGTTGTTTAAGGATCTGTTAAATTTGGCAATGGCTAATAAAAAGCTGGATTCCGGAAGCGGTGCTTTTAACGCTTTGTTTAGGAAGCAGGACTTGGACGGCGATAGATTGAAGGAACAGTTGGCTGAACTGAGCGACGAGTTAATGCGCGAGCGGAATATCCATAAGACCTTGGAAAATGCGGTTGCTCATCAGACTATGCTGAAAAAATATCAGTTGGACAGAGCGCTGCTGGTCGACGGTGAGCCTTGTCCGTTGTGCGGAGCGCTGCAACATCCCTATGCCGAAAGGCCGCCGCGCCTGGAGGATTCGACTCAGGCATTAGCCGATCAGCAAGTCAAATTGCAGGCATTGCAGGCAAAAAGCGACAACTTGCGGCAGCAAATTAAACTTGCCGATCAGCAGCAACAAATTTACAACAAAAAGCAAACGCAACTGGTACAGATTCGTTCCCAATGGTTGAGCACCTGCACCCGCTTAAACGCAGTGAGTGACGCGTTGCATATCGGCAATTTCAGGTTGATGAAAAAAATGCTCAAGTCCGAAAAGACAGAGTTTAAAGCAATTATTGCGCTGTTGAGAAATTATCGCCGCTTGCAAAATAGAATTGATAAAGTCGTCAATTTGCTTGAATTGCGCGAAAACTCGCTGCAGGAATTGTCGGGCAGCACCAAGCAGCTGCATCAGGACTGGCAAAACCGCCCTCAGGAATTAAAAGACCTTGATCAGAATATGGCGGAATGCGAAGCGCAATTAAAGAGTCTCTCTGATAAATTGACCGGACAATTGACCGGATTGCAGTTGAAACTGCCGGCTAAGGGTAAAGAGGATGCGTTGTACGACAAGCTGAATCTGCGCAGGCAGGAATATCAGACTTACCATATGCGTGATAAGGGTTTGCAAAACGAGATTGAGCAATTGCAGCAAAAAGCAACCGCCTGTCAAACTAAAATAGCCGACTTGGCGCAGCGCTGCGATACGTTCACAAAACAGATGAAGGACGAACAAATTGCCGGACTACACTTGGCTTTGTTGGAAAAACAGAAGCTTATGGCTGAAGTGGAAAGGCTGATTGCGCCATTGGAAGCGGAAAAAAACAGCATACAACGGCAGTTGCAGGAAAAGCTCAGCGAAACACCCTATAAAACCTTGGATGAATTGCGGGAAATTTTGCAGCTGGTGCTTAGCCGTAAAGAATTGGAACAAACTCTTGCCGCATTGGAGCAGGAAATTGAAAATTTGCGCAAGGACCAAATTGAAATCCAGGCGCAATTGGCAGCCGAGAGAGCGGTTGCGTTGACCGAATCAAGCCGGGAGGAAATCACTATCCGGCAACGCAGTCTTATAGAAAAAATGGATATTGCCGGGCATGAAATCATGCGTCTGGAGAAGATTATCCGGGAGCAAAAAGGTTTGATCCTGGAGCGCGATAAACTGACGGAGCAGCTTGCACGGCAGCAAACAATCTGCAGTGAATGCAATGCCGAAATCGAACAATTGACCGCTGAGAACGGCATGGTTTTCCGTCGGCGAGTGCAAAAACTGATGGCGAATAAACTGTTGGCGACGGCAAATCATTATCTCGAAAAGATCAGCGGAAGATATTATTTGTATCAGCTCAACAATCGGCAGGGTTTGGCTTTGGAAGTGGAGGATACATTCAAGAACAATAGCCGAAGGCTGCCCAAGACCCTTTCCGGCGGTGAAAGTTTTGTCGTCAGTCTGGCTTTGGCGCTGGGGCTTTCGGAACTAGCCGGTAACGGTAAATCGGTGGACTCGCTGTTTTTGGATGAAGGTTTCGGCAATCTTGATGAAGAAGCACTCTATTTAGTGGTATCCACATTAAAGGAACTGCAGCGCCATGGAAAAACCGTTGGTGTGATATCACATGTTAAGGGGGTTAAGGATCGCATTGCCACTCAAATTGAAATGAGTAAGAATCCCAACGGCACGAGTGGCTTTACCGTCGTGTCTTAAAGTGCCGCCGTTCTTCATTCGCGCCGGTTGCGGGTTAAATGAAGCGTTAACGGATACGGGCTCGATTCTGTCATAAATAATTTTGTTTCGCGTAGCGATGTGGCGAGGGTTAAAAATTGATTTGTGTTATGTTATAGCATAAGTAGTTCGCGAAAGTGAAACCCGGTGAACTCCGCCTCGAACGAAAAGCGGGCCATCGCCTGTCCGGCCTTTTGTTTTTTCGGGGGTGAATAATTCCGGCATGGCGGAAGTGATTAGGGATCTATATGTTATAGAAGTATAATGACAGCAATTCGGAGATTATCAAGATGGCGCAAAAGATAGACCGCACTATAGCCAAAGCACAAGCTGAATGTACTCAATCCGGTTTTAGGTTGACTGAAAAACGCCGCAACATATTGCACGTGATGTTGGAGGCCGGCGCCCCACTATCAGCTTATGACATTGCCGACCGCTATAAGGATAAATATCATGAAGCGCTGTCAGCGATGTCCGCCTATCGTATGCTGAATGTCTTGTTAAAGGCGGGACTGGCGCATAAGCTGGAGACCACCAATCAGTATCTGGCCTGTTCGCATATTACCTGTGCGCATGAACATCAAGTTCCGCAATTTCTTATTTGCGACAGGTGTCACTCTGTACAGGAAGTCGGATTGCGCACGCAATTGTTGGATGACTTAAAAGCCAGTGTGGAAAGTACCGGTTTTGTAATGAACACGCAACAATTGGAGCTGCATGGTCTATGCGTTAAATGTCGGCAACACCCATAAAATTGTTTTCCGGCTTAGACAAAAAGCTCATTTCGCAAGCACGTTTGTGAAGTGGGTCATGGAAAATCACATAAACGTAAACCGGTTAGCGATGCATGGCGGGCAATGCTATTTGCCGCAAACATAATAGAATCCCTGTAATAAATAAGGTTATCCTGTCGCCAACAGGATTGTTTGTTGCCAGTCAATTGATGGCATACATCGGTAAACTATCGTTCATATGCAGCTCATGATTGGCGTTAAAGCGGCTTGAATTCATTCTTTTGCGGTTCTCACTATTATTTTCGGTATAATACAGGGCTTAAGAGTCGGCTAAGCAGTCGCTGTTCCATCACCGATGGAACGGAGGAAAGTCCGGGCTCCATAGGGCGGAGTGCCAGGTAACGCCTGGGGGATGCGAATCCACGGAGAGTGCCACAGAAAATATACCGCCATGCTGCTTGCGAGTGGCCTGGTAAGGGTGAAATGGTGCGGTAAGAGCGCACCGCGCTGCTGGTAACAGCAGCGGCAGGGTAAACCCCACTCGGAGCAAGATCAAATAGAGGAACATACGTGCGGCCCGTGCGGTTCCTGGGTAGATCGCTTGAGCTGCAGGGTGACTTGCAGCCTAGATGAATGGCTGTTCCAGACAAAACCCGGCTTATAGGCCGGCTCTTAATTACAAAATTGCTATTTCATTATTAAATTCCATTTCTTTTTACAATGCGCCGCAAGCGAGGTAAAGCGGAAGTCATCCTATTACAAATTGATATAGCGGTAAAAGTCTGGTCGGGATGGTTTTTGGACGGTAATTGTTGCGCGAAGGGAAGTATTTGTAGGCAAATCTATATTAGTTATTGGTAATTATCTAATTATTTTGTATGTAAGGTTATCTCTCAGAAATATAGATTAACTTTTTGAAAAAGATGATTTTTTATATGAGCGTGTATTATGGTTTGGAATAAGTGTAAATTGAATTCTAAGTCGTTGTCAAAAAAGAAAGATTTAATGTGAAATCGTCCTTGACTAAGTTTGAATTGATACCTATAGTGAAGTAAAGTGGAAAAAAGTGGTAGTAAGTGGGGATTATTGTTGTTTAGGGGGAGAAATTGTTTCGCGGTGCCAATTCAATCAGTCTGGATGCAAAAGGCCGTTTGGCAATTCCTACCCGTTACCGGGCGGAATTACAGGAATGTTGCGACCGGCAGATGATAGTGACACTCGCGGTCAATGAAAAAGGCGCGGGTACTGAAGGTTGTCTTTGGTTATATCCTCTTCCGGAATGGGAAATCCTGGAACAAAAAATCAACAAATTACCCACGCTAAATAAAATGGCCGGCAAATTGCGTCGTTTTGTGATCGGTTATGCAAGCGAGTGTGAAATGGATGCACAGGGGCGCTTGTTAATTTCAGAAAGATTAAGGCAGATTGCCAAATTGGAAAAGCAGGTTGTGTTGTTAGGTCAGTTAAATAAATTCGAAATCTGGAGTGAAGAGATTTTTGCGGCCAGGGAAAGTGAATGGTTGGATGGAGATGACACCGAAGGACTGGAGGCTTTGGGGGACCTATCTTTCTGATTGTCGGAGAATTTGGTGAAGCATTTATCGGTTCTGCTTGATGAAGCGGTGCGGGAGTTAGTCAAAGATATAAGCGGGATCTATCTGGATTGTACTTTTGGTCGCGGGGGACACAGCCGCAAGATATTACAGCATCTCGACAGTAGGGGAACACTACTGGCTTTTGACAGGGATGCGGATGCTGTTAATTCCGCTGAAGCGGTATTGTTACTCCAGGATGGCCGTTTTGTATTAAGGCAGGCTTGTTTTTCGGAATTGGAACGGATTGTGACAGATCAAGGATGGCACGGAAAAATTGACGGAATTTTAATGGATTTAGGTGTGTCGTCACCGCAACTGGATACGCCTGAAAGAGGATTCAGTTTTTTAAAGGACGGCCCTTTGGATATGCGCATGGACGGCAATTCAGGGTTAACGGCGGCGCAGTGGCTTGAACAGGTGAATGAACAGGAGTTGGTGCAAGTGTTGTTTGATTATGGGGAGGAACGCTTTGCTCGGCGTATCGCCAGAGCCATTATCGAGCAGCGGGACAAGTCACCGCTTCTCAGTACCCGTCAGCTTGCCGGTTTAATCGAGGTTGCAGTGCCGGTTCGGGAAAAACACAAGCATCCCGCAACACGCAGTTTCCAGGCTATCAGGATAGCAATCAATCGCGAGTTGGAAGAGCTGCAACAAGTGCTTGAACAGGCGGTAAGCGTATTAAAGCCGGGTGGGAGGTTGGTAGTGATTTCGTTTCATTCACTGGAAGACAGGATTGTAAAACGTTTTATCCGTAACGAATCGAGGGGTAAATATATCTCCGGAAGATTGCCGCTTCCGGAAAATGCCCGGAATCAGGGCCGGTTGGTCAAAGTAGGGAAAGCCTGGCGGGCCGGGAAAAAAGAGGTTGAACGGAACCCAAGGTCGCGGAGCGCCGTAATGCGGGTCGCGGAGCGCGTTGTATGGCATTAAGTAAAGCGGTTTTGTTAATACTGTTGATGATCTTATTGGTAGCTTCGGCATTGGCGGTAATTAAAAGTAAATACAATTCGCGTCAGAAGTTTATCGAGATTCAGGAATTGGAAAAAAAGCTGGATCAATACGAGGTGGAATGGGGACGGTTGCAATTGGAGATGACCACGCTGGCCGAACACGGACGCATTGAAAAGTTGGCAAGAACCAAGTTAGGCCTGGTAATGCCGTTGCGAGAAAAAATTATTTATGTAAAACCCTAAATGCTCAGTGTACATAAGAAAACTAAGGATAAGGGTGATGAATTCGGCGGGAGAAGGAAATTTTTGCTGGCCGTGATGTTGGGTGCCATGGCTACGCTGGTAGTGCGTGCGGTTGATTTGCAGGTTTTAAACAAACAATTTCTGAAAGAACAGGGTAAAAACAGGCATATTGCCAAGGTCGAGGTGTCGGCTTATAGGGGCAAAATACTGGATCGTAACGGAAAATCGTTGGCAATTAGTACGCCGCTCGAATCAATCTGCGTAAATCCCCAGCAATTTAAGGAGGAGCCGGAAAATAGGGAGGCGATCAGGCGGTTAGCAAAACTACTTAATTTGACTGAAACCAAAGTAAAAAGATTGGTCAATCCGGATTCAGGGAAACAGTTTAACTATTTAAAGAGACAGGTCAATCCGATAGTGGCGGCGGAGGTCTCTGCATTGCAATTGCCGGGAGTCTATTTAAAAAGGGAATTCAAGCGTTTTTATCCTACTGGCGAGGTGACTGCGCATCTATTAGGATTTACCGACATCGATGATGTCGGCCAGGAAGGTCTGGAACGTAATTATGAAAATCAATTGCAGGGGATACCCGGCAGCAAACGGGTAATTCGTGATGGCAAAAGAAGAATTATTGCCGATGTCGAAGATATAAAAGGTCCCGTTCCGGGGCAGGACTTGGCGTTGAGCATCGATCAGCGGCTACAGTATCTCGCCTATCGTGAACTAAAGGCGGCGGTTAAAGAGCATAAAGCTCGTGCCGCCGCAGTTGTGGTATTGGATGCTAAAAACGGTGATTTGCTGGCGGCAGTGAATCAGCCGTCTTTTAACCCGAATACGCGAAAAAACCTGCAAGGGGATTATTATCGAAATAGAGCTATTACCGATGTATTTGAACCCGGATCGACAGTTAAACCTTTTGTAGTTGCCTGTGCTTTGGACGGCGGTTATATCAGGCCTGACTTTGAAATTGATACCAGTCCCGGCTGGTATGCAGTAGGCAGGAACCTGGTGCAGGACGTTCATAATTACGGAAAAATGGATTTGACCAAAGTGCTGAAAAAGTCCAGTAATGTAGCGGTGAGCAAAATTGCATTGAAGATGCCGAGGAAGTATTTTTGGGAATGCTATAACCGCCTGGGGTTTGGCAATGCTGCAGGTCTCGGTTTTCCCGGTGAGGCCAGTGGTAATTTGTTGGATTATCAGCGGTGGCATCCGATCGAACAGGCAACGTTGTCGTTCGGATATGGCTTGAATGTTTCTGTTTTACAGCTCGCCCGCGCCTATACCGCTTTGGCTGACGACGGTATTTTACACTCAGTCAGTTTGTTGCATCGGGAGCAGGACGAAGATGCGCGGCGGGTATTTTCGGTACAAAAAGCCAGAATGGTGAGAACCATGCTTGAACAAGTGGTTCAGAAAGATGGAACTGCTTATCGGGCGCGAGTCGACGGATATAGGGTGGCAGGTAAAACCGGTACAGTGAAAAAAGCCGGCGCAGGAGGTTATACATCGGATCGTTATGTTGCTGTTTTTGTCGGTATGGCGCCTGCCAGCAACCCGCGTCTGGTAATTGCAGTGATGGTTGATGAGCCTTCAGCGGGGCCATATTACGGTGGTTTGGTTGCAGGCCCGGTTTTTTCGAGAATTATGGGGGATGCGCTACGGGTTATGGACATTGCCCCGGATCAGGAAGAAACGATGCCGCTGTTGCTAGCCGGAAAAATGCAGTAACGGCTACCTGAATTTATTTTATGAAGTTGGGAGAGTTGTTAAAAGGGCTTGCTGTTGTAGAAACTGATATGCCTGTTTCAGGATTGGCTTTGAACAGTGCTGATGTACAGCCGGGCTATGTGTTTTTAGCGGTTGCCGGAGATAAGCAGCATGGACTGGCATTTGCCGACCAGGCTTTTCAAAAGGGGGCTGTAGCGGTCATCTACGACAACAAAGGCGGCGGTAAAAAATTAGCAGAGAGTAACAGTAAACGACACTATATAGCTGTGGACAAGTTACGGGAGCAGGCGGGGCTAATTGCTTCCCGGTTTTATGAGCATCCGACTCGCCTGTTACAGGTCATAGGGATCACCGGTACCAACGGCAAAACCTCCTGCAGCCAGTTTTTGGCACAGGTTATGCCGGCGTGTGGAGTAATCGGGACGTTGGGTTGGGGCATTCCGGGTGATTTGCGAAAGACCCGAAATACCACACCTGACGCGTTGTTGTTGCAAAAGATAATGTCGGGCTTTGTTGAGCGCGAAATACATTCTGTGGCAATGGAGGTATCTTCGCATGGCCTGGAACAGGGGCGAATTAACGGGATTATTTTTACTGGAGCCGTGTTCACCAATATCAGCAGGGATCATCTCGATTACCACGGCTCCATGGAGGCATATGTCAGATCTAAACTGGCATTGCTAAAAAAACCGGAACTGAAATTTGTCGTGGTTAACCGGGACGACGCTTACTATGAACGGATTATTGCCGCAGTTGAGCCGGGTATCCGCATTTGGACATTTAGCGCCGGCGGTAAACAAGCGGATCAGGGGCAATGCCTGACGGCTGCCAATGTAAAACACGGCAATGCAGGTCTGGAATTTGACGTTGTTTGGTCGGGACAGAGTGCGGCGGTTAAAGCGCCGGTTTTTGGTGAATTTAACCTGGAAAATATCATGGCGGTATTGACCACGTTATTGGCGCTTGATTATTCATTAGCTGATGCCGCCGATAAGATAGGGCTGATACAACCGGTTGTCGGAAGAATGGAACGCTTTTCAGCAGTCGGCAAGCCCAGTGTCTTTGTCGATTATGCGCATACACCCGATGCGTTGCAAAAGGTTTTAACCGACCTGAGGCGGCATAGCAAAGGGGCTTTATGGGTAGTTTTCGGCTGCGGCGGTGACCGTGATCGAGGCAAAAGGGCGCAGATGGGGCGGGTTGCCGAGCAATGGGCGGAACATGTGATTCTTACCAATGACAATCCGCGCACTGAAAACGCCGAGCGGATTATTAACGATATTATGCTGGGCATGAAAGCTGCCGATGTGCAGGTGATAACGGATAGAGCAACGGCGATTAGTCGGGCTATTGACCGGGCGAATCCGGCAGATACGGTATTGGTTGCCGGTAAGGGGCATGAAGATTATCAGGAAATAAACGGGGTACAAATACCTTACAGTGATGCTGTTGTGGTTAAAGAATTGTTAAATGTGGCCGATAGGCCGGAAAAATAATGCAATTAGCTGAAATCAATAAGATTGTGCACGGCCGGTTGTACGGCAATGATATCGACGTATCCTCAGTGAGCATCGACACCAGAACGATGCGTCCCGGGGATTTATTTATTGCGATTAAGGGAGAGAATTTTGACGGAAACGACTTTATCGAACAGGCTGAACAGGCGCAGGCAGCGGCAGCAATAGTGCAACAAAGGGTACAGACGCAGTTGAGCCATATTGTGGTTGAGGATACGCATCTTGCTATGGCCCGTCTGGCAAATGCCTGGCGTAGGCAGTCCGGCGTTAAATTAATCGGCATAACCGGAAGTAACGGTAAGACGACGGTAAAGGAAATGACGGCGGCGATTTTGGCTGTCAATGCAAAGGTCTTGTATACCTTGGGTAATCTCAATAATGACATCGGTGTACCGTTGACTTTATTAAGACTGAATGAACGACATCAGTATGCCGTCATTGAAATGGGTGCCAATCATCCGGGGGAAATTCGCTATACCAGCGGCTGTGCCGAACCGGACGTATCGGTTATCACTAATGTGAGTGCTGCTCATATAGCAGGTTTCGACAATATTGACGGCGTTTCCAGGGCAAAAGGGGAGATTATCGAAAACCTGGGGGAAAACGGAACAGCGGTTTTAAATGCCGACGACCCTTATTTTCGCTATTGGCAGCAGATTGCCGGTAAGCGGCCGGTGATTTCTTTCGGCTTGACTAACACTGCGAACGTCTATGCATCGGAAATTTACACAGGGACTGTCAATCATCAATTTGTTACTGAATTTAGCTTGAATGCAGCAGGACAGTCGGTTGCAGTCAAAATGGCTTTGGCCGGCAGACATAATGTTATCAATGCTCTGGCAGCCAGTGCTGCATGCATGGTATTAGGAATTGAACTGCAGCAGATTAAACAAGGTTTGGAAAGTGTCAAGCCGGTAACCGGGCGGCTGCAGCCATTAGTAAACCGGCAGGGCGGTATTGTTATCGATGATACATACAATGCAAATCCGGCTTCACTAAAAGCGGCGCTGGAAGTATTAAAGGCTTGCGACGGTGAACCGTGGGTGGTTTTAGGCGCTTTCGGCGAGCTTGGCCATGAAAGCGGAAAAATTCATGAAGAAATGGGCAAACTGATTAAATCTATGGGTATTGTGCGCGTGTTAGCTACCGGCCCCGATGCCGAACAGACTGTGCGAGCGTTCGGCAAAGGGGCATTTTTTTTCGAGTCCCAGCAAGATTTAATTACAGCCTTGCAAAAACAGGTGCAAGGCAATGAAGCGGTGCTGATCAAAGGTTCAAGATCACAACATATGGAAAAAGTGGCTGCTGCATTGGTCGATAATTTCAGGATGTAACTCATGTTAGTTTATTTAACAGACTATTTGATGGAACTGGACAGCGGATTCCGGGTGTTGAAATATCTGACGTTCCGCGCCATATTAGGTGCGCTCACCGCGCTGACTATTTCCTTTATCATCGGCCCTTGGATGATCCGGCGCTTGAGCCGGCGCAATATCGGCCAGAGTGTTCGTGATGACGGCCCCGAATCGCATTTTAGCAAAGCCGGTACGCCAACCATGGGCGGTGCGTTGATATTGGTGGCGATAGCGGTTAGCACGTTGTTGTGGGCGGATCTGCAGAATCGTTATATTTGGGTGGTTTTGTCGGTGACCATGGCTTTTGGTGTTATCGGCTTTGTCGATGACTACAAAAAAATAAAATACGGCAACAGTGTCGGATTGTCGGCAAAGGCGAAATACCTTTGGCAGTCGGCAATCGGCTTGAGCGCAGCGGTATTTTTGTATTCGTCTGCCGAATTGGCAGCGGAAACGCAATTGATTGTGCCGTTCTTTAAAAATGTCATGATCGATATGGGGTTGTGGTATGTGGTGCTTGCTTACTTCGTTATTGTCGGCACCAGCAACGCGGTGAATTTGACCGATGGTTTGGATGGATTAGCCATCATGCCAACCGTTATGGTGGCCGGCGCCTTGGGTATCTTCGCGTATGTTTCGGGACATTATAATTTTGCCGAATATTTGGCTATCCCGTTCTTGCCGAAGTCCGGTGAATTGATGGTGTTTTGCGCCGCGCTGGTGGGCTCAGGATTGGGGTTTTTATGGTTTAACGCTTATCCTGCCATGGTGTTCATGGGCGATGTCGGTGCTTTGGCTCTCGGGGCGGCATTGGGTGCTTTGGCGGTGTTAGTGCGGCAGGAAATTGTCTTGATGATTATGGGAGGCGTTTTCGTGATGGAGACGGTTTCCGTCATTATTCAGGTATTTTCCTATAAATTGACGGGGAAACGGGTATTTCGCATGGCGCCCATTCATCACCATTTCGAATTGAAAGGTTGGCCGGAACCGCGGGTTATCGTCCGGTTTTGGATTATTACCGTGATTCTGGTACTGGTCGGATTGGCGACCTTGAAACTGAGATAGGATGATGGATAAAGCCGCCATTAGAACAGTTTTAGCGAACAGGCTGGGAATTTCCCCGGATACGGCAAAAATACTTGTGGTTGGACTAGGCGTAACAGGGATGTCAGTTGCCAGGTTTTTACAATATTACGGTTTTGATTTCGCTATTGTCGACAGCCGGGCCAAGCCCCCTTTTATCGAAGAATTAAATGAACGGATGCCGGGTATCGCGGTTTTCATCGGTGGTTTCGATCAGCCCGCTTTTGCGGTGGCGACACATATGGTGGTTAGCCCGGGAATATCCCTCAATGAACCGACTATTAAGCAGGCAATTTTACGCCATGTCAAGGTGATCAGTGACATCGATTTATTTGCCTGTGCGGTGCAAAAACCGGTTGCGGCAATCACCGGTTCAAACGGTAAGAGTACGGTCACCACGATGTTGGGCAAAATGGCTAAATATGCCGGAAAAAAAGTGGCTGTCGGGGGTAATCTGGGTATCCCGGCACTTGATTTGTTGCAGCCGGAAGTTGATTTGTATGTTTTGGAGCTATCCAGCTTTCAATTGGAGCGGACCAGTGCTTTGAATGCTGCGGTAGCGACGGTGCTTAATGTTACGCCGGACCATATGGACAGGCACGGTAATCTTGAACAATATGCCGTGGGAAAAAAACGGATTTTTAACGGTGACGGGGTGGTGGTGCTCAATGCCGATGATCCGATAGTCAGTGCAATGCACGATCCGGCCAGGAAATCCGTGACATTCGGTTTAGATCATGCGGCGGATTTCCAAGTGGAAGCCTTTCAGGCGGAACAATGGATTGTGCATTCGGGAAAACAATTGATGCAAGTTCGGGAGTTGCGCCTTGAAGGACGGCATAACCTGGAAAACGCATTGGCCGGATTGGCCTTGGGTTATTCGCTTGGATTACAAGAGCAAGCTATGTGCAATGCTTTAAGGGAATTCAAGGGACTGGAGCATCGCATGCAACGCGTGGCGGAAATCAACGGTGTGGTGTGGGTTAATGATTCCAAGGCAACCAATATCGGTGCATGTATTGCCGCTTTGCGGGGCGGCTATGATAAAAAAATCGTGCTGATTGCCGGCGGCGATGCCAAAGGTGCGGAAATGCACGATTTGGCGGCTGTCGTGCAGGAAAAAGCAAAAGCGGTGATATTAATGGGAAAGGATGCCGATTTGATTAAGCGGGCGCTGAATGGCCGTGTCCAGGTCAGTATGGTTGAGAACATGCAGCAAGCAGTCCGCGAAGCTGCGGGGATCGCCCGGCAGGGAGATTATGTCTTGCTCTCTCCAGCCTGTGCAAGCCTCGATCAGTTTGAGAATTATCAGGATCGTGGCCAAAAATTTATTGCAGCGGTTAGGAGTCTTGTCGCATGAACAGTTCCAAATCGGTTCCCGTGCTGTTTAAGAGTCTTCACTATGATCCGATATTAATCATGGTCTGCACATGCCTATTGACCATTGGTTATGTCATGGTGTCGTCTGCCTCGATGCACTTGGGAGCAAAAATGGCTGGCGACAGCTTTTATTATCCGCTAAGGCAGTTGCTGCATATTACCCTGGGTCTGGTTGCCGCTGTTGCGGTGATGGCGATAAATTTGGATATTTGGCAGCGGATCAGTCAATGGCTGTTTGTTTTTGGCCTGGTGTTGCTGGTCATTGTGTTAATTCCCGGATTAGGTGTAAAAGTGAACGGCAGTGTACGCTGGTTGTCCCTGGGCGGCTTAAGGGTACAGGTGTCGGAAGTCGTCAAATTTATCTCAGTCATTTATATGGCGGGATATTTGACGCGTCATAAGGATACTGTCAGAGGATCCGTATTCGGCATGGTGCGACCGCTATTGCTGTTTTCACTGGCAAGTCTGCTGCTGCTGCTGGAACCGGATTTCGGTTCGGCGGTGGTGATTATGATAATCGCATTAGGATTGATGTTTTTGGCCGGGGCACGAATCAGGCAGTTCATAGCGTTGCTGTCAGTTATAGCGGTTGCTGCAGCATTGCTGGTTTATTTGTCGCCTTATCGTTGGGCAAGGGTAACAAGTTTTGTTAATCCGTGGGCTGACCCGCTGGACTCGGGGTTTCAATTGATTCAGGCGCTGATTTCGTTCGGCCGCGGCGAATGGCTGGGTGTCGGCCTGGGCAGCGGTATCCAGAAATTGTTCTATTTGCCGGAAGCACATACCGATTTCTTATTTTCAGTCATCGCGGAGGAATTGGGGCTCGCCGGAGTGGTATTGGTTATAGGACTATTCGTGGTGTTAGTTTGGCGCGCGTTCGCTATCGGGGTCAAAGCCGAGCAGGCCGGCGCCGTTTTTTCCGCACATGTTGCCTATGGTTTGGGAATCTGGTTCGGTTTCCAGTCCTTTGTCAATATGGGCGTCAATATGGGCATGCTGCCGACTAAAGGTTTGACGCTGCCGCTGATGAGTTACGGCGGCGGCAGCATGATCATTATGTGTGCCGCCGTCGCCCTGTTGTTTCGCGTTTACAGCGAAGTCGAAGAACTGCACGCCAACGTGCCCAAGAGGAAACCGGAATGGCTAAACGCATTGTAATTATGGCCGGGGGCACCGGCGGACATGTGTTCCCCGCACTGGCTGTCGCCCATATGATGCTTGAACAAGGTTGGCAAGTCAGTTGGATGGGCACCCGGCAGGGCATGGAGAGTCGGGTTGTTCCTGAACATAACATCGCTATCGACTGGCTGAGTGTGGCGGGTCTGCGCGGCAAAGGAATTTTGTCGAAAGTGCAAGCGCCGCTGATGCTGGTGCGCGCCTGCATGCAGGCTTATAAAATTTTGCGTCTGCGGCAGCCGGATGTGGTGCTGGGTATGGGCGGGTTTGTTGCCGGCCCCGGCGGATTAATGGCGCGCTTACTTTCGATACCGTTGGTAATCCATGAACAAAACAGGATTCCCGGTACAACGAACCGCTTGTTGGCGAGGTTCGCCAATGGGGTGTTGGAAGCTTTTCCAGGCAGTTTTAAAACGCAGCGGCATGCCGTATGTACCGGTAATCCGCTAAGAACGGAATTAACCCGGTTGGACGTAAAGCGGCATCGGGAAGCAGAGCGGCAAATACACCTGTTGGTCGTCGGCGGCAGCCAGGGAGCGCGGGCTTTGAACGAGATAGTTCCCCCGGCCGCTGCAAAAACAGCTTCAATAACGGTAAAACACCAAACCGGTTTGGCGATGCTTGAAACCGTCCGAGAAAAATACCGTTCACTGGGTGTCAAGGCGGAGGTGGTCGCTTTCATTGATGATATGGCTGCTGCCTATCAGTGGGCAGACATGGTTGTCTGCCGCTCCGGAGCAATGACGGTTAGTGAATTGGCGGCAGCCGGTCTGCCGGCGATTTTGATTCCTTTCCCGTATGCCATCGATGATCACCAGACAGCAAATGCCCGATATTTGACCGATGCCGGCGGAGGGATAGTCATCGATCAGAGAGACGTGACTGCTGGATTACTGGCGGAAAAAATTCAATTCGTGATCGAGCATCTTGCCGAGATGGGCGCGGCGTCGAGGTCCTGCGCCAGATTGGACGCGACTGCTAAAGTGGTAGAAGTGTGTTTAAAGGGGGCAGAGAAATGAAAATACCTGACAGCAGAATGCCCGATCAGGCTTTTGCCAGCATCGAGCGTATACATTTCGTCGGCATCGGCGGTACCGGCATGAGCGGCATTGCCGAAGTATTGCTAAACCTCGGTTACCGGGTTTCCGGCTCGGATATCAAATCAGGCCCTGTGACACAAAGGTTAGCGGAGTTAGGGGTACAAGTTTTTATCGGTCACGACAGGAGCAATATTGAAGGCGTTGATGTCGTGGTTGCTTCGAGTGCTGTTGACCGCCGCAATGAAGAAATCAAGGCCGCTTATGACAGCAGGATTCCGGTAATTCCGCGAGCGGAAATGCTGGCCGAATTAATGCGCTTCCGTTTCGGTATAGCGATTGCCGGTACCCATGGTAAAACCACAACCACCAGTCTGACCGCCAGTATACTGGCGGAAGGAAATCTCGATCCGACTTTCGTGATCGGGGGAAGGTTGAACAGTGCCGGCAGCAACGCGAAGCTCGGCCAAGGGCATTTCCTGGTAGCGGAGGCCGATGAAAGTGATGCGTCGTTTTTATACCTGCAGCCGATGATTGCGGTAGTGACCAATATCGATCAGGATCACATGGAAACCTATAACGGCAGTTTTACACGCTTAAAAGACACATTTGTCGAATTTCTGCATCATATTCCTTTTTACGGCTTGGCTGTGATGTGTGCGGACGATGACGGTGTCAGGGATATTTTGCCGGAATTATCCAAGCCGGTTAAAACCTATGGTGTCAGCGAAGATGCAGATGTGCGTGCTATGAACATTCAACAGCGGGGTATGCATACTTCGTTTACTGTGCAGCGTTGGGGTGATCATCAGCCTCTGCAGGTAACGCTGAATATGCCGGGTTGGCATAATATGCTGAATGCATTGGCGGCGATAACCGTTGCCACCAAACTGGGCATCGAAGATACAGCCATTATCGATAGCTTGGCTTGCTTTAAGGGCGTGGGCCGGCGTTTTCAATTAAACGGTGAACTGGAAATCGGCGGCGGCAAGTTGGTATTTGTTGATGATTACGGCCATCATCCGCGTGAGTTGGCTGCAACATTGGAAGCACTTCGGCAGGCGTGGCCTACGCGCCGCAAGGTAGTGATCTTTCAACCGCATCGCTACTCCCGAACCAGGGATTTATTTGAGGATTTTGTCAAAATTCTATCCACGGTCGATGTGTTGATATTGATGGATATTTATTCGGCGGGCGAAGCGCCGGTAGCCGGTGCTGATGGAAGAACTTTGAGCCGTGCAATTCGTACCAGGGGACAGGTTGATCCGATATTCGTTGAAAATAAACAGGAGTTGGTGCAAGTTCTGGCCGCTTTGGTTTTACCGGATGATGTGATTTTAACCATGGGGGCGGGAAATGTGGGGCAGATTGCCGCCGACCTGCCGCGGCAGCTTGCAGAGGCTTTGAAACTATGAATATAAATCCGGCCCGAATAGTTGAAACCATGAAAAGCGAAAGAACAGGCAAATTATTAGCCAATGAAAATTTGGCCAAATATACCAGCTGGCGCGTTGGTGGACCGGCAAAACAGATGTTTTTCCCCGCTGACCGAAACGATTTGGCGCGTTTTCTGGCGGGTTTACCGGAACACGAGCCGCTGTACTGGATTGGGTTGGGCAGTAATTTACTGGTAAGGGACGGCGGTATCAACGGCACTATCATTAATACCCGGTCAAGCTTAAAAGAGATGGCGGTTGTCGCGGAAAACAAGATCACTGTGGAAGCCGGTGTGCATTGTGCCCAAGTCGCCCGGTTTTGCAGCAAGCACGGCTTGACAGGCGCCGAATTTCTGGTAGGCATCCCCGGAACGCTGGGCGGTGCTTTGGCAATGAATGCCGGTGCATTCGGCGGAGAAATATGGGAAATCGTGGAAAGTGTCGAGATGATTGCGTCTGACGGCAGCATAGCAACCCGCCGACACAATGAATTTGCCGTTAGTTACCGGTCGGTCAAAAGTAATAGAAAAGAGTGGTTTTTAGCAGCATGCTTGCATTTGCGCAAAGGCAGCGATTTTGAATGCGAGATGAAAATTCGTGAGCTGTTGGCAAAACGGGTCCAAACCCAGCCGGTAAACCAATTGACCTGCGGTTCGGTATTCAAAAATCCTGAAAGTGATTTTGCTGCGCGGTTGATCGAAGCCAGCGGCTTGAAAGGATATAGCTTAGGGCGTGCCAAAGTTTCAGAAAAACATGCCAATTTTATCGTGAATACCGGTAAAGCGACTGCGGCTGAAATTGAAAATTTGATTGAATATGTGAGAGCTGAAGTTGAAAAGCGGCAGGGGATCAGGCTACAGACGGAAGTTCGGATCATCGGAGAAAAGGTAACGGTATGAAAACATGTACGGTAAAAAATGCTGCCGATTTCGGGAAGGTCGCTGTTTTAATGGGAGGTTCCGCCGCTGAAAGGGAAATCTCTTTAAAGAGCGGCAATGCTGTTTTGCAGGCCTTACTGCGCAAGGGAGTCAACGCGGTAGGTATCGATGTCAGCGCGGATCCGATTACGCCGTTATTGGGGCAGAATTTCGACCGGGTATTCAATATTATTCATGGCCGCGGCGGTGAAGACGGCGAATTGCAGGGGGTGTTGAATTCGATGCGCATTCCCTATACCGGTAGCGGCATATTGGCTTCGGCACTGAGTATGGACAAATTACGTACTAAATTATGCTGGCAGGGATGGAAGTTGCCGACGCCGTCCTGGTGTTTACTGGATAACGAAGCGGATATCGATCAATGTATCGCCGAATTGGGTTTTCCCGTTATCGTAAAACCGGCTCTGGAAGGTTCCAGTATTGGAATGAGTAAGGCTACCGACCGTGAACAATTGCTTGCGGCCTGGCATGTTGCAAAACAATATCGGTGCGCTGTCTATGCGGAAGCATGGGTTCGTGGAAATGAATATACGGTTGCCGTTTTGGCCGGAGAGGCTTTACCGGTAATCCGGCTGGAAACGCCCAACGCGTTTTACGATTATGACGCAAAATACTTTGCCGATACCACTGCCTATCATTGTCCTTGCGGGTTGGATGTCCGGCGTGAGCAGGCATTGCAGGAGCTGGCGCTGGAAGCTTGTCATGTTATCGCGATAAGCGGATGGGCGAGAGTCGATGTGTTTATCGACGAGGCGGATGGCTCCCAGTTGATTGAAATCAACACGGTACCCGGCATGACCGATCACAGTCTGGTGCCGATGGCGGCAAAAGCGGCGGGAGTCGACTTTGATGAATTGGTATGGCGCATCCTTGAAAGCAGTATGGCGTGATGCAAAGCAGTGAGTATACGCATATCCATTATTATCATCGGCGTGGTTCTGGCTGTTTATGCAGTTGGCCGATGGGAACAAGCGAAAAGCTACGCCAAACAGTTGATGCCGGTCCGCTATGTCAGGGTCGAAGGTGTTTTTCAATATCTGAGTAAGGCGGAAATTAAAACAGTGTTGATGCCGCTGGTGACAACGGATTTGATTTCAGCGGATATCCAGGCGATGCAGAGCGCTGTCGAAACATTGCCGTGGGTTGCTGCAGCGGAAGTCAAACGCATTTGGCCGGATGCGATTGACATTCGAGTTTTTGAACAGAAGCCTTTTATGAGATGGGGCGAAACCAGTTTGTTGAATGAACGGGGTGAGCTTTTCACCCTTGATAATACAGATGATTTTAGATCGCTGCCTTTGATTGTCGGACCGGCGGGACATGAAAAAAGATTGCTGGAAGTGATGAAAGGTTTGCAAACAGCGTTAGCCGACCTTTCCATGAAGTTGACCGCGTTTATCGTCAGTGAACGGCAGTCGTGGAAACTGAACTTGCAAAACGGTATGCAGTTGCAGTTAGGTAGAAGAGAGCCGTTGAATAACCTGCAGCGGTTCATAAGGTCGCTGCCTTTATTGGGCGCCGAAAAAATAAACGGAATAGCAACGGTCGACATGAGATATCCGAACGGATTTGCAGTGTCATGGAAACCCGATCTAACAATTGATTGGGAGGCGGCCAATGGAACGGAAAATAATTAGGTAACAGGAATAACTGAATATAAAAAGAGCAAAGAAAATGGGGAAAAAAGCAGATCGTAATTTTATCGTCGGACTGGACATCGGTACCTCGAAGGTCGCTGCCATTGTCGGTGAAATTACGGATGGCGACGAAATTGAAGTGGTTGGTGTCGGCACAACTCCGTCAAGAGGTTTGAAAAAAGGGGTTGTTGTCAATTTGGAATCGACGGTGAATTCAATTCAGCGGGCTGTGGAGGAAGCTGAATTAATGGCAGGGTGCAGAATAAATTCGGTTTTTGCCGGAATTGCCGGCAGTCATATAAGAAGTTTGAATTCGCATGGCATTGTTGCCATTAAAGATAAAGAAGTGTCGCAGTATGATATCGACCGGGTTATCGATTCGGCTCAGGCGGTTGCAATCCCGGCCGATCAAAAAATTTTACATATTCTTCCGCAAGAGTTTGTCATTGACCATCAGGACGGCATTAAAGAACCGATCGGTATGTCCGGTATCCGCCTGGAGGCAAAAGTGCATATGGTGACTGGCAGCGTCAGTGCGGCGCAAAACATTATCAAGTGTATACGGCGTTGCGGACTGGAGGTAGATGATATCGTGCTGGAGCAATTGGCGTCGTGCACGGCGGTGCTGACCGACGATGAAAAGGAACTGGGCGTGTGTTTGATCGATATCGGCGGCGGAACGACCGATATCGCCGTTTTTTCGGATGGAGCCATCAGGCACACCGCAGTGATTCCGATTGCCGGAGATCAGGTTACCAACGACATCGCCGTTGCGTTGCGTACGCCGACGCAAAATGCCGAAGAAATAAAATGCCAATATGCCTGTGCCTTGACGCAATTGGCGAATACCGAACAATCGATTTCGGTGCCAAGTATCGGAGATAGGCCGCCGCGCCAGATTTCGATGCAAAATCTGGCTGAGATTATCGAGCCGCGTTATGAGGAACTGATGTTGTTGGTTCAGGCTGAATTACGCCGTAGCGGCTTCGAGGAGTTAATAGCCGCGGGAATCGTATTAACGGGCGGCAGTTCAAAAGTACGCGGTTTAATGGAACTGGCAGAGGAAATTTTCCATATGCCGGTCAGAATGGGTGTCCCCCAACATGTAACGGGATTGACCGACGTCGTGCAGAATGCGATTCATTCAACGGGTGTCGGTTTGTTGTTATACGGCAAAGAGCATCATATTTCAGGTCTCAGCCTGGATGCCGATGTTTCGGGGATAAGTGGTTTAATCAAGAGAATGAAAAGTTGGTTTCAAGGTAGTTTTTAACAAAAAACCAGATAGGGGTGATGAAAATGAAATACGAATTAGTGGATATGTGCAGTCAAAATGCTGTAATCAAAGTTATCGGAGTCGGCGGCGGCGGCGGTAATGCGACAGACCATATGGCCAACAGCGGCATTGATGGTGTGGAATTTATTTGCGCCAATACCGATGCGCAGGCATTGGGTAAACTGAATGTGGATAAAATTCTGCAATTGGGTCATCAATTGACTAATGGCTTGGGGGCCGGTACCGATCCTGAAATCGGTAAAAAAGCGGCGGAAGAAGATATCGAACGCATCAAGGAGGTGGTAAACGGTGCCGATATGATTTTCCTGACCGCCGGTATGGGAGGCGGAACGGGAACCGGCGCTATCCCGGTTATTGCCGAAGTAACCCGGGAAATGGGCATTTTGACAGTGGCGGTGGTGACCAAACCTTTTAATTTCGAAGGGAAAAACAAGAAGAACGTTGCCGAAGCGGGAATCAGGGAATTGGAAAAACATGTTGATTCGCTGATCACGATACCGAATGAAAAATTGCTCACCGAATTGGGTGAGAATTTGTCTTTAATTAGCGCGTTTAACAAGGCCAATGACGTGTTGCTTGAAGCGGTGCAGGGGATTACTGAATTGATCGTGCATCCGGGGCTGATCAATGTCGATTTTGCCGATGTTAAAAGAGTCATGTCAAAAATGGGCGTCGCCATCATGGGAACCGGCTCTGCAACGGGAGAAAACCGCGCCAGGGAAGCCGCGGAAAAAGCTATTTCCTGCCCATTGCTGGAGGATATCAACCTGCAGGGTGCGCGCGGCATATTGGTCAACATTACCGCTGCGGACGTCAATATTGCCGAATTTAATGAAGTAGGCAGTATTGTTCATGAATTTGCATCCGATGATGCGGTATTTAAAATCGGTACGGCGATCGATCATTCTTTAGCGGATGAAATTAAAGTGACTGTTGTCGCTACCGGTATGGGCGGAGTGGAGATCGGGGCTGCTGCGCCGATTTCGATTGTGCCGAAGATTGCGACGGAAACCAGCGCCGACCCGAACTACAAATTGTTTGATTCACCGGCAATAAATCGCAAGATGAGCGGTGAGACCAGGGAAACCCGTTTTGGAGCGCAAGCGAAGGATGCAAGCGGCGATCTGGATTATTTGGATATTCCGGCTTTTTTGAGGAGGCAAGCGGATTAGTTCACTGAAATTCAAAGGGAGGTACCAGCAAATGCGATAGAAGTTTTCATTTATGTTAAAATTAGCCGTTTTTTGCCGTTATTAATATGGTGATATTTATGGTTAAACAGAGAACGCTCAAAAACACCATCAGGGCCACAGGCGTTGGGCTGCATACCGGGGATAAAGTATATTTGACTTTACATCCCGCCGCGCCGGGTACCGGCATCAGGTTTAGGCGGGTAGACCTTGATGAGCCGGTGACGATTGAAGCCACTCCGGAAAATGTCGGCGAAACGACACTTTCGACGACATTGGTCCAGGATGGTGTGAAAATATCGACTGTTGAGCACTTGCTCTCTGCTTTAGCCGGCCTGGGGATTGACAATGCCGTTATCGATGTGAGTTCGGCCGAAGTTCCGATTATGGACGGCAGTGCCGGACCCTTTGTGTTTTTGTTGCAATCCGCCGGCGTCCGGGAGCAGGATGCGCCGAAACAATATATCAGGATAAAGCGGGAAGTGCGGGTCGAAGACGGCGATAAATGGGCTTCTTTTAGTCCATTTGAGGGCTTTAAGGTGACTTTTACCATAGATTTTGAGCACCCTGCTTTCGAAGAACATTTAAAGACTGCGACCATGGACTTTTCTTCGACTTCTTTTGTGCGGGAAGTCAGCAGAGCCAGAACATTCGGTTTTATGAAGGATATTGAGTTTCTCAGGGAAAATAATCTGGCACTCGGCGGAAGCCTGGATAATGCGATTGTCGTAGATGACGACAACATTCTCAATGAAGACGGCTTACGATTTGCTGATGAATTCGTGAAACACAAAATTCTCGATGCGATTGGTGATCTCTATCTGTTGGGACACACTTTGATCGGAGAATTTAATGGTTATAAATCAGGCCATGGTTTAAATAATAAACTACTACGTACGTTGTTAAATGAAAAGGACGCATGGGAAATGGTTACTTTTGATGATGAAGACGATGTGCCGATCGTTTTTATGCGCTCCGTTCAATCCCAACTGCCTGAAAATAAACAATTAAGCCAAACCCAATAACAAAATTCGCCAGCCTTGACGTGCCAAGCAGGCTGCTTTATGACTGTCCACTCTGTCGGCGCAGTGTTTCACTCAGCCGCAATAATGCCTCTTTTAACTCGCTGTCCGGACTCGATTGTATACTCCTGCGCAGACAGGCAATCGTTGCCGGTGATGGTATGTTGGCACGGCGGTGATCATTTCGGGACAACATTACCGGATTATGCACGAGAACTTTTACCTGAACGGCGTCGATGGTCTCAGGGAATTTTGTGGCGAGCATGGTTCGAATAATCGGGCTGTAAAAGCGCAACTGTGAAGCCCAGGCAGCTGATTCGACATACAGCAGCAGTCTGTTTTCCTTGATAATACAGTCAGACAGATGTTTAGCCAGTTGCCCGGGTATTACCTCGCGAACCATGTTGCGCATCGCTTCATGCCTTGCAACTTGAGCAAAAAGCAGGTTGGTAATACGGTTAGGATAATCCAACGCAGCTTTGAAATTTGTTTGGTGTTTAGTCATACCTGAAAAAAGTAGCGCTACAATTTTGTTATAGCCCTTTGGTAGGCTGGCTTATGCGTAAGGCGATCGGCATAGCTTTGTAAATCAGGATGTCCGTCAAGTAAGTCGGGGAACCATTGTAGCGTGGAAGCGAGCATAATATCAGCGGTGCTGAATTGTTCGCCCAGTAAGTAGAGACGGTCTTGCAGCACACGGTTAATATTGTTCGCGAGCAGGTGGAATTGTTTTTTGCCCTGCTCGACCAAAACAGCCAGGCGTTGATCTTCAGGCAGAAACTTGCTGTGCAGAAAAATATTCATCAACGGCGGTTCCAGGGTGGCGGGAACGAAAAACATCCATTGGTAATACATACCCCTCGCCGGAGAATCGACTGACGGTGCAAATTGCTCGCCATACCTGTCGGTCAGGTACATGCAAATCGCCCCTGCTTCATAGATTATCAGGCCGTTGTCATCTAGCGTCGGGACTTTTCCGTAAGGATTGACGCCTAAATAGGCACTGTCTTTACCGGCACCGTGAAAAATGTCGACAAGTTCGATTTCGTAATCGATCTGAATTTCCTCTAGTAGCCATAAGGGCCGAAAAGAACGTGTTTGCGGGCAATGATATAATTTCATCCGAGTACATCTTCTGGTTAACGAAAAACCTTACTACAGCAGGATTTATAATTTAACCGATTTTTTAATGCGGGTCGATCGGCAATTTGTTTGTATCATAATCGGATCAGCTACGCGTAAATTATGCAACGATTGCTTCGTTGCCGGCTAAAGCCCAAAAAATCAGTAATTTTGTGAGGTTAGCATGCACAAAATCCATATCGTCTCGCAAGATATCACCGGATTGGCGGTGGATGTGATCGTCAATGCCGCAAATAACTCGTTATTGGGCGGTGGCGGCGTAGATGGCGCCATTCATCGAGCAGCCGGGCCGCAATTGCTAGCAGAGTGCAGAACCTTAGGCGGCTGTGCCACCGGCCGGGCAAAAATTACCCGGGGCTATCAATTGCCGGCCAAATATGTGATCCATACGGTCGGGCCGGTATGGCACGGCGGGCGTCAAAACGAACCGGCATTGCTGGAGTCGTGCTACCGTGAAAGCATGCTGTTGGCAAAACGCTATGGGCTGCAGTCCATAGCTTTTCCGGCTATTTCCTGCGGCGCGTATGGTTATCCGCTTGAACAGGCGGCGGCGATCGCGATCAAAACCATTACCGAGTGCCTGCAAGACAATTCGGATATGCGGGTGGTTTACCTGGTCTGTTTTGGCGATCAGGTACTAGCGGCGTACAATGAACAATTTCACAAATTGATGAAACAATGAGATGGCAAAAAAAACAGCACACAGCGATCAGCAATGGCGCGATAAACTAACGCCGCAACAGTATGAGATTTGCTGCAATAAGGGTACCGAACCCCCCTTCACCGGTAAATATACCGATTGCAAACGAGACGGTATTTACCGCTGCGTCTGTTGCGGCAATGCGTTATTCGATTCCTCCACCAAATTTGACTCGGGCTCAGGCTGGCCCAGCTTCTGGGATGTTTTATCGCAAAACAGCCTGGAACAGCATGTCGATACCAGTCACGGCATGCGGCGCATCGAAGTTACCTGTAAATCCTGCGGCGCGCATTTAGGGCATGTGTTCGACGACGGTCCCCAACCCACCGGATTGCGCTATTGTATCAATTCCGCCACACTGGATTTGGTTGAACGAACATGAATGAATGGCAGCAGGTTGAAGATTTATTAGGCTTTATCGATGCCAGTCCCAGCCCCTGGCACGCAGTGTTGTCGATGCAACGGCAACTTGAAGCGTTGCAGTTCGTGCAACTGCATGAAACTGAGCAGTGGTCGCTCAAAGCCGGCGGACGCTATTATGTGATCAGAGATGGTTCATCGATTATCCTATTCGTATGCGGCCAGCGGCCGTTGATGCAAACGGGCTATAAAATTATCGGCGCACATACCGATTCACCGGGATTGAGAGTCAAGCCAAACGCCGCGCATGTCAACGGCGGCATGGTCCGCTTGGGAGTGGAAGTGTACGGTGGCCCGATACTGGCGACCTTCACCGACAGGGATTTGAGCCTGGCAGGCCGGATCAGTTTTCGTAATACGCGGGATGAAATTGAAACCCGCTTGCTGGCTATAGATCAACCACTGTTAAGACTGCCGAACCTGGCGATTCACATGAATCGTAAAGTTAACGAAGACGGCTTGAAACTGCACAAACAAAACGAACTGCCGCTGTTGCTTTCGGTGGCCTTGACTGAACAGCTGCCGCAACAATTGTTGAACGAATTGTTGCAACAGGCCTGCGGTATGGAGGCGGAACGCATCTTGTCATGGGAATTAAATGTCTTTGATACCCAGCAAGGCGCTTTTTGGGGGGCTGATCAGGAATTTTATGCCGATAGCCAATTGGATAATCTGGCATCCTGTCACGCCGGCATCTCGGCATTGCTGCATGAAGCCTCGTTGCAGGCCGAGAGCACCTTGGTTTGTGCGTTTTTCGATCATGAAGAAATCGGCAGTGAGACCAGCAAGGGGGCGGACGGCAGCTTTTTACCGGATATCCTGGAGCGCATAGCGACGGTTTCAGGGCTTGATCGCGAGACATACCGGATGGTGTTGGCGCGGAGCTTCCTGATCAGTGCCGATATGGCCCATGCCTACCAACCGAATTTTTCCAATGCCTATGAACCCGAACATCGGGTGTCGGTGAACAAAGGGCCGGTCATCAAGGTTAATGCCAATCACCGGTATACCTCGACCAGCGTTTCGGAAGCGATGTTTGCCGGCTGGTGCGAACAGGTTGACGTGCCGTATCAGAAATATGCGCATCGTGCCGATATTCCCTGCGGCAGCACCATAGGGCCGATGACTTCGGCGAAGCTTGGCATTCGCACCGTTGATGTGGGCAACCCGATGTGGGCAATGCACAGCGTCCGCGAAAGTGCGGGAGTATTGGACCATAATGCGATGATTCGGGTGATGCGCTGTTTTTTTAGCGATTGATGGAAAATCTGGCAGTGCAGGATGGCGAGGTCTATCTGATCCGGTCTTTTTTCCGGCCGGCCGAGGCGGACTGCTTGCTGGCCGATCTACACAGCGATGTCCCGTGGCAGGAGGAATCAATCGTCATGTTCGGCAAACCGGCCAAAGTGCCCCGGTTGGTGTGCTGGGTAGGCGATCCGCAAGCACTTTATCGCTACTCCGGAGTGCTGCACCGGCCGTTGCCGTGGAACAAACCATTGCGGGAAATAAAGCAGCGCATCGAATCGTTTTGCGGCAAACAATTTAACAGCGTACTGGCCAATTTGTATAGGGACGGCAATGATTCGATGGGCTGGCATGCCGATAAAGAGAAGGAGTTGGGCAACAACCCGTATATCGCTTCGCAAAGTTTCGGCGCCGAGCGGTTGTTCCGGCTGCGGCATAATAAAACCAAGCAAACTTTGGATATTTACCTGCAACATGGCGACTTGCTGCTAATGGGCGGCACGTTGCAGCGCCACTGGCGGCATTGTGTGCCGAAGACCGGCAAGCCACTGCCGGCACGTATCAATTTAACGTTTCGGCAGGTGTTTGCCGTTTGACGGTTATTATTTATGCACAGCAGTTATTATTTTGTCATGGATTAGTCATCGGCTTGTAATGCAGCCAAGGTAAGGTCGTGCTATTTAAATAACCTGTTTAACGGCATGACATTGAAAATAGCGTTAATCTCAGATGCATGGCGGCCCCAGATTAACGGGGTGGTCACCACGGTGCTCAATACCTGTAAAACTTTGCGGGCGGCGGGGCACCAAGTATTGTTGGTCACTCCGGATCAGTTTAAAAGTTTTCCCTGTCCGACCTATCCGTCGATAAAACTGGCTTATTGGTGCGGCGGCAAGCTGACCAAACAATTGGATGATTTCCAACCGGATCGTATACATATTGCCACTGAAGGTCCGCTAGGCCTTGCCGCAAGACGTTATTGCCTGAAACGTAAACTGACTTTTACCACGTCCTTTCATACCTTATTCCCGGAATATATCCATATGCGTTTCAAGTTTTCGGTAGCCTGGGGTTATCAACTATTACGCTGGTTTCATGCGCCGGCGGCAAAAATGATGGTGCCGACTTCCACGATGGAGAAACGTTTACGCGCCCGGGGTTTTAACAATCATATGGTGCATTGGTCGCGTGGCGTCGATGCCGATCTTTTTTGTCCACGGAATAAGGATTTTCTTGCCGAACCGAGGCCCATTGCGATGTATGTGGGACGCGTCACTATCGAGAAGGGTATAGAGGATTTTTTGTCGTTGGATTTGCCCGGCAGCAAAGTCGTGGTGGGTGACGGGCCGCAATTGAGTGAGCTTAGAGCCAAATATCCGCAAACGGTGTTTGTCGGCTTGAAGACCGGGATACCATTAGCGCAATATATGGCGGCAGCCGATGTGTTTGTATTTCCCAGCCGTACCGACACTTTCGGCATTGTCATGCTCGATGCGCTGGCTTGCGGGGTGCCGGTGGCGGCCTATCCGGTACCGGGACCTCAAGACATTTTATTGAATGAGCAGGTTGGTTGTACAGAACCGGATCTCAAGCAGGCTATTTTAAAGGCGCTCTCGCTCAATAGCCGGGATTGCCGAAATTACGCAAAGCAATACACATGGCAAAGCTGCACTGAACAATTTCTCAATAATCTGGTGCCGGCGCAACGGCAAAGCAGCATAGATCAGGGAAGCGACAGAGCGGTTATTTGATAGCTTTGCTGCCGATATCGGTGCGGTAATAAACGTTATTCCAGTTGATTTGCCGTGTAATTTGGTAGGCTTTGTATTGCGCATCGCGGATATCATTACCTAAGGCGCAGGCGCATAACACCCGGCCGCCGGCAGTAACTATGGCGTCATTGGCGATTTTCGTGCCGGCATGGAATATCTTGATATCGTCGGCATCATGCTCTGGCAAGCCGCTGATAACGTCGCCTTTACGATAGCTGTCCGGATAGCCGCCGGCCGCCAGCACGACGCCCAATGCCGGGCGTGTGTCCCATTGCGTCGAGCACCGATGCAGTTTTTTGTCCAAGGCGGCGCTGCACAATTCAACCAAGTCGCTTTGCAGGCGCATCATAATTGGTTGTGTTTCCGGATCGCCGAAGCGGCAATTATATTCCAAAACCTTGACTGTACCGTCCGATGCGATCATCAGGCCGGCGTATAAAAAACCTGTATAAGGCACACCGTCTTCTGCCATGCCCTTTAACGTAGGCTCGATCACTTCCCGCATAATGCGCCGGTGAATATCAGGGGTCACCACCGGAGCCGGCGAATAAGCGCCCATGCCGCCGGTATTGGGGCCCCGGTCGCCGTTATCGCGGGCTTTGTGGTCCTGGGAAGTGGCCATCGGCAGGGCATGGGTGCCGTCGGCGATCACGATAAAGCTGGCTTCTTCTCCCTGCAGGAATTCCTCTATGACCACCCGGCTGCCGGCCGCGCCGAAGACATTCCCGGATAACATATCCTCGACCGCCGCGATGGCCTGTTGTTCGCTTTGTGCAACGACGACGCCTTTGCCCGCAGCCAGGCCGTCGGCCTTAACGACAATCGGTGCGCCTTTGTCCCGAATATAGTCGATGGCCTGCTGTTTATCGGTAAAAGTCCGGTATTCGGCGGTGGGGATTTGATAGCGGGCCATAAAATCCTTACAGAAAGCTTTCGAGCCTTCCAATTGCGCAGCCTGCGCGGACGGCCCGAAACAGGCCAAGCCCGATTGTTGGAAGCTATCCACGATGCCGGCTACCAATGGCGCCTCCGGGCCGATGATGGTGAGATCGATTTGTTCGCGGACGGCAAACTCGCGTAATGCCGGTATGTCATCCGCATCGATGGCAATATTTTCTATGCCGGCCTCCATTGCGGTTCCGGCATTACCCGGAGCGACGAAAACTTTTGCCACTTTAAGTGATTGTTTGGCTTTCCAGGCTAAGGCATGTTCGCGTCCGCCGCTGCCTATAATAAGAATTTTCATCATTGTGTTAATGCCCCAACATGCAATTGAGGTGCTTAATTAAAGTAGAGTTGCGCCGTATATCGCGAAACATTGCCAACCGGTTGCTGTATTGAAAACTCAATGCCTGAAGTGGCGCATGCCGGTAAACACCATTGCCATATCGTGCTCGTCGGCAGCCGCAATGACTTCCTCGTCGCGCACCGAACCGCCGGGTTGTATGACTGCCTGAATACCCGCTTCGGCTGCCGCATCGATGCCGTCCCTGAAAGGGAAGAAGGCATCCGACGCCATAACCGAGCCGGCAACCTGCAGACCTTCGTCTGCTGCCTTGATGCCGGCTATTTTTGCCGAATACACGCGGCTCATTTGCCCGGCACCGACACCAATAGTGCGCTGGTCCTTACAATAGACGATGGCATTGGATTTGACGAATTTGGCGACCTTCCAGGCAAACAGCAAGTCAGTCATTTCCTGTTGGGTCGGAGCCCGCTTACTGACTACTTTGACTTCGGCGGCGGTGACTTGCCCGAAGTCCTTGTCTTGCACCAGCAAACCGCCGGCAACGCGTTTAAAATCAAATACCGGGTTGTTGCCGCTGTTCCAAATGCCGCACTGCAGCACCCGCACATTCTGTTTTTCAGCCAGTACATCAAGCGCTGCTTGGTTAATGGTAGGAGCGATAATTACTTCCACAAACTGGCGCTGAATGATTGCTGAGGCCGTTTGTACATCCAGTTCCCGGTTAAGCGCGATAATGCCGCCGAAAGCGGAAGTCGGATCGGTTTGATAGGCCAGATCGTAAGCCCGCAATAGATTTTCCGCCTGGGCGACACCGCAGGGGTTTGCATGTTTGACAATGACGCAGGCGGGAGATTCTTCGAAGGATTTGACGCATTCCAGCGCAGCATCGGCATCGGCAATATTATTATAGGAAAGTTCCTTGCCCTGTAGTTTTTCAGCAGCGGCGATAGTGCCTGACACGGGATTTTTTTCCCGGTAGAAGGCGGCGCTTTGATGCGGGTTTTCGCCGTAGCGCATGGTTTGGATTTGATGGAACTGCAAGTTCAGGGTTTCCGGGAATTGATTTTGCTGCAGGCTTCCCAGATAAACGGAAATCGCTGTGTCATAATTTGCAGTATGCTCAAAACTTTTCAGCGCCAGTTGAAAGCGCGTTTGCTGAGAAAGCTGATTCCGGGATTGCTTTAGTTCATCCAAAACCCAACGATAGTCATGAGGATCGACAATGACGCTGACATCGGCGTGATTTTTTGCCGCCGCGCGGATCATGGTCGGTCCGCCGATATCGATATTTTCAATCGCTGTGGCCAAGTCACAGCTGGGATTGGCCACTGTCTGTTCAAACGGGTACAAATTAACTACCACCATGTCAATCGGCGTAATGCCGTTTTCGCTCATAACCTGGTCGTCGATACCTCTGCGGCCCAGGATCCCGCCGTGAACCTTCGGATGCAGAGTTTTAACCCGGCCATCCATCATTTCCGGAAAACCGGTATATTCGGATACTTCGACAACCGCGATATTGTTTTCAGCAAGTATTTTCGACGTGCCGCCGGTGGATAAAATTTCGATACCCAACTGGCTGAGTTCCCTGCAAAAATCAACGATGCCGGTTTTATCGGAAACGCTGATCAAAGCGCGGGCGATTTTTTTGTTCATGCAGACCTCATGAGGTTAAGGATCGGTGGTAAATAATAAAACTGTCACAGGCGGAATTGTGCATTGCTATCAATTGAGCTTGTTAATCGATGTGGTATTGTTCCATTTTCTTGCGCAATGTGCTGCGGCTTAAACCCAGGGCTTTAGCCGCTTTGCTCTGGTTATGACCGGTGTGGGCCAACGTTGCTTCAATTAACGGTTTCTCTACTTCTTTAATGACCAGCGCGTATAAACCGCTGGCATCATGACCGTTTAATTGGGCAAAATAGCTGTCAACCGCTTTTTTAACCTGCACACACAACGGTACCGCCACCGCTGTTGTAGAGAGATTGGATTCTGTTATCTCAATGCCTTGTCGGGATAAGTCCATCATTTTGCCGCACGATCCGAATAAAAAAAAGTAAATGCAGAATCAACCAGAGCTAATTGCTGTGCCGGTTCCTGTGCCTGATAAATTTGATGTTTTATTGCTGGCGGTATAGATCCCTGATGTTTCAAATACCAGCCGATATGTTTTCTGGCTATTCTAACACCGCTTTCGCTTCCATAAAAACAGTATAAATTTTGCAGATGATTTTGTATCGCAGATTGGATTTCAGCCGCTGTTGGAGAGGGTAATTTTTTTCCGTATTTTAAATAGTGGCTAATCTCACGGAACAGCCACGGCCTGCCTTGTGCCGCCCGTCCTATCATAATAGCATCGGCACCGGTTGACTGCAGCACGAATTTGGCCTTTTCAGGATTGTCGATATCACCGTTGGCAATCACCGGCATGCTCACGGACTGTTTGATTCGTCGAATAGTCTCATATTCCGCTTCACCGGAAAAGCCGCAGGCGCGGGTTCGTCCGTGGACGGTCAGTGCCGCGACGCCGGCATTTTCAGCGATTCTGGCGATGCTGGCCGCGTTGCGGTTAACTTTGTCCCAGCCGGTGCGTATTTTTAATGTTACCGGAACGGTCACCGCAGCAACAACGGTTTCCAGAATCTCTTTGACTAACGGTTCATTTTTCAGCAGCGCCGAGCCCGCAGCGACGGCACAGACTTTTTTGGCCGGGCAGCCCATATTGATGTCAATGATCTGCGCGCCGCGTTGCTCGTTGTAGCGGGCGGCGTTGGCTATTTGTTGCGGATCGGTGCCAAGAATCTGTACCGCCCGGGGAAGCGGCTCGCCGCTATGGTTGGTTTTGAGCAGGGTCCTTGTATGCCGGCGCAAGGCCGGATTCGATGCCACCATCTCGGATACGGCCAGTCCGGCGCCGAAGTGCCTGCACAGTTCTCGAAAAGGACGGTCGGTAATTCCGGCCATTGGGGCAAGAATCAGGTTGTTATCCAGTTTGTGTGGGCCGATTTGCATGATGCTACCATAGGCTTAGGGGTCGCATATGATACAGCAAAATGATCCGTCTATATTGATCGGCGTTAAATTTTTTTTATCCCGGGCCGCGAGGTAGTGGCCCGGGATTAGGTCGGCATAGTTGAATGGCGCAAACCGGTGGTTGATAACGGTCCGTTCATGTGCCAGGCAGCGTAATCAATGAATCACCGACATCAGGTGGTGTGCATATCCGGCCTTTAAAGCCAGGAAGCTGATGCCTTTGTACATGGTATTGCTGCCCATGATGATCATAATGACGGCGGCAGTTTTCAACATCATGCCGCGGATTTTATTGCCTAATCGGCCGAATGCAAAAGTGACGAACAGCATCGCCGGCAGTGTCCCGACACCCAGTGCCAGCATCATCATTCCGCCTTCGAGGGGGGTGTCGGCGGACGTGGCGTTGACGGCCATGGCAAAGGTCAAAGGGCAGGGCATCAGGCCGTTTAACAGTCCGCCCAGTGCAGCACCGGCTGTCGAACCACGCTTGGCGGCACTCATAAAGATTTTATTGATAACCTTGGTGGGCATGAACTTCATCGAAAACTGCCATGGTGAAATGCCTAAAATCCCCAAGGCCAGCACGATGACGAAAAAGCCGATGCTGATTTGCAGGAACCCCTGTATTTTGCCAATTAAGCCGGTGGAGACCAGTGCGTAACCGAGTGTCGCGGCGACGAGGCCGACAATGATATACATCGTGATACGGGCCAGGTGGTAGGTAAAATACGGCCATATGCTGCTACGTTCGGTTTTCATAAAAAAACCGGAGACCAAGGCGCCGCACATGCCCATACAATGGCCGCTGCCCAACAACCCGGTCATAAAGGCCAGCGTGTAATTCATTTCCATATCCATATCCATGCTATGTGTTCCTTAATTTCTGTTAATGCGCAATGAATTAAGTATCACCGAAACGGAGCTCAGCGCCATCGCTGCCGATGCTATCATCGGATTCAGTTTTCCCGCCGCGGCAACCGGTATCGCAACTGTATTGTAGGCGAAAGCCCAGAATAGGTTTTGTCTGATAATGCGCATGGTCAGTGTGCTCAATTGAACTGTTTCCGCCACTTTAGAGATGTCTCCGTTGACCAGGGTCAGGTCGGAGGATTCGATGGCAATATCGGTGCCGTGTCCGATGGCAAAACCGACATCAGCGGCTGCCAGTGCCGGCGCGTCATTAATGCCGTCGCCGATCATGCCCACGATGTGGCCTTCAGCCTGCAGGCGGCGTATCGTTTCCAGTTTGTGCTGCGGAGCGGCGTGAGCGATAACCGTAACAATGCCGACCTGATCGGCGATGTGGTGTGCCGTTTCCGCGGTATCGCCGGTTACCATCAGCGTGTCGATATGCAGCTTCGCCAGAGCCTGCAGCGCTTGCCTGGCGGTTGCTCTGGGCCGGTCGGCAACGGCAATTAACGCGGCGGCTTTATTGTTCAGCGCCATAAACACCGGTGTTTTGCCGGCATTGCCGAATTTTTTAGCGTGCAGCAATAATTCGCCGGTGTCGATATCGTGCTGTTCCAGCCAAGCCAGGTTGCCGATGAGCATTCGGTAACGGCCTGACGTGGCTTGCAATCCGCGTCCTGCTGTAATGTTGAAATGGCTGATCGGGGCGGGTGAAAAATCCGGATTTTGCCGGGCGTACTCAACGATGGCCCTGCCTAGAAAATGTTCGGAATTGATTTCCGCCGATGCGGCCAAGCGAATAATAAAATCGTCATCGTATTTGCTGATGTTGATCAAATCGGAGACTTTGGGTTTTCCCTCGGTGATGGTGCCGGTTTTATCGAATACGATAGCCGTCAGCCGGGTGGCGGTCTCCAAGCTTTCGCCGCGCCTGATGTAGACCCCGCGTCTTGCCGATTGGCCGGTGCCGACCATGATCGCGGTCGGAGTCGCCAAACCCAAGGCACAGGGGCAAGCTATCAGCAGCACCGATATCGAATTGCTGAATGCGCTGGAAAAACGCGCACCGGCGATCAGCCAGGAACCGAAGGTGGCCGCTGAAACAGCCATGACAGCGGGAACGAACACCGCGGAAACCTTGTCCACCAGTTTTTGCACCGGCAATTTGGAGGCCTGCGCCTGATCGACCATATGAATGATGCCTGCCAAAACGGTATCCATGCCGACAGCGGTGGCGGTAATGGTTAACGCGCCGCTGCCGTTGACGCAGCCGCCGATGATCTTGTGTCCCGGATGCTTGACGACCGGGACGCTCTCACCGGTAACCATCGCCTCGTTGATAGTGGAGACGCCGTCGATCACTTCGCCGTCGGTAGGCACCCTGGCTCCGGGGCGTATCAGTAATTTGTCACCCACTTGAATGTCATCGATATCGATGCTCAGTTCCTGCCCGTCTTTCAGTAAAATCGCTGTCTGCGGCTGCAGGTCAACCAGTTTACCGATCGCTTCACCGGCTTTGCCTTTGGCTTGCTCCTCCAGATAGCGGCCCAATAAAACGAAAGAAATGATGCCGGCCGCTGCTTCAAAATATAAATGTTTACCGTTTTTTAGCAGTACCGGCAGGCTATAGCCGTAAGCTGAACCGACACCGATCGCGATTAGGCTGTCCATGTTGGCATTGCCTTGTTTGGCGAGCAGCCATGCTTTATCGAAAAAGGGACGCCCTGCCCCGAATACCACCGGTGTCGTCAGTAAAAACTGCAGCCAATGCAACCACCGGGAAGCGGGCATAGCCATGCCGATCGCAATTACCGGAGCGCTGAGCAGGCTCGCCCACAGAAAGCGTTTCCTGGCGCCGGCCAGACGCTGATGTTCTCTTTCGAGCAGGGCCTTGCGTTGCGTCAGGGTATCCATGGTGTTGGGTCTATAACCGGTCCTGTGGATCAGTTCGGCAGCGTCATGGCGGGTCAGGTGTCCGTTGATATTGGCGATTTCAGAGGCAAAATTAACGTTTGCATTAAGCACTCTCGGATCACGTTTTAAAGTCATTTCCAACAACAGCGCACAGGAAGCACAGCTCATACCGTCAATGGCCAGGGTAATATCCTGGGCCGGCTGCGTCGGGTCGCAGACTACGTTGCGTGCGGCAGTCGGTTTTTTCTTGCCGAGATTATCCACAACCGTGTCCAGCAGGGTCAGCAGATTATTTTTCGGCAGCCGTTTAGGGTTAAAAAAAACAGTCACTGAGCCGATTTCCGGAACGGATTTGACGGCAGTGATTTCCGCCCTTTTTTGCAGGATTATTTCCAGTATATAGCAGCGCTCATGATCTCTGCGCAGGGCAGGAATGAACACCCTGACCCTGCGTTTCAATGCGTGTGCGATGACGAAATTTTTTGGTTGATGGAGGTTTTGAGCCATATCGGCGGAGCGGTGCTTATTTTTTAGGCAGTTTGGAACGTACCAGCAAATACATCAAATAAAACGATGCCATCCATTCATAGCGATAGCGCAACGGTTTCAACAGCCACTGCTGCGTGATCGTATGCCAATGGGTTTTGATCAGGTAGAGGACCAACACGTCATTGAAAAAATCGATGAACGCTTTTTCTGGGTTTTGCAATAATTCCGGCTTGTTTTTTAAGCCGAGTTTTGCCAGGATGCCGACGGCTTTGGCTGTCTCCTTGGTGTCGGCATATTTGTCCTTGGCCCAACGTGTTGCGCGTAAATTATTAAGTTTTTCCGTAAAGCGGCCGGCCATGGAGTGGGCCGGCTGCTCATACGTCTTTCGGTCCAGGTGTCCCTTCCCCTTAAGATCGTTAATCAAGTCAAATAGTTGTTTGGCCAACGCAGCGAATGGACAAATTTCCGGTGTATAGCGGATGGAAAGCTTGCCTTGCCTGCGATATAGATTAACCCGGTAAACCCCGTCAAATCTTAAAATTTCCTGCCGCAACAGATCGGCCGGATGTTTTTCACAGAGTCGTTCAGGCAGCTGGAAACGTACATGACCAGCTGCGCGATACCGAAGCACAATTTCTTTTTGTATAGACATAACCGCTTGTATGAATGAGGTGTTGCGCCGCTATTATAGGGTAATAAAAATGTTATAACGTTAAACCGGCGCATTTGTTACGCTGTCGGCATAGGAAATTTGCCGGTGTTCTGCGCCAAGGCAGTATGTTAATTTCTTTTTTGTTCCTTACAAGAAACCAAGCGGCCGGTCACCCTTCCGGGGCGCTTGTAAGGCATGATTCGGTTTATTCCTCCGATTCTTTTGTCTCGGCAACAATATCTTCCAGATTTTCCTTCTGCTGTAGCACAAAATCTTTACTCCTGTCGGTAGCGCTGGAAACGGAAGCAATGATTTCTTTGCGGTATTTATGAACGAAATATCCGGCGACGGCACCGATACCGATTAAAAGTAAGGGATGTTTACTGATTTTCTGCATAAGTTTTTTTCCTGTGTGTGCTCCGGCGGACATCGCCGCGCCTTTGACCAGATGGTTGGAAGCAGCGTTTGCTCCAGGGCCTTTGGGTACTCCGTGTCCGGCATGGGTGCCGTGAGTCCCGTGCGAGTGTTTCATTGCATACTCCTTAAAAGATTGCATGTCATAGTTGGGAACAATTAAAAGACTTTGTTAATCGAACGAAATAGGGGAAGGAAACAAAAATCAGTCATCCTTCTCAGGCAAAAGGTCTTCTTCGTTAAGCATTTGATAGATGCCTAAACAGCCTTCGCAGCAAAAATTTTTTTCGCCAGTCCGCGTTGCCAGGTGAAAACCATCCACTTCTACGGGTAGTCCGCATAGGTCGCAGGGTTTCTTTTCTTCGGTCATATTTTTACCAAGAAATAATATTGTTATGGTGTGTGCATTTTAAAGGGCGAATATACCAAAAAAAACTGAACTTTGCAGCCAGGACGTATGGTTTCTACGGGGGAGGGACTTCGATAAGACGGTACGAGGGGGCGTCTTATCGAAGTGCGGGGGATTACAACTTTAGTGACAGCTGAAACCCGTGGTGCAGGCTTCAGAACCGTTATTGCCGCCAGAACTGGCTTTGGCCGAGGCTTTCATCAGCGCAATACGCATGGCGCCGGTTAAACTGGGTCCTAATCCTAAGCGTGTGGCAACGGCAGGCAAGATGACAAATGAAGCCAAGGCCAATCCCGCTCCTAAAATTAGCGAACCGTTGGAACCGTTAACTTGCTGATTTGATTTAATTGACTGGTGTTCACTCATTTTCAATGACCTCACATGTTAAGTTTATTGCCGCCTTTCAGACGCTATATAAAATTATTTTGGGGATGTGCTTTTTTGCCGGACATCGGGTCCGGACAAGCATAAAATCCTTCAATATAACTATTAGGTAAACATGATTTGTGCCAGATTAGTAAGTTATTGAATACAAATAAATATGGGATGCGGTTAGGAAAATGTCGAGGGTAAAAATAGGTGATTTGCAGCAAACGACTGCGTTAAATAACATAGTTTAATTATCTCGCTGTTCGATGCAGCCGGTTGTTCAGATGAATTCAAAGGTGTAACCCCCGATCGAGCTGACCGGTTCAGCAATTGACAAGTGGATCTCCACTGTTTGATCCGCACCGACCAGCGGTATTTTCATCGTTTGCCGCAGGTATTCTTGCGGATCAAAAATCCTGAAAGCGAAAACGTCACCGTCCAGTGTCAATAACGTCAGTTTGATTTTCGGATAAGGCTGGGCCATCGGCGCTTTGTTGGTAAATGCCGCTTGAAAACGAAAGCCTTTGCTTGGCAACGGCTGTAATGAACCGTGCAGCACGGTAAAGGCGTTCGGATCGCTGTAAACCTCAAGTTGACAGCCGAACCGGTCACATAATTGTGCCAGCAAAGGCCTGAAACCCGGATGACGCAATATCCGTTGACGTTCAAAATAGCTGATCTGGACCAACAACAACAGCAGGCCGGAAATAACGCCGTAAGTCCAGAACTTTACATCTGCAGCAGGTGTTTGTTGTTCCCATGGTAGAGGGTCGTTGTTTTCCACGATTTCCGGCGCATAATCGACCAGCGCAATTTTGTGTTCGGGCGTTTGACGTGGGGCGGGATGTTCCCGCCCTGCCGGTATTTCCGGCGGAGCCCCGTCACTGAGCAGTTCCAGACCGTCATACTTGATACCGCAATTAGGGCAATAGACGATGGCGCGTTGTTCGCGGAGTTGCTTGACTGTGATGTCACTGGGTGTCTTGCATTCCGGGCATTGGGTATACATGATCTGAACGGCGCCGCCGGGGGCAATCAGTTTTTAAAGCCGTCAATTCTACACCAGTCTTCACGGGTGGCGGCGGAAGATAACTGTAAATACCCGGAATAAGCGGCGGCTACCGCATCCGATTGTTCATGCAAAACGCCGGAGAGCACCAATTGTCCGCCGGGTCTAATCAAGCCGGAAATTTCGGGGGCCAATTCAATCAGCGGTTTTGCAAGAATATTAGCCAGAACGATATCGGCCTCAACGGACGGGAGATTTTGCGGCTGATAGCAACTGATCTTATCTGACACATGGTTTTTCTCCGCATTGTTCATCGTCGCCGTCAATGCCTGGGGATCAATATCAACGGCATAGGCGGTTTGAGCGCCCAATAATACGGCTGCAATGGCCAGAATACCCGAACCGCACCCGTAATCGACAACCGTTTTGCCGTTTACCTCGTGTTCCGCCAGCCATTCCAGGCACAGCGCCGTGGTGGGGTGGGTGCCGGTTCCGAAGGCAAGTCCCGGGTCCAGTGTCAGGCACACCGTCCCCCGTTCATGGCGTTGCTGTCCGGTGGGACAAACCCACAGCCGGCTGCCGAATTTCATCGGCCGGTAGTATTCCAGCCAGGTGCGTTCCCAAGCCTGATCCTGCAGAATTTCCAATTGCCAATTTTCCAGCAATGCATTGCTGAACTGTTTGTCGATAAAGGATTTGACTAAATCCGTGTCGACATCCTGTTCAAACAGCGCAATGACTTTGGTGCGGTTCCAGATTTTGGTTTCACCGGGTTTGGGTTCATATAGCGGCTGATCGGCGGCGTCCATATAGGTAACCGAAACCGCGCCGAGTGTATTAAACATGTCGGAAATATCAGCGGCTGAATGCTCGGAAGTGATGACGGATAATTGTTGCCAGGGCATAGGAAATATCGTATTACAAGCGGTAATTATTGGCTGTTGAGAACGGCATTATCGAACCGAAGTCGTTGTCGAATTTGCCCGCCCGAATATTTTTACAAGCCGCCTGCCGCAGGGTAGCGGCAGTAAACGACGATAAAACCGTTTATAGCAGGCGGCATTTTCAGTGGCCTGGCTACATACCTAATTTTTTCTCAAGGTAATGAATGTTTTGCCCGCCGGCTATAAACGCGCAGTCGGCCATGATCTCCCTTTGTAAAGCGATATTGGTTTTTATACCGTCTATGACCATTTCGCTCAATGCCGTATTCATGCGGGCTATAGCGCTGTTGCGGTCGTCGCCGTGGGCAATGAGTTTGCCGATCATTGAATCGTAATAAGGCGGAACCCGATAACCGTTATAGATATGTGTCTCGCAACGGATACCGGGGCCGCCCGGCATATGGAACTGATCAATGGTTCCGGGACAAGGCATAAAGGTTTCCGGATCTTCGGCATTCAGTCGGCATTCTATGGCGTGGCCTCGTATTATGATTTGATCCTGGGTGACTGAAAGCGGTTCGCCCGCAGCGATACGCAGTTGTTCCTTGACGATGTCAAAACCGGTTACCATTTCGGTAACAGGATGTTCGACCTGGATACGGGTATTCATTTCAATGAAATAGAACTCGCCTTTTTCGTATAGGAATTCAAACGTGCCCGCACCTAAATAACCGATGTCGGTACAGGCTTTGGCGCAACGTTCGCCGATCTCCCGGCGTTGTTGTTCGGTGATGCCGGGCGCCGGCGCTTCCTCGACAACCTTTTGATGGCGGCGTTGCATCGAACAGTCACGTTCGCCAAGGTGTACCGCGTTGCCGTGCGCATCGGCCAAAACCTGGAACTCGATATGGCGGGGATCCTCCAGAAACTTTTCCATATAAACGGTATCATTGCCGAAGGCGCTGCCTGCTTCCCCCTTAGTCAGCGAAATCGCGCTCAGCAGCGCCGCTTCCGTATGTACCGTGCGCATGCCCCGTCCGCCGCCGCCGCCGGCCGCCTTAATGATTACCGGATAACCTATTTCGCGAGCTGTCGCCAGGTTTTTCGCGTCATCGTCGGTTAGCGGACCTCCGGAGCCGGGGACGCAAGGTATGCCGGCTTCCAACATGGCCTTTTTAGCCGATATTTTATCGCCCATCATGCGGATGGTATCCGCCTTAGGACCGATAAAAACAAATCCGCTTTGTTCGACTTTTTCTGAAAAGTCGGCATTTTCAGCTAAAAATCCGTATCCCGGATGGATGGCGACGGCGTCGGTTACTTCAGCTGCGCTGATGATTGCAGGAATATTGAGATAGCTGTCCACAGATGCTGCCGGACCGATACAAACCGATTCGTCGGCCAGGCGAACATGCTTTAGATCCCGGTCTGCATCGGAATGTACGGCAACGGCTTTGATGCCCAGTTCACGGCAGGCGCGTAAAATACGTAATGCAATTTCGCCTCGATTGGCGATGACAATTTTTTCGAACATGACTATTTGACCGCTCCCTAGCTTATTCTATGACGAATAAAGGCTGGCCATATTCCACAGGCTGGGCGTCTTCAGCCAGGATCTGCGTCACGGTGCCGCTCTTATCCGCTTCTATCTGGTTAAGTATCTTCATCGCCTCAATAATGCAAAGCGTATCACCGATTTTGACAGTTTGGCCAATTTCCGTAAAAGGCTTGGCGCCGGGTGATGCGGAGCGGTAAAAGGTACCCACCATCGGTGACTTCAATATATGGCCGGTAACGACGGCTTCCTTGCTTTCAGGGGACGACGGTTGTGGCGTCGCTGCGGCCACGGCAATAGGGGCCTGGGCAACGGTCGGCGCCGCCGGCGGAAAGGATGAAGAATAACGGCTGATGCGGACGGATTCCTCGCCTTCGCTGATTTCCAGTTCCGCAATATCCGATTCTTCAATAATTTCGATCAGTTTTTTTATTTTTCTGATATCCATGGTGTTAATTTCTCTCGACTAAAATCTGATGGGCGGCCTGCAAGGCCAATTCATACCCGTGTGCTCCGAAACCGCAGATAATGCCTCGGGCAACATCTGAAAAATAAGAATGGCTCCTAAATGCTTCACGGGCGTGGATGTTAGATAAATGAACTTCTATAAATGGAATTCCGGTGGCAAGCAGGGCATCGCGGATGGCAACACTGGTGTGCGTGAAGGCTGCAGGATTGATGATGATCAGATCGACCCGGTCCGTATATGCCTGATGTATTTGCTCAACAATGGCATGTTCGGCATTGCTCTGCTGAAAATGCAATTGATGGCCAAGTGCTGTTGCCTTATTTGTAAGGTTTTTTTCTATATCGGCAAGCGTTTTGTTTCCGTATATACCCGGCTCGCGAATGCCCAGCATGTTGAGATTCGGGCCGTTCAGTACAGTGATTTTCCCCATTGAGATATTTTGATGCCGGTTGAAGAAATTACGTTATAGAAAAAAGAACAATTCTCCCTAATTTGCAAAGTTTTGTCCAGATATAAGTGACTTCGTAAAAGTTAGCGCCAAGTTTCCTGTTTTTTCCCTGCTTTATCAACATTACCGCTTTTTTCTGCGGCGGGCAGGCCGGTAAAAACAAGCGATCGTTACCGAACTTTTATGAAGCTCTTCGCAGTAAAATATGGCATCCTAAGCCGCTTGGAATAATGCCGTCATGGTCTGTTTCAGATTAAGTATGTAGCAGAGCTGTATGAAATTTCGTTTATTTAGGCGTAACGAGGACCAAACCGAAGATTCCGAAAATTATCCACCAAACCTGGAAATCCAAGGACATACCTGAAGAACTGCGCGGTTACCGGAATACCTGGTTGAAGTTTCATCCCGATTGGGAATACCGGCTTTGGACCGACACCGACAACCGGCAATTTATCGCCACGCACTATCCGGATTTTTTGCCTATCTATGACAATTATGAGAAGCCGATTTGCCGCGCCGATGCCGCCCGAGTTTTTATCCTGAAACATTTTGGCGGTGTCTACGCCGATCTGGATTTCGAATGCCTGCAGCCGATCGACGCACTGCTCGAAGATACGCAATTGCTGATCGGCTTGGAGCCGGACAGCCATATGCAACTGGCCGAAGTAAGCGGCCGCGGATTTAAGCACCTGCTGTCTCCGGCGTTGATCGCAGCAATTCCGGGCCATGAATTTTGGGGGGTTGTGATCAGTCAATTGCATTTGTATGCGGGCTTGCCGGGCCCGCTGGATGCCACCGTTCCGTTTTTATTGTCGCGTGCCTACGCTGAATACCGGGGGATGCAGAATATTAGACTGGTTGAACCCGAATTGCTGCATCCTGTCGATAAATTCCAATGCTGGGAAGGAGCGCTGTTTGATTTGGAGCAATGGGAACGCCATACTTTTAAAGCCTATGCGGTTCATCACTGAGCCGGAAGCTGGTTCAAAAAGCACGGTTCCGAAGATGTGCTGATTGCCGCAAGCGGCATACAATATCTCGAAAACGGACAGGTGGTCTATGAAGATGTATTTTCATTGCACAATAACCAAGAGCCGGGCAATGAGCACGGCCGCTTACCGTTAATTTCCTGTCTCATGGTAACGGCCGACCGTTTCCGTCTGGCCCGGGGGGCTGTCGAATGTTTCCGCAGGCAGACTTATCCGAACCGCGAGCTGGTCATTATCGACGACGGGGTTGACGACGGACTGCAACGTTATGTCGAACAGCTCGCCGATTGCCAAATTCGCTTGCTGCGCTTGCCGTCAGCGGGGGCGACGTTGGGTGCGCTGCGCAATCAGGCAGTGCAACAGGCACAGGGCGATTTCGTTTGCCAGTGGGATGATGACGACCTGTATGATCCGGCGCGTCTGGAAATTCAGATGAAGGTCCTGCTTGCCCATCGGGCGCAGGCTTGTTTTTTGTCGCGCTGGATCGTTTGGTGGCCGCTTCAGCACCGGCTTGCGCTTTCCTGTCCCCGGCTCTGGGAGGGATCGATGCTGTGCGCGAAAGCACTGCTGCCGGCTTATCCCGAACTGCGCCAAGGCGAAGATACGCCGGTGGCGGAATAGGTGTTCGCCCAATCCCGCGTGGTGTTGCTGGACCAGCCGCGTTTGTATCTCTACGTCGTGCACGGTGCCAATACTTTCGGTAATCAACATTTCGATCAGCAATGGGAGTCGGCTTCCAAATGCTATATCGGTAATCCATACAGCCGCTTAACGCAGGAATTATCGAAGCGCTTGGATTTGCACGGTTATTTGTGCGCCATCGATGCTGACAGCAATCACGCCGCATTATCCGCCGGGCTAAACGTGGAATTCAGCGGCATTGCAATCAAACCGCGGCCGATCGGCGTCAACTTGTTCGGGCATATGCAGGGAGCGTTCGGTTTGAGCGTTGCTGCCAGGGCGACGTTAAAAAGCCTGCAGGCGGCGGGCGTCGCGTGTGCGGTCAATAATTTCCGGGAACAGGCCGAGGATACGAAAAAAACGGATAGCAATTTTACCGGATCACAGCCGTATCCGGTTAACCTGATTCATACCAATCCCGATATGCTGTTGCTGCTCCTCAATGGCGGACCGGCTTCCGGCATCAGTCTGCAGATGATGAAAGGAAAATACAACATCGGCATCTGGGCCTGGGAAAGTGAAAACACCTTTCCTGAAAATTGGCGCAAGGTTTTGCCGTTGTTTCAGGAGATTTGGGCGCCGAGCCGGTTCGCCCGGGAGGCGATTGCGGATAATGCCTCGATTCCGGTTTTTTGTATGCCGCATGCTGTTGATCTCGCCCCGGCGGCGCAAGACCGGGCTGCGCTGGGACTGTCCCGGAATGCCTTTGTTTTTCTCTTTATATTTGATGTGCTCAGTAATGTAGCTCGTAAAAACCCGTTGGGGGTAATCCGGGCATTCCGTCTTGCTTTTCCGGAACCCACCTCTGACGTGCAACTGATCATTAAAGTAAACAATCTGGATTCGCAAACCCGTAGACTGTTAACGGAAGAGATAGCGCAACATCCTGCAATCGAAATAATCGATGCCTGCTACAGCGAAGCCAAGAAAAATGATTTAATCGCCGCTGCCGATGCATATATTGCGTTGCACCGCGCCGAGGGGTTCGGTCTGGTCATGGCCGAGGCGATGTTCCACGGCAAACCGGTCATCGCAACCGGTTATTCCGGCAATCTGGATTTTATGACGGCGAGTAACAGCCTGTTGGTTGATTACCGACCGGTGACGCTGACCGAAAGCGACTACTGTTACCATCGTGGAACCCGATGGGCGGAGCCTGATGTGGAGCATGCCGCAAAATTAATGCGT
>JBNLCC010000126.1:0-24177 GCA_050303615.1 Methylococcaceae bacterium | reverse complement strand
GGCTCCGGAAACCGCATATCCAACGACTCCATCGTTTCACTGATAATTTTCGAGATGGCAAGATTTCGAAACCACTTGTGATTCGATGGAATGATAAACCAGGGGGCATAGCAGGTACTGCATTTGCTCAACGCGTCTTCAAAGGCTTTGGTGTATTCTTGCCAGAACGGACGTTCCGCATAATCGCTGTCGCTGATCTTCCAATGCCGGGCAGGATCCTGGATACGCACCTTGAATCGCTTCAGTTGCTCCTCGGCATCGATGTGTAAATAAAACTTCAGGATATGCGTGCCATTTTCAAAAAGCAGCTTCTCGAAATGATTGATATGTTCGAAGCGCTTGGACCAGATTTTTTCAGGAACCATGTTATGTACCCGCTGCACAAGCACCTCCTCATAATGCGAACGGTTGAAGATGGCCACATGGCCCACCGGCGGCGCGGCTTCGTGGTAACGCCAGAGAAAGTCATGCGCCGCCTCTTCCCGGGTGGGCACCTTGAAGCCGGTAACGGTGCAGCCCTGCGGATTCATGGCGCCAAGTACATGGTTGATTGTGCCGTCCTTGCCCGAAGCATCACGGCCCTGAAGACAGATCAACAGTGAGCGTTTGTTTTCCGCGTACATCAGATATTGCAGATCATGAAGTTTCTGCTCGTAGGCTTCGATTTCCGGCAACGCATGTATATGTGATTCGTGCTTGTCTTTAAAACCGGCATCGATTTTACTCAGATCGACTTTAGTTCCCGGTTCAACGACAAATTTTTTCAAATAATTCATTGTGATTTCCGCCTGGAAAGTTATTTTCTACCCGAATTCAGCTGGGGAAATAAGCGTTCAAAATAAATGCAATGGCGTTCCGTGCCGAAATGCCAGCCAACTTTTATACCACTGAAGATTGCACTGCAAAGCGTTTAATGCTGTTGCCCCCGGAAGCGATCCTGCGATACAGTGCCAATTTGATCAGGTCCAGAGCCACCATCCAAACTAGCATGTAAACCCACACCAAGCCGATGATGATCCAGGGAATCCGGTGCACGAAAATACCCAGACCGCATAACAGCACAGCGACTATCTGAGTGCCGACGATCGCCAGCACCATAGGCATGGCGGGACAGGGAGGGCTAAATAAGGAACTGCGCGAGCGCATGACAAACAACAGCAAATGCCCGCCTGCCACCAATTGCAGGAAAATGACGGTGCGCATCTCTTCTTGCCCCAAATGGATCCAGGCCTGCCATTCGGGATTACTCATCCATTCCATTCCTATTAGTAGCAGGCCAAAGGTCTCCCCTACGGAAAGTAAGCCCATAAACCCCGAGATCAACAACAGCCTGCGCATATGCCAACGCACCGGCTCCCTGGGCAGCAGCGTATTATCGTAGGCAATGGTCATAATCGGCACATCGTCCAATAAAGCCAGCAGGATGATCATCACCGGCGTAAGTGGCGCCCAGCCGAAAAAAATAGTGGCCAACACGACCACGAACATAATGTCTATAGTCATCGCAACTCGAAACAACACGTAATTGATGATCCGTTCAAAAATCCGGCGCGCTTCGTCGATGGCGTCAATAATGGTCGATAAACCCGGTGCGGTAAGAATCAGATCGGCTGCAGCGCGGGCGGCATCGGTAGCACCACTCACTGCTACCCCGCAATCAGCCTGCTTCAACGCGGGCGCATCATTAACCCCGTCGCCTGTCATCGCAGTAATATGGCCGCGGTCCTGTAAAGCTTTGACGATAGCGTATTTGTGTTCAGGAAATACCCTACCAAAGCCGTCGGCTTTTTCCACGCATTCCTCGATGCGGGACGGCGGATGGGCGGGATCCATATCCTTTGCAAACAAGTCCGAAGCAGCCTGAAGATGGGTTCCCATACCTAACTGTGCGGCAATTTCGACGCCAATCGCGACATCATCTCCGGTGACCATTTTTACTTGCAATCCGTGCTGTCCGGCACGGGCAATAGTCTCTTTGGAATCATCCCGCGGCGGATCCAGTAACGATAAAATACCGAGCAAAGTCCAACCGGTTCCATCATCCGCAGATTCCGCAACCGCTAGCGCACGCATCCCCTTAACAGCTAGCGACGCTACCGCGGCGTTTGCCTTATCTCGGGTTTCCGCCTCCGGAGCACACAGTTCAATAATCACTTGCGGTGCTCCTTTGGTGTATTTCAATAACCTGCCCTGAGCGTCGGTAACGATACTTTCGGTCCGCTTGCTGACAGGATCGAAAGGAATAAACCTGCTCATCCGGTAATCATCCAAAACTTCCGGTTTTTCAAGTCCCGCGATGACGGCCATATCGATCGCGTCATCGCCGTCCCTCTGCGAAGCCAATGCTGCCGCGAGAATGCATTGTTCGGCTTGCATTTCGCCAAACAAAACAGGTGGCCCCAGCGTCAGTTCATTTTTAGTTAATGTGCCGGTTTTATCCGAACACAAAACATCCACCCCGGCAAGTTCTTCAATCGCTTCCAAACGCGATACAATAGCTTTTTTCCGGGATAGCGCCAAACCGCCCAATGAGTTAGTAACCGTAATTACTGCCGGCATAGCGACCGGAACGGAGGCAACCATCAGCACCAATACCAATTGCAGGATTGCGGTAATATCATGCCATCGCCATTGATCCTGGATAACAATATCGCGATAAAACTCGAACCCGACCAGGATGAACGCCAGAATGATGGAAAGGATAATCAGAAAATCCCCAATCTGGGTCACCGCCTTCCGTGAATGAGAAGCTTCGCCAGCCCCGGCAACCAGATTGGCGGTACGTCCGAAAAAGGTGTTATTGGCGGTTCCGATCACGATTGCAGTCATTTCGCCTTTCTTGGCAATACTCCCCGCAAAGCCCTCGTCTCCAACCTTCTTATTGACCGGCAGGGACTCACCGGTAAGGGCCGCCTGGTCAATACTGATATAATCGCCGCCGATAAAACGCACATCGGCGGGCACTACCTGCCCCAACTTGATCCTCACCACATCCCCGGGCACCAACTCAACGGCATCAATTGCTGAAAATGACCCATCGCGCAAAACCAGTGCCTTAGGCGCCATACCCGCCTTCAATGCCGCCAATGCATTGGCCGCCTTACGCTCCTGCCAAAAACCGGAAACTGCATTATAAAACAGTAATGTCAGGATGATGGCAAAATCGAGCCAATGCCCCACCAACGCCGACATCAACGCGGCGAGTTCGATCATCCAGGCAATCGGACTCCAGAAATAGCCGAGGAATTTCAACCAGGGACTAAGCTGTTTGTCTTGCAGTTCATTGCGTCCGTAGTGCGCCAGCCTTTTTTTCGCCTCAGCTGAGGATAGTCCGCCGGGTGAACTCGCCAGTTTTTGATAAATCGTTTCAAGACCTGCCTTATCCAAATTTTCCAGGTCTTGAGCACTTCCTGTAGTTGAGGGATCAAAGTTGTACATTGCTAAATCCTCGCGTGTCAATTTTTTGCACTTCCCGCCTGATATATAAGCTTATCGAAATATATTTCTATAAGCTTAGCTGCTTCCTTCAAAATGTCATGTGCCGAATATCGAAAAACACGAGAATATGAAATTTACAACTTCGGCTGCAAGGGTCTTGCCAGGCTTTTGTCCAACACCGGCAATTGCGAGAAAGCCTCTTTCAATTTATTCTCCCACAACCGGCGTAAAACCAACAGGTATTCATCGTCACCGCTCAAACAATAATATTCATTCAGGCTGAAACTGTCTTTGCGATAAATAAGCAACTCTACCGGCGGTCCGACGCTGGCGTTACTGCGGATTGTCGAATCCATCGAAACCAGGCAACAACGCGCGGCTTCGTCCAACGAGGTTTCAGGTTTTAAAAAACGGTCCAGCACCGGTTTGCCATACTTGATTTCTCCAATCTGTAGAAAAGGTGTATGCGTGGAGGTAGTGATACTGTTGCCTTCCGGATAGATCATGTAAGCGGCATGCTCTTCCTCACCGATCTGGCCGGCCAGTATAAAGCTCGCAGAAGGATCGAAGGCACTTTGACCGGCGGCATCTTGATGTAGTTTTTGTTTTTCCAGACTGACTTGGCCCAGATAATTCGCTGCCGCCGATAAACAATCAACATTATTGAGATTGGTTTCGGCATCCTTCATTTTATCGCGGTGTAATTGTTCCAATACCGCCTGAGTCGTGGCCAGATTGCCGGCACTGAGCAATACCAGCACACGGTCGGAAGATGTATCAAAAGCATGCATTTTGCCGTAGGTGCTGACATTATCTATGCCGGCATTAGTGCGGGAATCTGAAACCAGCACCAATCCTTGGTCTATTGAAGCAGCAATACAATAAGTCATAGGATAAATAAAAAAAATCGGATTATCGTCGGCATTCTAGCGTATTTGACGGTTACAGCGAAACACGATTATTGTTGCCGCAGCACATCAACTGCGACCGAAATCGCGTGCTCCCTACCCCCGACTGCCAACCCCTTCAATGGCGTCACATCTTTATAATCCCGGCCCCAGGCCAGCGTAATATGCTGATCAACGGTCTTGCAATCATTGGTCGGGTCAAAATCCAGCCAGCCGCAACCGGGTTGGAATACTGAAAACCAGGCATGCGAGGCGTCGCTGCCCGCCAGCTTGGCAACACCGGCGGGCGGTGTAGTTTCAATGTATCCACTGACATAGCGGGCCGGCAATCCGAAGCAACGGAAACAGGCAATGGCCAGATGCGCAAAATCCTGGCACACCCCCCGTTTGTGCGCCAGCACTGCTGATAATGGGGTGGCGATACTGGTAAAGCCGGGGTCGTAACTGAAATCCTGATAAATGCGGTTGGTCAGGTCAAGCGCGACGGTATACAGCGAACGGCCGGATATAAACGATGCGGCGGCATAATCTAGCAGCTCGCTGTTGCAGGCGGCCATATCCGTGTCCAGACTATACAGTTTGGCGGCCAGTATATCCGCAGGAATACGTCCGTTTACCCGTTTACAGCTCTGCAATAATCGGCGACTTTCCTCCCAGCTGCAGGGTTCCCTTTGCTCGGGCGCTATTACCGCCGGTTCAATGCAAACTTCGCTGACGGCATTGACCGATAACTGCCGATGCGCCTGCTGCACCGAAAAATAAGTGACGCGATTGCCGAAAAAGTCTTCGTACTCGCGATAATCATTGCATTCCGGTGTTATTTCCAGACGATGAGAAAGACAGCGCTGTCCGGGAAAATCACGCGGCTGCAGCCGCGCTTCACTATAGCATTGACTCACCATTTGCCGGTATTGATAACGGGTGACGTGGCTGATCCGGTATTTCACAACAATTCCTCCAACCGGGTCGGCATCAATTGCTGAACCGGTGGCACATGATTGAAATAGGTTTGGGCTATACTGTCGGACATCTGCATGAGCAAATCAGCGGTATTTGCCAATAAGCCATCCAGATGATCGAATACTCCGCTGTCTTCCTCGTCCAGCAGATCGGCGATTTCACATAGGCGTAAATCGGTGAACGCCTTTAGAATTAAACGCTCCTGTCGGTTCAATTGATTTTTCTGATACGGTTTGGGCAAATTGCCGATTAAATCGCTGATATGTTGTAGTTGAAACGCCAGTGAATAAGGGTGGCTGTGATCCTGTAACAACAGTTCCAGCAGCATCGGCAGACGGATCACCGAGCGATAACGACGTTGATAGATACTGAGACTGTCGGTAGTCAATAACACCGCTTCCAGGATGGACCCCTGTTCCGGTGCGGAGCGTTTTTGCACCACGGTTGCACGCAGCAATGCAATCAATGCCAGCGAGCGCTCCAGTTTTCGTCCCAGTTGCAGCATAACCCAGCCGGATTCGCGCGTCATACTTTCCGCCGTCAGGCCGATGAATGCGGCCAGTCGGATACTCAACTCGCGCAAATGGATGCTCGGTTGAAAACGCAAATCCCCGTTGGCAATAACCTGATCCTGCCAATAATCCCTTATCGCATCAATGCAATGCCAGGTATCCTGGGACCACAAATCGCGTATATTGAGCGCCGCATGAAAAAAGTTTTGGATACTGGCGGCGATCGTACCATTGCGTTGCGCATCTTTGAGCAGCGACGTAATTTCCTGCTGTTGTTTTGGCAAGGATAGCTTTTCCTGGCCGGTAAAGCCGGGATAAGTCCCGGTCAAGTGCGTAACCGCGCGCAGCATGACCTGTAGGCACGGTGAGTCGACCCGGTCGTCGGCCGCCAAATGATTGACTTGCTTGTTGCGGGTGATACGCAACAAGCGGACCGTACTCAATACCCGCTCAAAATGACGCCCCACCCAAAATAGATTGTCGGCCGCCCTGCTGGAAAGCGGTTCGGTAATGGCGGGAACTGCCAGGTTTTGACCGACAAGCGTCTGGTTGTCAAAGCTTTGCTGTTCGGCCAACACCCAGGTATCCTTACTTAGCGCGCCGGATTGGTTGGAGACGGTAACTTGGTGTTTATCGGCGGCAACTCGGGTCAAACCGCCCGGCATTAATTGATAACTGCCCTCGGCGGCAACCGCAAAACAGCGTAGTATCGAATGACGTGCTTCAATCCGGCCGTCGCCCAATGAAGGAACCGTGGAGAAGGTAATCTGCTCCTGGCCCAGATAGAGATAGGGTTTAGCCCGGATCTTTTGTTGCAAATCATCGATTTCAGCCTGAGTTAAGGTGTTGCCGAAGATCACCGGATTGGCACTGTTGCGGTTGATCGACTTAATAGTCAGCCGTGAAAGGTTCTTGATTACAAATTCCCGTTCCTTATCCTGGCCACACCACCAGGTGGCCACCGACGGCAGCAGCAAATCTTCATTAAGCAAATAGCGGCATAATCCCGGCAGAAACGCCAACAGCCCCTGATTTTCAAGGATACTCGAACCCAGCGGATTGGCAATACCGACATTGCCGCAACGCACTGCCTGCAGAAGCCCGGCAATACCCAGGTGCGAACTGCTGCGCAGTTCCAACGGATCGCAGTAACTATCATCAACGCGGCGCACCAGCACATCCACCGCCTGTAAACCTGCCAGCGTACGCAGCCAGACTTTGCCGTCACGCACGGTCAGATCTTCGCCCTGGGCCAGCGTAAAACCCAGTTGTGAAGCGAGATAAGCGTGTTCGAAGTAAGTTTCGTTTAACGGTCCGGGAGTCAGTACGACAATATGCGGATCATCCTTATTATGCGGCGCTGATTGGGCCAGGCTTTTCTGCAGACAGTTAAAAAAACCGGTAAAGCGTTGCACGTGGCTTTCCCGAAACAAGTCGGCCATCACCCGCACCATCACGCTGCGGTTTTCCAGACTGTAACCGATTCCGGACGGTGCCTGGCTGTGGTCATTGAGCACCCACATGCGTCCGTTCGGCCCGCGGGCCAGATTGGCGGCATAGATCGTCAACCGCTCCGTTTCAGACAAGCTACCGACACACGGCGGCAGAAAACCTTGATGGGAATAAACCAATTCAGCAGGCAGCCGCCCTTTTTTTAGCAATAGCTGCTTACCGTATAGGTCCCTGAAAATCAGGTTCAGCAATTCAGCGCGTTGTTTTAAGCCCCGTTCGATCGCCGACCATTCCTGCGCACTGATCAGCAAAGGAATCGGATCCAGCTGCCAGGGACGGTTCAGGTTGCGGTTGTCGCTGTAAACGGTATAAGTAACGCCGTTTTCCCGCAACAGCCGTTGCGCTTCCTGGCGCCGAAGCTCCAATTCCGCGGCGCCCATTTTCTCAACCGCATCAAAAAAGCTCTGCCAATGCGGCAGTATCGACTTGCGGTCGTCCAGCATTTCATCATAGCAGCCTAAGCGGGTCTGGTAGAACTGGCCGGAAGGTAAGGGGGCGATTGTATCTGGCAAAGTTGTATTATCCGGTAAAATCAAAAATGCCAATACTACCCCGGTTAGCGGCGTTTGTCATAGCGTAAATCCAATGTGCACGGATATTCGGCATCGGCTTCTTCCTGTGCGGGAGTCGTTGCCTGAGAGCTGCCGCCATGTTCCTGAAAACCGCATGCGAAAGGCTTGCCTTCACCTATCTGCAAAATCGGCTGGCGCTGTAACACACCCGGGCTGTGTCCGTAATCCCAAAAACGGGTGATGCGTCTGGCTTCGGCTTCGTAGCTGTTAACCGGGAAAGTATCGTAGTGGCGCCCGCCGGGGTGTGCGACATAATAGCTGCAACCGCCGATGGAACGGCCGTTCCAACCGTCGATGACATCGAACACCAATGGCGTATGCGGACGGATGGTCGGATGCAGTGCCGAAGGCGGTTGCCAGGCGCGATAACGCACGCCGGCAACATATTCGCCCTTGCGACCGCTGTTGCGTAGCGGCAGGCGGCGGCCATTGCAGGTAATCACATACCGTCCTTCGGTGAAACCGGAAACTTTTATTTGCAGGCGTTCAACGGACGAATCGACAAATCGGGCGGTACCGGTATTGCCCACTTCTTCGCCAAGCACATGCCAGGGCTCGATGGCAAAGCGCAGTTCCAGTTCCATACCCTCGATACGGGTGGTACCGTATACCGGGAAACGAAATTCGAAAAACGGCGCCAGCCATTCCATTTGAAAAGCAAAACCGGCACGCTGCAAATCATCGACTACCTGCTTCATATCCTGATAAGCATAATGCGGCAACAAAAACCGGTCATGCAGTTCGGTCCCCCAGCGGATCAGCCCGTGTTGGTAAGGTTCACGCCAAAACCAGGCAACCAGGGCGCGCAACAGCAGGGTTTGCAGCAGAGCCATTTGCGCATGCGGCGGCATTTCAAAAGCCCGCAACTCCAGGATACCCAGGCGGCCGGAACTGCTGTCCGGTGAATACAGTTTGTCGATACAGAATTCACTGCGATGGGTGTTGCCTGTAATATCGGTTAACAAATGGCGCAACAGGCGGTCGATCAGCCAGGGAGCGGGAACCTCACCTTCCGGCATTTGCTGAAAGGCAATCTCCAGCTCATAGAGTTTTTCGTCTCGGCCTTCATCGACCCGCGGTGCCTGACTGGTCGGACCGATAAACATGCCGGAAAACAGATAGGACAAACCGGGGTGATGCTGCCAATAAGTAATCAGACTGCGCAATAAATCGGGGCGGCGCAATAACGGGCTATCCGACGGAGTCGCACCGCCGAGGGTAATGTGGTTACCGCCGCCGGTGCCGCTGTGCCGGCCGTCGAGCATGAATTTTTCGGTACCGAGGCGGACTTGATGCGCTTGTTCATACAGAACAGTGGTTTTATTAACTAATTCCTGCCAGCTTTGCGACGGATGGATATTTACTTCAATCACGCCGGGATCGGGAGTTACCATCAGTCGCTCGATGCGATAATCGCGCGGCGGTTCGTAGCCTTCGACAATCACCGGCATGTTAAGCGCTTCCGCGGTTGCCTCCACCGCCGCAATCAAATCAAGATAATGTTCAAGCAACGATAACGGCGGCATAAACACATAAAGCCGGCCTTCCCGCGCTTCAACACATAGCGCGGTATGGGGTATTTTAACGGAAGTGCCCGGCAGATCGCCGTTTTGTTGCCGGCTGAGTTCGGGATGCGGGTTCGGTTGCTCGTTAAACTGACTGAAGCGGCGGGTTACTTCCCCGTAATAGTCGCCAAGCTGCGGCAACGGCTCGAACAAACTTTGCGGTTCCTGTATGTCGCGTTTCTCCGGCGCCGTCCAAGGCAGACTTTCCAACGGCAAACGCATGCCGAGCGGGGAATTTCCGGGAATCAAAAACAGTTTGCCGCGCCGGAATTCCCACGGGCCGCTATGCCAATGCCGAGCCTGCCAGTCCCATTGCAGCGGCAACGCATAACCGGACGGTTGTCCCAAATCCCGCTCCAGGACTTTGGCCAGCGTACGCCGTTCGATACTATCTTTCAGATTATATTGCAGCGGGTCGAGATTTACCGGCACCCGCCCTTCCTCCCAGAGAAAATAGAGCGTGTCTTCATAGGCCGCGGCCACATAACGCGTCGACAGTCCCAGATGTTTGCAGAGCGTGTGCAAAAACTGCTCCGCTATTGTCCCGTTGCAACCATAGTCTGTGTTAATATCCGCCAACAACTTGGGATTACGCCAGGCCGGTATGCCGTCTTTGCGCCAAAAACAGCCGTATTGCCAACGCGGCAGCGCTTCACCGGGATACCACTTACCCTGTCCGTAATGCAACAATCCGCCTTGAGCGAAAGCGTCTCTTAATTCCAGCGTTAAATCATTCGCCAGTTTACGTTTATGAGCCCCGTCGGCCTGGGTATTCCATTGTGCGCTTTGCATATCGTCCACCGATACAAAAGTCGGTTCGCCGCCCATGGTTAAGCGCACATCGTCAGCCTGCAGTTGCGCATCGATTTGTTGCCCCAGGGCATGGATCGATTGCCACTGGTACTCGGTAAATGGTTTGGTGACCCGCGGATCTTCATGCAATCGCACCACGGTGTTGCTGAAATCAAATTTTACCTCGCATGGGTCGGTATTGCCGCTGATCGGTGCGGCACTGACCGGCTCAGGGGTGCAGGCCAGCGGAATGTGTCCCTCCCCGGCAAACAGTCCGGAAGTCGGATCCAGTCCGATCCACCCGGCGCCGGGAATATAAACCTCCGCCCAGGCATGCAAATCGGTGAAATCCTGCTCCGGCCCGGAGGGACCGTCCAGAGCTTTAACATCGGCGGTTAACTGCACCAGATAGCCGGAAACAAATCGTGCGGCCAAACCCAAATGACGCAGGATTTGTACCAGCAGCCAAGCTGAATCGCGGCAAGAACCGTTGCGCTGTTGCAGAGTTTGCTCGCAGGTCTGGATGCCCGGTTCCATGCGAATATTATATTCTACCGTGTTGAACAGGCGCTGATTTAAGGCAACCAGAAAATCGACCGTTCCGGTTTGATCGAAGTCGATTTGTTCCAACCATTCTTGCAGTCGGTCACCGTTTTCCGAAATCTGCAAATAAGGTTCCAATTCTTTTTTTAATTGGCCCTGATAGCTAAAAGGAATCTGCTGCGCATAATCCTCCAGAAAAAAATCAAACGGATTAATAACCGTCATGTCCGCAATCACTTCCACCTCGACACTGAGCTCCCGACATTTTTGCGGAAAAACCACCCGTGCCAGAATATTGCCGAACGGATCCTGCTGCCAATTGATAAAATGGTCTTCCGGCTTTATGCGCAGGGTATACGCTTTGATCGGCGTGCGGCAATGCACCGCGGGACGCAACCGCAGGATATGCGGCGAGAGCGATACCGGCCGGTCGAAATGATATATGGTTTTATGATTGATGGCCACGCGAATGGTCATAAGTTTTATCCCCCGGAAAACAAAGCTGACTCCCACCAATTAAGCAAATTTCGGACCGAAAGTAGCAGATGCCGGCAGCACACTGTTATCAACAACTCACTATCGGAACCGGGCGAATCGGTGTTCGCTGATGCTCAATGACAGCATGCAATGCACCAAAATGAATCGGCAGCAAAGCAATGGCGATAAAGCCGTTGCCGGATAATTAGCGGTTCTTGATCAGTTCCGGAGAAAGCCGGGGATAAGCGACCGTTGTTATCCCGGCAATAGCAGGATAAGCCAAGGTAATATCACTTAATATCGGTCGATCAAGGTTTATTTGATGGATTGACTGGAAAGGTAAGGCGCACGAGACTGACACGAACTTCACTCCACTTCCTGAGGCCTGTATTACATTTGCGATTGCAGATAGTTTTGCAACCCGACTTTTTGGATCAGTTCCAACTGGGTCTCCAGCCAGTCAATATGCTCTTCTTCACTGTCCAGAATATGTTCGAAAATTTCACGGGAAATAAAATCGCTGACACTCTCACAATAGGCAATAGCTTCCCTTAATAAAGGGACCGCTTTTTGCTCCAGTTTCAAATCGCAATTCAGCATTTCTTCGGGATTTTCGCCAATCAACAATTTGCCCAGATTTTGCAGATTGGGTAACCCTTCCAAAAACAGGATTCGCTCGATCAGTTGATCGGCATGTTTCATTTCATCGATCGACTCATGATATTCCTTTTCATTAAGCTTGTGGAATCCCCAGTTTTTATACATGCGCGCGTGCAGAAAATACTGGTTGATCGCGGTCAATTCATTTTCCAATGCCTGATTCAAATACGCTATGACCTTCGTGTCGCCTTTCATGTATCACCTGTTGTGTTCGTTAAAGGGTTATTTCGTTACTGGCTGACATTAGTTTATACGCCGCCTGACCATGCAGCAAGGCATTAAGCTCTTTTTTGCATTTGCCGCAATCCCCTCCTACGCCGAAACACTCGAATAACTGTTTACGGGTACAAAGTCCTTGATTGATGGCGGACTCTAATTGACCTTCGGTAACTGCTTTACAAATACAAACGTACATAGCGCTATCCTGTCTTGCGTCTTTTGACTTGTTTTGGGTCGGCAGTGATCTGCCGGTATATTTCCACCCGGTCCCCGTCCTTCACTTCGGCATCCAGCTTGACTATCTTACCGAAAATTCCCACTTTTTGCTGGCTCAGATCAATTTCCGGAAATTGCTTCAGGATACCCGACAATTCGATCGTTTGCGCAATATCACTGCCATCCGGCACTTCCAGACGCATCCATAATTGCCTATCGGCTTCCGCATAACAAACACCCACATTCATTCTCGATCCCCTTAATTTTCAAGTGCCGCTGCGTCAATTTCCGGCAGCCTTGCGCGCCGAGCTGCCAGTTTTTGATCCACGACGCGCTTACCAGCAACCAAAAACCCCAGCATAATAAATCCTCCCGGCGGCAGAGCCATTAACAGGAACCCTTTATAATGGGGAATCAACGTTAATTCCAGAAAGGCAAAGGCGTCACCCAACAACAGCGTGGCGTTGGCAAACAGCGTTCCCGCCGACGTGATTTCCCGGGCGGCGCCCAGCATCACCAGTACCAGTGTAAAGCCCATGCCCATCATCAGGCCGTCCGCCACCGATTGAATCAGCGGTTGCCGTGAAGCGAACGATTCGGCACGCCCTAAAATAGCGCAATTGGTAACAATCAACGGAATGAACAGGCCCAACACCTTGTGCATCGGGTGCATCCAGGCGTTCATAAACATATCGACCAGCGTCACCAATGTCGCGATCAATAATACAAAAATCGGAATGCGCACTTCCGGCGCAATCAGCTTGCGGTTGATTGAAATAACGGCATTGGAGCCAATCAGCACCACCAGTGTTGCCAACCCCATGCCCAGACCGTTGGTCGCAGTTCCGGTCACTGCCAGCAGCGGGCACAACGCCAAATTCTGACTGAATACGACATTGTTATCCCACATGCCGTCGCGGCTGATTTTCTTAAGTGAATCCCACAAATTGCTCATGATGCTGTCACCTGCTTCATGCGGCCAATAATTCGGACCGATGCTGATTAAAGAATTTGAGTCCCTGATGCACGGCCTTGACGATTGCCCGCGGCGTAATCGTCGCACCGCTGAACTGGTCGAATATGCCGCCGTCTTTTCTAACCGCCCATTGTTCGACCGTCAGGTTCTGCAAAGATTGACCGTCAAATTTCAAAATCCAATTTGATTTGCTGACTTCGATCTTATCCCCCAGGCCGGGCGTTTCGGCATGCGAGATGACCCTTACCCCGAGTACCTTGCCGTTCCTGTCGACACCCATAATCAAATTAATCGCGCCGGAATAACCGCCAGGGGCGACCAGACGGAACGAAACCGCGTTGACCTTGCCTTGTTTTCGGGCCAGATAAACCTGAGTCTCATCGCTTCCCAGCCCGTCCCCGGACGAATCGACCAATATCGTATCGGCGAGCAGATTGTTGTCGTACAATCGATCGGGCACCACCTCCGCCAATGAAGCGCGCAAGTCCTCCTCCATGCGCAATTTAATGGCATCGCGGGTACTGTAATCGCCGAGGCCCAACAGTGCGCTGGCGAGCAATGCAAAACCTGCCAGCAACAAAGCCTGATAAGACATGCGGGTTTTCAATTCAGCAAACGCCATAACTATTCCTTAACCTCCAAAGGCAACCCTTTTCGATTGCGGCCGTAAATTCTTGGTTTGATATAGTGGTCGATCAAAGGCGTCATCGAATTCATCAGCAATACCGCAAACCCCGCCCCTTCCGGATAACCGCCCCAGGTGCGGATAATGTATATCAACAAGCCGCAGACAAAGCCGAACAATAACTGTCCGGCAGCCGAGTTGGGCGAAGTCACGTAATCGGTGGCAATAAAAAAAGCGGCACAGGCAAACGCCCCGCTACTGATATGCACCAGCGGACTTAAATAATGCGTCGGATCCCACCAGTGAAATAGCGCGGCGATCGACAACAACGACGCCAGCATCGAGAAGGGAATATGCCAACTGATAATCCCTCTGAATAACAGCCACAAACCGCCTAACGACAGTAATACCGCCGAAGTCTCGCCCAAACTGCCGCGCATGAAACCCAGCCACGCCTGCACGGCAGTATAAATACCTGATAAAATATCCGGCAGCAAATGATTTTGCAGCAGTTCGGTTTTGACATAGCCGAGCACCGTGGCGCCGGTATAGACGTCCGGTTGCTGCAGACCGAAGAAGGTGATTTGCAATGCTTCTTTAAACCCCGGCGCTTGAGCCGAAAACAGTGGCAGCACATTGGCCCAGGTAGTCATTTCAACCGGAAAGGAAATCAGCAGCGCAACCCGGGCCAGCATTGCCGGGTTGAAAATATTTTGACCGAGTCCGCCGTAAACCTGCTTGCCCAACACAATCGCGATACCGGAACCTACCACGCCGATCCACCACGGCGCCCAGGGAGGCAGCGTCATCGCCAGCAGCCAGCCGGTCAATACGGCCGAACCGTCCTTCAATACTTGAGCGGATTTTCCGGCTATGCGTAAACAAAGATATTCGAATAACACCGCAGACAGCACGGTGATCAAAAACAGATTCAGTGCCGGCCAGCCGAACAGATAGATACCGAAGGCGGTTGCGGGTACGAGCGCCAGCATCACCTGCAGCATAATTGAGGTAACTTGGCTTTTTGTACCGGTATGCGGTGCGCTGATGGGACTTACTTTCATGATACGGCCTCCTGCGCCTGCTGTTCGGCCTGTTTTGCCTTTTCACGGTCGCGCGCCTCTTTTTCGGCTTTTCTGCGCGCCGCTTCTTCCGCTTTTTCCCGCTCAATCCTCTCCATGCGCTTGTTGCGCTCATCCATCAATTTCTTGGTCTGCTCCGATTTATGTTGCGCTTGCTGGCGCGCAACCAGTTCGCCCGATGCATATTTAAAGTAATGCACCAGCGGAATGTTTGACGGACAGACATAGGAACAGGAACCGCAGCTGATACAGTCTTTCAGGCCGATGCTGACGGCCGCATCCAACTGATTGGCGCGTATCCGGTTAGCCATATCCACGGGCAGCAATCCCACCGGACAGGCCTTGATGCAACTGGCGCAACGAATACAAGGCTGCTCCTCGCCCCCTTTGATCTCTTCGGCGGTCAACGCCAACACGCCACTGGTAGCCTTGACTACCGGTAAATCGCTGTGCGGCAGCGCTTCTCCCATCATCGGACCGCCCATAACGATGCGGGCGGTGCGTTGTGCATCCACCTCGCATAAGACAAACAATTCCGACATCAGCGTGCCGATCGGCGCCTCGACGTTCATCGGCCGCATTGCCGCCCCGCCGGAAACGGTGACAATCCGATTGAGCAGCGGTTCGCCCTTGCGTATCGCACGATGAATGGCGTACGCGGTAGCGACATTGTGCATCAGCACGCCGACATCGGTGGCTCTGGAACCGGCCGGCACCTCCTTGCCGGTAATAAACCGGATCAATTGCCGGTCCCATCCCATCGGATAATGCGTCGGCACCTGCATTACTTCTACATTGGAATACGGCTGGCATGCCTGGCGCATCATCGCTATCGCGTTAGGCTTGTTGTCTTCGATTCCGATAATCGCCTGCGGCGTTTGCATGCCGTGCAGCATGATGCGAATACCGTCGACGATTTGCTCCGCCCTTTCCTGCATCAAACGGTCGTCGCATGTCAGGTAAGGCTCACATTCACCGCCGTTGATCAGTAGCGTATGGATTTTACTCTTTCTGCCAAGATTTAATTTAACGGCCGATGGAAACGTCGCACCGCCCATGCCCACGACGCCGGCTGCCCCTACCCGCAACGAAACATCCTCCGGGTCCAGTGCAAACGGATCGTCGGCAGGGTTTAACTCAGTCCACTGCTCCCTGCCGTCGGTTTCCAGGACAACGGTTCTTATCGGCAGTGCCGAGGGATGCGGTGCAGGATAGGGATTGATGTCGGCGATTAATCCGGAACTCGGTGCATGCACCGGTGCCGAAATCATTCCCTGGCTATAAGCCAGCAATTGGCCCTTCAGCACGCGTTCACCGACTTTGACCACGGGCTCGGCGGCTTTACCGACATGCTGCTGCAACGGTATATATAATTTTTCGGGCACCGGCATGCCGGTAACAATTGCGGTTTCCGACGTAGCAACCTTGCGTTCCTCCGCATGAACACCGCCGCGAATACGTAAAATTCGCTTTAAATCGATCATGCGGCCGCCTTTAATGCAGGTAGCTCGGGTTTTTGCCAGCGCCAGTTTTTCAAGGTCACTTCCACCGGATGCATTTGCAGACACTCGGTCGGACATACGTCTACACACTTGTGGCAGGCTATACAGGCATCGGCAACCACCGCGTGAATTTGTTTCGGCGCGCCGACAATAGCATCGGTCGGGCAGACTTTAAAACAGCGCGTACAGCCGGTGCAGGTTTCCTCGCTAACTTTAGCCACCATCATTTCCGGATCTTTGACGGCGCTTAAATCGATCTCGACACCGAGAATATTGGCAAACTGCTCCGCCAGGGAACTGCCTCCGGGGGGACATAAAGTCACCGGTGCATCACCCGCAGCCAACGCTTCCGCCGCCGGCCGGCACCCCGGATAGCCACATTGCCCGCACTGCGAGCCGGGCATCAGCGCTTCCAGTTCATCGACGAGCGGGCTGCTTTCGACTTTTAAAAAACGGGACGCAACGGCAAGCAATAAACCCAAACAAAGCCCCAATGCGGTTAAACTGATAATCGCAGCAATAACATACATAGTTCGTCCACCTATTTATAAAGACCGCTAAACCCCATAAACGCCAGGGAAAGAATGCCGGCAGTTATGAAAGCAATCGGTGTGCCGGTAAACGTTGCCGGCACCGCCATCAACGCCAACCGTTCCCGCAATCCGGCGAAAATCACCATAACCAGGGTAAACCCCAAGGCTGAACCGAATCCGAAAAACAAACTTTCGGTGAAACTGTATTGCTCCTGAATATTCAACAATGCAACGCCCAAAACTGCGCAGTTGGTGGTAATCAAAGGCAGAAAAATTCCCAGCACCTGATACAGCACCGGACTGGTTTTATGAATCACCATTTCGGTAAATTGCACAACTGTTGCAATGACCAGAATAAACCCCAAAATTCGGAGAAAACCGATATTTAACGGCATTAGAACCATGTGTTCCAATAACCAGCTGGCGATTGCCGCCAGCGTTAATACGAAAGTCGTTGCCAACCCCATGCCCAAGGCGGTATCCAATTTATTGGATACCCCCATAAACGGACAGAGTCCAAGGAATTTAACCAACACCACATTATTAACTAATGCAGTTCCCAGAATAAGCAATAAATAATCGGTCACTGTGTTTTATCTCAATATATTCAGCTTGAGCGTTGTCAATAATTCACCCTGCGTGTGTTAAGTGAATTCGTTTCCGCTGTTAATCAACGAAATTTATAGAAACAACAGCATCATTTATGCCAATTTTATACAATTGATCATTCCACCAAATTAGTGCATATCCATACCAATATTGTGCGAATTTCTGTCGTAAAAAAAACATCCCGGTCTGACAGTCATAATTTTTTGTCGTAAATACGACATTCGCGAAATGATTCGAAATTGGCCTTGCCCTCCCTGTCCAAAACAACCGGACATGATCGTCGGCATGGCACTATTTTTGCTGTTTATTGAAACTTTTGGTCCGCTTTTTGCTTGGGTATGTTTATAATTGTATTCTGCTTTGAGTAAAATGCCGGAATAAAACGACTTTGAATTCCCCTTTAGCTAGTAGCAAGATAGACAGCAAAACTATTTTGAAATTCATCAGTCCTAATTTATATGCAACATCAACGGTGCAAAGAATTATGGAAAAAACGTCATTGAAATATCTGCAAATACACACTGATATTGAAAAAGTCATTAAAGACCTGGATCCCGAACTGCTCAACCTGGAGCAAGGCAAGTCTATTGACCGCCTGAACAGCAACCGCAAGGACCTGTTGCCTGCCTGGCTGTTTGTCGAAGCCGTCGAGCAGGCCCCAGTGGCGATTTCGATCACCGATAAGCGGGCTAATATCTTGTACATCAACCAGGAGTTCACCAATGTAACAGGATATGGCATTGACGAAATTGTCGGCAAAAACGAATCGGTTTTGTCCTATAATTCCACACCGCGAAATATCTATTATGATCTCTGGCATACCATCAGCAGGAAAAAAACCTGGCACGGCCAATTGCTTAACCGCCACAAAAACGGCGAGCCCTACCTTGCCGACCTGACCGTAGCGCCAATGCTCGACTCGAAAAAAAACATTACTCATTATTTAGGCATGCATCGCGACACCAGCGAACAATACCGGGTAAAGAAAAAACTGCAAAATCAAAAGCTGCTGATTGAGTCGGTCATCAATTCATCGTCCGTGGCGATGGCGGTTTTGGACCACGATAACAGCGTCATACTTGACAATCTGCAATACAAAACCCTAGTCAGCGACCTGGACCACAAAGAGCCTGCGCTGCTTTTTTTGGAGTTATTGGCTCAGGAAATGGGTGACCTCCGGTCTTATTTGGCCGATAATCCACGCGGTTTCAACAATTTCGAAATTCGCATCGACAGCGGCGCCAAACACAGCCCGCTGTGGTTTTCCTGTTCCGGCAAAATATTTCAGGAAACCGCCTCTAACGCCGTTAGTTTTTTTGAAGAAACCAGCCAGGACTATCTATTGTTAAGCATGTCCAACATTACCCAGCAACGCCGCCACCAAGAGGAAATTTATCTGCAATCGCTCAAGGCGATGCTCGCCGAAGAGGAGCAAATACGCAGTATTCGAGAGACGCTGTTGGGCACCATCCACCAGGTACGGCAGCCGATGAACCAAATACAGGCGGCAATACAGATCATGCAACAAAAAAACGAACAAGGCGCGTTGCTTGATTTGCTCAAACAGCTGGAAGGCTGCTGCCAACAAACCGTTTCGACGCTGCATCATTGCGTACCGGAAATCAGTCCGACCGCTATTACTTCAGTTAATTTAAATCAGATCCTGCATGAAGTGTTGATGCTCAACAACAACAAATTTCTCAGCAACGGCATCATTATTGATTGGAACCCCAGTGCGGTGCTGCCTAATATCCTCGGGGCCGAAAACAAGCTGCGCATGTTATTTAAACAACTCATCGATAACGCGATTAACGCGCTCAACCAAGGCGACAACCAAGACCGAAGCATCACTATTACCACTCAAGCCAATAAGCAATGGGTACAGGTCAGTATTGCCGACAGCGGACCGGGGATACCGGAAAAACAACGCGCCAAAGTATTTGAACCATTTTTTACAACCCAGAAAATGGGCGGTATACAAGCCGGCATGGGACTGGTCATGTCTCGGGAAATCGTACAACAAATGAACGGTAATATTGAGATTGATCCGGACTATCAGCAGGGTTGCCGCTTTAAAATCAATTTCCCGGTCATCAATCACGAGGATTATGAAAGGTACGATTAATGAATGACAGATATAAGTTAGTTGAAGCGGAGTTGGATACGCTGTACCTGGTCAGCCAAGTATTGAACAGCACGCTGGAACTGCATAACAAACTTAACGGCATACTGGAGATTCTGCATAAGCGTTCCGATATGTATTCCGGTATGGTTACCTTGCGTGACACCGAAAACGACGGTCTCAGCGTGTGCGAGGTATACGCCCAGGATATCGACAAATCGGTCCGCTATCAGCCCGGTGAAGGGCTGGTCGGCACGATACTCGATGCAGGCAGCACTATTGTCGTGGAGAGGCTGGCCGATGAGCCCCGTTTTGTCGGTCGCCTCGGACTATACGATCCGGAAATGCCCTTTATTGGGGCACCGATTTTAGCGGACAAAAGTGAAATTGTCGGCGTACTCACCGTACAGCCCGGCGATAGTGAATTTTTAGGTGAAAAGGCGCGGTTTTTGGAAATGGTCGCAAACCTGATTGCGCAAAGCGTCAAGACCTTGCATGTCATGGAAAAGAAACAGCAGGAACTATTGCAGGAACGGGACCACCTGAAACAGGCGCTCGTCAAAAATTACCGTTTTGAAAACATTATCGGCCATTCCGAGCCGATGCTGAAGGTGTTTGATATCATACGCCAGGTCGCCAAATGGAATACCACGGTTTTAATCAGAGGTGAATCGGGGACCGGTAAGGAAGTGGTCGCTAATGCCATTCACTTTAACTCCGGCTGCAGTAACGGACCGTTCCTGAAGTTGAACTGTGCCGCCCTGCCCGACAATTTGCTGGAATCGGAATTATTCGGCCATGAAAAAGGTGCGTTCAGCGGCGCGATAGGGCAACGTAAGGGCCGCTTCGAACTGGCCGACAACGGCACCATTTTTCTCGATGAAATAGGCGAAATCTCCGCATCGTTTCAGGCAAAATTATTGCGCGTTCTGCAAGAAGGCGAATTTGAGCGAGTCGGCGGATCTAAAACCCTTACCGTTAATGTTCGGGTCATCGCCGCTACCAACCGCAATTTGGAAAAGGATGTCGCCGATGGTCAGTTCAGGGAAGATTTATACTATCGTCTCAATGTAATGCCGATCAACATGCCGCCATTACGCGAGCGCATTGAAGACATTCCCGAGCTAGCATCATTCCTGTTAAAAAGGCTGTCCAAACAACAAGGTGGGCGTCCCTTGGAAATCAAGGAAAGCGCTTTGAGAATTCTAATGAAATATAACTGGCCCGGTAATGTCCGCGAATTGGAGAACCGCCTGGAACGGGCGGCAATCATGAGCACTGACGGGGTGATCGATCGCGATGTCATTATCAGCACCGGCTTGGAAGATGAGATCGGTATCGCCCCTGTTGCGCCATCGGCCGCCAAAATCGATTTTCAAGATGAAAACCTGGACGAAAGGGAACGGGTCATCGCCGCACTGGAGCAAAGCGGCTGGGTACAGGCCAAAGCGGCACGCTTGTTGAACATGACACCGAGACAGATAGCCTACCGTATCCAGACCTTAAACATTGTGCTCAAGCAAATTTAGCCCGGTTGTAACGGCACCGGCTGCCGATCGCTTATCGTGGCGCCGGACATTAACAAGGTAGGATGGGCCGACGGAGGTAGCGCACCTTACAATCCCATAAAGATTAGTATCGCCACCATCGAACAATTTGGGATCCTTCGCCGTCCACCGACCCGTTTCTGCATCATAATTCCTCGCGCCGAATCGGACAAGCTTGGTGTGCGGATCGTAAATGCCGCCGGCAAAACCGAACGGCTGGAAGCCGGGGTTGGTGTCCATGATCACGTTGCCCCAGGCATCGTAATCGAGTTGCTGGGCAATGCTGCCGTCGTTGAGGTTGACGATCAGTTTGGGGCTGCCGAGGTGGTCGCTGATGATGCGGTAGGCGGTTTCGGCTTGCGTGGCCGGATCGATTTTGATCAGGTAGGCCGGGACGTTGGCTTTGTCGGCATAGACGAAGCGGCTGACGATTTGGCCGTTGGCGCCGAGTTCGGCGATCGGGTTGAGTTGGTCTTTGTAGAGAAACCCTTGTGTTAATTGGCCGTTGATTTGTTTTCCGATCCGGCGGTTTTGCCCGTCGATGACGTAGTCGATGACGATATCGCCGGGCAGCGTGACCTGGATCAGGTTGCCGAGCGCGTCGTAGCGGTATTGGGTGGTGATACCGTTGTCGGTTTTGCTCTGGAGTTCGCCGTTGGCGGTGTAGGTGTAGCTGCTGTTGCGGTAGGTGAGCAGCCGGTCCTGGTCGTCGTAGAAGCCGATCAGTTGGCCGTTGACATGGGTGTGGTTGCCGTTGCCGTCGTATTGGTAGCGCGCGGTTTCGATGCCGTTTTGGACGATGCTTTCGAGTCTTCCGGCCAAGCCGTACCAAGTAGGGGCAATAGCCAACACCCTAGCCTTACTTATGATAGATTCGAATGTAAGGCCTGACACCGTTCTCATTGATGCCCCGGCCGTCCTGCGTACGTGCCGCTTCGCCACACCATCGCTCGCTCGGCGCTGGCTTCGCAGCACTCCCACAAATGACTGGACGCGCCTTGTCGGATGCCTACTTTGTTTTTCCTCTGCGCTATCGCACGCCGGAAAAACAGTGCGGCACTGGTCGCGACCGGGGACTAACCGCCTTCGCTTCGCTCTCCATGGCGGTCAGCGACGGTATTTAATTACATTTCAACGGACTACATCAACTTTTTCGGTTTTTGTCATGTACAGAGATTGCGAATATTCCCTTCATGGCTCTTTGATTTTAGACTTTATGGTCTCAATCACCCCACCTGCTTCATCGATACCTTTTTCGTATGCAGATTCTAACCATTTGAGCGCTTTTTTATAATCCTTGGGTATGCCAACAATGCCATCTGCATACATTAGTCCCAAATTATATTGAGCTTGAGCCACTCCATTTTCCGCTGCCTTTTTATAGTGTACAAAGGCCTTACTAAAATCTTGCGTAACACCACATCCTTCATAATAAGACCATCCCAAATTAAACTGAGCTAAAACATATCCATTCTTTGCTGCTTTTTTAAACCATTCAAAAGCCACCGTATGATTTTGCTCCACACCTAAACCAGAACTATACATATAACCTAGGGCATTTTGTGACCAAAGATGCCCCTGTTCCGCGGCTTTACGATACCAATTAACTGCTTGTCCATAATCCTGGCGAACTCCTTTTCCAGATTCAAACATACGTCCTATATTTGATTGCGCTCTCGCATCCCCTTTCAGTGCGGCTTTATAAAACCACTTAACTGCAGCGTTATCATTTTGAACAATAATTTTTCCTTCTTCATACATATATCCCAGTATATTTTGACATTCTGGCACACCCAAGAAGGCAAATATCCTAATTAAGAAGAATTTAAATATACTCATGTTCACTTTGGACAGAGTTCAAATTGATATTCTTGCAACAAATCGATGAATTGTGAATCAATTTGACCATCACCATCACAGTCAAGTGACCCACACTCTAGTTCAACGGGAGTTAGAAGCAGTCCTACAGTCCCAATAAGGCCAGGTGACATAGCAATCATCTGGGGAGGGATACCTAGTAATTTTGCAAGATATTTAATCAGTTGTTTTAAAGCCGCATCTGCAATTTTATCCGAAGTAGTTGGCGGCGTTCTATATGGTCCACTAATTGGATTTCCCGGTTTACCTTGACTTGGTGTTCCTTGTCCTTCTAGCGGGAATAAGCCAGATTTGTCGACAAAATTAATTGGATTATTGATTACATACCCATATAGATTAGTATCGCCACCATCGAACAATATCGGATCCTTCGCCGTCCACCTCCCCATCTCCGCATCATAATCCCTGGCTCCGAATCGGACAAGCTTGGTGTGCGGATCGTAGATGCCGCCGGCAAAACCGAACGGCTGGAAGCCGGGGTTGGTGTCCATGATGACGTTGCCCCAGGCATCGTAGTCGAGTTGCTGGGCGATGCTGCCGTCGTTGAGGTTGACGATCAGTTTGGGGCTGCCGAGGTGGTCGCTAATGAGGCGGTAGGCAGTTTCGGCTTGCGTGGCCGGATCGATTTTGATCAGGTAGGCCGGGACGTTGGCTTTGTCGGTATAGACAAAGCGGCTGACGATTTGGCCGTTGCCGTTGAGTTCGCCAATTGGGTTGATCTTAGTACAGAAACCCTTGTGTCAATTGCCCGTTGATTTGTTTTTCGATCCGGCGGTTTTGCCCGTCGATGAGGTAGTCAATTATAATGTCGCCGGGCAGCGTGACTTGGATCAGGTTGCCGAGCATGTCGTAGTGGTATTGGGTCGTGATGCCGTTGTCGGTTTTGCTTTCGAGTTCGCCGTTGGCAGTGTAGCTGTAGCTGCTGTTGC
>JBNLCC010000125.1:0-21782 GCA_050303615.1 Methylococcaceae bacterium | reverse complement strand
CGAATTGTCCACGACCTCGAACACCATGTGGTGTAGGCCGGTTCCATCATCCGTATCGCCAATATACATGCCGGGCCTTTTGCGTACCGCGTCAAGACCTTTTAGCACTTTTATATTGGAACTGTCATATTGATCGTTATTATCACTCATTAACTAACCTTCCGATTAATAGTATATTTTCAACGTTCCACGTGGAACATTAAACATGAAATATCTCTCCTTGTTCCACGTGGAACATTTTGTAGTTCTTTATAGGATCGATATCACCAAATGCTTGTAAATGTGTTGCGGTTAAAAAAACCTGCGTGTCCATTTCAGACAAAAAAGACAGTAATTTTGCCTTATTCAATTCATCCAATTCGGATGCAAGATCATCTACCAAGATACAGCTGGTTTGTTCGCGCTGCTGAATCTGTAATTTAACCTGGGCTAACTTTAATGCCAGTACCAACAGCTTTAATTGCCCTCTGGAAACATAGTCTTTGGCAAGCAACCCGTCGATGTAGGTTTTAAAATCACCGCGATGCGGCCCCGAATGGGTGTACCCATAACGAAGATCCCGGTGCAGATCGTAGCGCAATATCTGTGCAAAATCCTTCCCTTCCGCCCAACCGGATACATTTTGAACTTCTATTGATTTTAGTTGCAGTAATCGGTCGGCAATGTCAATAAAGACCGGCTGCAATAGCTGCATATAATTTCGACGATAATCAGCGACTATTGTACCGTATTGGAATAATTCTTGATTCCATACTTCCAATTGTGCGAGCTGTTTTTGCTTCAGTACAACATTACGCTGAGACAACGCTTTCTTATAATTGCGCCAAGCCGGCAAAAAATCATTGAACAGATTAAATGCGCCCCAATCAATAAACTCCCTTCTTATCTGTGCACCGCCATCCAACAGAGTGTAACTTTTGGGATGAATAAACTGTAGCGGCAGCGCATAGGCCAATTCTGATCTGGCGGTTTTTTTTTCGCCATTGACGCGAATGTCAAATTTACTTCCATCGGTTCTGATTCCGAGATGGGCTTGTAAACCTTGCTGGTTGACCAGGCGTCCGGAAACAATTAATTCCTGTTTTCCGCTCTGTATGACACTATTCACTGAATGCGAGCGAAATGATTTGGCTCTGCCCAGTAAATAAATTGCTTCCAGCATGGAACTTTTGCCGCCGGCATTATTGCCGTATATAAAATTGATTGCCGGAGAGGGTGAGATTGACGCTTTAGCTATATTCCTAACGTTGTAAATATCAAGTTTTTGCAAATACATGCCAATGTTGATCAAATACGCATCGACATGACAACAAACCTGAATAGATCATTACCCGGCTCTTCAATAATGGAACAACTGCCGTTTCCTGCAGTAGTGAACTTAACATTTTCCGTATTTATATTCGATATGGCATCCAACAAATATTGGGCATTAAATGCAATTGCCAACGGTTTACCTTGATAATCAATAACCATTTCCTCTTCAGCTTCTTCTTGTTCAGGATTATGGGTACTGATTTTCAAATAATCCTGATTGATATCGAGATTGACACCCTTAGATTTTTCATTGGCCAAAATGGCAACACGGGTAATCGCGTCTTTAAGACTTATTTTTTCAATTTGTATCGGTGTATTAAATTCTTGCAAAAACGCTTTGCTGTAATCCGGATATTTTGAATCGATCAACTTTGCCGAAAAAATAAGATTTTTATATTGAATCCTGATGTTGTTATTTGAATATTGCAAGATCAACTCGGCATCGGGATCATCCAATAGCCGTGTCAATTCAATAACGCCTTTTCTCGGAATAATAATTCTGGATTCAACGCCAGTTTGCTGATCCAATTGATCTTCGTAGCTTGATAAACGATGCCCGTCGGAAGCAACCAGTTTAAACGTATTATTAAAGATATTAAGCATCAGTCCGTTTAAATAATAACGGACATCCTGGTTGCCCATACAAAATGCGGTTTTGTCCAATGCATTACGAAATTGCCCGCAGTTCAAGGTGATTGATGTTTCCATTTCACCTTCGGAGAATTCCGGGTAATCTGCGCCAGGCAGGGTGCTCAACGAAAAACGGCTGCGGTTGGAAGTGATTTTTAATTTATCGTCGTCAAAACTGAACTTCAATTCAACATCGAACGAAAACGATCGGCATATATCCAACAATTTTCTTGCCGGTACGGTAATTTCACCTTGATCTGAACTAACCACATTGAGTTTGGCAATGATCTGGATTTCCAAATCCGTTCCGGTCAGTAACAATTCAGAGTCGTTAAATTTCATTAATACATTGGCGAGAATCGGCATGGTCTGCTTTTTCTCGATCACGTTCACTATTTGTTGCAGAGGCGCTAAAAGCACATCTCTCGTTATAATAAAATTCATAAATTAAATATTTTTTTATTACTATTATTGCTGCGAAACCATGTTGATAACTCGTTTAATTAGTTTAAATTCAACAAGTTGATTAACAAATAAACATGTTGACAGTATAAATTTATATTGTTGTGAAACTGTGTGCAAACATTACAATCGCAAACAACAACAGTTTATCCACATTTGATGCCTATTTAAATCGACAAAGTTCTCAACAGGTTCAGGTAATCTTCGGAAACCTTATTGTCCGATTCCTTGAGATCATTAATTCGCTTACAGGCGTTGATCACCGTGGTATGATCACGGCCGCCGAATGCATCACCGATTTCAGGCAAACTGTGATTGGTCAACTCCCTGGCCAGACACATTGCTATTTGACGGGGCCGGGTAACCGATTGCTTACGGTTTTTTGATAATAGGTCGGCAACCCTGATCTTAAAATATTCGGCAACGGTCTTTTGAATATTTTCAATGCTAATCAGCCGGTCTTGTAAGGAAATCAGATCATGCAACGCTTCTTTGGTAAATTCTATTGTGATCGGCCGACCGGTAAATTGAGAATTGGCAATAACCCGACTCAAAGCGCCCTCCAATTCCCTAACATTGGAAGGAATCCGCTTTCCGATAAAGAAAGCCACTTCCTGCGGTAAATCCACATCGATGGCATGGGCCTTTTTCATCAAAATCGCTGCCCTTGTTTCCAAATCAGGCGGCTCGATGGCGACCGGCAGACCCCATCCGAAACGTGATTTCAAACGGTCTTCTAATCCTGATATTTCTTTCGGATACTTATCGCAGGTCAAAACTACCTGGTGCTTGTTTTCAAGCAGATTGTTAAACGTATGAAAGAATTCTTCCTGGGATCTTTCCTTGCCGGCAAAAAACTGGATGTCGTCAATCAACAGCGTATCAACGGTACGGTAGTATTCCTTGAAAGTATCAATGGCGTTTTGTTGTAATGCTTTGACCATATCCTGCACAAATTTTTCGGAATGCAGGTAAACAATATTCGAGGAAGGTTTTTTCTGTAATATGGCATTTCCTATGGCATGCATTAAATGCGTTTTGCCTAATCCGGAGCTACCGTAAATAAGTAACGGATTGTAAGTCTTGCCGATGTTTTCCGATACTTGAATGGAAGCTGCTTTAGCCAGTTGATTGGATTTTCCTTCCACAAAGCTCTCAAAAGTAAAGGCGTGATTCAGATAATTCGGGCGGGATTTTTTGACTTCCGGGGGTTTCGGTTTATTGGGGGTAGGCGTTGCGGTATTTTTTTTGCTTCCGATTTCCAAACGGATATTAATATTACCGTCACAAAAGTTTGCGATAGTTTGTTCGATTTTAGAAAAATGATGTTCCCGCACCCAGTCCATAACAAAACGATTCGGCGCTAACAGTTTTATCTGGTTTTTTTCCTCTACTGCTTGTAATGGCCTGATCCAAGTACTAAAATCGGACGAAGGTATTTCGTTTTCCAGTTTTGTTAGGCAAGTGTTCCAAATAGAGCTCATTGAATTTTTATTGTTTAACCAAAGTTGAAAATCAGTTGAAAAAACACATTTATCTTTTCTGCAGGTAACTATACAGCATTAAATCAATGAGCCACAGAATTGACATTCGGATGGTTTTTATTTTATCATCCTTCGTCTTTTTTATCCGTTTTTTATAAACAATTCTGATCAGGATTTTATACCAATGAAAAGAACATATCAGCCAAGTAAAATTAAACGTTCCCGTACTCACGGATTTCGTGCACGAATGTCTACTAAAGGTGGTCGTAAAGTAATTAATGCACGTAGAGCAAAAGGCCGGGCTCAATTAACTGTGTAAGTTGATTGATCAAGATTTAAGCTTTCCTCCTCAGTTACGGTTAAGAAAACCGGCCGAATATAAAAAAGTTTTTGATCGGGCGCAAAGAAAGACGGACAAGTATTTTACCGTATTATTTGTCAAGAATGAATTACAACACCCTCGGCTTGGGCTGGCAATTGCAAAAAAAATTATTAAAAAAGCGGTTGCCAGAAATACTATAAAACGAGCTGTCAGAGAAAGCTTCAGATTAAATCAACATCAACTTGGTAACGTTGATATAGTAGTTTTGGCTCGCAGGGATGCTGCAAATGTATCGGCTAAAATATTAGCAACCGCATTGCAACAGCATTGGCTAAAGTTAATCGACCGATGCGTATAATACTCATAGCGCTGTTAAGATTTTACAAGTACTTTATCAGCCCTCTGCTGGGCAGTCATTGCCGCTTTTATCCAAGTTGTTCCAGTTATGCTATTGAAGCAATTCAGCTTCACGGAGCCTGGAAAGGTTCCTGGTTGACCCTCATTAGATTATTAAAATGCCATCCCCATCACGAAGGTGGTGTGGATCCGGTTCCTGAAAAAGTTGGTAAAAGGTAATGGATAATATTAGGTTTGTACTGATTCTCGCTTTCGCATTCATTCTTTTAATGTTATGGGAAGCATGGCAGATTGACTACGGCCCCAAACCGGAAGTGGCAGAAATCGACCAGGCGGTTGCCGTCGATCACGGGGAAGAGTTGCCTAGAGCTGTTTCCGGCAATGAAAATATTGAAGTCGAAGTCGAAGCGAAGGAAGCGGTACAGGAAACTGTTTCTTCGGTGCCTGTTATCGAAGCATATGCGGATCATATCGTTCATGTAAAAACGGACGTTCTGCAATTTGAAATAGACACTAAAGGCGGTACCTTAAGAAATCTTGATTTACTGGATTATCCGGTACAAAAGCCGAATCCCTATGTTACCAAAGTCCGCAACATGTTCGGTTTGGCTCCGGAAAAAAAGGATACCAAGCCTATCCGCTTATTCAACAGCAGTGATGAAAACCTGTTTTTGGGGCAGAGCGGACTGATTTCGGCAAGCGGATCGAGCATTGCGCCGAATCATCATACCGAATTGACTGCAGCGCGGGATAACTACGAGTTGCAGGACGACCAAAACATGTTAAAAATTCCGTTGAGCTGGACCGACGGAAACGGATTACGCGTCACCAAAACCTATATTTTAAAGCGCGGCAGTTATCTGCTGACACTGGAACAAAAAATCAGCAACAATACCAATAAGGCATGGACCGGTAGGCAATATACCCAATTATTGAGAAAGCCCTACGTTGACGAAAAAGGCAACAACTTTATCAGAACCTATGCCGGCGGCGCATTTTATACCGACGAGGAAAAATACCAGAAAGTTGATTATGACGAGATGGCCGAAAACTTGAACATTACAAGTAAAGGCGGATGGAGCGGCATGGTTCAACATTATTTTGCGAGTGCCTGGATACCTCCTGCCGCGGAGGAAAATCATTTCTATACGAAAGAACTGAAAAACTGGCGATACGTGATCGGTTCGTATTCTGATATGACCAGTGTGCAGCCTCATTCGGAAACCGTGCTGACGTCCAGGTTATACGCCGGCCCGAAAATCCAACCGGTAATGGAAGCAATAGCTCCCGGATTGGAATTAACCGTTGATTACGGTTGGCTAACCTTTATCGGCAAGCCGATATTCTGGCTACTGAATAAAATACATACGCTGGTCGGCAATTGGGGACTAGCCATTATAGGCATTACTTTGTGCATCAAAGCACTGTTTTTTAAATTGTCAAAGGCCAGTTATATGTCGATGGCAAAAATGCGTAAAATTCAGCCGAAGCTGCAGCAACTAAAAGAAACCTATGCGGATGACAGGCAGCGTTTCAATACAGAAATGATGGCAATGTATAAACGCGAAAAAGTCAATCCGATGGGCGGCTGCCTTCCGATACTGGTTCAGATACCGGTGTTTATTTCTCTGTATTGGGTATTGATTGAAACCGTCGAATTAAGGCAGGCGCCGTTTATCTTATGGCTGACCGATTTGTCGGTGCAGGATCCGTTCTTTGTGTTGCCCGTGTTAATGGGCGTGACCATGAAAATTCAGCAAAGTCTAAATCCCGCCCCCATTGATCCGCTGCAGGCAAAAGTGATCAAAATGTTTCCCTACGTGTTCACCGTATTTTTCCTGTTTTTCCCTGCCGGTCTGGTGCTTTATTGGGTAGTGAACAATACCCTGTCATTTACCCAACAGTGGTATATTACCCGCAAGATAGAAGCAGGCGAAAGCACCTGATTACTATGCGATGGACATAACAACCGATACCATCGCAGCAATTGCGACACCGCCGGGAAACGGCGGTGTCGGTATCATCCGCATTTCAGGCCAATCGGTGCCGGACATTGCCGGACGACTGTTCAAGAAAACTCCTTCCCCCAGGCTGGCCCATTACGCAGAATTCAAAGATGAACACGGTTCCATCATCGACTCCGGAATAGCGCTTTATTTCCCTTCCCCGCATTCCTATACCGGCGAAGATGTTTTGGAGCTGCAGGGGCACGGCGGTGTTGTTGTCCTGGATATGTTATTACGCCGTGTTCTGTCGCTGGGTGCACGGTTGGCCAGGCCCGGTGAATTTACCGAAAGGGCCTTTCTCAACAACAAACTGGACCTGGCTCAAGCTGAGGCGGTTGCCGATTTAATCGCAAGCAGTACCGAGCAATCGGTTCGTTCCGCACAAAAATCGATGCAGGGCGTCTTTTCGGGACAGATCAACGCGCTGGTGGAGGAACTGACCGAATTAAGGACCTATGTCGAGGCTGCGATCGATTTTGTTGATGAAGAAATCGACTTCCTTAGCGATGGTGCCGTTGAAAACAAAATCACTTTGCTTGCGGACAAAATCAAAGCAATTAATAACACGGCCCGGCAAGGCAGGCTATTACGCGACGGTATGAGCATTGTCATTGCCGGTAAACCCAACGCCGGCAAATCCAGTTTATTGAATGCTTTGGCCGGTCACGAAGCCGCCATTGTTACGGAAATAGAAGGGACCACTCGCGACGTATTGAGGGAATCGATTCAGTTGGACGGCATGCCGCTGCATATTATCGACACTGCCGGTTTGCGGGAAAGTGACAACACTGTGGAACAAGAAGGTGTTCGCAGAGCCTATCAGGAAATAAGCAAGGCGGACAGGATTCTATGGCTCTCCGATATCCGCAACAATGAGGAGCATGAATGCCTCCCGCAGTCGTTACCGGAAAACATTCACACCACGAGAATTTATAATAAAATCGATTTGGTCAATGAACAGCCTCGAATTATACGGACCGAACAAAGCTGTGAAATTTATTTGTCGGTTAAAACCGGTGCCGGAATGGATCTGCTTAAGCAACATTTAAAACAATGCATGGGCTATCATGAAGATACCGATAATGTGTTTATTGCGCGAAGAAGGCATATCGAAGCATTGAATCAAGCTGATTCCTATGTACAAAACGCATTACAACAGCTGCGCAATAACCAGGCTGGAGAATTGGTTGCAGAAGAGTTACGGCTCGCCCAACACAGTCTGGGTGAAATTACCGGAAAATTCACTTCCGATGATCTATTAGGGATGATATTTTCAAATTTTTGTATCGGAAAATAACTTCAAAAAATCGACCTACCGACAACAGACGACACCAATACATCTTAACATTCCATTAACCACATGCGATGGCTGCTTGAAAATGTTATAGACAGCACTTTTGTTAAGTTGGCAAAGCTACCCCGATACCTGCACCCTTCACCGATGCGTGTGTTGCCGCTAATTGCGGGTTTTACAGAATCCATACTGATTTATTAGCGCTAAATTTTCGCGCATAATAGGAACATGGATTGACAGACAAAATGCATATCCCCTTCCGCTTTTTTCCCTTCTTGCTCTCTCCAATTTTACGGCACTCAGTGCCGTTCGAAATTACTAAACCAGTATACTAACTCGTTAACTCTGCCTGTTGATAACTCTGTGTAAAGAACTCTTGGTAAATTGTTCGGAAATTATGGATTGTTTTGGTCGGTATTTTGATAAACAAAATACTGACAGGTTTGTTTATTGGTTGCATACAAAGTTAATAACATCTTAAGTTATTAATTAATAAAAGAGAATATTGCTTTTAAACAACAGAGGGCAGTGCTAATAACAATAATAAATTTTTTAAGATTTTAATTTTTTTATTATTACTCGAAAAATAACGAAATAAATACCGGTAATCTGCCGCTGTGGATTAAAAATAAAACTTGTGTAGACAATGCACTAGCTGACTGATAATGTGTCCTCCGACAAATATGACATTAACAGCCTTACAGTTACCGAAATTGATAAACACCGAATCGATCGACTCCTCGGCAACCTTCGCCGATTTAGCCCTGCATGAACGATTGCAACTGGCAATCGATAAATTAGGATATTCACATTGTACAGCGGTGCAAAAACAAGCCATTCCGCTGATTTTGCAACATAAAGATTTGCTGGTGAGTGCCGCAACAGGAAGTGGAAAGACTGCGGCATTTTTACTGCCGGTTCTGCATTACTTGTTAACATCATCCGCCAGCCATTCCGGAATACGCGTTTTGATTTTGGCGCCTACCCGGGAATTGGCTCGCCAGTTGCACAAGCAGGTCAAACAACTCGCTGCATTCACCCGCATTCAATCGGGTCTGATTACCGGGGGCGAAGATTTTAAGTACCAAAAGGCATTGTTCCGAAAAAATCCGGAGATTATCATCGCGACTACCGGGCGTCTGTTGGAACATCTTCAGCGAAATTCAATAGATTTTGACGCGTTGGAGGTATTGATTCTGGATGAAGCGGATCGCTTATTGGACATGGGGTTTGGAGACGATATCATCGATATAGCGGAGCGATGTAACAACCAACGGCAGACCCTGCTTTTTTCCGCAACGTTAAAGCATCGTGATATTACCGGCATCGCCGATAAAGTTTTACGTGATCTGGAAATTATTTCGTTAAATTCAATACGCGATCCGCATCGCGATATTAATCAGCAAATCATACCCGCTGACAACGATCAACATAAACAGCAATTGTTAATTTGGCTGTTAGCAAACCAAAATTTTCAAAAGGCTTTAATTTTCACCAATACCAAAATTCGCGCTGACCAACTTCGCGGGCCGCTACGCGGGCAGAAACTACCCGTGGCGGTGTTACATGGCGATATGGAGCAGGCTGCCAGAAAGCAAGTGATGCAACGCTATCGCCAGGGTACTTTTAAAGTGCTTATCGCTACCGACGTTGCGGCACGAGGATTGGATGTGCAAGGTATTGATCTGGTCATTAATTTTGATATGGCAAGAAGCGCAACCGATTATGTGCACCGGATCGGCAGGACAGGTCGAGCTGGTGAGCAGGGGGTGGCTATTTCGCTGATAAAAGCCAATGAGTGGAATTTGATGTCCGGCATTGAGCGTTATTTAGGCCAACAGTTTGAACGGCGCTTTATTGCTGAGGTGGCCGGAAAATACAAAGGCCCGAAAAAACTTAAAACGTCGGGTAAGGCCGTTGGCAATAAAAAGAAAAAAGAGAATAAAAAGTCTCCTGTTGATAAACACAAAATGCGCGATAAAATTAGAAAAAATATCGGAAAGCGCCGTAAACCCACTCATGGCACAGGGGAAGCGATAGTACAGGACGGCGGATGGAAACCGATAAAAAAACGCCCTTTGAAAAAAGATCATCAATGATCCGGTTTACCAGACTGTTATGGGAAGAAACGTTCAATATAAGTCCACAGGGTCGACGTCCAATGACCAGCGCACTTTTCTGGCTTGTTTTAGGCCTTCGATTTTAGGGATCAGCCAATCAAGCAATTGATGCAAATCCCGGCGCTTGTCATTCTGAAATAACATTTGATAGCGGTATTTTCCTGCTTTACGGGCCATAGGGGAAGGTACCGGTCCTAAAACCTGTGTTTGGCCCATGTGTTCCGAGCTGATCAGAGAAGCAATGGTTTCCAGAAATTCCTGCGGGGCTTGCCGGTCGAGAGCGGTGACGCGCAGCAATGCCTGATGGCTGAAAGGCGGAAGTTTCGCCTGTTTTCTCTCCTGCAGTGCGGTCTTGGCAAAGCTTCTATAGTCCTCATTAATCATGGCATGCAGCAAAGGATGGTCGGGTTGTCTGGTTTGCAGTATCACCTTTCCCGGCTTATCCGCTCTTCCGGCACGGCCGGCTACCTGCACAATCAATTGCGCCAACCTTTCCGGAGAGTGAAAATCAATACTGTACAAACCGCTGTCAACATCCAATAATGCTACCAGCGTCACATTCGGAAAATGATGTCCTTTGGCTAACATCTGGGTTCCTAAAATAATTCGCGTCGTTCCCCGTTTAATTTCCGCCAGCATTTCAACTAAAACCCCTTTACGTTGCGTGGAATCCCTATCTAAGCGAATAACTTTTTCACCGGTAAACAGTTCTGCGAGGGCATTTTCCACTCTTTCAGTGCCCAACCCAAGCGGGGTCAGTTCCTCGCTCCGGCACGCAGGGCAATGGTCGGGAAGCGGCTGGTAAGCGGCGCAATGATGGCAGCGCAACAAGTTATCATGATAGTGAATGACCAGATTGGCATCGCACCGGCGGCAACGTGCCACCCAACCGCACGCATGGCAAATTAAACTGGGAGCAAAGCCGCGGCGGTTAAGAAAAATCAATACCTGTTCGTTTCTACTTAAGGTTTTTTGAATTTCCGCTACCAACGGCATCGACAAACCCTCAATCATTTTCTTATTGCGTATGTCCAATAACCGCATTTCAGGACGTTTCGCGTTGCCGGCTCGTTCCGCCAAATGCAGCAGTTGATAACGCCCGCGTGCAACGTTATACAGGCTCTCCAATGAAGGCGTAGCGGAACCGAGTAAAATCGGAATTTGCAGATTTCTGGCACGCACGATAGCCACATCGCGGGCGGAAAAGCGAAACCCTTCCTGCTGCTTAAAAGAACTGTCATGTTCTTCGTCTAAAATGATCAGGCCAGGTCGTTTTAATGGCGTGAATAGCGCGGAACGGGTACCTAATAAAATGGCCGAATTGCCCTGCTGCATATTCAGCCAGGCATTTTGCCGTTCGGTTTCCGACAAGCTGGAATGAAATATTGAGATAGGCACTGCAAAGCGGTCTTGAAAGCGTTTTTGCAGTTGCGGGGTTAACGTGATTTCCGGCAGCAGGACGATGATTTGTTTACCTTGCTCCAATACCCGGTGGATGATTTGCAGATAGACTTCGGTTTTGCCACTGCCGGTAACGCCTTCAAGTAGGAACACGGCAAAACAATGTAATGAATTGCAAACCGTTGCAATTGCCGATTGTTGTTGTTGATTAGCTTGAATTGGCTGTTGACGGATTACGGGGAGGCTGTCCGTGACGCTATCAGTATTGCCCGCAACCGGTGTAACCAGTTTTTTGTTGATTAATTGCTGCAGTGGCTGGCGCCAGTTTTTATAACAGCCGGACAACTGGCTGGCTGATAAGACGGTGTCGCCGCTTTTGAATTTCTCCAGCAAAGCGAGTTGCTTGGGTGCGCATTTGAGGTTTTGCAGATCATAATTCCTGCCTGAGTTGGTCAGTAAAAAGGATTTTTCCTGCTTCAGAACTGCTGAATTGCCTTTACGCAACAATATCGGGAATGCCGTGTTGATAACTTCGCCCAGAGGGTGATGGTAATAACGGCTAGCCCAATGCAGCAACGCCATATCATGCGGTTTTAGCAACGGTGTAAAATCAATAATTTTATCGATCGTTTTAAGCGTTACGCCCGCTAAATCGGTTTGCGAATCAATTGTTACCAGATAAGCGACGGCTTGTCTCTTGCCGAAGGGCACCAGCAGCCGAATACCTGGTTTTATAGTACTTAAATCAATATGTTCGGGTACTTTATAATCAAATAAACGATTGATCGGAAGGGCTAATGCAACACGAAATATTACACTGTTAGTTGCTATTGTCGATTGGGACATATTTTTAAATATTTTTCGACGATTTATTGCTAAGTTGTTATGATAAATAAATTATTTAAGTTACCCACATAATTTGTGTATAACTTTGTGGATAAACTATTTTGTAACGGCCCTAACAGCGGGTTTTATTACATTTTTGTTAAATTGTATAAAAACTATGCAACTTCTTTTATTTTTTAATATCAAACAGTTAGTAAAAATCAATCACAGAAAATAAAATTTGAGCATTATTAGCCGTTTTTTTGCCATTCACTGTCAATTTTGTGAATAAGTACACATGATGCACAAAACTGGTGCTTTTTTATTACAACTTGTGTCCGAGGAATATAAATGCAGTCGCTTAACCAACTCGTATTACGAACTGATATCTCAGGAATGCCATTAGAATGGATTTGCTTTCAGGAAGCGGCAAAACTTTATTACCTCGATCAAGTGGTTTATTCGCTTGGCACCCATTTGTATACGATACACGGCGGCGTTAATGCACAATCGGGTTTGCGCAGTAAAATCAGGGTCAATTCGATTCTCGCGACTAAAAGCAGTTATTACGTTTTTAGCAGAGCTGATAAACACTATATTCCGCCGCTCAATAACCATGCGTTGTTCAAGCGCGATAACCATTTATGTCTCTATTGCGGGGAACGCTATCGGCATAGTGAATTATCCAGGGATCATGTCACGCCTATCAGCCTGGGTGGTCAGGACGTCTGGACCAATGTGGTCTCCGCCTGTAAACGCTGCAACAATTTTAAAGCCGGCCGCACGCCGGGACAAGCCGGCATGCAATTATTGGCGATTCCTTTTACACCGACCCATGCCGAGTACGTTTATCTTCAAGGAAGAAGAATTCTGAGCGATCAAATGGATTTTTTAAGGGCTCATTTTCCAAGAACAAGCCCGCTGCACAAAAGGATTTCATCCTGACTCGGACGGTTTGAAAAGGACAACCCGGGTCGGCTCATTAAGCTTCAAGACGACGGATCCTCGCTGTTCCAAAACTGGACAAGGCTTAACCCCGCCAACATAATAAAAGCTACCAGCGTCCAACCGGGTATACTCAGGCCAAGAAAAGTCCATAACACATCCGCGCATTCCCCGGTGCCGTTCAGCATGAGTTTGATTGTTTCGGAGAGCGGGAAATTTTCAAAAATATATTGCAAACCGGGTCCGCATTCCGGTACTTCCTCCGGTGGCAGATTTTGCAGCCAGACATGGCGTATGGAAATTGCCGCACCGCATAGTGCAACAACGGTACCCAATAGTGAATAAATTTTTAATCCGGTCGTCTTAGGATTATGAATTGCCGCAATCAGAAAAATAATTCCGGTTGTCAAAATCGCTATCCGTTGCGAAATACACAACGGACAAGGTTCAAGTTCTTCGACAAACTGAAAATAGGCGCCGATCATCAGCATTGATAAACAGCAAAGAAAGCCTAACGCAAACCAAATTCTTGGGCTAAATAACATCACTATGATTTTCCTCTATATCTTGTTTGAAAGCTCTTATTTCCCTTGAAGGCCCCATAACAACCAGAATATCTCCGGCATCCAATTTATGTTGCTGGATACCGATGGCGAAATGCAGGTCTTCTCCTAATTCTTTATCCACGACCCCGATTAGAATCAAGTTATATTTTTCGTCGAGTTTATAGTCACTTGCCACCATATTTTCCAGGACGGAGCCTTTCGGTATTTCCACTTCCGCGATATGGAGGTCGTGGCGGCCGAAGACCGTCTGTTCAATTATCCTGGAAATGTCAGGTTTTTTGTAGCGTTCATAAATTTTTCTACCGCATATCGTATAGGGATTAATGATTTTATTGGCGCCGGCAGAGAGTAATTTTTCAGCAGCATCGGGATTTTCAACAATGGATATGATCTCCAGGTCTTCCGCGAGCGCACGGGCGGAAAGCGTCAGAAATACATTTTCGCAGTCTTCTGTAAAAAAACAGAATATCAAGTCAATATCTTTGCCGATGCCGATTTTTTTTAGGTCGTCATCGCTGCGGTAATCGATCTGCATGATATTAAAACCTTCAGCTGCCGCGGATGCCAAACCGTCTTTATCGGAATCGGCAAAGATAATTTCATGTGCATCACGGTTCAGACGCTTAGTCAACTCGAAGGAAAGATGGTTGTACCCGAATATTGCAATGCGGCGCGCTTTCATTTAATTGTATCCAGAGTCAGTAGGCTTTTTTGCACCCTGTCTTTAAAATGGTCAATACTGAAATTTCTGCCTAACAGCACCAATATATCACCAGTCTGTAAGGTAAAGTGGTTTTCCGGATTGAAATAAAAATGCTGCTTGTGAACTTTGTATTGGTTTCTATGTTTTTTGTGTATCGAGTTTGAACTGATGACCCCCACCAGGCTGAGTTTCATACGGGCAAAGTTTAAATCGCCTATTTGCATCCCATGTAACAATGAGCCGCTTTCCACGGTGACGGTATCCAGCAAAATGTTTTTTTCCTCCATCAAAATGCCCTGCAACGCTTCGGAAGCAACCGGTTGTCCGATATATTCCGCAGCTATCAGCGCGGCGGTTTCATAAGGATGAATGACATGATCGGCTCCCGCCTGCAATAATTTTTTTTCATTGTGTTTATGATTGGCTCGGGAAATTATCATGATTTTCGGGTTTAACCGTCGGCTGGAGAGCGTAATGTAAACATTTTTGACGTCATCCTCGGTAGTACAGATAACGGCAACCGCGCCGCGTTTGATTCCCGCGTAACGCAACGTGTCGTTGCTGCTGGCGTCGCCGTGAATGATCAAAATGCCCTGCTTTCTGGCGAGGGTTGCATTTTTATCATCATTTTCAATGACAACAAAGTTTTGCCGATCTTTTCGCATTTGCAGGACAATTTCCTGTCCCACTCGGCCGAAACCGCAAATGATCACGAAATTACGGAATTTCTCCAGTTCCGCATAAGTCCGGTTTTCACGCAGTTCGAGCATTTTATCGCCAAAGGCGGAAACGATAATAGAGGTGAAAAAAGACAATACGCCCAGACCGGTAAGTATCAATGCCAGGGTAATAAATCGCCCGCCGGTGGTTTGCGGCGTGATATCGCCGTAACCTACCGTCGAAATGGTGACTATGGCCCAATAGATTGCATCGAATAAATGCTGTATTTGCCCGCCGCTGGGTTCATTTTCGAACAGATAGATGGCGGTACTGGCGATGAAAACAATAAAGGCCAGGAACAGAGCCAAAGTGTAGAGCTCAAAACGCTTACTTGCCAGAACTTCGGCAAAAATCTTGATACTTTTTGAGTACCGGAATAATTTGAATAACCGAAAAATCAAGAAAATACGTAATATTCTGATTGAACGGTAACTGGGGAATATGGCCAGCAAATCAATTAAGGCGACAGGCGAAAAGATATAAGCGAGCTTCATCGAAACGATGTCAAACAGTACCGAATGCAAACGGAATGGAATATTCAGATATTTGGTTTTTTCATAGTAGTCGATGACAATCATATGCATGTTGCCGTGCAGCCAGAGTCGAAGAATATATTCGATAATAAAAACAGTGACGACAAAATGCTCAAACCAAAATGAAACTTGATTAGCCTCTGTTTTAACTTCGTAAATCAACAAAAATACACTGAGCATCACCAGAGATATCATTGAAATATCGAAGTAATATTTCCGCCGGCTCTGCGGATTTTCCAACAGATTATAAAAAAACTTTTTTGTTCGCTTATAGGTAGCCGAGGTTTTTAAAAAATAAGCGATATAAATGAGCAGTCTGCTTAACATGAGGTTGTCTTCCTGTACATGAAAATCGTGTCTTTAACAGTAATTTAATGAAGTGTTTGGCGATAACAACATCATTGTTTTTTAAAATTGACAACTCTATTTAACGGATTCAGATTAATTTCGTCGATCACAATTGAAGGGTCGGCATTAATCACAAAGCTGATTGCTTCGGCCACATCTTCCGGTTGCAGATAATTGCTCCTGTCGGGTCCGGGTTCGAAGTCCAACTTATCGAAAAAAGCGGTTTTAACCATGCCCGGGTTAATGATGCATACCCTAATTTTACTGCGCGCGCATTCATCGCGTAACGCCTGAGCAAAACCGCGTAGCGCAAATTTTCCGGCGCAATAAACAGACCCTTTACGGCTGCCGCGCAGAGCAGCTTCGGAACCGATAAAAATCAGGTCGCCGAACGTTTTTTGCTTAAGGCCTGGAATAACCGCTTTGGCTAAAAAAATCTGGCTGATCAGATTGACTGAAAGAAGGTCCTGGATCTGCTTATAGGAAAATTCTTCCAACGAGCCGAACTGTCCGTATCCGGCGCAGAAAATGACCGCATCGACGTCAGTTAATTGAGGTTTGACCAAGGCTATTTGTTTAGCCAACAACTCCGGGTTGCTCAGATCCATTTTAACGGCTGTAAATTGGCTATTTATCGCGGTAAATTGACTGCAGTCGCGTGAAATGCCGATGACACGATGCCCTTGCTGCAACATTTTTCTAGCCGCCGCCCTACCGATTCCGGAACTGGCACCGCTGATCAGAATGGTTCTTTTCATAGGGTGCATGGAAACAATTTTTTTTCGGGGATATAGTTCAGCAATAAATCGGTACAAAACAGTGACATTTCCTGTTCCAGATCGGAACGATAGCTCAGCATTCCCCGGTTGATTTGTAAGAGGCCGGCAAATAATTTTTCCTGCGGATACATTTTATATATTTTTTTGTAATATTTTTCAGGCAATCTGAACGTTCCCAAGCTGACCGAGTGAAGCATTTTAAGATCCAGCTTGTTAAAAATTTGTTCAAACAAGCGTTGGTATTGTTCCCGGTAACCTGTTTGGTAAATCAGCGGATCGAAACGTAGACCTAACATCCAACCATGCTGTTGAAGTTTTAGCATGGCATCGATCCGTTTTGCAATTGACGGTGCTTTATGTTCGACCGCCATGGCAATTTCGTTTGGAGTGAAACTAAAAGCAACGATGCAGCGGGGGAATGGGGGCCGATTCAACAAGGTTCTGACTTGGGTGCTTTTGGTTCTTAATTCCAGCCAGGCATTCGGTACGGCTTCGAAAAAAGGCAGAAAATGTGCAGCAAAATTCGTCACCGGTTCCAGGGCCAGACTGTCACAATCATAACCGGAAAAAAAATAGATTTCCTGCCCAGGCATGGTCTCGCAAATTTGCCTGATTTGTTGCTGAAAGCCCTCATAATTAATGAATAAAACATAATTGGCCGATTGATACATACCTTGCAGAAAACAATAACGGCAATCGTATAAGCAGTTGAGCATATGTGAAAAATAATAATTATGCCCTGCGCCTATGGCGTAGCCCTGCGGAGCCGGAAGTATAAAATTTTTATATTTTTCAGCAAGAATTAAGGCCGGTTTTTGTTTTTGCAGCCGGAAATTCTGCGCTTTGGGGTTGAACACTTCGCTGTAACGGGCACAGCTGATTTTCCTGGCTCCCGGATAACGGGCGCAGATTTGTTTTACCCGGGGATGCAGTTGAATGGTTTCTTCGATATAAATGCTTTCAATCATGTAATCTTACGTTAATGTCGGTGTATTGCAATGTGGCACAATTTCGAATCTATCATAACTGTAGTATGTGGAATAGAAAATTTACGCCAAGAGCCTCATATAAAGGTAAAATGGCCGACATATTGGCAATTAATGTTAGATTTAACGAGATGAAAAATATAAAAATCGGATTTATTGGTGGCGGGAATATGGCTACCAGCCTTATTAAAGGCCTCATTGAAAGCGGCCACTCGGCGCAGCAAATCTGGGTAGCGGATATCGATTCCGATAAATTGCAGACGCTGTCTGAAAATATGGGGGTCAATACGACAACCAACAATGCTATGGTGGTTCGGGACACAGAAGTTCTCGTTTTGGCTGTCAAACCACAAAACCTGCGTTCGGTTGCGCAGAGTATTGCGGATTTGATTCGGCAGCATAAACCATTGGTCGTATCGATCGCTGCCGGCATCAATCAAGCCAGTTTGGCAAACTGGCTTGGCAATGCAACGGCGATCGTGCGCTGTATGCCGAATACCCCGGCATTGGTATTAACCGGTGCTACTGCGATGCATGCCAATGTTAATGTCGCTGAGGCGCAACGTGACTTGTCGGAAAATATTTTGCGTTCGGTAGGACTTGCTGTCTGGGTCGATGAGGAAACGCAATTGGATGCCGTAACGGCAGTTTCCGGAAGCGGACCGGCTTATTTTTTTCTGCTGATGGAGGCGATGGAGAAAACGGCCGTTGATTTGGGATTGGACCCGCGTGTAGCCGGTTTATTGGTCAAGCAAACGGCGCTGGGGGCGGCCAAGATTGCCTTGGAATCGCAGGAAACGACCAAGCAATTGCGGACCCGTGTAACGTCGCCCGGTGGTACGACCCAAAGCGCCATAGAAACTTTCCAGACAGGCGGGTTTGAAGCGTTGGTTGCACATGCATTACATGCCGCACGCGACCGTTCAATTGAAATGTCCAAGCAACTGGGAGAACAAGAATGATGGATACCAGCTATATGACCAATCCGATAATTTTTTTAATCGATACCTTAATCTCACTGTATATTCTGGCCATATTGTTGCGCTTTCTGCTGCAATGGGTAAACGCGGAATTTTATAATCCGATTTCCCAGTTTCTGGTTAAAATTACCCACCCGCCGATTAAGTTTTTGCGTCGTTATATTCCGGCAATCGGCAAAATCGACACCTCATCAATCATTTTGGCGCTGTTGCTGCAAATGGCGGCCGATTATATTATTCTGTTATTAAAAGGCGTGCCAATAGGAATTGGGGCGCTGGTTTTGCTTTCTTTTTCCCAATTGTTGTCGTTACTGATCAATATATTTATCTTTGCGGTTTTTGCGCGAGCTATTTTGAGTTGGGTGAATCCCGGTGCCTTTAGTTCCGCAACCTCGATATTATATAGTTTGACAGAGCCGTTGTTGGAGACTTGCCGGAAATTAATACCTGATTTTGGCGGGATTGACCTTTCTCCGCTATTGGCGTTGATCGGCTTACAATTGGTTAAAATGCTTATTTTGCCGCCGCTGCAGGAAATTATATCGTTAATAGGGTAAGTCGCGTTTGCAGCTATTGATAACGCGGGTTTTGTTGATATTATTAATCAATAATGATTGCATACTTTTTTTCCATTGCAAACCTGATTATCGTATTGAGCATATTGACTACCAGTCAAATGGTTCATGCAAAACTGTATCGATGGGTGGATGAAAATGGGCGTATTTATTATTCCGATAAAGTGCCTCCCGAATATAATAAATTAAGGCGGGAATCATTGAGCGATAAAGCCCGTGTCGTAGAAGTCAAGGAAGCGGAAAAGTCGGTGGAACAAAAACTATTGGAACAACGCCTTGAGAATTTGCGTAGAGAACAGGAAAAGGTGATAGCGGAACGTGAGGCCCAAGACAAGGTTTTATTGAGTACCTTCCGCAGTGAAGAGGATATGCGTTATGCCATGCAACGGAAGTTGCAGGCCATTCAAGCCAAGCAAAAAGTATCGGAAGCTAATTTGCAGCGTCTTGAATATAAATTGCTGACACAGCAAAAGGAGGCTGCCGGTTTTGAGCGTGATGGCAAGCAAGTGCCCGAGAAATTGCTTGCCGAGATTAAAGACACCGAAACGCAAAGAAGTCTGGTTAATGTCGAAATCAACAGGCATTTGCGTAAAATCGAGCAGGTAAAGCAAACCTTTGACAAGGATATGGAACGCTTTATTTTTTTAAAAAAGAAATGGGATAAGGATCGGCCGATAACCGACGAAGAGCTGGACGGACCGATTACCCCTTCCATGCTGGGATTATTTACTTGCGATGATGAACGACACTGTCATTCTGCGTGGGATATCGCCCGCGTATTTTTAAGGAATTATTCAACGACGGTCATCGAACTGGATTCCGACAAATTGGTTATGACCGCGGAACCGCTTACCGATAACGACATCAGTCTATCGTTATCGAGGATAAAAGACGTCAACGGTAAATTGCAGATATTTCTGGATATTCACTGCCGTGCTTCGGCATTGGGCGATACGCTTTGTCAAAGTCTGAAGGTGCATGATATCAGATCGGCGTTCGCCCCTTTTATACAGATACGTTTAGCGGCTGACCAATAGCGTGCCGACACCCTGGTCAGTAAACAATTCCAGAATAACGGCATGTTTTACCCGGCCGTCAATGATATGCACGCTTTTTACACCGCCTTTGAGGGCGTCCACGGCACAGCGGGTTTTAGGGATCATGCCGCCGGCAATGGTACCGTCTTCAATCAGCCGATTGATGTCGCTAATCGTTAATCCGGTCAACAAATTTTGCTGCTTGTCCAGGATACCGGGGGTATTGGTCAGCAACAGCAGCTTTTCGGCTTTTAACACCTCGGCAACTTTGCCGGCCACCAAATCCGCATTGATATTATAGGAGAAACCGTCTTCTCCAACACCGATGGGAGCGATTACCGGTATAAAGTTGCCGTGGCCGATCATATCCACAACTGACGGATCTATCGTATCGACTTCCCCGACATGGCCGATATCAATAATTTCCGGTGCATCGGCTTCGGGCGAATTTCGTTTGATGCCGATTTTTCTGGCGCGAATAAAATCACCGTCTTTGCCGGTCAAACCGACAGCCTTGCCGCCATGCATGTTGATCAGGGTAACGATTTCCTTATTAACCAGTCCGCCCAGAACCATCTCGACGACATCCATGGTTTCACTGTCAGTGATTCGCATGCCGTCAACGAACTCCGATGATTTGCCTAGCCGTTCCAGCAAATTACCGATTTGCGGGCCACCGCCGTGTACCACAATCGGATTAATGCCGACCAGTTTCATCAGCACGATGTCGCGCGCAAAACTGTGTTTGAGTTGATCGTCGACCATCGCATTGCCGCCGTATTTGATTACCACCGTTTTATCTTTAAATCTTTGGATATAGGGAAGCGCTTCGATTAGAACGTGGGCAATTTGATGTGCGGATTTTTTCTCTAGCATTTGGGGTTTTCCATTCACTGTGAATTAAGCCTAGATTAGGGCTGAAAAATTAGAACGGTAATTGAATATCCGGCTTGACCAGTAATAAATGTTTTTTAAATTGTTCCTGGATTTTTAACAAGGCTTCCTGGCTGTCGGCTTCAAAACGAATCACCAGGGAAGGTGTGGTATTTGATGCCCTGACCAGGCCCCAGCCGTCGGCGAAATCCACACGCAAGCCGTCGATAGTACAGATTTTTCCGTCGGCAAAATTGGCGGAACTGATCAAATTATCGATCAGCTCTGCGTTTTCTCCTTCAGTAAGCGCCACATTCAATTCCGGGGTATTGACACTATCAGGGAATTCGGCAAAGACTTCGCAGCTGTTGCGCGAATCTGTTGACAAAATTTCAATGATCCGTGCAGCGCTATACAGGGCATCGTCAAAGCCGAACCAACGATCATTAAAGAAAATATGGCCGCTCATTTCACCGGCCAATTTTGCGCCGGTTTCTTTCAGTTTGGTTTTGATTAACGAAT
>JBNLCC010000124.1:0-18565 GCA_050303615.1 Methylococcaceae bacterium | reverse complement strand
TGGGCGGATCGGGCCAAGCGTACCGGGCTATCCCTGATTATTGCGCTCGCCGCGGTTTTAACCTTGCTGATTCCATGGGCGACCCGCCCCGTGCTGCTGGCAACCGATCCGCTGGGACTGCGTGCCGGTGCTTTTGTCAGTGCGCTGCTGCTGTTCTCTCCCAGTCTGACCCTGCTTGGCATGGTCGGTCCGTTTGCGATTAAAATGGCGACCTTGCGGCTGGATGGCGTCGGCTCTAGCGCCGGGTCAATTTATGCCGTCAGCACCATGGGCAGCGTTATCGGCACTTTGCTGCTCGGCTTTTTTTTGTTTCCGGTGTTGGGTTCCCGTGAAATCCTGGTTGGCCTCGGCGTGCTGCTGTTGGCGCTGGCCCTGGCGGTTGCCGTTTATGAACAAAAAAAGCTGGGCATACCCAGGGCAATGCTGCCCAACCTGCTAATTGCTGCGATCGGGTTAATCCTGTTACCGCAAATAGTCGGCGCAGGGCATGCTTATACGGGAGGGGATACCTTCCACATTCGTTCCGAACGCGAGAGCTTGTACGGCTGGGTGCGGGTGATTGATCAACCGCAACGCGATTTGCGTTTCCTGACCTCTGATGCCTCAATGATCGGCGCCGCCAGTTTATCGAAACAGGTCAGTCTGCTCAGCTATCAAAATATCGTCGGTCTAATTCCGGCCCTCGTGCCGCACATGTCGCGTGCGCTGATTATCGGCCTTGGTGCAGGACATATGGCCAACACGCTGCGTGAACGATTCGGTATGGTGACCGATACCCTGGAAATCGATCCGGCCGTTGCCGAGGCGGCGGTTAACTATTTCGGCTTCAGGCCCAGCGGAAAGGCGATTGTCGGCGATGCGCGCTATCAAATCAGGCGTTTGCAAGGCCCCTATGACCTGATCATCCACGATTGTTTTACCGGTGGCAGCGAGCCGGCGCATTTGTTAACGGTTGAAACGCTGCTTCAATTGCGCAGTTTGATGTCGGAACGTGGCGTGCTTGCAGTCAATTTCGTCGCCTTTTACCAAAACGGCAAAAATAAAGCCCTGGCCTCGGTTGCCCGAACCATTGCCCGGGTATTTCCGCACCAAGCGGTATTCATTTCGGAACCCGGTGATGATTTCAACGATTTTATTTTTCTTGCCTCCGCCCAACCAATCGATATCGATGCCTCCTCGCTGTCGGTAAAACAAAATGCCTGGCTGAAAAGACGTCTGCTCAGCATCGATACCAGCCGGGGAACCATTCTCACCGACAATCTCAATCCGCTCGAACAATTGCAAATCAACAAGGCGGAACATTACCGTAATGTACTGGTCGGTTTGTTCGGATCGGAGATATTGGTGCGGTAGCGCGGACAACGCCTTTTGCCGATATACCGCGCAATATTGAATCACAACCGGTGAAAACGCCCTATTAAGGCATATCCGAGCCGGGATAGAGCCTATCTCCCTGACTATCGATTTGAATCATTGATTCAAGAGTCAATTTGTGTTATTTCGACTGTTGCATTACAACACTGAGTACAGCCACTTTACGCAAGCATAGGGCAAAACCATGAACAACCAACAACGCAGAGTCTTTTCTTCACCGGTCCGGGCATTCGCCATGACGTTTTTCGTGGTCTTTTATCACATCGCAGCAGCCAGTTATTCCCCGGCGAAAGCGGCTGATAACGATGCACAATTCAATCCGGATTGCTTGTTTAATTGGGCGCAAACCTTTTATTCCAACCTGTTTTCACCGCCGGTGTCCGGCTTGCAGTTTTTTGCTCCGTACACCTATCGCTACTACCCGAATACCGATTCTTACGTGGGCGTTTCTTCAGTTGACGATCATGTGTATTATCTAGGCCCCCAGGATGACGTCCCGCGGGATGTGGGTGAATTATCCGCGTGGTTGGTAGAGGCAGGCTGTGGTGCACACCCCTATCCGGTTATCTTCATTCATGGTTTAGCGTCTTCCGCAGAGACCTGGGATGCTTATCGCGACTACCTGATAAAGAATGCCGGTTGGACATTTGGAGGCATCGCTGTTTACCATCCGGACACAAAAACGACCGATATCAGTTGCCCTGCCGACCCGGTTCAACTCGCGGCCTGTACCGGCACCGCCGGAGACTTTTATACGTTAAATTTTTCGGATAATCAAAATTTACCTTTCGCTGTGCAGGGAGGCGAGTTGGCGTCTATCATCACCACGGTGCTAGCGGAAAATCCTGATGCGACAAAGGTGCTTTTGATCGCTCACAGCATGGGCGGTCTTGCTGCCAGGGAATACTTGCAAGGCTTGGCGCGCATGGCCGATTCGGAAACGACAATTTCGTATTGGGACGACGTTGCCAAGCTTATCACCGTCGGGACGCCGCACCAGGGAAGTTTCTGGGCCGAGGCGTGCCATAATTCCTTTGATTCGTTCGATTTTTCGGTCGCGGTCGGAATCTGTGACCTCTTTCCGCTGCCCATCGACGGAGACAGCATTGCAGTGATGGATTTAATGCCGCACAGTGCGGCGCTCAACACGCTAAACGACATGATACTGCATCCTCTTCCCGGTAACGTAACCTATATATCGATCATCGGCACGGGGCAAGCTACTTTGCTTAGTCTGGATCCGCCTGACTTCGAAGCGGGGGACGGCATTGTCTCGGCTACTTCCCAGGATCTGCAGGGAGTTTCCGGCAGTCTTGTGCTGCTGCAGCAATCGGTTAGTCTGGATATCGTTGCACGGGAATGCGGTAATCAAATTGATGTGCCTTTTGTAGGCAACGTTGGCGAAACTCACACCTGTGAGACAAGCGATATGGATGTCGGGCGGGAAATTCTAAGGAATTTAGAAGAATAGATGCTGCCAAATGAGGGGTGCATTATAGAGCGAGTCTAGTGTATAGAATATGTGGAAACAAATTGATAATCTGCTAGACTACTAAGTGTCATTGAACTGGTGAATTCAGAAATACCTACGTTTTAACCATACGGAGGAAATCCATGAACAAATTCTCTCCCAATGCCCTTGGTATCTCAATCGGCGCTTTATGGGCTGTCTACGTCTTTTTTTGCGGCATTACTGCCATGTTTGGCTGGGGTGTTGCACTGGTTGACGCACTCTCGTCACTTTACATCGGCTACGATCCTTCGATGATTGGCGCTATCATCGGCGCGGTTTGGGCTTTCATTGACGGCTATATCGCAGGTTTCGTAATTGCTTGGATATACAATAGGTTAGCGAAATAACCAGCAGGATGCGCCTCAGTCGCGTTAATTGCTTGGCCGGCAGGCGAGTTCTTCCAGAAACGCATATAAACCGTAAACCACTTCAGCCATTTTTTGGTAATTCAAACGGTCAAGGGTGTCGGCTTGAGTGTGGTAGGCGGGGTTGCGGTAGAAAGCGGTGTCGGTGATCATTACGGCCGGATAGCCGTGCTCCCAGTAGTTGCGGTGATCGGAAAAATCGACACCGCGAATAAACCGTGGAGCATTGATCGAATATACCGGTATGTCTGCGGCACGGCTCATGGCGATTTTTATTTTCCGGCCCCAGGTGGAAAACAGTTGATCGACCACGGCGATAAAGTTGCCCTGCTGCGGATAAAACAGGTGCAATAACTTCAACGGATAGGATTGGCTGCCGGCTCGGTCGCTATAATAGCCGAGCATTTCCAACGCGATCATCAGTTCAATTTCGCTGTGGTTTTTTCGTGCCCGCGCCGCGTGATGATAACTGCCCATCGTATCGAGCCCGTAGGGAGTCAGCTCTTCAAGGGTATAAGCAACCAGCGTTATGTTTGTTGCCGGCGATAAATTGTTGAGCAAGCGGGCCAATTCAAGCAGTCCGGCAACACCGCTGGCATTGTCGTCGGCGCCGGGATAGGGGCCGGCTACATCGTAGTGGGCGCCGACGATGATTTTGGGGCCGGTATGCGGGCCGAGTTCGACAATCAAATTTTTGTATTCATTACCGCGGACCCGGAATTTCTGTTCCTCAACAGCAAGACCGATCAGTTCAAATTGCGTTTTGATATAGGCAGCGGCCGCATTGAGCTTGTCGGGGTGAACGTAATCCCTCGGTATATAATCCACCGATAAGGCTTTGACATATCGGTGCAACGCTTGTTGATCCACCTTGGAAATTCCGTTGCGCGGTTGCGTTTCCACAATAAACGCAGGCCGTGCCAGCAACAGCCAGCAGATGCAACAGATAACGGCAAATAAGAAAACGAGGCGCGAAACCCAGACTCCTATTTGCAGGATGATTTCCATCGGCATTACGGCTCCAATACTATTTCTTTAACGGGTTGAAAAACGTCTTTTTTTGCCATGATTTTTGCGCAAGATTAAATGTTTCCAAGGGCTAGCGTTGCGATTAATACTGCAACTATAGCATCTAAAACCTTAAATGAACTATCAAGCAGGCCATTCATTGGTCTTATAGTAACGGTACATTTTCTCTTATAGGGTTATAATCAGCCGGGAACATAGCTTTAACTTATCTTCAATAACCAACCAGCAGGGAAAAATTCAATGCAAGACCAGAAAAAGCCAGAGGAGACGTTCGCCGAAGAATCCGTTTTGACCCCGACCTATGCGGCACGGGAAATGACCGGGGTGATTCCCAAACATTTGATGCCGGAGCAGAGTACCGCACCGCGTACGATTTACAATTTGATTCATGATGAATTGATTTTGGACGGTAATTCGCGGCAGAACCTCGCAACCTTTGTCACCACCTGGATGGAGCCGGAGGCGGCCAAATTGATGACGGAATGTTTTGATAAAAACATGATCGACAAGGATGAGTATCCGCAGACGGCGGAAATCGAAAGCCGCTGTGTCAATATGTTGGCCAATCTGTGGAATTCGCCGAATTATGAAACCGCTACCGGCACTTCGACGGTCGGCTCCAGTGAAGCGGCGATGCTGGGTGGCATGGCGATGAAATGGCGCTGGCGCGATAAAATGAGACAAGCCGGCAAACCCACCGATAAGCCGAACATCGTGATGGGCGCCAACACCCAGATTTGCTGGCATAAGTTCTGCAAATACTGGGATATCGAGGCGCGAGAAGTCAAATGCGAAGGCGGCCGGTTTACGTTAAATGCCGAAGAGGCGCTAAAGCTGGTCGACGAAAACACCATCGGCGTGATTGTTATTATGGGCAGCACCTTCGACGGCAGCTATGAGCCGGTCAAGCAAGTCGCTGCCGCATTGGATCAATATCAGGCGGAAACCGGAATCGATATCCCGATTCATGTCGACGGCGCCAGCGGTGCATTTGTTGCGCCGTTTATTCAACCGGAGCTGGAATGGGATTTTCGTATTCCACGGGTGGTTTCGATTAATGCCTCCGGGCACAAATACGGCTTGGTCTATCCCGGTGTGGGCTGGGTTTTGTGGCGCGATAAAGCGCACCTGCCCGAGGATCTGGTGTTCCATGTCAGCTATCTGGGCGGCGATATGCTCGACTTCTCGATCAATTTTTCCCGGCCGGGCAATCAGGTGGTTGCGCAATATTATAATTTTCTACGCCTGGGCATGGACGGTTACCGCCGTATTCAGCAAGCCTGCCAGGATGTGGCCATGTATTTGTCGGCGGAGATCGCCAAGTTAGGTCCCTTCGAATTAATCACCAATGGCAGCGATATTCCGGTATTCTGTTGGAAATTGAAAGACGAGATTGCGGACAATACCCGCTACACGCTATTCGATATGGCGGACAAATTACGTGAACGCGGCTGGCTGGTGCCGGCTTATCCGATGCCGCCCAACCGGCAGGATCTGGTCGTGCAACGCGTTGTCGTCAAGGAGGGCTTCAGCCGGGATATGGCGGATATGCTGCTGGACGATATGCGCCGGTCAATTGCCTGGTTTAACTCGCAGCCGAACTATGTCGGTAAACAACAGGGGTCTCATTTCGCACACTGAGGAGCCATGATGAATAATAAAGACCTTGAACTTTTGGAAAAAGCGGACGACGGAACGCCGCTGTATAATTCGATTGTCGAACAAAGCTATCGAAAATTGCAACTGCGCTTGTCGATTTACCAGGAATTGCCGCCACGCGGTGCCGGTATTCGGCTGGGCATCTATCAGGCGGAAGCGGATTGTGGCGAAGGGGCAAGCGAAAAAAATCTGCAGCGCCTGGAACTGGCGGTCCGGGATGCCAAAAAATTCGATACCCAACTGTTGGCGTTTCCGGAGCTCTACATACCCGGCTATACACTTGATCCGGAAGCGGCACGGGCGGTTTCCGAATACCTTGACGGGCCGAGCATTTCCCGAGTGAGGCAGATTGCCCGCGATAACAACATGGGCCTGATCGTTCCCTACGGTGAGAAATATGATGCGCCCGGCGGTAGAACCTACTATTTCGACAGTATTGCGACGATCGACGAACGCGGTGAATTATTGGACAGTTACCGAAAGACCCATTTGTATGCGCAGCAGGAGCGCGACAATTGGGATTTCGGCGACAGCGATTTTCCGGTGCACCGCATTCACGATTTTCCAGTCGGCATCCTCAATTGTTACGAATGCGAATTTCCCGAATTGGTCAGGATCCTGGCACTCAACGGCGCAAAACTGATTGTTGGGCCGACGGCCGCCGATACGTACTATCGAATGCCCAACAAAGAACGCAGCCGGGTGCCCTATCCCGATGTGTCGCGGGTCCAATTTCCGGCGCATGCCTTTGCCAATAATCTGTTCTTTGCCTATAGCAATCACTGCGGTTTCGAAAGCCGCGGCGGCGATGCCTGGCATTACCGCGGCAACAGCATTGTCTACGGACCGCACGGCGATGTGGTGATCTCGGCGCAGCACCAGCAGGATACGCTGCTCATTGCCGACTGCATTCCCTGCTATTACGGACGCACGCATCCTGAACCGGATTTTTTCTACCTCAAAGACAGGCGTCCGGAACTCTACCGGCAACTGGTGGCGAGAAAAGCTGCATTTGTTGACATTTCCGGTGACAACGCGGATCAGAATACGAACTTTTGGGGCGGAAATTTCACCTACCCTGAAACGAACGACGACAAGGATCGCAAATGATAGTCTGGGTTGAAAAAAGTGTATCCGGTGAAAAGGTTGATCACGTAGGGTACGTACTGCTTATCTTGGAAAACGGCGAATCCAATTATTTTACGTCGAATGCATTCTCTGTTTTCAGCACCAACAGCCCGCTGAAACTTACAACCGCCAAAACCAACAGATACATTGCCGGGGAGGCCGGATCGCCGGTTTCCCGGATTATCCAGGTACAGACCAGTGGTGAGGTGCCGCCGAATACAGCCAGCGTCAAATTGTAACCCAGGCCTATCGCACTATAACGGGTACGGGTCGGGAACATTTCCACCATCAGCGCCGGCACCGGTCCCTGTATAGCACCGACCAGGGTTGCGAACATCAATTGCACGATGAGCGCCGTGATTATGTCGCCTTGATCGATCAGCATAAAAAGCGGGTAGACCAAAACGCCCATCAAAAAAGTCGCCGCGAATAGCACCTGTTTTCTGCCGAATTTATCGGACAGCAGACCGGCAACCGGAATCACGGCGATCAGAAAAATCATTGCAACGGTATTGACCAATAACGCATGTTCAACAGGCGGGGTCACAATTTTACTGAGATAGGTCGGCATCCAGACAAACAGAATATAAAAACTGGTGCCGAACAGCAAAATAATCACCGAAAGCTGCAGAACCCGCAACGGCATTTCTTTCAATACTTCCACCATCGGGTTTCCCTGAATGTTGCCTGCGGCTTTAGCTTCAAGAAAAACCGTTGATTCAACCAGGCCTTTGCGCAGCCAGACACCGATAGCGAGTATCAGTATGCCCGACAAAAACGGCAGCCGCCATCCCCAAATCAGCATCGACTGATGATCAACCACATTGACCAAAACCGTAACCACCCCGGATCCGAGCAAAATCCCGCCGACCGCGCTGAATAATGACCAGCTGCCATGTAAGCCGCGCCGATTGTCCGGCGCCATCTCTACCAAATAGGAAACCGAACCGATCAATTCGCCGCCAACCGAGATGCCTTGAATCAGCCTTAATAAAATTAACAGCAGCGTAGCCGAAGCGCCAATTTGTGCATGGGTAGGTAAAAGGCCGACCAGTACCGTGGGAATCGCCATCATGACAATTGAAATACGCAAGGCTTTTTTTCTTCCCAGGCTGTCACCAATATGACCGAAAATAATACCGCCTAACGGCCGCATCAAATAACCGGCGGCAAAAATCCCGTAAGTTTTGATCAGTCCGGCCAACGGGTCGTCCGCCGGGAAAAACAACGGACTGATGATCGGAGCCAGAAAACCGAACACGGCAAAATCATACCATTCGAGAATATTGCCGATGACGCCGGCAATAATATTGGTTTTGTAGTTGTAAACTGGTTTGTTGTGCATAGATGAACTTTAACCTCGGCCTGTCGTGTACTTGCAGTTATAATGCATATTCAGATGTACTGGCAAGGCGGAAAAGCACATTGCGTAGCAGATAACCGTAATCAAGGTGCTGCACTTCGCAGTGCAGCACATCCTACAAAATGCTTTTAAGGAAATGGGAATGCCTTGCCTGAGGGGTAAAGCGGGTGAGGAGGTGGGGTACAGTGGGATTTCTATCCATGACCATTAACTATTTTAATTGAGACGGAGTGAACAATGCTTAATAAAGTAATGCTGATCGGCAGGTTGGGGGCGGATCCTGAAGTGCGCTATATGCCCAGCGGCGGAGCTGTGACCAATATCAGACTGGCGACAACGTTCAGATGGAAGGACAGGCAATCGGGAGAAAGAAAGGAATCGACAGAATGGCATCGGGTGGTGTTTTTCAATCGCCTGGCTGAAATTGCCGGCGAATATTTAAGGAAAGGCAGTCAGGCCTATATCGAAGGCCGATTGCAGACAAGGAAATGGCAGGGACAAGACGGACAGGACCGTTACACCACGGAAATCATTGCGACGGAAATGACGATGCTGGGTAGCCGCGCCGGTGGAACCGCCAGTTATAACGACAACCCCCCATCAGACTATGCACCGTCGGCGCCGCAACAATCTTCGGCCCAGCAAGATTCGGGGCCGTCGTCATCGCCGCCGGTATATGATGATTTTGACGATGATATTCCGTTTTGAGTACAAATTTATTTTTTGATAGTTTGTCGGGCATATTGCCGCAAATAGGCATTTAAACCGTCTTCGCCGCAGTCGAATGCTTGACGCCGGTGATCTGTGTTAAGTGCTGTGATATGTCACAGGCGGAAGAGTGGCATTTATAAGCCATGCCATCCGGGAAACTGTTGCTGATTGATACATAAAAGCCGGCTATTCAATGTCAATGATGTCCAAATCATTGGCAAAAATTACCGGGCCACTGTAATTGCGGCGTATCCATGACAGGGATTCCTGCTCGCGGCCCAAGGTGCGCCGCATGCGGTGTGATAAAACCAGTTTTTTGACATTGGCCTGTTGGGCGACCATGCCGATTTCCGACGGAGGTGCATGCAGGTTGCGGGCAATGCCTTGGGCGCCCTCCGGTATGGCATGATGCGCGACCAATATGTCGGAATTTTTCGCCAGTACCGGCACGCTTCGCAGGCTGTTGTTAAAATCGCCGGAAAAAGTCACGGCACAGCCGCCGGCATCGATACGCCATGCAAGCGCCGGTATCGGACCGTGGTGAACCGGTACTGCCGATAATAAGATTGCGTCAGTCAACTGAATTTGTTTGATACTGTTTTTTAGCGGTCGGATATTCTCAGTGCGGATGTGGTAGACACTGGAACTGGCGGGTACGAGGTAATCATTCAGGTAGCGATAAACCCCTTTTTTGCCGAAAAGACCGTTAACGAATTCAGCGGCGGACGGCATCAGTTCATTTCCCTTCGGGCCATAGATTTTGAGGTCTTGACTGCGGTCTGTAAAATAGGAGGCCTTGATTAACGCGGGAAAATCAGCGCTATGGTCCACGTGAAAGTGAGTGAACAGCACCGCTTGTAATTGGGTCAAATCAGCGCCGCTTTTTTCATAATTAAGGCTGCTGCCCGAACCGCTGTCCACCATGATTGCGGCTTTACCGGCAATGTTGACCAGATAGGAGCTGGAGGCGCGTTGATCGGATAACTCCGGTCCGCCGGAACCGAGCACCTGCACGCTGACAAAATCGTTGCGGCATGCCGCATGGAGCTGGCCGGACATTGACAAAACCGGCAATAAACAGAAGGCCATCATCCGCTTAAAGGCAGTCGCGGGAAGAGTGAAGTTGTTTTTCATTTTGGCGGCCATAATAAAAATAAAAGTGCTAGGGAAAATTCGACGGCCAGATATAGCCAGGACGTCAAACTGCAGCAACCGTCGATGAAGAGCGAATAAATCCGAGCGGCAGCGACCATCAGCAACAGCCAGCCCAACGCCAAAACCAGGACTCGTGAGTTTTCCAGATAGGCGCATGCGTAGAGCGCGATAAAGCCAATCCCAGTCATCATACCGTTTAAGGCGCGCAGCTGATTTTTGGCATCGATCGTTTCAGTTACCAGACCGGAGCCACCCGGAGGGTTTTTAAATATTTCGATCAGTCCCGGGATGATCAGGCAAAAACCGAGAAACCCCAATGCCGAATATAAAATTATTTTATGATTTAAATTCATCATGAAATTCAGTAAATCATGGGCAACGTTCCTTTCCGTTGCCGGAACAGTATCTCCGTGAGCAGCAATGACCAACAAGCATGACTTCGGTCCGTTCCTAATTAAAATCTGCCGGTCAGCTGCGGTATAGCGTGTTTGCACAGCAACTTTCGGTGTTTTAAGGCTTGTTCGTTTGTAGAAAGCAATAAACTGCCGAAATTCGATGGTCGATGGGTACCGATAATAATTGGAACGTACCTCTAATATTAGATGATTAACTATAAAATATCCAAGGTTAAATCAGAGATGGATATAATTGCGTTATGTTTAGTCAATGGGACATTGTTGAGGAAAACCTATGCCGGCATTTAGTAATATTAACGATATCGACTTTGCAGTTCTTGCCAGCCCGGAAGAGAAACAGGCTTCGGCGGATGATTTAATTTTCACGCCAAGGGAACCGATGGCAAAAGCACGCCGCACTGTGATTTTGAACAGATGGCTGAACTTTATATTTCGGAGCTTCTTTTGGTCCAGTCCAAAGGCCCTTATTATTTAAGCGGATATTCCCTCGGCTTACATTTGGCATTGGAAATGGCGCAACAGTTGTTTGCCCGGGGAGAGACTGTGGCTTTTTTGGGTATTATTGATGATCAGGCGGACCTAACCCGCCGTTATGTCGGCGCAGACCGGTATAAAGGGGACGGGATGACGGTTGAAGAGTCCATTCGCCTGGCGTTAAAACGTTATATACCTAAAATGTATCCGGGGCGCATCACGCTTTTTCGGGCGACGGAGCAATTTATTAAACATCAGCATGATCCGGATATGGGCTGGGGTAATTTAGCTTTGTGCGGGGTGGACATCAATGAGGTGAGCGGAGATCACCACAGCGTTGTCGCTGAATCGGGCATTCAACACTTAATGCCGGTATTCAACCGCTGCTGTTTGAAAAAAGCCCGGCTCTGGGCTGAAACCAATCCGTCGCTACCCTATTTCGCGGAGACACAGTACCGGCTTGCCAAACAGCGGCAGGCTCAGGGCATTGTTAAATATCATACCCTTGCCAGATCGAACGCGAAACAAGGGGACGTGGATGCAGAAATTGCCGCTTACCAACAAGCCATCGCTTCAGCGGAAGCAATTCCGTATTGGATCTATCAGAATCTGGCGGAAGCTTTTTTCAACAGAAATCAATTACCGGAAGCCATTGCCTATTATCGGAAAGTGGTGGAAACAGCGCCGGACTATATTCTGGCTTACGTCAAACTGGGTGATTACAGTACCGATACGGGTGAACGCAAGGAAGCACTGAATTATTATCAAATGGCTGAGGAGAAATATGCGCAAGCGCTTGGACGGCAACCGGATGATCTTGAATTAATCATCAAATATGGGCATTGTCTGCTAAAGCAGGGCAAAATTCCGTCCGCAATGGATAAGTTCAGCCAGGTATTGCAGATTGACCCGAAAAATTTAAAAGCCAATCAGCTATTAGCGGACTGTCTGATGAAACAACAGCGAACCGCTGAAGCCACCGCTTGTTTTGAGTTACTGTTAAAGTATTACCCGGACAATCCACAGATTCATATCAAAACCGGCATGCTTTATCTGCACCTTGAAGAACCGCTAAATGCGGTACAATCCTTCCGCAACGTGATAGACAAGGATTCGTATTTTATCAGGGGTTATCAACTGCTGGTTAATCAACTCCTCCGTCTGCAACGGCTTAGCGAGGCCTCGGCTGTTTGCCATATGGCGCTTGAATTAATGCCAGAAAACCAGCTCATTAATGCACTTTGCCGGGAGGCCGGCGTCCAAAGGGAAAACATTAAATGTTAAAGATAGTCCATTTTACCGTTCCATATTTAATACAAATTACTCATGTATAAAGTCACCAAATTTATTTCATTCTGTTACGGACACCGTCTGCTCGGCTATGAAGGCAAGTGCAGCAATCTGCACGGGCACAGCGCCAAGGCGGGGATCACCTTCGAAGGCGAGGAGCTCGATCAAATCGGTATTTTGTATGACTTTAACGAGATTAAAGGCCTGGTGAAAGGCTGGGTTGATGAATTTTTGGATCATAATATGCTGCTGCATAAGGACGATCCGGTTTTGCCACTTTTGCAGGAGGCGGGCGAACGCTATTTTACGACCGATGAAAATCCGACTGCGGAACATATCGCCTGGATGATTTTCACCTATGTGCGCAATGCCGGGTATCCCGTAACGGAAGTGACCATCTGGGAAACCGATACCTGCTATGCCAGTTATAGCGAATGATACGGCCGCAATTTCTATGTCCGCAAACTCGCAGGATACTGTCTTCAGTGTTTTCGGGCCAGTCTAATAAATAAGGTCGTCATACTCGCCTGGAAGCAGGTATCCAGTTTATATGCGCTTACCCTGGTTTTTCTCTGTATTGTTACGGCAAAAATTGCTATCGTTGAACTTACTATTTTTTGCTACCTATTAAATGAAAATGACTTTTCCAACAATTGAATCTTTTGTCGGCAATACGCCCCTGGTCAGACTGCAACGGTTGCCAAAACAAACCAATAATACCCTATTAGTAAAACTGGAAGGCAACAACCCGGCTGGCTCGGTTAAAGACCGTCCTGCGCTGAGTATGATCAAGCATGCCGAAGCGCGCGGCGATATCAAACCAGGTGACCGCCTGATTGAGGCGACCAGCGGCAATACCGGTATTGCCCTGGCAATGGCGGCGGCTATCAAGGGCTATAAAATGACCTTGATCATGCCGGATAACATGAGTGAGGAGCGCCGCGCTTCGATGAAAGCTTACGGCGCGGAAATCATTCTGACGCCGGCGGCGGGCAGTATGGAGGCGGCGATCGATTTGGCGCGGGAGATGCAAGCGAACGGTGAAGGGCGGATACTCGACCAGTTTTCCAATCCCGACAACCCGCGGGCGCATTATGAGGGTACCGGTCCGGAAATTTGGCGCGATACTCAGGGAACGATTACGCATTTCGTCAGTTCGATGGGGACCACCGGTACCATTATGGGCACCTCGCGCTATCTGAAGGAGCAAAATACTGCGATTCAGGTGGTCGGAGTGCAGCCGAAAGACAACGCCAAAATACCGGGAATCCGGCGCTGGCCGCAGGAATATTTGCCGAAGATTTACGATGCCTCGCGGGTGGACCGCATTATCGATGTCGACCAGCAGGCTGCGGAACAAACCACCCGCGCGTTAGCCGCCGAAGAAGGCATTTTTGCCGGCATCTCATCCGGCGGCGCGGTTTACGCGGCACTGCAGTTGGCCGATGAAGTGGATAATGCCGTGATCGTAGTGATCATTTGCGACCGTGGTGACCGTTACCTGTCCACCGGTGTTTTTCCCGGTTAATTTAGAGCCGGGAGTTATTTGATAGGGCACGTATTGCGTGCCTTCTGCGACTATTCCACCGTAGCCCGGATGAAGCTTGCGGAATCCGGAAGGCGGATGGTGACTTACTCCGGATTACGCTTCGCCGCAGCCGGGCTACATTCAGATTAATGATCAGAATCGTTTTTTTTCTGCTGCTGTTACTTGGCTCGGCAGGCGGCTATGCAATTGACCGCATAGCACTGGATCTGGGCAACATAACCGCTCACGACTGGCAACTGGGAGGCGTGCATCTCGCCTTAGGCGATTTCAGCAGCGCAACAGGCAATGCAGAGGCCGTGGTCGACCAATTGACCTTGCCCAAGCCGTTCGATCATGTCTCATTTGTGAAAGTCCAATGCCGTCATTTTATTCTGGAAAACAAACGCCTCGCCTGTGATGGCGGATTGGCCGAGCTAAAATCGGACTGGCTGGAAGCCTCCCAAATCGCCTTTGAATTTTTCATCACCGAAAAGCAAAGCAGGCTTTCAGTCAGTAATGTTAAAATTGCCGGCGGTTCGGTTTCGCTGGTAGCGACTGAACAACAACGCCATTGGCAATTAGCGGTAACCGCTGAGAAACTGAACGCGGCGCAACTCAAAAAAACCTTTCCCATGGCCGGCATTGATTTGGCCGATGGGAACATCGGCTTGCAGGCAAATGCCGGAGGGGATAGCAACCGGCTGAATTGGCTGACGCTCGATTTGGATATGAACGGTGTCAGCGCTCAAACAACGGATGGCAAATATGCTGCCGAGGCGTTAGGCGCAAGGTTAAAGGCCGATGCCGGAAACAAGCAGGGAATCTGGCAATGGGATGTCAACGCCACGGTGAACCGCGGTGCAATTTATGCCGAACCGGTTTTTATCGATCTCAACCAGCCGCAGCAGCAGAGCTTGGCTTTGAGCACCCGCGGCAGTTTTCGGGAGAAAGACCAACGCGTGATGGTGACCTCGTTGTTTTATGACCATCCCGAAGTGCTCACCGTTAAAGGCCGCGGGGAGTTGTATCAGAGCGGCCTTCCGCCGCTGCAAAATGTTGATCTATCTCTGCAAAGCGAAAACATGGCGGCTGTTTCGAAACTCTATTTGGCGCCGTTTTTCGAAGCAACGGCGATGCAGGGCATCGCGTTGGCAGGAACGGTGCAGGCGGATATAACGTTGGCTCAGCAAAAGTTAAACGAAATCAATGTGCAGTATCGGCAATTGGGCCTGCAAGATGCCGCATCCCGGATACATATGGATGGCGGTACGGGACATATTCATTGGTCAACCCAGGCTGCAAACAACAGCCAGTCGACGCTGGCCTGGGAACAACTGCAAATTTACGATTTGCCTTTCGGTAAAACAGAACTGTCGTTAACCACCGATGCCGGTAACCTGTCTTTAAACCAGCCGGCTGAATTGCCGCTGTTGGATGGTACATTACAGATACGGCGCTTTGCTTTTCAATCGGCCGAAAACGGGGAGCCGGACGTCCATTTTGTCGGCAAGATTGACCGGGTTTCCTTGGAGCGTTTGACTACCGTCATGCACTTCACGCCTTTATCGGGAACCGTCAGCGGCGACATACCGGGTGTGAGCTATAAACAGGGAAAGTTGTCTCTCGACGGCGAGTTGAACATACAAGCTTTTGACGGAACGATCCGCATTAAAAAACTGGCTTCCTCGGGTTTGTTCAGCGAGTTGCCTCAGCTTTATGCCGACGTGGAGATTGATGACTTGGATTTAAAGCAAATCACCAGCAAGTTTGCTTTCGGCAGAATAGAAGGCAGACTATCCGGTTACGTGCATGATTTATATCTGGAAAATTGGCAGCCGGTCACGTTTTATGCGTGGCTGGGGACACCGGATAACGATGATTCGCGGCATCGCATCAGCCAAAAAGCGGTACAAAATATCGCCAATATCGGAGGCGGCGGGGCTGCCGATCTGATCTCGCGCAGTTTTCTTGGGATATTCGAAACATTCGGTTACGACCGGCTGGGTATGGGCTGTTATTTAAACAACGGTGTCTGCCAATTAATGGGGGTTGCGCCGGCGGAACATGGCTATTATATCGTCGAGGGCGGCGGTCTGCCGCGAATCGACGTGATCGGTTATAATCCACGCATCGATTGGAAAGTACTGCTGCGACGGATCAAACGGGTATCGGAAACCTCGGAAGCGGTTGTCGAATAAAATAGCGACCGCAGTGCCGGTAAGCACCATGGCTATTATCACTGAAGTATTTCGGGATGCGCCAAGGTACGAAACACGCCAAGCGTGACGCGATAAGCTTTCCGCTCAGTATGTACCGCAGGTTAAATTTAATGCGTTAAGCCCTCTTCGGTGGGGAAGGGCCGGGGTGAGGGGATACAAGACCGCATTAATATATGCATTTTTACCTTCTTCATCCTAACTTTCTCCCGAAGGGAGAAGAGATAAGAACGCCGAAATTGGCGTGCGATAGGCACAATCAAATCTGCCGGTATAAGGCAGTACATAAAACAGAATTTGCAATATGAACATAAACCAGAGGAATACCATCATGAAAAAATCTTTTTCATCCATACCCCTGTTCAGCGCGCTGTTGTTGACGGCATGCGTCACGATCAATATCTATTTTCCGGCCGCCGCCGCGGAACGCGTGGCCGATGAAATCATTCAGGGGATACAAGAGGAGGGTAAAGCGGCGCCTAAATCTAAAACCGAGCCGGAGGCCGGGCTTTCCGAATGGCAATTACTTGCCTATCACGGAATCGACAACGTGTTGAATATTATTTTTACACCCGCTCAGGCAGCCGAGGCGAATCTTGATGTCGATACCCCCGAAATCAGGCAATTGCGCGCCACGATGAAAAAACGTTTTGCCTCGCTGCAGTCATACTATGGACAGGGTTATATCGGCATTCAGTCGGATGGATTATTAACGGCAAAAGATCCCGGCAAAATACCGTTAAAAGACCGCAACAAAGTGAATAAACTGGTGGCAGCGGAAAACAGCGACAGAAATAAACTGTACCAGGCGATTGCCAATGCCAACGGTCATCCGGAATGGTTCAATCAGATCAAATCGACGTTTGCAAAAAGTTGGGTAAGTAACGCCGGATCGGGGTGGTGGTACCAAACCGCAAACGGCAGTTGGAAGCAAAAATAACCATGGTGCGAAGACGCAAAAGAAAAAAGGTTTTACCGGAAGTCCCGGTTAACGTCACGATCGAATCTTTGGCACATGACGGGCGGGGAGTCGCCCATGTAAACGGCAAAGTGGTATTTATCGATGAAGCGTTGCCCGGCGAGGAAATGGAATTTATCTATACCGACAGCCGTCGCGACTATGCCGAGGGTAAAGTGGTCAATTTAATCAGCCGCTCACCCCATCGGACCGAACCGCAATGTCCGCATTACGGCGTCTGCGGCGGCTGCAGCTTCCAGCATGTGGATTCCGTCGCGCAGATCGCGATCAAGCAGGCGTTGCTGGAGGAGCAATTCGCCCGGATCGGCAAAGTGCAAATTCCCGAATTGTGGGAACCGTTGCGCGGGCCTCATTGGGGCTATCGGCATAAAGCCCGCATGGGCGTGAAATACGTCGCTAAAAAGAATAGGGTGCTGGTCGGTTTTCGTGAACGGCGCAATCCGTTCTTAGCGGAGATCGATCAATGCATCGTGATGCACCCGTCGGTCGGAATGCGGTTGCCGGAATTGTCGGAAATGATCGGTGGGCTGACGATCAAGGACCGTATTCCGCAGATCGAGGTGGCCATCGGCGATGAGCAATGCGTCCTGGCAATCCGGGTATTGGATCCGCCTACCGACGCGGACAAGCAGCGGATGCGCGAGTTTGCCCAACGGACACAAATTACCCTTTATCTGCAACCGAAAGGGCCGGACAGTATTACGCCGTTATGGCCCGAAGAACCGCATCTACCGACCTACGCCTTGCCGGATTATGATATTGTGTTCCATTTTAGGCCGGCGATGTTTACCCAGGTCAATACCGAGATTAACCGAAAAATGGTTAACCGGGTCATGGAGACCCTGGCGCTCAATGCGCAGGATACGGTATTGGATTTGTTTTGCGGCTTGGGCAACTTTACCTTGCCGATGGCAAGAAAAGCCGGTCTGGTGGTTGGGATAGAAGGGGACTTACCGCTGGTTAACCATGCTAAAGCCAATGCAAGATTAAACGGCATCAGCAACGTCGAATTTTACGCTGCGGATTTAACCCGCGATATCAGTGATATGCCGTGGGCCAATAAAAAATACGACAAGATTCTGCTGGATCCGTCTCGCGCAGGCGCTGCGGAAGTATTATCCCGCATTCCGCAATGGAACCCCCAGCAAATTGTTTATGTTTCCTGTAATCCATCGACGTTGGCCAGGGATGCCGGAATTCTGGTCAATGAACTGGGTTACCGGCTGCTGAAAGCCGGGGTAATGGATATGTTCCCGCAAACCGGGCATGTTGAATCGATAGCCTTATTTGATAAGGGGATATAAAAACCGTAATTTGATATGTGAACACTATAAATGATTACCATATGATCACAAAACCGGATAA
>JBNLCC010000123.1:0-16507 GCA_050303615.1 Methylococcaceae bacterium | reverse complement strand
CTCCCACTGCTTGTCTAATTAAGAGTTGCTCCTAAATGGCAATAATTGCATCGTTGCCTATAGTATTGGCTGTTATTTTCCTTTCAATAGCTGTTTTCAGGAATTACGCATAAAAGCAGCAATAGCGATTGCAGGCTCTGCCGGGATAGCCGGACGTTGAAATAAATCCCGTAAGCTGCATATCGTTGGTATAACGACGCGAAAAAATACAGCGTGAGTTGATTCGCTTGATACTCATAACCGATTTTTTCAGCATATCCGTGTATAATAACCGGATACTGCAATTGTCCATTACGATTAGCGTTACTTCACAACAGCAGGGGGAGAATTTTTACGCTATTCGAAATGATATTGAAACGCGACGCAAAAGGAGTATAACTCGCGTATCCAAACCACAAAAACGTAGCGGTCATACCATCCAAGCCGCGCATTGCGGCGGAACCAAAGCGATATTGCCGTTAATTTAGACCGCTTTCCCAACTGTTATCATGCAAGCTTGATAAGAAGCGGATAAGCCGTGCCCGGCCTTTTTTGTCTTCATGTCTGTTGACGGACGCCACTTTTTAACTTTTTGAATTTATAAAAATAACATTACCAATGACATTTAACCAATTAGATTTAGCTGAACCCTTGCTGCTGGCGATAGCCGAACAAGGGTATACAAAACCCACACCGGTGCAGTCTCAAGCCATCCCGTTAATTTTAAAGGGACGGGATATTCTGGCCGGCGCTCAGACCGGAACCGGTAAAACAGCCGGTTTTACACTGCCGTTATTGCAATTGCTGCATAACCAACCCACGCCTAAAAAACCGCACCCGATCAGGGCTTTGATTTTGACGCCGACGCGCGAATTGGCATTGCAGGTGCATGAAAGCGTCAAAACCTATGGCAAGCATCTGCCTTTATGTGCCGAAGTCGTATTCGGCGGCGTCAATATTAATTCGCAAATCAAACGCCTTCGCCGGGGTACCGATATTCTGGTTGCCACACCGGGACGCTTGTTGGATCTGCTTTACCAAAAACAGGTCGACCTGTCACAAGTACAGTTTTTTATCCTGGACGAAGCCGACCGCATGTTGGATATGGGTTTTATCCGGGATATTCGCAAGGTGATTCAGGCGCTGCCTGAACAACGGCAAAATTTGCTGTTCTCGGCGACCTATTCCAAGGAAATTAAAGCGTTGGCCGGGCAACTGCTGCGAAATCCGGCGCAAGTCGCCGTCGCCAGGGAAAATGCAGCAGCAGATACCGTTTCGCAATGCGTCTACGCGATCAAGCAGGAAGACAAGCGAGCGCTACTTTCGTGGCTGATTGGGGATGGAAATTGGCGGCAGGTATTGATTTTCGTCCGCACCAAACATGGCGCCGACCGCTTGTCCCGACAACTCATTCAAGACGGTATCCGCTGCAGCGCGCTGCACGGCAACAAAAGCCAAGGAGCCAGGAACCGGGCCTTAGATGATTTTAAAAACAACAAGATTACCGCGTTGGTCGCCACCGATATTGCCGCACGCGGTCTGGATATCGACCAACTACCGCATGTAGTGAATTTCGATTTGCCCGCAGTCGCCGAAGACTATGTACACCGCATTGGCCGAACAGGCAGAGCGGGAGCGGAAGGCAAAGCTATTTCACTGGCGACGCAGGAAGAAGCGCATCTGTTGTTCGCAATTGAAAAACTACTGCTTAAACAGATCCCCAGAATCGCCGACACCGGCTACGAAACGATCTCTTTAAAAATGGAAAAACCGTTAAAAACCGTAAAAAACAAGCCAAAGCCTAAACCGGCCCGCGTCGCCAAAAGCAAACCGAGTCGCAACAGAGCGCAACAAAAAAACACACCGTACCGTAAGAGCGGTAAGCCTTCGGGAAGAGGAAAAGGCCAGCCGGCATTGCACGGATAACTATTTTTTGCAGTTATCATGCAAAGTGGACAACGTTGATCGTCAGTAACGCACGGCGCAAACGCCAATGGACATTGCGTCGAATGGAGTTTAATTCCTACAACCCAATACAGCCTCAGTTCTTTCTATTGATTTCAACGGATATCCCGATTTTTCAGCAAAACGATGAAGGGTTGAAGACGGCCAATCGGTCACCTTGGCAACCAAACCGTGCTTGATCGGGTTTATATAAACGTAAAGTACGTAGTCCTGATAACCGTTGCCATCTTTGATTACATGTTCCCAATATCGACGTTGTCCTATGTCCCTTTCGTCCGATCGCACTCAAGCCTTTGACCTACGTGCTTCCTTAGGCAGCGATGGCTGCCTTTGTTTGCTAGTTGTTTTTACCTTCCGCATACTTTTTAAAATTGTTTAAAATCGCAAGCCAACCTTGCCTCTGCTGTTCCGCCGAATTTTCGTCTTCGGCATCGAAGACTTCAACCACTTTAACTCCATCTTTACTTTCGATGAATTCAACGATTACTTCCCGGTCACCTCCCAGTTTAAATTGAATGACTTTATAAGGAGTGATCGCTGTAAACTGTCCTTCAAAATCGAATCCTATCGATCCATCTTTAGCTTCCATCCGGTAATTGAATTTTCCTCCAGCTTCGAGATCTATTGCCGCTTTAGGACAACACCAGTCATCTATGGCGAAATTCCAATTGGTAATGTCCGCGGGTGTCACCCAGGCATCCCAAACTCTTTTCAAAGGCGCTTTCACATCTGTTTCGATTGAGATTTTCATGTTTACTCCTAGTCGGAATCAAAATGGCAAAATTCAAAAACCTAAGGCCATGGCCTCATGAAATTGTCGAACAGAACAACTGGAAATCGACACCAAAATGGGTAAGATAAAATGAATACGAGAGCAACAACCAGTCTGATGCTTATAGTAGACAAACGTTCTGCCCCCTGCTTGTAATGGCCCGGTTATCAGTGCCCATGAGCGGAGATTTAAGTACCATAGCGCCATTATTATATGGCCTGTTGCTTCGCTTCCGCATCCGACAATTCCTCGCCGAGCCAAACGACCACTTTACGCGCACCGGCTGCCATCGCCAGTTCCCTGAACACCCTGTCTTCTACCTCCGACAGTCCACCTTCGACTTTATCAAGCGGGTGCATCACGATGACCGGACTGGGCGAAAACCAACGTTGTGAAAATAGCTCTTTGAGACCTTGCTTCAAAGTTCGCTCGGCGACAGCAAACTGCCCGACCAACAGGCGTTCGGTAGTAAAAGGCTCGCTCGAAATTATCGTAGTCGGGCGAGCGGCATCTTCTAGCTTTTTCAGCACGAAACGGTTTTCGTAAACCTTCACGTAGACATCGTTCGATAGTAACGATTTGAACATATTTCAAGAGCCTGAATATAGAAAGCTCACCAGAAGACCGTCAAAAGCTACGATTTTTGACGGACCGGAAGCAGTAGCGCCGCACACCCGGCGACAATAAGGAACACCACCATGTAACACCATTCCGCAGGTCCCGAATGACCGACAGATTCGATACCAGAGGCCGCCTCCAGCCATGACCAGAATGGAAACAAAAGAATCGTTGCCACGATACTCAAAGGGGCGGAAATCAGTATGATAGCCAGTAACCCAAGAAAGATGCGGACAGGTCGAGCCATTGTGTAACAGATCGAATAAGGCGTACAATCAACATCAGTTGTGATTCAAATAGCTAATATACCAAGAATACAACTGGCTGGGTATCCTCCATTTTTGGAACTTGGCCTCCAATCTGCCTTTTACGCTCATGAGTTTTCTGAGGCGCGGACACTGATCGTTCCTGCTTCATTACGCATTGTTTATCTCAGGTTTTTTGAGGCAACGGCAGTGATTGGCAGCCAGTTAAAGAGCACCATCGCTAATTCATGCAATCAGACATTAGCCCAGATAACTCTACCTTAAGCGCGTTTTTGAATATCAGGAATTCCTTCTGCGCTTACCGGTTATAGCTTCAAACGCATAAGCCGATTCGATCGAGTCTCTTTCCTCGCTTTCGGCGAATTTTTCCAAGGATTTTAGATTGTCCTTATCCAAATCGATCGCGGCCAGGGCGATCAAGGATCCCAATCGTAGCGAACGTTCGCCTTCGTCCAAAGTCGACATCAAAGTCGCGGCTGCCTTCTGATCGCCCAGGCGGCCAAGAACATATATAGCGTTCTTTCGCTGAAACGGCGTAGTTTTGATTCGACCTCCCACGACGTCGCATAAGATTTTGTTGATGTTTTTTATTCGGCGAAGCTGAGCAACGACGAATCCGTCTATTTCAACGTTGTTGAGAAGAGCAATTGCCGTAGACTTTTCTGGATTTTTATCTTTGCCTTTCATTTCATGTTCCCAAAGATTAATCAAAACCAAGGCGCTCACCCAAATAGGCTCGCACGAGTTTTGGTTCGCTATCTTTCTCCATGAAGTGTCGTCGAAATACTGTGTCTCTCAAAACTCGTCTATGGCTTTCCTCCAAATAGTGCCTCGAATGCTCATGGGCAACCATTTTTTGCAAGGGTTCCAAAGCATGCGCGTCCGACGACATCCATGGCCACATAAGGTTGGAATCATCTTCATGATGCCGAAGTTTCAGCAAGTGACCGAGTTCGTGCGCCAATGTGCGAACCGTATAATCCCATCCCATATCGCCATACATATCTTCCCAATCCTCTACCGCGGCGAACGCCGTATTTATTTTCGTCTCCTGAAGCGGAACGGGCGAAAAACCGCTGGTGCCGCCGGCGCCGGCTATATTTCTAAAAAAATAGATGTTTACCATATTCGCCTCGTTTAAGTCCCGCGCGATGTATTTGACATTATCAGCGTCGATCATAACGGACCATGTGGACCTTATCGCATGGTCGACTATCGCGACGAGTTGAAATTCAATATCGGCCGGCTCCCAAATCTGATTGATGTTAGCCTCCCCCGTTGTATCCGCCCGGCGTCCGCCGTCAAAAAAGTCGCGTATCTCATTAACAGAGCGCCTCGAACCCGGTCTTACGAATGTCGCCCGCGCGTATTCTTCAGTGGCGTGGCTGGCCAGCGATTTAAAACGCCCCCCTCCAGACTCGAATGGCGGCGTCTCTTCAGGCGGTTCATGCGTTTCGGACCATGCAGTCCATCTTCGGTCTTCTTCGTAAACCGGAATTTTCGCATAGATAGACATCGATTCCGGAGTATACTCCGCGCCGAGTATACGATGCGCGACTACGGGCAATGTTGAGTGGTGTCTCGCTTTCATTGTCTACTCCAAATTCACGTCGCCGAGGTCGTAAGTCACTGCATCGCCGTCGCCGATGATTTCTATGTTGGGTGTGTAGGACCAAGTGTTGTCTTCGGCCTTTAAATTAAAAGTCTCCTCTCCCACGTCGATCCTGAAATGAGCCACAGCGGCCTCCGGAACATGAAACAGGTTGCCTCCGTCGCTCGGTCCGCCCCCCCCGCCGAAATCCGGAGTGGGCAATCCGTCGAATATCTCCGCCCATATCGGGTCCGCCAACTCGGGTACCACGAATTTTTGAATGAACACCGGTATCAAAGCATCTGTATCACTCATGATGAAATCATTGTTCTCAAAAACCGGGCAGGATTCGGCGGTTATAGTTAAGAAAATTTCTCTTCCTTCAGGTTCGTCTGATGTTCTGTACGGCAGAAAGTCCCAGCGGAAAACCTGCTCGAAAGTGTTATATCTGAATTCAGGACAACAAGATCTAACATCATTCACGGGATTGCTGAAATCATAAACCCAGGGTCCGGCCCAGCCGATATCCATTCGAAAGATATTCATTGTGTTGTTGAAAAATTCACAATCACAACCGACGTGCAATCTACGAACATAAATCGTGTTACCTTCCCAATAAGATTCGCCATATATTTCTATACAATTGGCGGACCATTGAAAGTCCTGATCGCCTAATGTCTCCAGCGATTGAAAGGTGTTGTTCACTATCCTTGGTCGCATGTCATCGGAAGCCGCGGGGGGGTCATCGATCGGACGATGCACCATGAAATGGCGAAGATAGGGTATATCGTTGTTTTGAACAATGGTCCTGCCCGGCGAGTTGATCCAGAAGACTATGCCGCTACAATACTCGACCCGTCCGCCGTATATATGGAATCCCGTGCCTGAATTGAAACTACCCGTGCGCGTGTGGTGGCAATCGTTAATCAAAGGAAATAACTCCCCGCCCCTTTCAAACCCGTCTTGCGTAAAAAGCGCGCCTTCAAAATCAACGCGGGAAACACGGGTAGCGGCGTCGACCCATATAAGGCTGCATACAGCGTCTTCTAAAATAGCGTCTTCATCCATAAGACGAACACCAATCACCGGGAACCATTCATCGGGGGGAAAATTAACTGTTAACGAGACATTGAAAAGCGACCCATGAAGTTCGACGCAAGTATCTGAAAAACCGCACTCGAAAGGACCTTCGGGAGGACTGTATTCAATAGCGCAATCAGCTCTGCCGCTTCCCCGGACTTCGGTCAGTGTCGGAATGATGATTGGAAAAACCTCGCCGGCGCCGCGGGAGTAAATACCCGGTTCCAAATGCACAAACTCCGGAACGGCAACATTGCCGCGCGCTTCGTATGCCTCCGCGATCAGCTCGACTGCTCGAGTGATTGTGCGAAAAGGAGATCCGGGGGTGGCGCCGTCGTTAGTATCGTCGCCATCGGGAGAAACATAATAATCAGCCATAATCAAAGACCTCACTCTAGAGCTTATCAAACGCCGCTAGCTTAGGATAGTATCAAATTTAATAAACATCGTCCACATTAGTAAGCCGAATTAGTAAGCCGGATTGCTTCTTGGAATCTATTTTTTTCATGGGCTCTCCTTGGCCAGCGATTTGGCGAACCCTACAACCAGCTGGTAACGACTTTCCCCTTCACCTGCCGTGTCCCAACCTCCGCGACCGTCATAGATCCTGCGCTCAGCAAGCCCGGATGAAACACCGTAAAATCCGCGACAAGCATAACCGCTTTGCTACCTACTATGCATTCATCAAGTGATTGCGTTATAGAACGAATCTAGTGTATAAGATAGGTAGACACGGATTATATAAAGCGAAGTGGCGAGGCTCCTGCAGGTATAGCGTTGCGTTGTGTTTCGCGTCAATGTCTGCTGGTAAACCGGCGGTGCTTATTGCCGAAGGCAAAGAGATTGGCATGGAAGCAAAAACCGAGCATTGTCCTTGCAATAGGGTGCTTTAAACGGGCAAAGGGTCCGGCTGCTCCGAGACGGACCATCCGCTTTGTGTAACATGTCTTCTGACGGGACTATTTTCGGAGTTTGGTGCTTTTCAGAACTTCAAGAGCTTAGCAACCCGTTTTTCGAAATATCCCACTCTGGCGATTCAGGGAATAATTTTCCGGAGCTTTCATTTCTTTCAATGGGAGGTAGTTATCATGGCGAAAAAGGCAATCAAAAAAGATATTCATGAAGATGGCAGGCAAGTGCTATGCACAGTACCGGAAATGCCTCGCCGGGTCCTGGACACTAATGTCAGCGACCGTCGCGCGTCGCTTATCCGGGTGACCGAAAAGAAATGGGTCAACGGAACCACATTGCACTACTGTTTTCTCGATGAACCCTCCACTTGGCGTGGGGGTGACGACCAGAAAGATGCAGTGCGCGATGCCTTTTCGGAATGGAAACAACTGGGCGTTGGCCTGGAGTTCTCGGAAGTAACGGATCCGCAGGATGCTGAAATTCGCATCGGTTTCAACCGAAACGACGGTTCCTGGTCCTATGTCGGCCGGGACAATATCGACTACGCAACGGATCCCGACGAACGCACCATGAATTTCGGTTGGGATCTGACGACAGATTACGGACACGACACTGCGTTGCATGAGATTGGTCATGCTATCGGTTTCTCGCACGAACATCAAAACCCGAACTCCGGGATTCTATGGGATGAGCAGGCCGTTATTAACTATTTTTCGGGCTCCCCTAACTATTGGCCGGAGGAGCAAACCCGTCATAACATCTTGCGTAAATTGAATGCGAACGAAACTGACGGATCCGAGTGGGACAAGGATTCTATCATGCACTATCAATTCCCGAGTGGGCTGATAATAAAACCTGAAGAATATCAGGACCATCCACTGATTCCGGAATCTGGTCTGTCACCTACGGATATCGTTGAGGCATTGCGTTTTTATCCCCGTCTCGATTCCAATCTGCCGGAATTGCGTCCCTGGGAGTCTCATCGCATTCGTATTGGCGAAGGCGAACAGATTGATTTCATAATCAAACCCAGATACAGCCGCGAATACACGATACAAACCTTTGGAAGAATGGATACCGTGATGGTTTTGTTTGAGGATATCAACGGGGAAAACGTCTATTACGACGGTGATGACGACAGCGGTACTTCGCTCAACGCCAAAATCACTGCGCGGATGGTACGGGGACGCACTTATGTATTGAGGATACGGCTATACTACGCGGAACAGTCTGGCGAGGGCGCATTGATGATGTGGTAGTTCACAGCAGCTTAAGAGAACGGGCAGTTAGAAACTCAGTTAAAAAGCGGCGGAACCCGGGACAAAGTGTTCGCGCTTCGTATTTCGGTTTTTCATGTCCCCGCCTCACCCGAAGGGACGAGGATTAAGGCGCCGAATCTGAAGCGCGACCCGGTCAAGATGTGCGATGCCTGCCAGGCAACGGTTCGGGGCAATTCACCGGAATGAGGGGGCGGGTGTACACGGTGTGTTGCGCGCCGCCATTTTCGATGTGCTTAAAAGTAGACCGTTTAAGATTGATGCTTGGGTTTTACTTCCCGACTATCTACATTGCATCTGGACCCTATGGAATGCACCTTATCGCGTTGGACATCCGCCTGTTCTTCATGTGGTTCAAGACGATCAAAGTGCAACTTTGGCCTACAAGCCCCGACTCTACCAGTCTATCAATGCGGCCCACGCGTCCGTACAGGCGACATTTCAGAAATAGCACCGGTTATACCTTTCATCCCTCAACAGGGTGTGAACCGTTTCCAGTGCCCCTCGGAGACAACGTCAACGGCACCGTCGATTACTTTGATGGCAGTCTCATCGTCAATCGCGTAACTCGTCACCGGCATGGTGGCAGCCCATCGTTCTGCATCGGCCATGGAATTTTCAGGTAAGGCCTCATGATCCAGGTGCGGAAAGATCGCAAAATCAACCAGACCCAGTGCACTGTCGTCACCGTTGGGAGGAGTCCAGCAAACGAAGTCCTGCCCGACGTTGGGGGCCATCACCATGCTCCCGGCGCTTAGTCCCACATAGACGGTCTTGCGCAGAGACGGCAGCAGGTCTGCCAGCCCGGATTGATGCATCCAATAGGACAGATATAACGGATCGCCGCCTCCTACCAGCAGGACGTCACTCTCCTGGACCATCGGAACCCAAAGAGATTTATCGATGCTGGATAGCGCAGTGAGCTCAAGCACGCCGACTGACTTCCAACCCAATTCGCACATAGGGGTTCTGGCTTCTTTTCCGCTGATGAACCGCCATGCATGGTACGCACCATCAGGATTGGCGTAGCTCGCGCAAGGGATACAGAGGGCGTTGGAATCGGCAATCGGTTTACCCAGCAGGTTAAGCAGCGCGTTTTGGATAGTCGTGTTCTTTATACCAGCGGAAGTGAGTAGAAGTTTCATGGTACCTCTCTAACGATTTTGTAGCCCTACCGGGCTTAAAATCCGATTCTTCGGCGGTAATTTTGCTTTGCCTATTGACATGGGGCGGTCATATATTTGTTATGCATTACTCATTATCAAAATAGTCGGAATCCAATTTCTTAACCTCATACAGGCCAACAGTTGAGACCCCGACATTGTGTTCTACCATCAGCTTTGAAAGATGCTCCCCATCAATCAAGATGATTTTTGATTCGATGAGCGAAGCATATTCTTTTGCTTCGCTGGTGAATGATGACGTCGTAATAAATACGCCTTTTCTGGCACGTTGTCCTTGTAACGCACCAGCGAACTTTTGTATTTCAGGGCGGCCAACACTGCCTTCCCAGCGTTTGGCTTGAATATATATAATATCTAAGCCAAGACGGTCTTCATTAATAATGCCGTCAATTCCGCTATCACCACTCTTACCGAGTGCTTTTCCGGCATCTTGGCGATTTCCGCCATAACCCATCTTCACCAGGAGATCGACCACCAATCGCTCGAAAAATGAAGGAGACGATTCCTTAACAGCACCTAATAACTCTGATTCGAGGGCGGAGCGAAGCTTTTTGTATGCTGAAGCGAGAGCGTCTTCCGGCGTTAGGTTAAATTCCAGCTCTGTGGATGTTACTTCCTGTGCTTCGCTATCACTTTTTTCCTTTTTTCGGTTCTTGAATTCGATAAATTCAGGGTATTGCTCAAGAACTGATGTGTCTATTTTCTCTGGTTTTGTTGCAAGTAATTCGATACCTTTTGAAGTAATTGTGAAAAAGCCTCGTTTTGACGATGCAAGTAAACCAGCCTGTTTTAGATAGGAACGAGCCCAACCAACGCGATTATTAAAGACTGCTTGATTCCCGCTAGGAAGAAGCTCGTTTCTTTCTTCCGTTGTAAGATGGAATTCATCAGCCAGCATCTCAACTGTCTGGCTGACTTTATGTTCCTTTTCATCCGATGCCAATTTCAAAACTGGCAACATGAGTGTTTGGTAGTCTGGGATTGCCACGATTCTTAGAATTCCTTTTTATGCATACCTGGCACAAATCAGTCGCGCGCTTTTTGCGTCGGCTGCATTAGTTTGTTAGCTGTGAGATCTTTCAGGGAGCCTGAAATGTATTTGTGGATAATACTAGATACAAACGTTTGATACGGAATGCCTTCTTCCGATGCTCTTGACTGGATCGCTGTTAAGTCCCGATTGGAAATTCTGATATTAATTCTTTTATCTTTTTTGAATGTGTTGCTAGCGATAGCCTCCAATTCTTTTTTGCGTGACTCAGTTAATACCGATTCATACTCGCCAGCCTCCACAGCATTAAGGAGTTCTTTTTCCTCTTTCGATAATTTAGTTTTGCTCATAATCCACCTCCAAGATACTTCTTGGTAAATTTTCTACTGGGGATAATAGCCCAGTAGGGTGGGTACGCGCTGTTTCGTGCCCACGCGGAACAATGTTACAATGATAAATGGTATACAAAAATATTACCCATAAATCGAAATTTTCAGCGTCAATTATTGCGTTAGTATATCGGCTTTCCAAACAACACTGCAACGCAATACTATGTTGCGTTACCGCCGCGCCAAAACAGCTGGAGCGACCTATTTTTATACCGTTGTAACATACCGGTGACAACTGATTTCGGACAACGACGCTGTACGCGGTGCGTTACGCGTGGCCATTCTGGATGTGCGTAAAAATAGACTGTTTAAGATTTCATGACAGCATCGTTCCGCGTGGGCACGAAACTGCGCGTACCCACCCTACCGGGCTTTGTGGATTCACGTAACATTATGTCAGGGATATGCCTTGTCGTGCACCGGCAGTCACCGCTCGACGGCATACCGAACCAGGAACAGGCTCGATCCATCGAAGGTGCGGGTATCCAGCAGGCGAAACGCGCCGGGCGGCCGGGTCTCGAACACCCGGACACCCTCACCGACAACGCCAGCGCCGATCATAAAATGCAGCTCATCGACCAAGCCGGCGGCGAGAAGGTCGTTCCAGAGGACGTGACTGCCAAATACCAGGATTTCCCGCCCCCGCCCCTTCTTGAGTGCCGCGACCTCCGCATGCGCACTAGCACGCCGTACGACACGGGCCGGCCCCCACCCCTCGACTTCGTCGGGCTTCAGGCTGTTCGAGACCACAACCTTCTCAATGGCGGTGTTGAGACGCGAGATCTCGCGCTCCACAGCCGGCTTGGTCGCGTCTTCGGCGATCGAGGGCCAATAGGACCGGAAGGCCTCGAACGAATTACGCCCGAGTAGCAGCGTGTCGGCCGCCCGGAGCCGTTCCGCGTTGTAGTCGGAGAAGCCGTCGTCGAACGGCATGGCCATGATGTCCCCGCCCGGGCCGGAGTAAAACCCGTCGAGCGAGATAATGTTGCAGACGATTAGCTTGCGCATGGTTGGAAAACCTCTTTCTGTGGGTTGAGAGGCGGAACGCCCGCCTAATGTTAATCTCAACCGGCGTTTGGAAGGAAAATGATCGGCTGGACCACAATGCCATGCGCGTTCACCTCAGGTTGTTGGGGCGTTCGAAGGTATAGCCGTTGAGTCCATCCACATGGCCCCCCAGACGTGACCGTCGGGATCGGTGAGGTCACGGCCATACATAAAACCAAGATCCTGAACGGGATTGATGTCTGCTGTGCCGCCGTTCGCAGCCGCCGCTTCGTTCATAGCATCAACTGCCTCGCGACTGTCGCACGATACGTTAAGCGCCACTTCACTAGACGTTGCGGGTGGGATAGGACGGGTCGTGAAGGTGCGCCACTTAGCATGTGTGAGCAACATGACGTTGATTGCCTCGCTCCAGACCATGCACGCTGCCGTATCGTCAGTGAAGTGTGGATCGTTCTTAAAACCGATGGATTTGTAGAACGCCATTGATGCGTCGAGGTCGGTTACCGGCAGGCTTATGAAAATCTTTCTGGACATTGGTGGTCTCCTAAAAGTTGTTGGGCGACAATTTTGTACACCGTTGTCTGTTAGTCGAACAGTGAACCCTGATTTCGACAGGAACAGAAAAATTGGCAGCTCGTCAGTGTCACGATCCACACCTTCACCAAGAGGCGTCTAGCAACTGGCTCATGGGCGCATAACGCCTAGCATCACCACCTTTAGCAATCCGCGTGTATGCTATGTGTTAGGCGGTGCTTTGTAAGATCTTGTATTTTGGATGCAGATATCCCCATTACCAAGGCTGGTTGGTCGGACCTACAGTAAACTCGTTGATTGTAGTGTCTTCGGGTTGGTCGATGGCAAATTGAACGATATTCGCAATTCTTTCCGCTGAAATCCCATACTGTTCATAAAGAGCACCCATGCCTTGTGCTGTTTCCTTATGGCTAATCGTGCTCAGAAGTTCAGTGTTTATTGCGGCAGGATAAATCGTGGCAGTACGAATGTTTGCTCCTTCCATGGCGGATTCCATGCGAAGAACCTCCATAAATTCGCGGACAAACCATTTTGTTCCTCCGTAGACAGCCGCTGCCGGATACGCTTTAAGTCCCGCGACTGATGAGGTTGCTATGACTTGACCCGATTTTTGATTAATGAACGTCGGCAACACCGCAGCAACACCATTAAGAAAACCCTTGATATTCACATCAACCATCTGATGCCATTCATCCGTTTTCAGAGCCGAAAGCGGTGAACTCGGCATAATTCCGGCGTTTAAGAAAATGACATCAATACCACCGAACTTCTCTATGGCGAAATTCACCAAATCGTCGTTATCAGACTGTTTCGTAACATCCACCTTTTGGTAAGCTGCTTCTCCCCCATCATTTACAATTTGGTCAACGATTTGTCTTAACTTTTCCTCACGTCTAGCACCCAGAACTACTTTTGCGCCTTTCGCGGCAAGTAATTTTGCAGTTGCCTCGCCAATTCCAGACGAAGCGCCTGTAATAATTACAACTTTATCTTTGATCATGTATGTACTCCAATTGTTCGTAATTGATTTTTACCCATAACGTTGCGATAACCGGAAAATTGGCCGCAGGCCAAATTTTCCGGTTAATTGCATTGTTATGCTATTTATGTCCGTTCGTTAAACTCCAAACTAAAGGATGAAGTTGACAATGATACATCCCAAACACTTGGAGAAAATGGTCCTCTTTCAATCAATTCAACAAGGGCTTGTTTATTTTCGTCGGTCATATTCGCCCCCAAATAAACGTTCTTCATTTCACCCCCATTCAATATGAGAGAGACTCCGTCATTGTTTGGTTGTCGTTCTGCCTCTGGGACAAAAATTATTCGATACTCTTCCTCATACGCCCATTCTTTCGATTTAATTAGTGCCGGTTTGAAGCCAAGTGCGTTAGGTGGCCCTGGATACTGTACCTCTGGATATTCATCTTGGTACTGAACTTTAAAAGCATAGGATATTGGAAGTACAGTGGCGTCATACTCAACGCAAAATCCTTTGTGAGAATCTGCGTAGTGGGACCAAAACAATAAATTTTCTTTTTTGGTCGTGAAGCTGCATATCCTAACTTTGCTAAATGTGTTTTGTACTGACTTATATATCGTTTCTTGAATAAACCCTGGCTTCCTCATGTTTTTTGACACTAGGGATTCAGCAGCTTTTCTTTTGTAGCCATTCCTCATAGCTACTTTTAAAAGGTGTTTACGAATTTCGCGAACCTGAGAGGGCTTATCGGGCCAGTTAAAATGCGGCTTGCACTCAAATGGATCATTAAAGTTCACAGGTAAAGAATGATAAAGCTTGCCTCGAACAAATAAATCTTCCTGATATTCAGTATAATTGCCGTCGAACTTAGAAAATTTAAACAGTGATTCGATTCCGGCTTTGTCTGGATGCGGGTGCTCCGTATCAAACGCCTCTAATTGCTGGGCTTCAGTCATTCCTTTTTCTTATAGGTTTTGGGAGCATAACAAGTTATTGTCTAGATCTGCACAGCTTATATCCCAAATTCAATGTGAAAACAACAATCTTCTAAAATACCTGAAGTTCGAAACGAGATAACACGCTTATTGGTCGCGTTTACCCGGTCAGGATAATACCGGAGCCTAAAATCTACATGACCATTTATCCCGTCAATTCGGTCCTGTATTGATACACTACGAAACTGGAAAATAGTGTTTTATCACTAACGGCTGACCATCGCTTGTCAACAAACTCAACTCCTGTAACTGACAATGAATACTAAACAGATCAGATATTGCAAAATCGTGGCGATCCTCGCCATCGCCTGTTCAGGTCTGCTGATTGCTCTGGCTTTGCCGCCTATTGCACAGGATCCCGCTTATCACCAGTTTACAGATCAACGTAATTGGCTGGGCATTCCTCATTTTGGGGACGTGCTATCCAATCTGCCTTTTGCAATCGTCGGTTTGCTGGGGGTTTACTCGATTGCTTGCACGCGATCACTGACCTTTCCGGCTTCGTTGCGCACTGCTTATCTTTGTTTTTTTGCGGGAGTGTCGCTGACCGGCGTCGGCTCCGCTTACTACCATCTGTATCCTGACAACGTTCGGCTGGTCTGGGACAGGCTGCCGATGACTGTTGCCTTTATGGCATTCCTGACCATCATTATCGGTGAATACCTGTCGGAACAAGCGGCTAACATCCTGCTGTTGCCGTTGCTAGCAATCGGTATTTTTTCCGTTTATTACTGGCATGTGACCGAACAAGCCGGTATCGGCGATCTGCGTCTTTACGGACTGGTACAGTTCCTACCCATGTTGCTGATACCGTTGATCATGATACTATTTCCGGCGCGCTACACGCATAGCTATCTGCTTTGGTTGATTTTGGGCGCATACGGGCTGGCAAAACTGCTTGAAATGGAGGATGCGGCTGTTTACCGGTTTTTTGGGGTAATTAGCGGCCATAGCTTGAAGCATGTTTTTGCTGCGTTGGGGCCGTTATTGTTGTTGCTGGCGCTGAGGTATCGAAAACAGTGTTAATACGCGCTACTTCCGTATGAGGGAGTCAGATTTAAGTGGTTTATATTTCCCCCTAACCCGGGCTCTCTCCCTAAAGGCTAATCCATACACACAAATTTCTTGAAATAAAATATTGTGTTTTATTCCGTCTACTTTGTCGGATTAATTTATCAGACCGTCGTACCCGCCGGGAAGCGGGTATCCAGTACCATGGATGGGAAACTTTAAGCTATGCATGTACCTTGGATTCCGGCACTTGCTGTTAATCGTTCAAGCCAGAAGCCAGCACTTCCCGAATGGTGCTCCCCTTCACACAATGCCATAGTGTGTTTAAGTTTGCCTTCCCTGGCGCTGGATACCCGATTCCCGTCGGGTATGACGGGTTTGATGCGATTTACTTAATATAGAAATGTACGCATAGATTAGCCCCGAGGGAGAGGGAGAATCATGGCTTCACTTAACGCTATTATCTCTCCGGAGGAGGCTTGATTTGTCGCTGGAGCTGACAGGATCATTCACGTTATAGTGTCCGCACATCCAGTTCCGATTGCACCATCCGGCTGAACTTAACTTTCCTCGGCACTTAGCTCGGTTTCTTCGAGCGGCACAGGGCTGGCCTTGGCTGAGGCGGCCAACTGTTCTATCTGTTGCAGAAAATCGGCATATTCGGTCGTTCCTGAACGGGCATAGTTGAGGTTTTTGAACAAGCCGGTCAGTTTAGTGAAATACTCCCTGGCCTGATCTTTATCGGCGAACTGATATTCCATGCTGACCAGTTCGACAATTTTCCTGAAACTGTCTTTCTGCCGTTGAATCGGTACGCTTACGTCTACTTCGTCAAAGGCATCCTGTTGCAGGTACACCATATCGACAAACAGCGCTTCCTGGTAGACGATAAAATCCTCCAAGGTGATACCTTCTTCCCCGGTCACCTGGATCATTTGCAAAACGCTATCGCC
>JBNLCC010000122.1:0-7300 GCA_050303615.1 Methylococcaceae bacterium | reverse complement strand
CCCTTTTTTAATCTTTGGACGACCTAAAGGACGGTAACATAATGATCTACCCGCCATCTTTTCCAATTCGCGAATAAACTTTTCCGCCCCACACGGCAGACCTTTTTCAATGTTTCGCCGCAATATTTCAAGCTTCTCAGGCTCATCGCCTGCCGCCAACCACGCCGACCACGCCGACCAACTCGAAATCTGATCGCATTGCTTTTTCCACTCAGGCCTTTGGTTCAAGATTGCATCATCCTTCAATCCGCAATGGGCCGCGGCACTCGACCAAGGATAATCCGCTTTGGCAACCATTTTTGTCCGCACCGGATTGCGCTCAACATACCGGATTGCCGCCCATAAATAGGCCTCTCCCAGAGGCGATGAAAAGAAACGCCCTAGCCACAAATGCCCTTTCCAGCCTCGTTCGCGGTTAATTTTCCGGGCATAGCGCATGTGCAGCGGTTTTAAAACCCTTTGCATGTATAATTTGCATGTATAAAAGGGTAGCGTCCCCCTTTTTATCATTGGCATTGACCAATAATCAGTTCAACTTCATATCCGGCGAATTTGCGAATATTGATGACCCCGCTATCAAACAACAGATACTGTCCCTTAACTCCTTGCAAAACGCCGGTCACTTCGGCCGCCTTATCAAAATTGAACGTCTTCACTTTCGACGGATATTGCCGAACGGGATAATTGATATCGACCACACGTTCCTCTGCTAATAATTCAATGACCTTTTCACCGGCCTGCTGTTCCAACTGCGCAAAATCATCTGCACAAACCTGTAACAATTCGTCCCTTTTAGCCGTTAAATCCACCTTCTGCACCTGATTTTTCAGCATTTTCTGCCAACTGGTTTTATCGCTGACATGTTTTGCCAGAATAATTTCCACCAAGCCCGATAAAAACCGCGACTTGACTTTAATAACCGGCAATGCCTGGACCGCCCCCTGGTCAATCCAACGGGTAGGGATCTGGCTGCACCGGGTAATCCCCACCTTTATACCGGATGAATTGGCCAAATATACATAATGATCCTGCATACAATGTGTGTCCGCCCAATCCGGTTCCCGGCAAGTGCCGAGATGAAAATGACATAATTCCGGTTTAACAATACACATATCGCATTGCGCTAACGATATAAAACAAGGATAGCAGTACCCTTGATTGAAGCTTTTTTTTATTTTTCTTGCACAATGGATACAGAATATATTTCCGGAATGAATCAATGAAACCCTCTGACCAATCAAGGGATTGATCGGCACCAGCTGCTTAGTGAGCGGCAATTGGTAAGCAACCGGGTCTCCCAACGTTACATGCATTTTTCGAAGTTGCCCAAGCATTTATTATCTCTATCAATTAAAATACTGCTGATATAATTATACCGTTGTTAACTTTATTTAAGAGGAAAACATGTCATTAAGGAATATTCCCTCCGGAAAGGATGTACCGCACGACATCAACGTAATTATTGAAATACCCGCCTATAGCGACCCGGTAAAATATGAAGTCGATAAGCTGACCGGAACACTTTTTGTCGATCGGTTTATGGGAACAGCCATGCAATATCCGACCAATTACGGCTACATTCCACATACGCTTTCGGATGACGGCGATCCGGTCGATGTTTTGGTGATTGCACCGGCACCGTTATTATCCGGTTCCGTAGTACGTTGCCGGCCTATCGGTGTGTTAAAAATGACCGACGAAGCAGGACAGGACGCAAAAGTACTGGCCGTCCCTGTCGATAAACTGACCTCTTACTATACCAAAGTCCATTCCTATGCTGACATAGACGAAGCACAACTATCCAAAATTGCACATTTTTTCGAACATTATAAAGATCTCGAGGAAGGTAAATGGGTAAAAATTGAGGGATGGCAAGGAATCGATGATGCGAAACTGGAAATCACCAACGGCATCGAACATTATAATGCGACGAACATCTAATCCAATTTCGGAAATTAAAAAATTTATGGCCGAACGGGAACATCTATACGGCATCGATGCCGAATGAATAAAATGTTAAATGCGTTTCAGCTACTGCGTGTGAAGCTATGACGATCAAAATTCGTTATTTTGCCGGCCTAAAGGAAAATATCGGCCGTTCTGAAGATATACTTGAATTAACTGACCAATTGACAACTATCGAGGAGGTCTGGTTAACTGCCAACCGGAATAAGCCATTGCCAAGTAATGTGCTGGCAGCACTGAATATGGAATATGCTGCAATGGATGCGCTAGTCAAAGACGGTGATGAGGTGGCTTTTTTCCCGCCTGTAACCGGGGGTTGTTAATGCACATTAAAATTTGCTCAACCGCTTTTGACCCTTGGCGGGAAATCCAAACCTTTCAAAAGGATGTCCCGACCATGCACGGACAATACGGTGCCACAAACATTTTCATCGGCACAATGCGCGACTTTAATCAAAATGTAAATGTGCAGAGTTTAAGCCTGGAACATTATCCGGGGATGACTGAAAAACAGCTAAAAAAAATCGTTATTGAAGCGCAAAACAAATGGAGTATCTTGGACTCACTGCTCATCCACCGCGTTGGCGAGCTTTATCCCAATGACCCGATTGTTTTAGTCGCCGTATGGGCAATACATCGGGGCGATGCCTTTGATGCCTGCCGTTTCATCATGGAAGCGTTGAAATCAAAGGCCCCTTTCTGGAAAAAAGAGCGTTTAGAACAAAACCAGGACCGTTGGGTTGAAAAGAATACGACGGGCTATTTAACGTAACGTTCAGGTAAAAAAAGTTTTTATTTTATCAGTGAACCTTTTTCCGGATGACTGCTTGAAATGGCAGGCGTACTCATCTTGAAGCTCGTCATAATTTTCATTTAACCCTTTAATCTGTTCTGAAAAGTGACCGGCAACTTTTTCAGCACCACAGATACCGGCATAAACTTTTTTTGACTCCCTTACAACCTTTGCCGCCTCAGATGACAAAGCGCTTAAATCTTGGCGCAAAGCCGTATCATAGCAAGTCGCTTTTTCCGAAATTTCTGACAGGTTCTTTTCTATTCCTCTCAATCGATAATCCAAACCCGCCATTTCTGAGCGTAAATCAGCAAGATTTTGTTTATGACAACCCAATGCCTGTGCACACTCCATATTCAGTTGCTTGATTTTATTTGTATATTTTTCGGCCTGCTGCAGAACTTTTTTTATGGCTTTATCTTTCGATTCAATATAACTATCGATAACAGAGTCGATATCCAAAAATACAACTTTATTTAAAGCTTGTATCGTTTTGGTCAGCTCAATGGCGTCTTGCTGGTAATGGTCTGCGGCCACCCTCAGAAAATGATTAAGCATCAAGCAATAACCGCCTAAATAATACCCAAGCGATAATCCGATCTGCTCGTGCATCTGACCAATTCGCTCCGCATTATCAAAATGCTGTTTTCCGATGTTTCCACTGAACAATATGTCCAACCAGTGTTTTTTCTGCGCAATAAATGCTGAATCCAATGCCTGCTTATTTGGAAAAAAACTTTTAATTTCCGGTTCGCTGATTAGACTGTTAAAAAACCTTTCCAACTTATCATCGATTAAAGGCTCGAGAATCTTCTGAAATTTCTTAATTGTCGATAATGTTTCACTATCGACACCGAGAAAACGTATTCTTTGTTCAACAATCGTTGTATATGCCATGATTGATACCTGTTTTGCTCTAATGTTGTTTACAACGACCGGTTAATGACAATTAAAAATCAAATCGATATCCTGCAAAAATATAATAACTGCTGAATTCATCAAATGCCCGGGGATCATTTGGGGTAATAATATCAGGGGGGCGCTCTTCCCTTAACCATTCCCCTCCCGCTTCCAGTTCCAATTGCAAATTCCTTAATATTCTGTAGGTCACCCGCATCGACGGACGAATAGACCATCTCGTCGTACCATCGTTTTTATCTCTCATATCAAACCTGAACCTTGGATTGATGCGTAAATCGCGGGTCACCGGGTAACGAAGATTAAAAATCACCGATGAGGTATTCGCCCGTTGCCGATCGTCATAGCGAAAACCTATCGACGCAATGTCTCCGCTGGTTATTAAACTGTTTTCTGTCAGTTCGCCATAATACTGGTACTCCAGTCCGGTTCCTGGTTGTGCCGGTAAAGGAAAAAGGCCATCGGCGGCTTCTAAGCCGGAAAAATCAGATAACCTGAAATTCAAATTGAACAAAAATTTCTTAAGAAACGGCCTGGAAACGCCAATGCCCGCTGATTTTGTTATGCCGGTTCGTAAATTGGCAATTTCAAGGATCTCGTCCATTGTAAAAAAATTCAACAGATCTTCAATGTTATCGACACCTTGACCAAATAAGGCATTATTTGTTGTTAACAACGGGGATCGTCTATAGTCATAAAATAAATTTACCGTAGTTCTGTCGGAAAAGATCCACTGCCCGGTGAACAGGTAAGTATTTAATGCATTGTGGTGAATATCGTAGTCCAGATAGGTAAAAAACGAACGATTAGGGTCAAAATATCGAATCTCTCCTCCAACGGCACGTCGATCCAAGACGTTATGATCGATTTGTTCAATGAAAAAAACATTAAAATCCCAGGATTTAAAATACGTACCGAAATCAGCACTGACACCATAAAAATACCGGTCAGTATTAATATAAGTATCCCTGGATGACTGAACGGGGTACCCCGCCACCAAATTTAATTGAATATCTTCATAGACGGGGACGCTAGCCAGAATACCATCGAAACGCCCCAGAACCCCACTGTTCGTGCGGGTCTGTCTCCCTACCCGGACAGCCGATTCCCAAGGTTGATAAATAAAATCAAAATACAAACTACTGATTCTTGACCGATCATTCCGATTATCTTCCGGTAGATGGTATTCGTAAGCTCCGGAAAATCGTCCTGTAAGTTGCATTTCCTCCGTTCTTAAGCGGGATGACACGTTTAGATAGCTCAAAAAAGAGGAGCGATTTACCCTGAAATCTTCATCATTGTTACTTGACTCGTCACGATTGTAAAATTGTGAAAAATTACCGTACGTCTCCCATTGTACATCCTGATTTTCCATGGATTTGGACCGCGCCTTTCGGAGTTGTGCTTTTGGAACACCGCCCGCTGTCAAAATCCCGGTTAACCGTTGCTGGACACGTTCAGCATCAGCACCGTCCGGGTATAATTTTAAATATTGATTATAAGCAGCTTTCGCATGGGCCAGTTGGCCTTTTCGTTCCCGCGCCAAGCCTAGAAATTCAAGGGCCTCCTTGGCATAAATACTGTTTGCGCCTTCCTGGATAACCTTGGTATAGAGTTGCACCGCCCGGGTATAATTTTTTTCAACCATAGCGACACGAGCTTCGTTCATAACTGCCGCGAGCTCTTTATTTTCCGCGCCTTCGATCGGGTGTCTTTTTATTTCTATCGCTTCTTCTTTTTCATATTCGGATTCAATCTTTCTTTCCGTATCAGGATGATATACCTTGATATAAATATGAAAAGAATTGGAACCACCCCTGACATTGTAAGTTACCGAATTTTTAAAATTAACCAGTATGGACCCCGCGCCCAAATCTACCGTCACCTGATATAAAGGAACATTTCGCGTCGGGTTCCAGGACAACGTTTCAAAATTAGTAGGCAACTCGGTAAGTTGCAACGATGTTCCCGGTCTTTTAACTTGTATGGTCAATAAATCGCCGCCATCCATAGGATTGTATGATTGAACGGTTAATTGTTGGTTGAGATGTATATCGATCACCGATGTGCCATCCTGTTCAGAGGTTACTTGTATGGAATCAAGAATCCTTCCGCCAGTATCCACTTGATCAGCTATCGATTCAAAATTGTTATCTTCCAGATTATCTTCCAAAGCATACGCGTTAAAGGAAATCAAAAGAGAAAAACAAAAACAACGTAATAAACCGGTAAATGGGTTAATAAACCTGATTTGATTCACTAACGGTCTCAAATTCATGTTGACAGATTCAGTATGTATTCTGGATGGGATCAGTTGATTTGCCGACCGAAGGAGTATTCTGCAAACTAAGCATGCTTAATCCCGGTAAACCTTATCTTGGATAATCACAGTAATTCTCAACATCGCTAACTACCGCTTCCTGTCGTCGTTCGAGACGAGCCCAGCATTATTTGCAAGGAAAACATTCGGTAATATTCGGCATTTTTCCCGGAACTAGCGTATCGGAGCGAAGGACCCCGGAGGGATCAATTGCACTCGCATCGTCAACAGATTTCTCGCTGGAGAATTCGGTGATTGTTGACGTTTTTGGGCACAGCCGCTGCTGTATCTGTTTATCATCTGTAACTCATATTCATTCATTTATTAATCCCACTCTCTATCAGTTGGGCTATGTTCACCACTTTTATATCTTTTGATTTCGGTAAAGGAACTATCGGTATATTCATGACAACTACCCGTACAATCTCTCAACTCATTGACGTTATAAAGAATTGTTCGTGGATTCCTTGTCTTCTTGTGCTCATCGGCCTCGTAATCTTTAGCGTGGCAACCCGCACAATCTCCGGACGCAGTATCGTGATTGAAAGACCCGCCTGACCAGGAATTAGTATTGCTATGGCAATTTTCACAATTATTTCCAGCACCGGCATGCAGGGAATCGTTCGGTTTATCATTCAAATGGCATGTAGAACAGTTAGAGACTGTCAAAGCATTGTGGTCAAAGGCCACATTCTCCCAACTGCTGGTAACGTGGCAATCATCACAGGTATTGCTGACATTTAAATGGATGCCATCGGACGGTTTATTGTTAAGGTGACAACTCGCACAATCGGTACTGACTTCAGCATGGTCAATCCGCCCACTTTCCCAACTATTAGTAGAGGTGTGGCAAGATTCGCAGTTACCGGTGATACTGCTGTGTGTGCTGTCATTGGGTTTCAAATTCAAATGACAGCTGGCGCACTGCCCGTTGGTCTGGCTGTGATCGAAGCGCACGCTATCCCAGGACGCGGTGCTGATATGGCAGGACTCGCAGCTGCCGGTGATGTTGACGTGGGTGCTGTCATTGGGTTTCAAATTCAAATGACAGCTGGCGCACTGCCCGTTGGTCTGAGAATGATCAAAGCGTACGCTGTCCCACGACGCGGTGCTGATATGACAGGACTCGCAACTGCCGGTAATGCTTAGGTGCGTGCTGTCGTTGGGTTTCAGGTTCAAATGACAGCTGGCGCATTGACCGTTAGTCTGGCTGTGGTCGAAACGCACGCTGTCCCACGACGCAGTACTGATATGACAGGCCTCGCAATTGCCGGTGATGCTGACGTGCGTGCTGTCATTGGGTT
>JBNLCC010000121.1:0-62223 GCA_050303615.1 Methylococcaceae bacterium | reverse complement strand
GTATAAAAATAAATTTAATATTTGGATAAAATAACAATGAGTCAATTTACCGGCAAAGTAAATGTCGCGTATCTCAACAAAGCCGCGCAAATATTCGAGCCCATAAAAAAAACGAGTTATGACAAAATCAGGCTCGGCCCTTCAGATTATGTCTTGGATATAGGCTGCGGTCCGGGCATTGATGTAATTGCGATGGCAAGTATTATCGGTTCCGGCGGTTTAGCCGTCGGCGTCGATCATGATCCCGATATGTTGGCGCAAGCAGTAAAACAGGCAAATACAGCCGGTAATAACAGCTCTATCTATTTCCAACAGTGTGACGCACAATACTTGCCGTTCGCAAACGATTCGTTTGACTGTTGCCGTTCTGAAAGGTTGTTCATGCACTTGGAAAACCCGCTTCAAGTATTGACAGAGGTCCGTAGGGTAACCAAATCCGGCGGTAAAATTGTCATTATTGACACGGATTGGGCCAGCCTTTCGATAGATTGCGGCTTACCTGCAATCGAACAGTTATTTTTGAACTATCGAATCAATAATATTTTTTCTAATGGTTATGCCGCCCGCAACCTTTATAGTATGTTCAGGAAACTGAATTTTATAAATGTGGAAACGGAAGTTTTTCCTTTGTTCACGCACGATTTAAATTTATTTTATTTTTTATCCGCCCAGGAAGTCGTTGAGAAGCAAGCTTTGGCGGATAAAATAGTCAACAAAGCAGAATTAACGATTTGGCGTGATCAATTAAAACAAGCTGCTGCTGACAATAGTTTTTATTGCAGTGTTAATATTGTTATGGTATTAGGTGAAAAACCTTAGCCATAACGGGTTACCGCTAATCGTTAAACTATAACTGATTATTTCTACGTAATGAATCAAACTCTTCCACTTTTTCCATTACATCTGCTGCAACTTTTATTGGGCCTTGCAACCCATTAAGAACAGCCGGATCCCGGTTATAAATGTCTGGCTTGAAAACGGCCCTGCCTTTATCATCAACCCCAGCTGTTGTATAAGTAATTAATACCGGTATTTGTTGTTTAGTCGAAACTCTTTTTGTTTTTCCCGAAGCGATTAATTCGCGCATTTTAGTATCGTCCTCCCATCCAGGAGTTGATTGTAGAACTAATTCAGCCAATTTAAACGGATTTTCCACTCTGATGCAACCGTGACTGAATGTTCTGACAGTTCGGTTGAAAAGTTCACGGTGATTAGTGTCATGCAGGAAAACAAAATGAGGATTGGGAAATATAAATTTCACCAACCCTAAGGCGTTGTTTTTACCAGCAGGTTGGCGCACCATGTAAGGAAAGCGATGTAAATTTTTCCAATCCACAGTTAACGGGTCGATCCTGTTTCCTCTAAAATCAAGCAATATGTACCCGTGCTTAGCTAGATAGTGAGGATCTTTTTTTAATTTGGGGAGAACTTCATTTTTAATAATAATAGGCGGTATTGTCCAGGTAGGATTGAATTCAACGTATTTTAACTTACCTTTAAATACCGGGGTGGCGGTATACGCCTTGCCAACCACAACATTTCCCCGCCAAACCTTTTGACCATTTTGCACCAGATATGCCTCAAATCCGGCTATATCGACAAGCAGAAAATTTTGTGTAATTTCCTGCATAATCCATCTCAATCTCTCCAGATTAATACGGATTTGATTAATCCTATCTGTTACGGGCACATTCATTGCATTAATCGTCTTTTTGCCGATTAATCCATCCGCCTCTAAACCATGCCTTGTTTGAAATGCCAAAACCGCTTGCCGAAGCCCTGTGTCGTAATAAGTTAAGGCGGATGGACGGACTGTATCCTCCTTATAATCTCCGGAAATCGAAAGCCGTTTGCGAATTTGGGGGATGCGAGGGCTGCTGTCTCCCGGTCTTATTGTCTCGCCCGCCGCGATGGCTTGCCAGCCGCCGTTTTGTTTGATACTAAGATATTCGGACAATACTTTTTGTAATTTTCGATAGGAATCATGTGAGGGCCTTTCCTTGTCAAGCAATCTTTTAATTTCCTGATTTTTTATTGCTTTGTAAACGGTTAAAGCGGGATCATCCATATCCAGGCGTTTTTTAAAATTCCAATTCGAATCAAGCGACACAGGATCAACTTTTCCAAAGCGTAAGTGATAAGCTAACCGCAAAACACTTTCCGTCAGTAGTAATTCACGATCTACTTCTCCATTGATATCCAACTTACCCAGTTGATGCAGTTGGTTTAATAAATCCAAATCCGTAGGGAGGTAATCCTTTTTCGATAATCCGTCCAGTTCGCTGGCATCAATTTCCTTACGTAGTTCATCCGCTGCTTTGTCGCTCCACAAAGGCTGATAATCATTAAGGGCATAAATTTGTTTAATAGCTGAAGTGCCAAGCAGCTCGTGACCTTTAACGTCCAGAATGCCGTTTGAATATAAGGCATCTGCGAATATTTTTTGTATTGATTCGCGAAAAGCAAAGTCATGATCTAACGATAACGCCGAATACGAAAGCAAGCTCAGAAAAATCAAAATCGATAATTGAAATAAACGCATGTCAGATTCCCGGATTGGGGAAAGTCAGTGTCAGCAAATACCGTCGATTTTTGTAGAGCTTGTTAACCGCATAGTGGTTGCTTATTGGTTTGTGTCTGTTGTTCGGAATATTGTGAGCGGCGGCTTTTATTGAAGTGTCATCGCGAATAGCAATTTACCAGGTTCGGAATCGCCCCGTATCCAAATGGACAAAATTAGAACTTCGATAATATCCTACCCCGCCTTGCTTTAGGTTGATCGCAACTTTTTTTACCACGGCGGTATCGACATCTGTTAATCGTATATCAATAGCCTTTCCTTGCATATGTAGACTGCGTTTTGCAACACCGTTACTCTGGTTCCGTAGTTGAGCATTAGTGGCGGGCGAACGATAACCAGAAATCACTTGAAATACACCGCGGCTGCCGCTAAGTTTTTTCACATGAAACAGAATATCCAATAGTGAAGGGTCTATCGGATGCTGATCGCCCGTTCGGAAATCGCGTAAAAAATAATTTATTTTATGCATCGCGCCGGGCAGATATTGATTGCCGGCGAAGTAATCGATGGAAAGTTTGTCGCTGGTATGGGTATGAAAAAAAGTGAGTGAACGTTTTTCGGACACCGAGGCAATACTTCTAGTGGGAACCGTACCCAGCAATACGCCGGGAACTGTTATTGCCATCCCACGTAATAAACGACGACGATTTAGATCGATTTTCATTGGTGTTTACTCCATTTTGGTCTATCTATACGGCATACAATCCTAATGAGACAAACAAAGATAGAAAAAGTTCATAAATTTTCATATTATTGCTTTATTTCAATATTAGCATAAAATTAAAACATATGTTTATCTAGTTGATATTGAAAATAAAGAATAATAATTGGCCGTTGTAAAATCGGCTATTTTATTAAATGCTGTTCCACGTAATTCAGCGATATGTTCGGCGACAAACCGAACATATGTCGGATAGTTCGGTTTACCTCGAAAAGGTACCGGCGCCAGATAAGGTGAATCTGTTTCGATTAACAGCCGGTTTGCAGGAACTTTTTTGGCAGCCTCTTTTATCTGTTTAGCGCTATTAAAAGTCACGATACCGGAAAAAGAAATATAAAAATTCAAATCCAGTGCTCTTTCCGCCATATCCCAGTCTTCGGTAAAACAATGAATTACCCCGCCGGTTTCACCGGCATTTTCTTCCTGTAAAATTTTTAAGGTATCCTCTTTTGCATCCCGGCTATGAATAATTAACGGTTTGTGTAATATTTTTGCCGCTCTGATATGATTCCGGAATCGATTGTGCTGCCAAGTCAAATCTCCTTCGCTCCGAAAATAATCCAAGCCGGTTTCGCCGATGCCGACAACATGATCCTTTTCGCCTAAGGCAATCAATTCATTGACGCTCGGGTCTGTTCCCTGTTGTACATTGGGATGCACTCCCACTGTGACGGCGATACATTGATAATCCTTCACCAGTTTGCACATTTCAGGGTATGATTCTAGATCTATCCCGATAGAAAGCATGTGCTCTATTTGGTTATCTTTTGCCGTTTCTACAAAACAGGAAAAATCATTATTGTAGGGAGACAGATCAATACGATCCAAGTGACAATGAGAATCTGTCAGCATATTGAATTAATCTTTAAGTTTGTTTACATTGTGTGAGTCGGCCGATCGGATTCCAATGCGCCGGCCAAATAGGTCTCAATTTTATTTCGTGCCGTTCCGCCGTCCTGGTCACTAAACTGCACCCCGATACCTGCCGCTTTATAATTGCCTGAACCAGCGGGAGTTTTCCAGACTATGTTTCCGGCAATTGGGATACGCTCTGTTTCTTCCATGAGATTAAGCAGCATAAATACTTCTTGTCCCATTTCATACTCTCTGTTGGTGGGAATAAACAAGCCACCATTAATGACGAATGGCATATACGCAGCATAAAGGGCTTTTTTATCTTTTATTGATAGCGACAATATACCTTGTCGGGGTGCTGGTTTTTCCATGGCGCTAAATTTTATGTATTCAGTTGTGACCAGTTAAGCAAAATTTCTTCAAACAGCATTTGTTTGTTCAATTGTGTTTCGACGTGATGACGTGACTGTAACAATAATTCATAATAGTCGAAAAGTTTTTTTAATTCTATTCCTTGCACCAATTCTCGCAACGATTGTGTCAAGTCGGAATTGTAACCATTCAGCGGCTGTTTTTGATAGTGTAACTTTGCCATGTCTGCTACCCAGGAAATTAACCACTGTAAAAGTTGATCTGCGGAAATATTTTGCCATTCTTCAGCCACGGCAAGCGGACTGATCTGCTTTCTCGAAATCAAGATCCAGGACTGAAAACATTTTTTTCTGAGAGCTAAAGTTTGTTGTTCGGCATATTGTTGAGCCAGCAGCGGAGCTCCTTGAGCCAAATTAACTAAATCCGGAATATTTTCATCAATATTTTGATGTTGTAACCATTCAACGGCGACCTGAAAAACCGGTCGTTCGATTATCATTTTTTGGCAGCGGCTAAGGATAGTGGCCGGCAATGAAGCCGGTTTCTCTGTTACCAGTATGATTAAGGTACGTTCAGCCGGTTCCTCCAGACATTTTAAGAATCCGTTAGCGGCGGCCTTATTTAGCTGTTCCGCGGGATGAATGATTACCACCCGGTTGCCTGGGTACTGGGGTTTCAAAGATAAATCGTTTATTAACCCCCGAATTTGGTTGATTGTGATGTTTTTTCCGGTTTCTTCCGGTTGCAGGGCGAGATAATCAGGATGTGTCTGGGCGTTGAATAAATTACAACTGTGGCAGCGACCGCAATAGAACCCGTCATCGTCCGGATGTTCGCATAAGAGTGATTGAGCAAACTGAACAGCCAGATATTTTTTACCCAACCCTTTGTTGCCGGTAATCAACAGGGCTTGGGGAATACGTTGCTGAGTAACATACGCAGAGAACAATTCCCAATAATGTTGATGCCACGGCAGAGTTTGCTTAGCGGTATTCATGAAGTTTATCGATTAAGCAGTTCAATTCACCAACGATGTCGTTTCTAACTGCGGTCAGCGGTTGATTTGCATTTACAACTTTAATGCGCTGCGGATGCTGTTTTGCCAGCGATAAATAGGCGTTTCTCACTTTTTCAAAAAAATTAAATTGTTCCGACTCAAAACGATCTGCTTTACCTCTGCCGTTGATACGTTCCAACCCGACATTGACGGGGCTATCCAGCAACAGCGTCAGATCCGGCCTGAAATTACCTTGGATCATATTCTCCAGCCAGTTAATGTCGCTGATTTCAACATTCCTTCCGCCTCCCTGATAGGCATAAGTTGCATCGGTAAAACGGTCGCAAACAACCCATACCCCATTATTCAACGCCGGTTTTATCACATTTTCCAGATGTTGTGCCCGCGCTGCGAACATCAACAATAACTCAGTCTGAGCAGCAACACGTTCATTTTGCGGCTCCAGTAATAAATCACGAATTTTTTCAGCTAACACCGTGCCGCCTGGTTCCCGCGTTACTAATACGTTCAATCCCCGGTTTTTAAGAAAATCCCGGATAAATGACAGATTCGTACTTTTACCAACGCCTTCACCGCCCTCTAGAGTAATAAATAAGCCTCTATTCATCTTTTCTTCGCTGAAATATATCAACTGCTCTGTTGTGTTCTTTTAATGAATTTGAAAAAACATGGCTTCCGTCACCCCGAGCGACAAAATACAGGCTCTTCCCTTCTTCCGGATGCAGCACGGCATGGATAGACTGATGACCCGGCATGGCAATTGGTGTCGGAGGAAGTCCTTGTATTACATAGGTATTATACGCTGTGCGCGCGGAGATATCCTTTGATCGGATGTCTCCGTCATAGGTTTCTCCCATTCCGTAAATGATGGTTGGATCGGACTGCAGCAGCATTCCTTTTTGCAACCTACGGATAAAAACTCCGGCTATGGCGGGTCTTTCCTTCCCCAAAGCCGTTTCTTTTTCAACAATTGAAGCCAATATCAAGGCTTGGTATGGGGTTTGCAACGGTAAACCGGGAGTCCTTTCGGTCCATTCCTCGGCTAAGGTACTTTTCAATTTTCGGTAAGCGCGTTGCAGCAGGGAAAGATCGGTCATATTCTTTTCATAATAATAGGTGTCAGGAAAGAATAAACCCTCAGGGTGCGTTTCCTCGGTCCCCAGCTTTTTCATAATTTGGTCGTCGCTTAAACCGGACAATGTCTGGTTAATTTGCGGGGCTAACCTTATTTCCTGCATTATTTCCTTAAAATTCCATCCTTCCGGAAAAGTGACGGCATACTGTTTCACTTTTCCGGAAACAAACAGATCCAGGATATCCGGCGCAGTTACCCCCCTATCCAATTGATATTCTCCTGCTTGCAATTTATTGATTACGTTATTTCGATAGGCAAATAATTTAAACCAATGTGGCTTGATTTCAACTTTGTTGTCGATCAGTTTAGTGATCACGCGATTAAACGAATCGCCTTTTGCTATTTCTATGACAACAGTTGTGCCGCTAACCGCTGTCTCGGTCAGTGATTTTTGATAATCATGCCAGGCCCAAATGGACAAGCAGATTGACAAAATTACGCATACAGTACCTATTCGTAACAACATGTTTCCATATCCTGTTGTTTACATTGATCAAGCAAAACGGAGATACGTTTGGTGACAGGACCCACAGGAAAAATTTGCTGCTCCATTTGTTTGATCGGCCAAATGCCGATGATTGAATTTGTGACAAACAATTCATCCGCTGCCAAGATATCCGTTTTGGTAAGCCGGACGATTTCAATCTCCAAACCGATGCGTTCAACAAACTGTAGAATAATCGACCGGATAATTCCTTCGATTCCGTTGACATCCAATTTCGGTGTGACAAGCAACTGGTCTTTGACACAAAATAAATTGCTCATAGTGCCTTCGACAACATGATTATTAATATCCATCATGATGCCTTCCTGTATGTCACTCTCACTCCATTCCGCTCTAGCCATGACCTGTTCCAGACGATTCATGTGCTTGAGACCGGCTAAATACGGATTGATTCCCAACCGATAGTCGCAAAAACGCGCATTTATCCCTGTTTCATTAAGTGTTAAAGGATAATCAGGATATGGATGCAAGCTTAGCACCCGGGTTGGATCAACGATTTCCGGTTGGCGATAACCTCTACCGCCTGAACCTCTGGTAAGCATCAGTTTGAGTACACCTTGAGGCGTGTTGTCGATAAGCCGAAAAATTTCATCGGTAAGCAGCCGGATATCCGGAAATGGTATCAACAGCCTTTTGCAGCCTGTTTGCAGACGGGCAAGATGCCGTTGCAAAAAAACAGGCGAACCATTATTGATTTCAATGGTTTCGAACAGACCGTCACCATAATGAAAGCCACGATCTGTTACGTCGATACAGTGTTTATACTCTCCGTTTACCAAAAACATGGGTAAACACCGTTTTTTTGAGGGGCGGTGTCGGATCTAAACTATGCGTGATAACGCTTAAGTATAATAGTTCCGTTGGTCCCGCCAAAACCGAAGGAATTGGAGACAGCGACGTTAATCTTCATTTCTCTCGCTGTATTAGGCACGTAATCCAGATCGCACGCAGGGTCCTGATTTTCAAGATTGATTGTCGGCGGAGCTATCTGTTCACTGATGGCCAAAGCGGTTAATACCGCCTCGATACCGCCAGCAGCACCCAACATATGTCCTATCATCGATTTTGTTGAGCTGATTGCCGTCTTGAAGGCATGGTCGCCTAAAGCGGCTTTGACTGCCTGTGTTTCACAAATATCACCGGCAGGCGTTGACGTGCCGTGCGCGTTTATATAATCCACTTGATCCGCGTTTAACCCGGCATCCGCAAGTGCATTTCGCATACAACGCGCAGCGCCTTCACCGCCTTCGGAAGGCATGGTCATATGATACGCGTCAGCACTCATTCCATAACCGACCAATTCGGCATAAATTTTTGCACCGCGTTTCTTGGCATGTTCCAATTCTTCCAGAACAACGATGCCTGAACCATCGCTTAACACAAAACCGTCACGATCGATATCCCAAGGCCTGCTGGCGGTTTGAGGATCGTCATTACGCCGCGAAAGTGCTTTTGCCGCAGCAAATCCACCCATCGTTGTCGGAGAAGTGGTGCACCTTTCAGCACCTCCGGCAATCATAACATCAGCATCACCGTACTTAATGACCCGGGAGGCATCACCAATATTATGGGTGCCGGTAGTGCAAGCAGTCACAATTGAAAAATTGGGCCCTTTCAGACCGAATTTAATTGAAAGATTGCCGGCAACCATGTTAATAATGTTACCCGGAACGAAAAAGGGTGATATACGACGGGGGCCGGATTTACTATAGAGCATTTGGCAATCCTCTATGCCTGTCACACCGCCAATACCTGCGCCGATCGCCACGCCTATACGTTCGGCATTGTTTTCTGTAATTTCCAGCCCTGAATCTTCTATCGCCTGACATCCTGCAGCAATACCATAATGGATAAACCCGTCCATGCGTTTGGCGTCTTTTGCGGGAATATATTGGGTGACATCAAAATTTCTAATAACGCCTCCGAATCTTGTTGCAAACGGTGCGGTATCAAAAGTATCAATGTTGCTTATTCCGCTTTTTCCATTAACGATGCCATTCCATGTTCCTGCTACTGAATTAGCTAAAGGCGTAACTGCACCTAACCCGGTTATAACTACTCGCCGTGTGCTCAAAGTGTGATACCTTTATGATGAAATCAAAAGAACGCTGGTGGATGAATGAAATTCATCCACTTAAGCGTATAAATCATTGCGCGTGCGCTTCTACGTAATCGATTGCTTGCTGAACAGATGTGATTTTTTCAGCTTCGTCGTCTGGAATTTCACATTCAAATTCTTCTTCCAATGCCATGACCAGCTCAACTGTATCCAGAGAATCAGCACCAAGATCATCCACAAAAGAAGCTTCATTAGAAATGTCATCTTTAACACCTAATTGTTCAGAGACAATCTTTTTTACACGCTCTTCAACATTACTCATTTTCTTTTTTCCTCAATCAATGTAAGACGGTTAGTAAGCGCCGTACAAACAAATAATATACATTGTTATTGTATGAAACCCCGGAATGGTCAATTCCAGACGGGAGTGAATTATACTTGAAAATTTCTTAAAGTCGCAATATTAACCTAAGATCCTATTTTGAAGAATAGTTTTTTGATGCATATAAAATCCGTCTCCATTCGGTTTGCACCTTGGTTATTGCAATGGTTAATCTACGGCATAAACATACCGCCGTTGACATGCAAGGTTTCGCCGGTAATATAGGCAGCGTTCTTGGAAGCTAAAAAAGAAACGGCATGAGCAATTTCATCCGCATCTCCCAATCGTCCTAATGGTATCGAAGCCAGTAAGGAGCGTTTATTTTCCTCCGGCAGCTCACGCGTCATATCCGTATCGATAAAACCGGGGGCCACTGTATTTACTGTAATATTTCTAGAGCCAACTTCCTTCGCCATTGACTTGGTAAAACCTATCATTCCGGCTTTAGCTGCCGCATAATTGGCTTGCCCGGCATTACCGGTTGATCCGACGACGGAGGATATATTGATGATACGTCCGGTTTTGGCTTTCATCATACCCCGCAACAGCGCTTTGCTCATTCGAAAAACCGAAGTCAGATTGGTATTGATAATTTCATTCCACTCACCATCTTTCATCCGCATCAGCAGATTATCCCGGGTGATTCCGGCGTTATTAACCAAGATGGTAGGCGCACCAAATTCGTCATTTATCGCTTTAACTACTTCGGCGATTGAATCCGGATCAGCCACATTCAGTTTCATCCCCGCACCGTTACTTCCAAGAAAAGAGGAAATTGCTTCCGCTCCACCATCTGAAGTGGCAGTGCCTATCACAAAACAACCGTCTAGTGCCAGCCTTTGTGCAATTGCCCGTCCAATACCGCGGCTGGCGCCGGTTACCAAGGCTACTTGTTTATTCATCCAATTTGCTCCAATGCTTCAGCAAGTGAATCAGGATCATAGATACTTAAGTGAACTGCACCTTTAGCTATACGCTTGTTTAACCCCGTTAACACCTTACCGGGTCCGCATTCCACGAATTTATTTACGCCCTGCTCATGTAAAAATTTAATGCTGTCTACCCAACGTACAGGTTTGAATAATTGTTCTTTCAATGCATTACGAATTACGGACGGTGAACTATGCGAGGCCACGTCCACATTATGTATCAACGTTGCATGCGGAATTTCTACATTCACATTCTGCAATTGCACGTCTAAATGTTCGGCGGCTTGTGCCATTAAAATACAATGCGAAGGCACACTAACCGGTAATTTTACGGCGCGTTTAGCGCCGACCTCTTTTGCCGCCAGCATCGCACGTTCAACAGCAGACTCGTTACCGGCAATAACCACTTGTCCCGGGGCGTTAAAATTTACCGCAGCAACTACTTCATTTTCTGCTACCTGCTCACAAATATTAACCACCTGCGGATCATCCAAACCCAATATAGCCGCCATAGCACCGGTACCGGGCGGCACCGCCTCCTGCATTAACCGGCCACGTTCCTTGACCAGGGCAATGCCGTCCTCAAAAGTAATGGCGCCTGAACAGACCAATGCAGTATATTCACCCAGGCTATGGCCAGCCATCCAGGCCGGTCTTACCGATGAATGATTACACCAAACCCGCCATACCGCAACACCGGCAATCAGCATTGCCGGTTGCGTATTCGCAGTTTGATTTAATTCCTCCTCCGAGCCGCTACTAACCAAATCCCAAAAATCTCTGCGCAATACCTCGGATGCTTCGGAAAATGTGAGCTGTACTTCCGGATATAAAGCGGCTAATTTATTCAGCATACCCACAGCTTGGGATCCTTGGCCGGGAAAAACGAAAGCCAAGTTAAAATTCTGTTCTCTCATGCAATTGGTTTTATTTAATATTTTATTAAGGCGGAGCCCCAGGTAAATCCGGCGCCAAATGCTTCCAGCAACACAACCTGCTCGCGCTGAATACGGCCGTCACGAACAGCTTCGTTAAACGCCAGAAGAATGGAAGCCGAAGATGTGTTACCTTGATTCTCAAGCGTAAGCACTACCTGATCCATTGACATTTTCAATTTCCGGGCTGTTGCCGCAATAATCCGTGTATTTGCCTGATGAGGGACAAGCCAATCGATATCGGACTGTTGCATATGATTAGCACTCAGTGTCTCATCCACGATCCGCCCCAAGGTATTCACGGCAACTTTAAAAACTTCGTTCCCTTTCATTGAAATATAACCTGATTCATCAAGATCAGTGGCCGCCTGTGGATTAGGCAAATACAGCAGATCTTCGAATCTGCCGTCAGAATGAATATGGGTTGATAGTATACCGGGTGAATCAGTGCGTTCTAAGAGGATTGCACCGGCTCCATCACCAAACAGAATACAAGTGGATCTGTCATTCCAATCAACAACTCTTGAACAAAGTTCGGTCCCGACAACCAACGCTTTTTGAGCTGTTCCGGTACGCAAATATTGATCGGCAATGCTTAGTGCGAAAATCGAACCGGAACAGGCGGCCTGAACGTCGAAAGCGACGCAATGTTTTACACCCAGCCTATGCTGCAATAAGCAGCCGGTACTCGGATAAACACGGTCCGGTGTTCCGGTGGCAACAATAATCAGGTCAATTTCATTAGGAGCGATATCGGCTGCCTTGATTGCTTGTCTGGCCGCAATTTCGCCCATACTGGAAGCGGTTTCGTCGGCACCGGCAATACGCCGGCTTTTAATTCCGGTACGCTCATAAATCCAGGCATCGGAGGTATCAACCGTTTTCGAAATGTCATCATTAGTACGAATTTCTTCGGGCAAATAACCGCCGGTACCTATAATTCGGGAAAAACGTCTCATGCAATCTCCTTCTCTGACAGAATAGCTTCAACTTTTTCTCCAATCCTTTTGATAACGTCTTTCTCAACTTCTATTTCAGCTACATGGATAGCATTTGCAAATGCCAGAGCGTCAGCGCCGCCATGACTTTTTATGACAACCCCCTGCAGACCGAGAAAACTTGCACCGTTATATAACCGGGGGTCAATGGTTTTTTTGAAGTCTTTAAGCACAGGGTAAGCTATTAAAGCGCAAAGCCTAGCCCAAATATTCTTGCCATAAGCCTGTTTTAGTTTCGCGCCGATCATCGTAGCGGCTCCTTCCATGGTTTTTAACGCTATATTGCCGACGAAACCGTCAGCGACAATCAAGTCAACATCAACTTTTCCGGCATTTAGAGAATCGCCTTCAACAAACCCGATATAGTTTAAATTGGAGTCCTCCAGTAACTTGGCAGCTGCTTTGACCTGCTCATTACCCTTGATTTCCTCTTCTCCAATGTTAAGTAAGCCCACTTTTGGGGCTTTTATGTTTTCAATCAGTTTGACTAATTCAGAACCCATTACACCGAATTGAAATAGGTGTTTTGCAGAACAGTCGACATTTGCCCCAAGGTCCAGTACATGGTTGTGTCCGAACATTGAAGGCACTGTGGACATAATTGCCGGCCTGTCTACTCCGGGGATCAATTTCAATACAAATCTTGCCGTTGCCATCAGCGCCCCGGTATTTCCGGCACTTACACAAGCATCTGCAACACCGTTCTTGACCAGCTCGATAGCGACACGCATAGACGAGTCTTTTTTGTTGCGCAGTACTTTGGACGGCGAATCATGCATTTCAACTTGTTGAGATGCATGACGAATACTAAGTCTACCCGGATATTGTCTTGAGGCTTGTGCAAGCCGTGATCCTAGAATCTTTTCATCACCAACTAAAATGAGCTGTAAAGCCGGATTGCTTTTTAAACAATCCAATGAGGCCGGGATAGTGACGTCAGGGCCAAAATCCCCTCCCATTGCATCAATTGATATTATTACGCTCACGCTTGAATAACCTTAGATCAGCAAATGACAAGCCGGAATGGATTCCGGCATTAAAATATGTTATTTCCAAAATTATTTAGCTTCGATGCATTCACAATCAATGATTTGTAGAATGTGATTTGCTTGCAGGAAACAACACTTAAAATATAAACTTGAGTTTATTCGTCTTCCTCAGTTGTGACGATCTTACGGCCTTTAAAAAAACCGTCAGGAGTCACATGATGCCGTAAATGCGTTTCACCAGTCATCGGGTCCTGAGCTAAAGTTCTTGTGCTCAAGGCGTCATGGGCGCGGCGCATATCGCGTCTGGAACGGGTTTTTTTACTTTTTTGTACAGCCATTATTTATCTCCGGTATTTTTAAGTTTTGCTAAAATTGAAAAAGGGTTGTTGGTTTTCGATTCGTCTGTTTTTTGTTGCGGATTCATATCTTTTAGTTGTAAGCCTGCACAGTTGGTTTCGTGCCTCGGAAAAGCAGGGGCAGACAACAAAAGTTCGTCCTCTATAATATCCATCAATCGAATCCTGTTTTCCTGAACCAGTAAAGGCTCATAATTTTCCGGTAATAAATCCGCTTCATCCGATGATGAAACTATACCCAGATTAAATTCGCTGTTTACAGGCCAAGATACATTTTTGAGGCAATTTCGACATTCCAATTGCAACACGGTATTTAAATGGCCATGCAACCTGGCAGTTTTTCCGTCCTTACCGAAAGACAATGAGAATTTCACCGTTCCTTGGGTACCAGCCAATATTGCAGACAAGCGCGGTAGAGAAGATAAAGCTATTTCCCCGGCTATTCTGCGTTCTTTCTCCGCAAACAACAAAGGATCTATAAATTCTGGTAATCGAACCGACATAACTGGTCAATGATATCATGTATATAGGCAATCATGCCAACCCTCTCTACAACTAAATTAATCGGCTATTACTTTTACAATGATTAAAAAAATTATTCTAGCTTCGGGATCAAAATATCGCCGAGTATTATTGAAAAAGATAAACATCAATTGCATTGCGGTAGCACCCGGAGTTGATGAATCGGCAATTGCTGGCGAATCACCACGGCAATTGGCATTAAGGCTAGCCTATGAAAAAGCCAATGCTGTTAAAGTCAATTTTCCAAACCATCTGATCATCGGCTCGGATCAAGTAGTCATACTGGAAAATCAGCAGTTAATTAAACCCCTCAACCGTACGAACACCATGCGCCAGTTACAATCGATTTCGGGGAATAGGGTTTTATTCTATACCAGTGTCTGCGTATTAAACTCCGGTACTCAGGAACATTTCAGCGATTTAGATATATGCAGCGTTAAATTTAAGGAATTATCCGACAAACAAATTGAAAACTATGTTGATTTGGACGAGCCCTATGATTGTGCCGGCGGATTCAAGGCGGAAGGTTTGGGAATTGCATTAATTTCTCAAATAAATGGCGGAGACCCTAATGCTTTGATGGGCTTGCCGCTGATCAAACTAATTCGGATTTTGGAAAAATTTGGTGTAGAAGTCATTTAGCGTGCTAACTTGCATAGTTAAACACGCGCAGTCTAAAGCGATGTACTAAATTATTATTGGCAAGTCAACAACCCCGAAGAGAATTAACTTGCGTTTATGTACTTTGGTAGATCCGCATCACTTTGTTAACGTAGCGTTGCGTTTCCGGATAAGGGGGAACGCTATTATTATATTTTTTAACCGCACCTTCACCGGCATTATAAGCAGCTACGGCCAATCTTGTATTGAATTTAAACAACTTAAGTAAATCTTTTAGATATCTGGCTCCGCCGTTAATATTTTGAGCAGGATCATGGCGGTTCGTAACGCCATAGCGTTTTGCCGTTGCAGGCATTAACTGCATTAACCCTACCGCACCTGCTGAAGATACGGCTGTTGCGTTATAAGCGGATTCGGCATAGATAACAGCGTGAAGTAAATTAGGATCAAGTTGATGTTTGGCAGCAGCGGCCTTTATTATAGACGTATATTTTTTTTTGTTTTGCGGGTAATAAGCTAACGACTGCTGGTAGTTATGAGGTCTGCTACGTATAAGCCGTTTATAATATTTGTGCTTTGGCTTATCGGTATAATAAATTTTTCCATCAGGAGCCGTGTATTTATAAATATCGGCAGATGTTACAAGTGGAAAGGCAAACAATGGATAAATCAATACAATCGTTAAATAACGCATTATTTTAATCATCGCATCTGTGCTAATTAATTGTTTATCAGTAGTTGAATGAAGTTTGCCGAATAATGACAAGCAAACCACTAGAATAATTTTTCTATTATTATAGTACAGTTATTGATTTTTCAAATAACTTTCAATATCTTGTTTTGAAAAGCCTATTTTTTTCGCTACCCGGTCTGCATGGCTGACGCGTGATATACCTTCAATTAATTTAAAGGTCGGAGCGTCATTGGCGAATTGAACCTGCCGGGGCAACCCTATGCCTTTATCGACGAAATTGTCAACAAGTTGATGATTATGAGTAATCAAGATAGTGTTGTTCCCTTTTTTATAAAAGCCATTAAGCACATTGGCGGAAGTTTCCAACTTTTCCTCAAAAGTTGTCCCTTCGGATAATTCATCCAGTACCACCAGGCTTTTAGCGGAAGCGGCAATGAAAATTTCTTTGGTGCGCTTTAATTCCGTGCCGAACCGTCCTTCACCGTCATCAAGATGACTGATTTCGGGAACCTGATAAAAAATGTGGTCTGCCATGGACAATGTAGCGGATTCTGCCGGAACGTAACATCCGATTTGAGTCAATAACTGCACTTGCGTCACGGTTTTACAAAAAGCCGTTTTACCGCCACTGTTAGGCCCGGTAACAAAAACCAGCTTATCTTTTATCAATTTGAAATCGTTTCCGACATATTGAGGATTATCTTTACCCAAAACCGGGTTTTTCACATCTGATAAATCGATTTGGTGGTGCTTGGAGTCGATGACATTCGGGAGCACCATTGCGCTGCCATAGGCTTTCGCAAACTTGATGAATGACAACAATTCATCAAGTTTTCCCAAAGCATCCAAGGTTTGCCTTACCTCTGTCGACGCCTTGAATTCTTCACGCAACGGAAGGATACAGTAATCCCGGTCGAAAGAACCTATAAAAGGGACATAAAGCAACAACAGCGGCAACGTAAAAAGTACAAAAATCGGGCTGAATGTAAAATTCGGTGTGCCCGATTGAATCGGGTTGAGCTGCATTACCAACCATAAGACTGCGAAAAAAATTATTAAAAATAAAGGCTTGAAGATTCTTGGGCGAAAAATGATGGCGGGAATAAATGGATTGCCGCGATCTTTTTTGCTCAATAATGCACGCTCGGTTTTATAAACCGGCCCCTTCATTAGTGAAAACTCCCGAGTATCGGAGAACGCCTTTATAGAATTGAAAATTGCTGCGAGGTATTTACTGTTTGGTTCTTGCAACGACCGGATGTTGTCAACCAGGTCCACGAACAAACGCGTTCCTTTAATATAGGGTTCATAACCGTACCCTTCCACCTGAACATCTTCCCTGCTGGTACCGAACATACCTAAAAAATTACCGAACAATAGCTGATATAAACCCTTTTCGTCCTTCCCTGCTTGCTGAACGGTCCGTTCTATGTTTTCCAGCAATTCATTATTGTCCTGAAGCTCAATGACTGCTTTTTGTTTATCCCGGAGTGCCTGCAACGAATCCAAAGGCCGCGTTAACGATCGATATAAAGTCGACTGGCCGACCACCGTTTCAGCATAATTAATGGTATCGAATAACTCGTCAATTTCTATCGCTTTGAATGTCCCCTCATCAATAACCCCAAGACCTGTACCGATCGGTTTAGTTGAGCGTACCCCAGGCCATTCGCAGTTTTCCCAACTTTCTAATATTGTATCATTCATAACATTTTCTTCTTGTTAATTGATATTAAAGATACTTCTCAACAAGCTTAGCAAGCATTTCAACATGTCGCGGGGTCGCATTTAAAGCCGGGATATAACGAAACTGATTACCACCGGCGGCAATAAAAAACGATTTATTAGTGACTGCAATTTCCTCTAATGTTTCCAGGCAATCCACTGAAAAACCGGGGCAAATGACATCGACGTTGTTAATTCCTTGCACCGGCAACTGTTGCAATACTTCGACGCAATAAGGTTTTAGCCATTCCGTTCGTCCAAACCGGGATTGGAATACAACTTGCCAATCTTGTTTTTTTAATCCGAGTTTAGCAGTTATAGAAGATGCTGTCTCATGACATTGTTTGAAATAAGGGTCTCCCAATTTAATCGATTTCGCCGGCAGGCCGTGGAACGAAAATAAAAGCATTTCTCCCCTGCCCTGTTTTTCCCAGTATTGCCGGATTGAATCGGCAACTGCATCAATATATTCGGTATTTCGATAATAATCATTAATAAAATGAAAATCGGGAACATGTTGCCAATTCCCTATCTGGTTTATAACCGCATCAAAAACCGATGCGGTCGTTGCACCGGAATATTGAGGGTACAACGGTACCACCATCAACCGCTCAATACCCTGCCGGCGAAATTCGGCAAGTTTGGTGGCGATTGCCGGTCGGCCGTAACGCATTGCCAATTTTACCGACGCTTTGCCGTCAACTTTAGCGGTTAACAATTCAGTTAGCCGCCGGCTGATCGTAATCAATGGCGAACCGTGTTCGGTCCAGATTTTACGGTAAGCCCGAGCAGACTTTGTCGGTCTGAACGGCAGCACGAACAGATTTAGAATAAACAGCCATAACACTCGTGGCAGGCTAACAACCCGAGGATCTGACAAAAATTCGCGTAAATATTGTCGTACCGCCGAAGGGGTCGGAGCGGCGGGCGAACCAAGATTTACCAGTAAAATTCCGGTTGCTTTTTCCGGTTGCTTACTGGTGTCCGGCATTATGAATTTTTAATCAAATTTAAAAATTCCGCACGGGTGCTTAATTCTTCCCGGAAAATACCGGTCATAACCGAGGTGGTCATGACCGAGTTTTGCTTTTCCACGCCGCGCATCATCATACACAAGTGTTTGGCCTCTATGACAACAGCCACTCCACGCGCACCGATACCTTGTTCTACTGCATCGGCTATTTGTTTGGTCAGTTTTTCCTGGATTTGCAAACGCCGGGCATACATATCAACAATGCGTGCCACTTTTGATAAGCCCAGCACTTTACCTCTCGGTAAATAACCTACATGGCATTTTCCAATAAACGGCAACAAATGGTGTTCACACAAAGAATACAGTTCAATATTTTTTACAATTACCATATCTTCAGTGTCTGCCACAAAAATAGCATCATTGAGAACCTCTTCCAGGGATTTTTTATATCCGTTATTTAGAAACTGGAAAGCTTTTGCAGCACGTTTCGGTGTATCAATCAAACCTTCTCTAGTCGGGTCTTCTCCAATGGCTTCAATAATTTTGGTAAAATATTCTTCCATTAACTTATCTCAAATTCATATACAGCAGGGCATTATACATGCTTTTACAGGTTATTCCTGTACCATTGACAATGCGTGTAGGACAATTTGTTCAGTTGCATACCGGCTGCATGCATTTTCGCTAATATAGCGCTTCCATTTTCGGGAGCCAGGCTGACCATAAAACAAGCCAAGCATGTGACGAGTGATGCTATGTAAACGAACCCCTGCTTTCAGTTGCCGTCGGATATAGGGTACCATTTCCCGAGCTATATCAGCGGGAGATTTTCCAGGCGTAAAATCCTGAAAAATACATTTGTCCGCTTTAGATAGAATAAAGGGGTTATGATAAGCCTCCCGGCCAATCATCACCCCGTCAACTTGCTGTAACAGCTCCAACGCTTGATCAACGGTAGTTATGCCGCCGTTTAAAATAATTTCCAGTTGTGGAAGGTCCTGTTTCAATTGAAAAACAAAATCATACCGCAATGGTGGAGTTTCCCTGTTTTGTTTGGGGGATAAACCGGATAACCAAGCTTTTCGGGCATGAATAATAAAGGTATCGCAAGGTGCTGAAGCAACTTCCGATACAAAATCATATAAATTCTGATAAGAATCCTGATCATCTATTCCGATACGCGATTTAACGGAAATCGGAATAGCTACGTTTTTATTCATCGCTACGACACATTCGGCAACTAATTTCGGTTCGGCCATCAGGCAGGCGCCGAAACGACCGCTTTGCACTTTGGCGCTGGGACAACCCACATTCAGATTGACTTCATCATAACCGTAATCTTCCGCCATTCTGGCACACAATGCCAATTCCTCCGGATTACTTCCTCCCAGTTGCAAAGCCAGCGGGTGCTCCGCTGGATCAAAATGCAATAGTCGGTGCCGGTCACCGTGGATCAAGGCACTGGTATTAACCATTTCGGTGTACAAAACGGTGTGTCGAGTGATCAATCTGTGAAAATAGCGGCAATGATTATCGGTCCAATCCAACATCGGAGCTACACACAGCCGCCTATCAAGGTTTTTCTTATTTTTCAAAACTTTACACTATCTTATTTACGATCTTTTTTGTGTATTTTTGACTATTTTTGCTATATTAGTCCGTCAATAGTCCATCAAAATTCCACGACGGACTAGATTGTCGATGGGTAAACGGCATATTTTTGCTAAAATAAAGCACGCAGGTTAACGCATTAATGTATAAACAAAGTTTTGTTTTCATTTGCTGAGTAACCCCCTCCATACTATCAGATCAATATATAGCCAAATTTGATTTTGCTCTTTACGAAATGTCCGTTCCTACGATTCGGTGCCATGCTTGTTACCCAATTATGCAGAAAGAGGCGTGGTGTTTAACACCGAGCGTTAGTATGTCAACGATTGTAAATCTACCAAGTCCACAACTATTCAGAGTCTATTTAACATGAAAATAAAAACCAGCGTATTCTTGGGGATATATTTTTGTTTTCTGCCGATTGTGCATGCCCAGGATTTATTGGAAATATACGCTTTGGCACTGGAAAATGATCCTGTCTTGAAACAAGCCTATGAAAATCGTTTAGCGGTCGGAGAGTCGAAAGACCAAAGTCTCGCGCTTTTGTTACCAAGTATATCGGTCTCTGCAGACAGCAGTCGTAATTGGCTAAATAATACGAAACGATTTGGCGCAAGTAATATTGTTTCGGGTACAGGTAAACAGGCTTATTGGAATAACCAGTTTTCTTTAAATCTGACGCAGCCGGTATTTAATTGGAGCTCCTGGGTACAACTTAGCCAATCAGACAACCTAATAGCGCAAGCTGAAGCACAATTTCAGGCCGAGCAACAGAATTTGATGGTTAAAACCACGGAAGCTTATTTCAACGTTCTTTCCGCACAGGATGAGCTTGAATTCAGAATTGCCGAAAAAGCATCTATTGCCAGACAATTGGACCAGGCGCAGCAACGGTTTGAAGTGGGCTTGATTGCAATCACCGATGTCTACGAGGCACAAGCCGGCTTCGATCAGGCACGGGCCGATGTTATTGCGGCTGAAAATGAAGTTGACAATGCCAAAGAAGCGCTTAGGCAAATCATCGGTAATTTTGACGGCGTGCTCGCCGTGCTAGGCGAAAATTTACCTTTGACCAAACCGCAGCCTGATGATATCAACAGTTGGAGTGAAAATGCCGCCACTCAAAATCTAAATATTATCGCTTCCTTCAATCAGGCTGAGGCCGCCCGTAAGTCAATTAGTCTGCAACGCAGCGGGCATTATCCCACTTTGGATATCGTCGGATCCTATGGGGAAAGGGACAGTACTGCTTCATTCGGTTTACGTGGCGACACACAGAGTATCGGCCTGCAATTAAATGTCCCTATTTATGAAGGAGGAGCGGTAATTTCACGTACGCGGCAGGCGCAACATGAGTATGATCAAGCCAACGACGCGTTAACAGAAGCAAAACGTGCGGTACAACGCCAAGTTAAGGATGCTTTCCGAGGCGTTATCTCTACCATCAGCCGCGTCGAGGCCTTGAAAGCCGCCGTGATTTCCGGAGAAAAGTCACTTGAAGCAACAGAGGCTGGTTTCGAGGTAGGCACTCGAACCATGGTTGATGTTTTGGCGACAACGCGTAATTTATTTGATGCTAAAACAAAATATTCTAAATCCCGTTACGATTATCTGATCAATCGCATAAAGTTGAAACAATCCGCCAGTATCTTAACGAGGGATGACTTGGTAGCAATCAACGGCTTCTTGCAATAATCCGGTATTAACAAAAACCAATTAAATGGGTTTTTCCGCTATTAGTAAGGCATTGACCTGCTGACGGTGCGAAATGGATATATTTGAAAATCCGGTCTGGCGCAGTACATTTAGTGACGCGCCTTCGCGCATCACGTGATTGCCGGACTCGTCCGAAAATAAATGTATGATCCATTGCTCCAGCAAATCCAAGCGGTTAATTTTAGTTAAAACGGAAAAATAACCGGAAACTTCTTCTTGAATCATCCGGGTGTGCGCGGATATATCATCCAGAGCGTAACGATCAGCGTTAACAAATTGACCACCGGGTTTTAAGACACGGAATATTTCCCGTATCGTGTCATTGCGGTAACTATCTAAAAAATTATGCAATGTATAAGCGGAAGCGATGATATCGACACTGTTGGTTTGTCTATTCCTTAAAACCGTCAAGGCATCGTCACTGTCAAAGCACAATTTATCTTCTTCCAGCCATTTGTATAAGCTTTTTTTGGCTTGGTTTTGCATGGTTGGTTCATTATCCACGGAAGTAACATGGATATCATCCCTTGCGGTTAATATATTAAGCGTAGTGATCCCCGTTCCACCGCCTAACTCAATAATTTCCAAACTTTGCCGGGCTGTAGTACCCTGATAATTTGATACCTGCCATCCTACCAATCTACTCATTTCCGCTGCTAATGGGCAGACGAGTTTTAACATGTCGTATTCTTTTCCGATGATTCCGGAAAACATCGCATCAAGTGGTATCGTCTTCATCACATCAGGATTTTGTCTGCTGTTTTTTTTCATAGGCGGCCAGTTGTTCTTCAGTTGCCGGGGTTTGGTATTTTTCCTTCCACTCATTGTACGGCATGCCATAGATAATTTCTCTCGCCTGTTCGTAGTCCATATCAATATTTTTGTCTTGAGCTGCAGCCAGATACCATTTTGCCAGGCAATTCCTGCAGAAATCGGCAAGGATCATCAAGTCAATATTTTGCAGCTCCGTATGCTCTTGTAAATGATTGATCAATCGTCTGAAAGCGGCTGCCTCTAATTCAGTCCGGGTGATTTTATCCATAATTAACCTCTATAAAAATAAAATTGAACATTTTACCAGATAGGCTACTCTAAATATGTACAATGCAAAGTAAAAAACTTACAATATAAAGCCAATTCATCACTACAAGTTAACATGATACAGCATTGAAATAACATGTATTGATATCTATTGCACAGGCGCATACTTAGGTTAAGGCTTAAAAAGTTTGTACTCAACCGCCAATAAGGAAGTCATTTCAAGCTAATTTCAAATTTGAAATCTATTATCCATTCGAGCGATTACCCCCGTTTATGAAACTACTTTTTGATTTTTTCCCCATCATCCTTTTTTTTATTGCATTCAAAGTTTTTGACATATATGTCGCAACGGCTGTTGCAATTGGCGCAACACTGGTGCAGGTCATATACAGTTGGTTCAAACATCGCAAAGTTGAATCCATGCAATGGATTACGCTTATTTTAATTGCTGTAATGGGCGGCGCTACACTCTATTTCCAGGACGAACAATTTATCAAATGGAAAGTCAGTGTCATTAACTGGCTGTTTGGTATTGCTTTCCTGGCAAGCCAGTTTGTTGGTGATAAACCTTTGGTTGAAAGAATGATGTCCGGCAATATTGAATTACCGCCGCTTCTCTGGAAACGCTTGAATTTGAGCTGGGTCGTATTTTTTTGTAGCGTGGGATTCATTAATCTCTATGTTATTTTTAATTTTGATACTGAAACCTGGGTTAATTTTAAATTATTCGGCATGATGGGATTAACAATCTTGTTTGTTTTTCTGCAAGCTATTTTTCTTTCCAAATATATCACCGACGAAACCGAAGCAATAGAAACCAAATCGACAGAGGAGTAATTTGTGTTATACGCCATTATCAGTGAAGATGTGGAAAACAGCCTGGAAAAGCGTATGTCAGCCCGTCCGGCTCATATCCAACGCTTACAAGATCTTCAAGACAGAGGCCGTCTGGTCCTGGCCGGACCGCATCCCGCAGTAGACAGCGATAATCCAGGGGAAGCCGGTTTTACCGGGAGTTTGATTGTTGCTGAATTCAGCAGTCTTGGAGAAGCTCAACAATGGGCGGATGCAGACCCTTATATTGATGCGGGGGTTTATGCAAAAGTCAGTGTAAAACCGTTTAAACAGGTTTTTCCACAATGACCGCACAATTGATTAAAGAAAAATTGACCGAAACAATCCACCCCTCGTATCTCGAAGTGGTCGATAATACATTAGCGCATGCAGGACATGCAGGAGTGCAAAACGGAGGGGGACACTTCCACGTCACAATCGTTTCCAGCGTTTTTGAAGGAAAATCTTTAGTAAAACGACATCAATTAATTTATCAAGCTCTTGGCGAGTTGATGAAAAACCGGATCCATGCTTTAGGCATTGATGCTTTAACCCCATCAGAAAATTCAAAGGAAAACTAAATAAAATGAAAAAGAAACTAACTGTAATGTTACTCGCAAGTTCAGCTTTGCTGGCCGCCTGTGATCAAAAGACAACAGAAACCTCATCGGCACCGGCCGTGGATAAGGCAGATGCAATTGCGTCTGTTAACGGAACCTATATCAGCAAAGCGCAATTTGAGGCCATGAAGAATGAGGTGGCGCAAAATGCTCGTGGGCAGCAAATTCCTGATGATCAACTGATTGAGCGATTGGTCCAAACTGAATTGTTGGTCCAGGAAGCCGAGAAAAACAAACTGGCTGATAGCCCTGAATTTGTATTGCGAATGGAATTAATGAAAAATGCCTTGCTATCTCAGGCTGCCGTTCAGCAATATATCGATTCAAACCCACCGACTGAGGAAGAACTCAAAGCGCAATATGACAAGCAGTTTGCCAATACGGCCGGCGAGGAATACAAAGCTCGTCATATTTTGCTAAAAACCGAAGATGAAGCAAAGCAAATCATCGAAAAACTGAACAAAGGCGGTGATTTTGTCGCTTTGGCCAAAGAGTATTCAACCGGACCCTCAAAATCGAGCGGCGGGGATTTGGGTTGGTTCGAGTCCAAGCGCATGGTACCCCCGTTTGCTGAAGCGGTCGTAGCACTGGAAAACGGAAAATACACGACTGAACCCGTTCAAACGCAATTCGGATGGCATGTTATTTTGCGCGAAGATTCCAGAGCAAAAACGCCACCGAAATTTGAAGCCGTAAAAGAGCATTTTGCTCCTTTACTGCGTAATCAAAAAGTTACCGAATACCTCGACAATCTGCGCAATCAAGCTAATGTAGAAATTTTTGTAGCAGAAAAAGAGGAAACAATAGCGCCGGAAGAACCACAGTCTGAACCTGAAAAAGCAGCCGAGGAACAAACCGGCAAAGCAAGCAGTGATGATCAGGAACAACAAACCGAACCGGATACTGCCGCCGGTGAAACTACGGAGGAGCAGGCAAAACAAGAAGAAACAGCTACCGAACAGGCTGCAGAAAAGAAATAAAGCCAAGCTGCAACAGGCGTTCAACGGGCGTTTGGACACTCGTTGACAAGGTAAAAAAGGGCGGCTATCTAACCGCCCTTTTTTCATTATTCGATCTTTTCCATATATTGCAGAATAAACTGCACGCTGCGGTTACCTTTATACTCATTTATATCCAATTTATAGGCAGCGTTAATTTTACGCATACCCAGCCACTTTTCCGCTTGCTCGACATTAAAAGCAATGGCATCGATTAACAATTCGCTGAAAGGCATTCTTAGCACCAATTTAAGATGGCATTTACCCACTATGCGACTCTGCACAACATCGAAAATGCCATTGAACATCGGCTCACTGAACTCCTGTCCCCAAGGGCCTGAATTCTGCAATAATGCGACAAAATCAAGTGTTATGTCCTTTTCAGTCAATTCGCCGTCGGAATAGATTTTCTGTTCCAAATCAATTTCTGCCAACTTTTTTTCAACCATTTGATCAAATGCCAGAGCGAAAGGCGGATAATCCGATATTTTGAGACTTAATCCTGCGGCCATTGCGTGACCGCCGAATTTTTTTAACAATTTAGGATGGAGTGAAGCGATGTCGCTTAGCACGTCTCTAATGTGAACACCGGGAATGGAACGTGCAGAGCCTTTTATTTCTCCTTTTTCGCCAGGAGCAAAGGCTATGACCGGACGATGCAGCCGATCTTTAATTCTAGACGCCAATATGCCAATAACACCTTGATGCCAATTTTCATCATACAGGCAAATACCTGCAGGCAAATGGCGCTCTTCCAGTACTTTCATTTGATGAAGCAATGCAAATGCTTCGGTTTTCATTTGCCCTTCTATTTCCTTACGGTCAGTATTAAGTTCGTCTAATTGTGTAGCTATTTCCCTGGCTAAGCTTTCATTGTCCGAGAGCAAACAATCAACGCCTAAGGTCATATCATCCAGGCGACCGGCGGCATTGAGTCTGGGGCCGAGTGCATAACCCAAGTCGGAACTGGTGATTGTTTGTTTATTTCGACCTGAACGTTCAATCAACGCCGTCAGTCCCGGATGGCAAAAACCGGAACGTATTCTCAACAATCCCTGATGAACTAACACCCTGTTGACATGATCCAGAGGCACAACATCAGCAACTGTGCCTAATGCAACGAAATCCAAGAGCTGTCCCAGATTGGGTTCTTTGGTGTTTTGAAAAAAGTTAAATTCCCTTAATCGGCTTCGTAATGCCATTAATACATAAAAAATAACACCCACGCCAGCCAACGCCTTGCTGGGAAAATGATCATCATCAAGGTTAGGATTAACGATGGCATCAGCTTTCGGCAATTCATTTCCCGGCAAATGGTGATCGGTAATTAACACGGTCATCCCTAGATCAATAGCGGCTTTTACTCCTTCAATGCTCGAAATGCCATTATCGACAGTGATTAATACATCGGGCTTACGCTCACTGGCCAGTTCAACAATTTCAGGTGTCAATCCATAACCGTATTCAAAGCGATTCGGAACGATGAAATCCGGCTGATTCGCTCCCAGCATCTGTAGCCCTTTGACCGCGACAGCACAGCTGGTGGCACCGTCCGCATCAAAATCGGCAACAATGAGCACTTTCTTTCCGCTTTTAATTACCTCAACAAGGATCGCAACCATTTGTTCCATGCCTGACAGCAACCAGGGTGAAGGTAAAATTGCCAATGATCGGTTTAATAGATCGGTGCAATGAATGCCGCGAGATTGGTAGATGCGCCTCAAAATCGGGTGCAGATCGACCGAGTTTAATAGTGAATTGCGAATGACTGGCCTAGGTACAATTTTCTTTTTAACACCTTGATAATACATGTAATATTCAATATTAATAGGGAAAACCAATCACGGTAAAAATTCCAATGACATCACTTGGTACGACTTTTCTAAATTCTAATTCGCCAACAAAAAAAGCCACCTTCTCTTTTTAAAGGTGGCTTTTTCTTGCTAATGAGATTTTTAGAACCGGAGCGAAATAATATTCGCATATTTGATTTACATTTGGTCCAAGATGGCTTTTTTTACCGAATCCAAATTAGCTTCAACAGTAATCGGTTTAACCAAGCATTGTTTAATAGCGGTATCTGGGTCTTTCAATCCGTTTCCGGTTAGGGTACATACGATTTTACTTCCCTCGGGTATTTTGCCCTGCTCGATGTCTTGCAACGCACCCGCCAAAGAGGTTGCCGAAGCGGGTTCACAAAAGATTCCTTCATATGAAGCCAGCATTTTTTGAGCCTGAAGAATTTTTTCATCAGTAAAACAATCGAACCAACCACCTGACTCTTTTTGTGCGACCCAGGCGAAATCCCATGATTGCGGATGACCGATACGGATCGCGGTGGCAACTGTCTCCGGATTATCAATCATGTGTCCCGCAATGAACGGAGCGGCACCGGCTGCTTGATAACCGCACATCACCGGGCGTTTATCGGTTACCGCCTTATTGGTTTCGGTATCTGTTGCGTATTCACAATAACCTTTCCAGTAGGCAGTAATGTTTCCTGCATTTCCAACCGGCAGACAATGGAAATCAGGAGCGTCACCTAAAGCATCGACGATCTCGAACGCTGCTGTTTTTTGGCCCTCGATGCGATAGGGATTGATTGAATTGACCAGGGTTACAGGTGCATGATCGACAATTTCCTTAACCAATCGCATCCCTTCATCAAAATTCCCTTTTATCTGGATGATGTCGGCACCGTAAAGCATTGTCTGGGCGAGTTTTCCCAAAGCTATCTTGCCTTCGGGTATAAGCACAAAAGCCTTTATTCCGGCCCGGCCCGCATAGGCGGCAGCGGCAGCGGACGTATTGCCGGTTGAGGCACACACAATGGCCTGACTGCCCTCCTCTACCGCTTTAGTAACAGCCATCGTCATGCCGCGGTCCTTAAACGAGCCGGTAGGATTGAGCCCTTCATATTTAACATAGATTTCGACTTGCTTACCGATAATCTTTGGAATATTTTGTAATTGAATTAACGGCGTATTGCCTTCACTCAGGCTGATGATAGGGCTTTTTTCATTGACCGGCAAACGATCTCTGTAAGTTTCTATAAGACCGGTATATCGTTTTTGTAATGGCATGTGTCTGTTTAATTTAATGTTTCAACTCGGATTTTTGTAACATTACCGGAAATGGTTGTCAGATTTTCAATTTCTGAAATAGCTGCGTTCATTTCTCTTTCAAGCGTTTTTTGCGTCAACATAATCACCGGTAATAAGGTTTCGCCGGCCACCGGCTCTTTCTGAATGATCGCTTCGATACTGATTTGATGTTCGGCTAAAATTCGTGTTACGTCAGCCATGACGCCCGGCCTATCTTCTGCACTGAGACGTAAATAATAAGCGGTCACGACTTGATCCATTGCCAACACCGGGATGTCGGCCAACGCATCAGCTTGAAATGCTAAATGCGGAACATGATTTTCCGGGTCGGTGGTAAGCGCTCTGACCACGTCAACCACATCGGCAACAACTGCTGAAGCAGTCGGATTAGCTCCGGCTCCGGCTCCATAGTATAAAGTGGGGCCGACTGCGTCGCCATAGACCACTATCGCATTCATGACGCCATCGACATTGGCAAGTAAGCGGCGTTCTGGTATCAGGGTCGGATGAACGCGCAATTCGATGCCTCGGGCAGTTTTACGCGCGATACCCAAGTGTTTGATCCGATAGCCTAATCTCTCGGCATATGAAACATCGGAACGAGTAATCTGCGTTATACCTTCCGTGTATACTTTTTCAAATTGTAGCGGGATACCAAAGGCTATCGATGCCAGGATAGTTAATTTATGGCCGGCATCAATGCCCTCGATGTCGAATGTAGGATCGGCTTCGGCATAGCCGAGTGCCTGGGCTTCTGCCAGTACTTCGCCAAAATCACGCCCTTTATCGCGCATTTCAGTCAGAATAAAATTACCTGTCCCATTGATTATTCCCGCCAGCCATTGTATCTGATTTCCGCTCAAACCTTCCCGGATCGCTTTGATAATCGGTATACCGCCGGCAACAGCCGCTTCAAAGGCAACCATGACCCCTTTCTTAAGAGCCCTGGCGAAGATTTCATTACCATGCAGAGCTATCAATGCTTTATTTGCGGTAACAATATGTTTGCCGTTATCAATTGCTTTTAATACTAAATCTTTTGCAATCGTTTCACCGCCGATTAATTCCAAAACAATATCAATTTCAGGATCAGCTATGATTTCCATAGGATCGGTTGTCAACGCTATATCACCGGTGTCGCAAATTCTTTCACGAGTCAGATCTCTCGCCGATGCCCGTTTTACGATGATGTCTCGTCCGGCGCGACGCGATATTTCATCGGCGTTGCGTCTTAAGACGTTAATGGTGCCGCCACCCACAGTACCCAAGCCTAAAATCCCAACTTTTACCGGTTTCAACTCAAACTCCTAAAAAGATTACTTGCCCATTCGCGGCTCACCATTATACAACGGCGTTTTTCTTAAGCATATTACGAATACCGCGTATCGCCTGCCGGGTTCTGTGTTCATTTTCGATCAGACTGAACCGGACATGGTCATCGCCATGCTGACCGAAGCCGATGCCGGGAGATACGGCTACTTTGGCATCAAGCAGCAATTTCTTGGAAAATTCCAGTGAGCCCATGGCTTTATAGGGTTCGGGAATCGGCGCCCAAACAAACATGGTTGCGCTCGGTCTTGAAACAGGCCATCCGGCCGACACCAGGCCGTCGCAAAGCGCATCACGTCTACTTTTATACATGGAGCAGATGTCAGCGACACAATCCTGCGGGCCTTCCAATGCGGTAATGGCAGCCACCTGGATCGGAGTAAACATACCGTAATCGAGATAAGATTTAATCCGGGTCAGCGCAGCGACCAGATCTTTATTGCCGCACATAAACCCTACTCGCCAACCCGGCATATTATAACTTTTCGATAGGGAAAAGAACTCGACAGCCACTTCGGTTGCACCTTTGACCTGCAAAATAGACGGTGCTTTATAACCGTCAAAAACGATATCGGCATAAGCGATATCATGCACAACCCAAATATTATATTGGCGGGCGACTTCAATAATTTTTTCAAAGAACTCCAATTCAACACATTGTGTCGTCGGATTGCCCGGAAAATTCAACACCAGCATTTTGGGGCTCGGCCAGGAATCAATGATGGCTTTGTGCAATTCATCAAAAAAATCCACACCGGGGATTAATGGAACATGGCGTAGGTCTGCGCCGGCGATAACGACACCATAAGGATGAATTGGATAGGCAGGATTCGGCACTAAAACGACATCACCCGGACCCAATGTTGCTAAAGCCAGATGGGCCAGTCCTTCCTTTGAGCCGATTGTGACAATGGCTTCAGTTTCAGGATCCAAATCAACATTAAAACGGTTTTTGTACCAGTTGCAGATTGCCCGCCGCAAGCGCGGCACACCCTTGGACACCGAATAGCGATGTGTATTATCCCTCTCCGCTGCTTCAATTAATTTGTTTAAGATATGTTTCGGAGTCGGTTGATCAGGATTGCCCATGCCAAAATCAATGATATCCTCCCCTTCAGACCGTGCTTTGGCCTTTAGTTCATTGACAATATTAAAAACGTAAGGGGGTAAACGGCTTATGCGATGAAATTGTTCCATTTATTACTCGTTAATCAGGATATTGCCTAATACTATATTTTCGTGAAAACCAGTTAAATTACTGGTGTTGCAGGACGTTGTCAACTAGCATGAAGCCAAATCAACTTTTTTTTACAAGGGAACTGAGATGGATGAATATAGACCTGATTCAAAAACGGCGGAAACGAAGAACAATGTTGTGCCAGGCCAATTTGTCAGTCCCTTTTTCAGGAGAGAGTCTTTTATTCTCAAGCTGTTGCCCACCTAACCCGTTTCGTTAACAATACCATGCGGAACATGTGCGGCAGGCACGTGTCTCCCTGCCGATTCGCAGTGTTTTTTTTGATCATCGAAAAATATGTCCGCTCCAAATGCATCCAGAAACGCTCCCTTGTCCATGCCTCCGAGAAACAATGCTTCATCAATCCGGACACCCCAAGCTCTAAGCGTACGAACCACCCTTTCATGACTGGGAGCGGATCTTGCGGTCACTAATGCGGTTCTGATAGGCGAGGAATCTTCGCTGAAGCGCGTTTGAATTCGGTGCAACGCGGCCAGAAAGTCTTTGAAAGGCCCCCCGGTTAACGGCTTTTTGGCGTCAACGGTTTCATTTTGAGTAAAAGCATCCAAGCCATGCTGTTGATAGATACGTTCAGACTCGTCCGAAAACAGTACTGAATCGCCGTCAAAGGCGATGCGCAGTTGCTCACTTTTATTAGCGGTAGCACTGCCGGATAGTATGGTTGCTGCTGCGTAGCCGGCACGTAACGCCTTGCTGACATCGTCATGATTGGCCGATAAAAACAGATGCGCACCAAACGCCGGAATATAGCCATAGGGTGACGTTCCGCTGGTAAAAGCCGCTCTGGTAATATTAAGCTGGTGATGAGCAATGGAGTTGAAGATACGCAAGCCGGTATCGGCGCTGTTTTGCGATAATAAAATAATTTCCACAATCGGCGACTCCGCAAACCCGGAGTTAATGGCGAGAAATTTTTTTACCAACGCATATGCGAAGCCGGGTTCGAGAATTTCATCTTCATGCTCTATCTGATAACGACAAAAAGCTTCTTTACCTTCCGTTTCGAAGATGTGATGTGATTCATCCAGGTTGAACAATGCTCTTGACGAGATTGCGACAACCAATTTTTGATTTTGTGTTATTGCCATACATACCCGTAATCGGGCTTAGTGTTTTCCTTATTGACCATTTAGAAACTCGAAGTGCCCCCCTTTAGAATCGAAGCTAATGGAATTTCGTTTCGAGCGAGCGGTTTGATAATGACTATCGCGTCATAAAGCATTTTTGATGCTTTCGGGAAATTCATTGCGCTCTCTTTGAGCAAGGAATACGCTCCCAAAAAGGCAACGGAAAAAAAACATTTAATCAAAGCTTTATGGTCCCTGTTTAAACCAGCCAGGATCGAAATGGGAATCTGGGCATTATCTCCGCCTTTTTTGATGTAATTATAAACTGCTTCTTTAAGCAAATCATTGGACATTACGCCATACAATGCGTTAGCAAGTATATTGACATTGGCATTGACGAATTGACGTTCTTTGTAATATTTTTCCACTTTTTTATGGATCAAATCCAAATCATCGAAATCCGGCATTTCCAATAAAAATGTGCCTAATAAATGGACATCGGCAAAAACGGCAGTTAATCCTCCCCCTGTTAACGGATGCCGCATATTAAGTGAATCCCCCAACATCACCGCCCCCTTTTTTACAATGGGTTTAGCCGCCATATAATGATTCGGCATCACTTTGAATTTATCTTGATTGACGGCGGTTTCATAACAATTTCTTATCGTTTCCGGGATGTAGGGCGCAACATTGTTTTGTAAATGTTCCTTGATTGTCGGTTTTTTGGGTGCTTTCGGGCCTGGAAAGTCTATTAATACGCGTGTCTCCGTGCTGGAAATAGGATAGCAAATAAACGGCGTAGGTCCCGAAAGAAATACATGACCGTGATTCGGATAGGGCAATTGACAATCTTTTAAGACAATGCCGATGAAATAAGACGTAACGATCTTTTTATTGTTGGTCAGATATTCCCTGAAATTAGAGAAAAAACCGTCGCTGGTAATCGTCAGTTTTGCAGAGATTGATTTGATTTCACCGCTTTTTTTTTCCTTGTATTTAACACCGGTTATGACTTTTTTTTCATTTTCGCAAAGCTCGGTTACCATTCCCTGTATCTGGGTTACCGATTTATTTTGCAGAGCATTTTCCCTTAATTTTTGCAAAAACTTGCCGTTTTGAAGTCCCTTGCCGGTACAATCCTCACTATGATCTTTATTATAGGGGATAGTAAACTGATCACCTCCATTGAGCAACGCATAACCATATATATTCTGCGCATCAAACCCTTCCAGCAAATGTTTTAAACCCATTTTTGCCAAGGTTGAAACTGCGCCAGGCTGCAGTAATTCTCCTACTATGCGTTGTTTTTCGGTAAAATTCCGATCAATCAATGCAATTTTTATTCCTTTCGGTGCCAGAAATGCAGCGATGGTTGCTCCCGCCATTCCTGCACCTACTATGCATAGGTCATATTGTGTCTTCATAAATTTCTTTTTTTATGCCCTAAAACAGATCAGTTCAGCAGCAAGCATTTGATAACTCTTGAATTTATTGATTTATTCATTCCCGCCGTCATCATTAGTAAAATTTAATATCGGCGGGAGATTATATATTTAAATTACCGGGGTTCTTTTGATGTTGATCAATGAGCAAGAGGGATGGAGAGGAAAAAAATTCGTACAACGGCCTTGGTAATTCGATAATATCATTTTCAGCAAAATTCGGCCCCACCTGCTTTAACTATCTCCCTATTCTGTTTAGTATAATTATAGTACTGATTTTTAATTCAATTCATTGTTATACAATAAAACAATTTTACATTTGAAACCGATAAAAGAAAAGGGTAGAAATGCGCCAAAAACAATCAAGTTGGCAAGATTGGAAATTGCTCACAAATAATGGTCGACAAATCTGGGCCTACAAACCTCTCTCGACGGATCTCGACAACCACTTGCAAAATGTATCTGAGCTTACTGATGAAACAATCGAGCATTTTAAAAAAGATTTCAAGTTCGATAAGCGCAACAATCCTAATTCCGCTGATAAAGTTTTTAGAGGAAGAGCATTAACTGAAAAAACAACGACTTTGACCGGACAATTGCCTAAAACGGATAATCAGGCCCGGCAACAATTAATTGATCCTCTGGTAAAAGGGATTGAATACTTTGCAAAATTACAAAGCGATGAAGGCCATTGGCCCGGTGATTACGGCGGACCAATGTTTTTGCTGCCCGGCCTGATTACAGCATCATATATCGGCGGTAAGCCATTTCCCAAACCCCATCGCGAAATGATGAAAATTTACTTATTCAACCATCAAAACGATGACGGCGGTTGGGGAATGCACATCGAAGGGGATTCCACAATGTTCGGCACGGTGATGCAGTACGTCTCGCTGCGCATATTAGGTGTCGGTAAGGACCATCCGGATTTAGCCAAGGCCGGCATATGGATAAAAAATCATGGTGGAGCCACTGGTATACCTTCCTGGGGGAAATTTTATCTATCCATTTTGAATCTCTATGATTGGCGGGGGTTTAATAGCCTGTTTCCGGAAATGTGGCTATTACCAAAATGGTTGCCGGTTCATCCCTGGCGATATTGGTGTCATAGCCGCATGGTCTATTTGCCGATGGCCTACTGCTACGCAAATCGTATCCGTATGCCCGAAAATGAATTGATATTGTCGTTGCGCCAGGAAATTTATCGTGAAGATTTTTCTCTTATCGACTGGGCCAAGCATAGAGATACAGTCTGTAAGGAAGATATCTATACCATTCCATCACCGGTATTGAAGGTGATGAACTGGTTTACCAACAGTTATGAAAAAATTAAATGCAAGTGGTTGAGAAACAAAGCATTGGATTACATTTTGAGCTACCTGAATGCGGAGGACCAGCAAACCGACTACATTAATATCGGACCGGTCAATCAGGCAATCAATTCGATTTGTATGTGGCATGCATACGGCAGAGATTCCGAGCAATTTAATCAGCATGTGGAACGCTGGTACGATTATTTATGGGTGGCCGAAGACGGTATGAAAATGAACGGCTACAATGGATCGCAGCTGTGGGATACCGCGTTTGCGACACGGGCAATTTTGGAAACTGATATCGCCCGATTATTCAAAGAAACCCTTGCTAAAAGTTATCATTTCATTGACATATCGCAAATTCGCAAACAGCACCCTACCCACGAACAATTTTTTCGGCATCCGATGATCGGCAGTTGGCCGTTTTCTACTGCCGAAAATGGTTGGCCTGTTGCTGACTGTACTGCCGAAGGTTTAAGCGCAGTCTTGGCTGCGCATCGTTCAGGTTTAATTGCACCGGTTATCGATGATACAAGAATTTACGGTGCCGTTGATGTCATACTTTCCTACCAGAACAAAGATGGCGGCTGGGCGACTTATGAATTAACCCGAGCACCGAAATGGCTGGAAAAACTGAATCCTTCGGAAGTGTTCGCCGATATTATGATTGATTATTCCTGGACTGAGTGTACGTCTGCCTGTGTGCAAACATTAATTGAATTTCAGCAATTCTATCCGAACTACAAAAATGCACAACTTCGTAAGGCTATTAGTAACGGGCTACGTTTTATCTTGAGACAGCAAAAACAGGACGGTTCCTGGTATGGAGGTTGGGCCGTTTGTTTTACTTATGCTACCTGGTTCGGCATAGAAGCCTTATCCAAAGCCTTGGGCAAAGCGTATTACAATGACAATAAATTAACTGACCGAATCGGTAAAGCCTGCGCCTTTCTGATTGGTAAACGACAAGCGGATGGCGGCTGGGGTGAAACGTTTGAATCTTGCTCCAAAAAAGTGTATACACAAGCTGATAAATCCCAGGTGGTAAATACCGCATGGTCTTTGCTCGCCCTGATGGCAGCGGATTATCAAGACAAAATCGTCATTGACAAAGGCATTCGATTGCTGATTCAGAGGCAAACGGAAACTGGCGACTGGGAGCAGGAAAATATTTCCGGCGTATTCAATTATAACTGTATGATCACTTACAGCGCCTATCGCAATGTTTTTCCCATTTGGGCTTTAAATAGGTATTATAAACTGCTTTAAGTCAACAACCGACCCATAGTTTTCATTACGACGTTTTTATTAGCCAAAGCGCCTAACGCAAGGTATTTTCTTCCTCTCCTGCGAGGGAGGGGGACATGAGGAATCCTCAAACTATTGATCTCATGTCAGCAGTCACTATCCCTTGATCGTGAGGGCGCAAAGCACTATGCGATCAACAATTGATATTCGGAAAACGGATGCCGGCAAGAACCTATCTTGGTGTGGAGGTTTTGTTTATCGTATTTGCCAAAAATTGAACTTTTTCCGGAAAGTTTCAACAACAATGCACAGGGATCGGCTTCATAGTAACCGCCACCTTTAACTAGGAGTAAATCAGGATTGTAGTCACAGTATTCATAATTATCCAAATGGCGAAATTTTTCCGGATAACCTCCCGCAATTTGCAGGCGACTGAGCATTTCCCGTAGAATTGCGGCGTGGTACCAAACAGTGAGTTTGTTAAAAGGCATAAAGATCATCATTTCATGGGCCGATGGCTGGTCATCCGACTTTAGCGTAGCTTGCCATCCCAAACAGTTTTTTTCAATTTTCGCAACCGTATCAAGACGACCGGCCAATACTACTTGAATAAACTTTCCATGTCGGAGTTTGTCTGCCACTGCAAAATTTTCAGGGTTGTCTGCTGCAAGCCAAGAGCAAATTTCCGGATAATGGATTTTGGTTTGCCATTGAGTAGTCGCAGAAGCAGAATCATTATCACCCCTGCTTACCTTATTTATTGAAAAAAACTCGAAAAGATCAAAAGTCATCAAGTTGAGTAAAGTATAAAGACATGTTTGAAGAATACTTGTCGTACATTCGACTAAAAATAATACACTATTGGTCAATATTTGGTTTCCGCACCGAAATTTTCAATTAAGGCAGTTACTGTTAATGAGGCATGTCCAAAAAAACTGATTTTTCAAAACTCCGTGACTCGTTTCTATATGCGCCGATGCATACCGATTTCGGAGCCAACATTTCCCGCGGTGAATGGGCAGAACCAATTGAGCAATTGTTAGCAGCGGGATATGCGTTTATTGGCAGCGGTTTTACTGCAGACGGTTTTCTCTATAGAGGGATTAGTCAAAATTTATTGCATTGCATCAGCAATGGAAAATTCGGACATTTTCCGGGAAGCAATGAAATGACTCGTGTTGAACAAATCATGGACATATTTTTCGTTTCACATGAAATTTCCGATGCAATCAGTGTTTCTTCACTCTATCAAAAACACAGTGACCACGCTATTCTGGTATTTAATGCATCTTTATTTAATCAACAATTACTTCTAAAACAGGCAGCGGTGCTTGCGATTGGTGATTTCGGCCTGGTATTTCGCTACCCTTTTTTGACACACCCGCTAAAACTGGCGGAAGTAGCCTATATCATCAGCAATACCGAGACGGCCAATATAGCGAGCGGACTTGCAATAACGCCAATTACCGAAAAATTAATTTGCATTGACCCATGCGGAAGAAGTGACTGTGCGAAACAAATTGACGAACAGTTCGAAAGGCGCGGCATAAAAAGCGCTCAACCCGTTAACTGTCGGCTATTTCCCCGACGATGCGGCGGATAAAAAGCGACAGTAGCCAAGCGCATAAAAGTCGCTGTGCATTGACACTTTAAGATCGACAACATATAGTTAAAACAGAATGTGAACGAGTACATTATGAATCAGATACCTCTGCGAATTTTGTCGGTCATCTTGTTCCTGATTATTTCCGGGCAAGTTCATGCTTTAAGGTGCGGAACGAAATTGATTCAGATCGGCGATAGAAAACATGAGGTAATCAAATATTGCGGAGAACCCACCTTTATTGATTACTTTCAAAGATCGGCTCCCTTCTATCCTTATTATTATCAAATCATTGATGTTTGGACCTATAATTTCGGATCGAGCAAATTTATGCAGGAGTTGTATTTTGAAAATGGAAGATTGATTAAAATCAATGAACTGGATTACGGTTATTAGCCACATCAGTTCGCGCGCTACCTTTTACAATTCGCGCGTCGCACTAAAGCGGATATCCGGCCATCGTTCTTCGGTCAATTGTAAATTCACCCGGCTATTAGCGAGGTAAACCAAAAACCCGCCGCCGTCTTCTGCAAGATTTTCGTGCACTTTCTTTTTAAATTCGTCAAGTTTAGCCGGATTATCAGCTGTGACCCATCGGGCAGTCGTGATCGGCACCGCATCATAAACACACTCAACATTGTACTCCGATTTCAATCTGAAAGCGGTGACATCGAACTGCAAAATACCAACCGCGCCTAAAATCAAATCATTGTTCTTCAGCGGTTTAAATAACTGAGTCGCGCCTTCTTCCGTCAATTGCACCAGTCCCTTCTGTAGTGCTTTTGCCCGTAACGGATCTTTTAGGACGACTCTGCGGAATAATTCCGGTGCAAAATAAGGAATGCCACCGTACTTCAGATTTTCTCCCATGGAGAAGGTGTCGCCCACCTGGATAGTGCCGTGGTTATGTAAACCGATGATATCTCCGGCATAGGCTTCCTCGACATTTTTGCGGCTGTCAGCTTGAAATGTAAGCGCGTTAGCCACCTGGATGTTTTTACCGATTCGGACATGATATATTTTCATACCTTTGTTGAATTTACCGGAACAGACACGCAGGAAAGCAATGCGATCCCGGTGAGCCGGATCCATATTGGCTTGCACTTTAAAGACAAACCCGGTGAATTTTTCCTCTTCCGGGTCTACGGTACGTTCTTCAGCGGCTCTGGGTAGCGGAGACGGCGCATAGAGAGCAAAAGCATCAAGCAATTCCAAAATGCCGAAATTATTGATTGCCGAACCAAAAAATACGGGAGTTTGCCGACCGGCGAGGTACTCGTGATGATCGAAGGCGTGGCTTGCTCCTTTAACCAAATCAATCTCCTCACGCAATTCTTCGGCCTGATCTCCCAGTAATTCGTCCAATTTGGGATTAGCCAGTCCTTCGATAACATCACCACGGGCAATTTTACCGCCGTGATTGGCACTAAACAAATGCACAGCGTCTTCATACAGATGATAAACGCCCTTGAAACGTTTGCCCATGCCGATCGGCCAGGTCATAGGCGCACAATTTATCTGCAGGATATTTTCAACTTCATCCATCAAGTCGATCGGATCCTTGCCTTCACGATCGAGTTTATTGATAAAGGTAAGAATCGGCGTATCCCTTAATCGGCAAACATCCATTAATTTGATGGTGCGTTCCTCAACCCCCTTTGCCGCATCAATCACCATCAATGCCGAATCGACCGCGGTTAAGGTGCGATAAGTATCTTCCGAAAAGTCCTCGTGTCCCGGCGTATCGAGCAAATTGATCACACTGTCTTTATGATCGAACTGCATGACCGAGGTAGTTACAGAAATGCCTCGCTGTTTTTCCATTTCCATCCAGTCCGAGGTTGCATGCCTTGCCGCTTTACGCCCTTTAACGGAACCGGCAAGCTGAATAGCGCCGCCAAAAAGCAGCAATTTTTCAGTCAGGGTGGTTTTCCCTGCATCGGGATGGGATATGATGGCAAATGTACGACGCCGCTGAATTTCGGTGAAAGAATCTGACATGCTCGGAAACGATTCAAAAAACACAGCATTATAACTGATTATTCAATGCCATGTATTTTCAATATAATAAGCCTTTAATCATTTTAGAGGAGCGTATTGATGAGGGCTTTTTTATTACTTTGCGTCGCTTTGTTGAACGGTTGTTCAAGCATGTATTACGGTGCGCTTGATTCTATCGGCATACCCAAGCGTGAAATTATGGTACACCGTGTAGAAAAAGCACGGGACACCCAATTGGAAGCGAAGAAACAGTTTAAATCCGCTTTAGAACAATTCACTGCGCTAACAAATTATAAAGGGGGTGAACTTGAGGAAACTTACAGTAAACTCAACGATGAATATGAAGCCAGTGTCGCTAAAGCCAAGCAGGTCAGAAAACGTATTGACGATATTGAGGATGTTTCGTCGGCCCTTTTTGAAGAATGGCGCGAGGAATTGGAGCAGTACAGCAGTGCTTCACTTAAACGCAGCAGCCAAAAAAAGTTACAGGCGACCGAAAAACAATATCAGCAACTTATCGCTGCGATGAATCGCGCTGAATCCAAAATTGCGCCGGTTCTGGCGGTTTTTAAAGACCAGGTATTATTTTTAAAGCACAATCTTAATGCCCAGGCTATCGCATCCTTGAAAGGCGAACTAGGAACAATACAGACGGATGTATCCACTTTGATTGCAGCAATGGAAAAATCCATTAACGAGGCCGATGCTTTTATTAACAGTATCGAAAAGTAAAAAACCGCCTTTTGATTTTAAAATGATGGCTATTCGGGAGGCGTGTTATGAGTTCATCGCCTCCATTATTTACCGCCTGCGAGTTTGTGTCCGCCATAATTCAACAATATCGTCAACGTCCAAATCTTCCAAACCATCGCGCCAGCCGGTGAAATAATCAACATCATTACTTCTTGGTTCCGGATCAGGTTTGTAAATTTGCACGCGAGTAGGTAACGGCGAAGCTTCACCCAGGACCAATGCTTCACCTCTACCCAATGAAGTTAGAATATCGGCCAAATCCCCTTCCCCTTCAGGTACCAGCCTTCGGATATATTCCTGATCGTCCGGGTTAGTGGTACGCAGGCAAATGAACGAACTACATTGTGACAGCATCGTTTCGGATAATTCTGTCGGCCGTTGGCTAACGACGCCAATAGAAACGCCATATTTACGCCCTTCTTTGGCAATTCGCTCCATCATTTTCCGGGTGCCTTCGAATTGACTGCTTTTTTCTCTCGGTATATAGGCATGCGCCTCTTCGCAGATTAAGGTAATGGGGAATTCTCTGCGTGAGGGGTTCCAGTAATTGAATTCAAAAACCAGTCTGCCTACTTGTGCCGATATTGCAGGCCTGACGTCGACCGGAACGGCACTTAAATCGATGACGGTAACATTCGCCTTATAAACCCCCAATCCGATAAATTCTCGTAACAACGCCGATAAAGTGGTCGAATTAGTGCGGACTTTTGGTTTCAGCAAAAAGTCGTAACGTACATCGTTAAATCGGCTCTGCATGCGTACCAGAAATTCATCAAATTGTCCGAATAAAGCCCCCTTGACCTTACCGAAATCTTTTCTTTCTTCATTGGCATTTTTAAATTGATGAAACATTTCCACCAATGAAAAATAAATCGGTGTGTCGATGGAAACCGTTTTCAACCCAATTTCTTTCGCGGTTTTACGTTTTAAAATCTGCAAAACCTCGCGCATAAAAGCCATTTGAATAGATGCCCCTGGATCTGACCGGTCGATGAATAAATCGACCAAATCAGCATAGGTCATAATCCAGTACGGCATTTCCAGCTCGAGGGCATTGACGTAATTCACCCGTTCTTCCGGAAAGGCCGATTGTAGGTTTCCGTTCTGATCCTTCCAGCAATATTCGCCGTGCAAATCCAGTAATATGAGATGCGCATTAGGCATCGTTTTTATCGTGTTTTGGATCAGGCTGGTTACCGTCCAGGACTTACCTGCACCGGTTTGCCCGAGAATCGCAAAATGCCGGCTGAACATAGCCCTTGGATTCAAACTTAAATGATAGTCCTTATGAGCCGATAATTCGCCAATAAAAAATCCGTATTCTCTAAATGTGGAAAAAATGGCGTTAATTTCACGAATACCAACCGCATAGATTTTAGCGCCGGAAGTGGGATAATGTCTTACACCACGAACAAAAACACCTTTAGCGTCGATTTCTCCAACCGGTATCAGGGAAATATAACGGTCGGTTTTACGTTCATCAGTGTTGTTGAAGCGGTCTTGCTCCCACATTTTAAAAACCAGGGCAAGGACGCCGATATTCGCTTGACGTATGACAACATAAGAGCCGATACTGGCGGCTAATATATCGTTTCCATCGATTGTTATCAGCGGATTGTCAGTCGCGTATTTCTCATCTATTCTCGCATCCATTCCATCCACACGGATTTCAGTTGTATGTCCGAGTAGAATACTGTTTTCATCAACAGGCATTGTTTTTCCTACAAAGTATCAATACTGAAAGCTTAGCCGGCGTATGTCGATTATACAACCGATTAATCAACAAATATCGGTACTGGTAATTATAGCGTGAGCATAGCAAATTTCGGCTTTTATGTTTTCTCGGGCATCCCCCATCTTCAAAAGTAGAGGAAAATGGAATGCGGATAGGTAATGGCGTTGGGTATACCTCAACTGGAACTATTGAGAATGGCGTTGCTATCACCGTTTGACGCTATTTTTCAACCCACTCATAAATTTCAGTCATTAACGGATCGCATTTACAGCAACTACTCCCACAAGAGGAATCGGAGGATAACTTGCGAACTTTTCCCTTACTAATCCATTTACCGAGCATACCGCGAACCGCTTCGGCATCCATGTCAAAATGATTGACCAAATCGATCATTACTACACGATGTTGATTTTTTAAATAATTTCTTAAATCAGACAAAATCATGGCTTACCTCATTGTTGCGAGGAACTTTATGTTTAACACCCCAAAATTTAAAACCAGCTATTAAAACTACAAAAACGATAACCAGCCAACTGATGCAATATGTTGAATATAAAGGATGCTTAGCAAAGGTAGCCAATTGATAGAATATTGTTGCCGCCATATAGGCCACACCGGTGGTCCATAAGACGATAAATGCTGTCCAGGCAAACTTGGTTTCCCGGTATAAAGCTGCCGTTGCCGCGACACACGGGGCATACAGTAAAATAAATAATAAATAGGCAAAGGCCCCGGCTTTTCCGTTAAAACGCGTCTGCATTTCGCCGAAAGTGCCTTTGTTTACCTCTTGCGCTTCGGAGGCGGACTCTAAATCAGTGATATCGCCTATATCTAATCCCAACGGGTCCAATAAGTTATCCGCGACTTCAAGCAAATTTTCCGGAATCGTCATGACGGCACTTAACACGGCTAGTTTCAAATTGAATTGTTGACCCTGTTCGGCAGCATCGCTCCCCAATTGACTGTAAAGCGCATCTAACGTACCGACAACTGCTTCTTTAGCTAATACACCGGTAAAAATACCTACTGTTGCCGGCCAATTGTCTTCTTCGATCCCCATCGGTTTAAAAGCAGGAACTAAAGCACGCCCGATTTCACTTAACACGGATTTATGGCTATTCTGCTGTCCGAAACTGCCGTCCATGGCCACCGCGTTAAGAACATTTAACACCAAGACCATCGGAACGATGACTTTTCCGGCATTCAAAATAAAGGTCTTCAAGCGTTCCCAGGTTCGTAAAGCAATGCCGCGCAAGGTCGGCAAATGGTAAGCGGGTAATTCCATGATAAACGGCGCGGATTCCCCCTGAAAAATAGTATGTTTCATAATCAGACCGGTCATTACCGCTACTGCAATGCCGAGCAGATAGAGACCGAACACCATATTCTGTCCGCCCTCTGGGAAAAAAGCCGCAGCAAATAAGGCATAAACCGGCAATCTGGCACCGCAGGACATAAAAGGATTCATGATATTAGTCAATATTCTATCCCGGTGACTTTCCAAAGTCCGCGTTGCCATGATTGCCGGTACATTACACCCGAAGCCGACCAACATCGGCACAAATGATTTTCCGGGAAGTCCGATTAATCGCATAAAGCGGTCCATGACAAATGCCGCTCTGGCCATGTAACCCGAATCTTCGAGCACGGATAAAAACATAAACAGGAAGCCAACTATCGGAATAAAAGTGGCAACGACTTGTATGCCTCCTCCGATACCATCCGCGGTCAGGATAATGAGCCATTCCGGCCAATTAAGACCGCTTAATACCACAGCTAAACCGTCGATCAAAAATGCGCCGACCAGTTGATCAAAAAAATCGATGAAAGCGCCACCGAGATTAATGGTAAACATAAACATCAAATACATCACAAACAAAAAGATCGGAATTCCTAAAAATCGGTTTAAAACGATCCGATCAATTCGGTCTGATGTATCGCGGGGTAGTTCAGTTAATTTTGTGACACAACTATGTACCAGTTTATTGACAAAACCGTAACGGGCATCAGCGGCAAGTATGTCGATCTCATCATCCATTTCCCGTTCAACCTGCTGAAGCAGCTTTTGTGCAGCGTGAGTGCCCTGCACTCCGGCAATATGTTTTGCCAATGAATCATCTTCCAACAGCCTGATTGCCAACCATCTTAAATCACATTGGTGCTGTTTTGCTTGTTCAATCAACGATGGGGAAAGTGTATCTATAGCCTTTTCAAGGGCTGGGCTATATTCAATATTAGCGCTAGGGGTAGGCCTGCTGACTACGCTTTTGCTAATCTGCTTTTTTAATTCATCAATGCCTTGATTGATCGCAGCTGAAATCGGTACGACAGGGCACCTCAGATTTTCCGTCAATAAATCGATGTCAATGTCTATACCCCGCTGTTTTGCTGTATCCATCATATTCAAAGCTACTATCATCGGAACTCTCATTTCCAAAAGTTGCGAAGTCAGATACAAATTCCGTTCTATATTGGAAGCATCGACAATATTGATGATAAGATGGGCTTCCTTTGAAGCGACATAATCCCTGGCAACTTTTTCATCCAAAGAAACTTCGTCTTCGATTGCTTCAAGAGAATACGTACCCGGAAGATCAACTAATTCAATTAGTTGATTTTCAAATTTATACTCGCCGGTTTTACGTTCAACGGTGACGCCGGGCCAGTTCCCTACGTGCTGTCTGGCACCCGTTAAAGCATTAAAAAGTGTCGTTTTACCGCAATTCGGATTACCGACGACACCTACTGTAAAATCAATGTTCATTAAATTTTCTCAATCAATAAAACATCCGCTTCTTTTTTTCGTAAAGTTAATGAAAAACCGCGCAATTTTATTTCAATCGGATCGCCCATTGGTGCAAAACGGGTTACATTGAATTCGGTTCCCGGCGTCAACCCCATTGCCAGCAAACGTTTACGATAGGCTTTGCCTGACTTGTTAAAGCCAACAACTTTTCCGCAATCACCGACATGCAGATCTTTCATACCGATAGGTAAAAAAACCATTTTGGTCTACTCAAAGTTACGTGGATAAAATATAGCACTTCAATATCAATAATCATTCTCATTTATAATTACTATAGCATAATTCATTAGCCATTAGTAAAGTTATTCTATGCGACGCAAATCAAACTTAATGAGGATTATTGAGCGGCAGTATATGAAAAAAAATACGGAACGCCCAAGTAGTTCCGAACAGCTAAAAGACTTGAATAGGTATGCGGCGAAAAAGCAGGTGGAGGACTGTATCGGCTGTAAATTATGTCAGCTTTTTATTGGTCAGCGCATACCGAGCTTTAATTTTTAATATGCGCATGAACATGACTAAAATGCCGATAATGATGCCGGCTAATAATTCCAGTGTCATAACTACCGCCAATGGTAATGACACTGAAGTGAAATACAAATTAATTTGCACTGGATGGAAATTAAGTATGGAAAAAATCAACGCCACAAAAAAGATAATTGCAAAGTTGATTAAAACTAAAACTTTCATTAATAAATGGTGACCATGCTAGTCAATGATTTCACAAAACTCTCGGGATGCATTCACCCTATCACGTAATTCTTTACCTGGCTTGAAATGTGGGACGTATTTTGATGAAAGTGCGACTGAATCACCTGTTTTAGGGTTTCGTCCAATACGAGGTGAACGATAATGTAACGAAAAGCTCCCGAAACCTCTGATTTCAATCCTTTCACCGGAAGATAATGCTTGAGCCATCTGATCGATTATGCACCTTACTGCTAATTCAACATCTTTTTGAGCCAGGTGTGGTTGTTTTTTTGCAAGTACTTCAATTAATTCTGATTTTGTCACAGTCTATCCTTACAAATAACGATATTCGGGGGGGGTATAAGAAACCGCTACCCCCCTTTATTTGGGATTATTTATCCATTTGTTTAAAAATATCGCCTAATGTGGGTGTTCCCGCTGTAGATTGTTGGGAATAATCTTTAATCACCGCAGTTTCCTGATCAATATCTTTGGCTTTTATAGATAGAGATATTGTTTTACTCTTCTTGTCAACGCCGATGAATTTGGCTTCCAGTTCATCACCCTCATTCAACAGGGTACGGGCGTCTTCAACCCGGTCACGCTGTATTTCGGATGCACGAAGGTATCCTTCCACATTATCGGCCAGCGTCACAACTGCGCCTTTAGCATCCACTTCCTTGATAACTCCGGTAACAATACTGCCTTTTTCATGGACAGCCAGATAATTTTGGAACGGATCTTGTTCCAATTGTTTGATGCCTAACGAAATACGTTCACGTTCAGCATCGACTGCAAGAATAACCGTTTCAACTTCATCGCCGCGTTTATAATTTCTGATCGCGGCTTCACCGGTTTCCGTCCAGGAAATATCAGACATATGCACCAAACCGTCGATGCCGCCGTTTAAGCCGATAAAAATACCGAAGTCGGTAATGGATTTAATTTTTCCGGTAATTTTTTCACCTTTGTTATGGGTCGCTGCAAATTCATCCCACGGGTTAGGCTGACACTGTTTCATACCCAGAGAAATACGACGGCGTTCTTCATCGATTTCCAGTACCATCACCTCAACTTCATCGCCAAGCTGAACAACTTTCGATGGATTGACATTTTTATTGGTCCAGTCCATTTCAGAAACGTGTACCAATCCTTCAACGCCTTCTTCAATTTCTACAAAACAACCATAGTCGGTTAAGTTGTTAACTTTGCCGAATACACGGGTTCCGGCCGGATAACGACGGGCAATGTTTTGCCATGGATCTTCGCCCATTTGTTTCATACCGAGAGAAACACGGCTTTTTTCTTTGTCGAACTTAAGTACTTTAACTTGAACTTCCTGCCCTATTTCGACGCATTCAGATGGGTGACGAACTCTGCGCCAAGCCATATCGGTAATGTGCAACAAGCCGTCGACACCACCGAGATCGATAAACGCCCCGTAATCGGTCAAATTTTTGACGACTCCGGTAACAATCGCGCCATCCTGTAAAGTTTCCAGTAATTGCTCTCTTTCCGCGCTGTATTCCGATTCAACGACCGCGCGTCTAGATAACACGACGTTATTCCGTTTCTGATCAATTTTAATAACCTTAAATTCCAGGTCTCGACCTTCCAGAAAGCTGGTGTCTCTGATCGGGCGTACATCGACCAGCGATCCCGGTAAAAAAGCACGGAGGGCGCCTACCGCAACGGTAAAACCGCCGCGTACTTTGCCGGTAATGCGGCCGGTGATGGTTTGCTCTTCGTCAAACGCTTTTTCCAGGTCACCCCATGCTTGGTTTTTCTTAGCTTTATCACGGGAAAGTAACGTCGCGCCAAGCCCGTCTTCGATCATATCCAACGCGACTTCGACTTCGTCACCGATATTGACCTCCAATTCTCCGTCAGCGTTTAAAAATTGCCATTTGGGAATGACACCTTCAGATTTCAACCCGGCGTTGACAATGATTTTATCATTATCAATATCGACTACGGTTCCTGTTAACATAGAACCAGGACGCATTTCGGTCTTGGCCAGGCTTTCTTCAAACAATTCTGCAAAGCTTTCGCTCATATTTCTTTCCCGTGCTCGTTTTAAATCAAACAAGCTTTTCGTATTAAAATAAAATTTAAAAAAACGGCCCCTGAAAAAATGCAGCGGCCACCAAAAAATCCTTAACGGATTAAATTCAGTACTATCTCAATGACTTGATCAACCGGTATATTGGAGGAGTCTAGATAGAATGCATCTGCCGCTTGGGCCAATGGCGCCGTCTGCCGTTCCCGGTCGCGGCGGTCACGCTCTTCTATCTCTTGAGTAATTTCATATAGACTAGCATTAATTCCCTTTTCGATCAACTGTTTATATCGCCTTTCAGCTCTTTCCGCAGCACTGGCGGTTAAAAAAACCTTATATGCAGCCTCCGGAAATACAACAGTACCCATATCACGGCCGTCAGCGACCAACCCTGGCGATTGCTGGAAATCCCGCTGTTTTTGCAGCAAAGCCTGCCTTACCTCCGGTATTGCCGCGATCTTGGACGCGGCATTACCGGTGGATTCCGCCGGTAATCTGGGGCTGATGTCTTGTGAATTCAGCTTAACGGTTAGTTCATCATTACATTCAAACTGCAAGTCCATTTGCCGGGCCATGTTTACAATGCCCTGTACGTCGTCGATTGAGATATGAGCATCGATCACCGCGATCGCTAACGAACGATATATGGAGCCGCTGTCCAGATAATGCCAGCCTAATTTTTTGGCAATAGCGCGGCTTACCGTCCCCTTGCCCGCCCCACTCGGTCCGTCAATCGTCAAAACCGGCACTGCCATCAACCTATCTCGCTGTGTAATTTCAGGCCCAGCCTACTGGCCAATGCAACAAAACCGGGAAAGGAAGTATTTACATTTTCACAGTCATGAATGATTAGCGGCGCAGTAGCGCGCAAACCGGCAATGGCGAAAGCCATGGCAATTCTATGATCACCGTGGGAAACCACTTCTCCACCGGCTATTTTGCCGCCGGAAATAATCATGCCGTCTTCAGTCGGTTGGGCATCAACGCCTAACTCGATCAATCCGTCCGCCATGACCTGGATTCGGTCACTCTCTTTAACTCTAAGTTCTTTAGCGCCGGTCAAACGTGTCTGTCCCTGGGCACAGGCTGCCGCAATAAACAACACCGGAAATTCATCGATCGCTAACGGCACCAGGTTTTCAGGAATATCGATGCCGTTCAATTCACTGCTGCGCACACGAATATCAGCAACCGGTTCGCCGCCGACGATGCGTTCATTAAATACTTGAATATCGGCGCCCATCAACTTCAGAATGTCGATAACACCGGTACGCGTCGGATTAACGCCGACATGCTGTAAGGTTATGTCCGAATCGGGGGCGATAGAAGCGCCAACCAGGAAAAAAGCGGATGATGAAATATCGCTGGGAACATCGATATCGGTAGCCAGCAGTTTTCCGCCGGGACGGATTATCACTGTGTTCCCATTTTGTTGTACCGGATAAGAAAAACCCTTCAACATTCTTTCCGTGTGGTCGCGCGTGGGCGCCGGCTCTGTGACCTCAGTTGCAGTTTGTGCGTATAAACCGGCTAACAATAAACAGGATTTTACTTGCGCACTGGCAATCGGCATAGCGTAATTAATGCCTCGCAGGTTCTTTGTACCGTAAATATGCAATGGCGCGGTGCCTTGTTCGGTGGTTTCTATTCTGGCGCCCATATCGGCAAGCGGTACCGTCACTCTTTTCATCGGCCGCTTGGACAACGATTCATCGCCGGTCAGGCTGCAATCGAAAGCTTGACCCGCCAACAAACCGGACAATAAACGCATCGATGTCCCCGAATTTCCAAGATATAGAGGCCCGTCAGGTGCCTTGAGCCCATGCAGGCCGACGCCGTGAATGGTCACCTTTCCGTTTTCCGGTCCTTCAATCGTGACACCCATTGCCTGAAAAGCCTTAAGTGTTGCCAGTGCATCTTCAGCCTCCAGGAAACCGGTCACATGGGAAATGCCTTCCGCTATGGAACCCAGCATGATGGAACGATGAGAAATGGACTTGTCGCCGGGAACCCTTGCCGTTCCTTTTAAGCTTCCTCCGGGTTGTACTTTAAATGTTATAGATTTAGACATAAATATTTTATTCAAACAGGTCGAGAAAACGCTGCCGCGCGTTTTTGGCATACGTAAATTTATCAAATAGTTGCTGCCCCTCGTTGTGTTGCAGCAAGTCGGCAATTATTTGCAATTCATCCTGTAATTGATGAATTAAAGGGACAATCTCATCGCGATTAGCCAAGCAGATATCCATCCACATTTTCGGGTCACTGGATGCAATCCGGGTAAAATCCTTAAAACCGCCGGCAGCATATTTAAAAATCTCTTCCTGTTCATCCCTACGGCCCAGCAAATCCACCAAAGTAAAAGCCAGAATATGCGGCAGATGGCTGGTTGCTGCAAGCACGGCATCATGATGCGATACATCCATCAACGAAACGGACGCCCCCAGTTTCTCCCAAAATTGCCGTATTAAATCCAATGCCGTGGGCGAAGTTTCCGCCAGTGGCGTAAGAATGACCCGCTTGTTATGATATAAATTGGCAACGGCGGCAGTTACACCGCTTTTTTCCCTGCCGGCAATGGGATGAGCGGGAACGAAATTGCTTGGAACAAAACCGAATATCTTTTTGGCTGCTGCAACAACACTGCCTTTAGTACTGCCGACATCAGTATAGAGCGTCGTATCGGACCAATATTTGCAAAGTTCGGCAAATATGTCTTCCATGGCTCCGACAGGCGTGCCGATTACCACGCAATCCGCACCTTGCACAGCATCTTGCACATCACAATGATACTCATCGATGATGCCCAACTGTTTAGCTTTAATAAGATTTTGCTGGTGGTTTTTTCGGCCTAACGCGACGATATTGTTGCAGATTCCCTGCTGCCGGGCCGCAAGCGCAATGGATCCGCCGATAAGACCAACGCCTATGAGACAAAGCTTATCGAACATTTTGCAAAACTTGTGTTAACGCATCGATGAAAATTTGATTCTCCTCCTCGGTGCCGATACTGATGCGCAGATGATTGGGTAGTTCATAATTCGCAACCGGCCTGACAATGACTCCTCTTTTAAGCAACGCCTGGTAGATCGGCATGCCATCCTGCTTAAACTCCACTGATATAAAGTTACCTACTGAAGGAATCCAGTCTAGCCCTAATTCACCCAACGCCCGACATATTTGCTGCATACCCTGATTATTGTTGCAAATACTCTGTTGCAGAAACAGGTCGTCCTGCAGCGCTGCGTCGGCGGCTGCCAATGCGAGCGAATTATTGTTAAAAGGTTGGCGCACACGGTTCAGCAAGTCGGCGATAACCGGACTCGAAACACTGTAACCGACTCTCAAGCCAGCCAGTCCATAAGCTTTGGAAAAGGTTCGGGTAATAATCAGGTTCGGATAATTGGGTAACCAGGCAAGCGAATACGGGTAATCCTGCTGTTCGACATATTCATAATAGGCTTCGTCAAGCACGCAAATCACCGAGTGAGGTATTTTTTGCAGAAAATTTTCCAATTCAGCCCGCGTCAAATAAGTACCGGTAGGATTATTCGGATTGGCAATAAAAATCATGCGAGTCTTAGCGTTGACACAATCCAGCATCGCCTGCAGGTCATGACCGTAATTCAACGCGGGAGCAACGCGTGATTGGGCGCCGACTGCCTGGGTCACCAACGGATAAACGGCAAACGCATGCTGTGAGAAAATCACTTCCGCATCAACGGACAAAAAGGTACGGGCTAATAATTCAAGAATTTCATTAGAACCGTTCCCCAGTGTTATTTGATTTGGAGCAACGGACAATTTCTCGGCGAGAGTATTTTTCAAATTAAATCCGCTGCCGTCGGGATAGCGGGCCAGTTCCGGTAAAACAGACTGTATAGCCGCTAACGCTTTCGGACTCGGACCTAAAGGGTTCTCGTTGGAAGCCAGTTTTACAATATGCGTTAAACCCAGCTCGCGTTCCAATTCGCTGACCGGTTTTCCCGGCTGATACGGGACCAGGCCTCTTACCCCAGGAGTAGCCAGGTTTGCAATAAATTCTTCGCAGGACATAGTTTATTGATGATTAAGTGACTCGACGCGTAACACTGCTCGTTAGAAAAATATCGAATTACAAAACAGCTTTAGGATAGGAACCCAAAATTTTCAGCATTTTGACATGGTTTTTCAATGCAGCAAGTGCATTAGCGACATCTTTATCGTCACGATGACCTTCCACGTCAATAAAAAACACATAATCCCAAATTCCTTGTTTTGACGGGCGTGATTCAATACGTGTCATGCTGATGCCATAATCTGCAAATGGCTGCAAAATCCTATGTAGTGCCCCCGGCTGATTGCCGGTGGAAACCAACAGCGATGTTTTGTCGTCACCGGTGCTTTCGGCAGCTTGAGAACCAATCACCAGAAAACGGGTCGTATTGTTCGGTTCATCCTCAATATGTGTTGCCAAAATATTGAGGCCATATAAATCGGCGGCAACTTCCCCGGCAACCGCTACTGCTCCCGGTGTTTCAGACGCCAGTTTTGCAGCTTCGGCGTTGCTGCTGACTGCAGTCCGGGCAATGGCGGGCAAATTAGCATCCAGCCACTTCCGGCATTGAGCTAAAGATTGCTGATGTGAATAGACATGGGTGATTTCCGCAAAATCGTTTACCCGGCCCATCAGGTTATGGTGAATTCTAATGGCCACTTCGCCGCAAATTTGTAAAGGCGATAGAACAAAGCGGTCCAAGGTGTTGGAAATAACCCCTTCCGTCGAGTTTTCTACAGGCACCACGCCAAATTGGCAATGCTGATTTTCCACCAATTTGAATATTTCATCGATAGACGATGCGGGGATTGCGTTGACCGCATGCCCGAAATGCTTGAAAGCCGCTTGTTGGGTAAAAGTGCCTTCCGGTCCCAGGAAAGCCACTTGCAAGGGTTTTTCCAAAGCCAGGCAGGCTGACATCAGTTCCCTGAAAATTCTTCCTGCGGACTCGCTGCTCAATGGTCCGCGGTTTAATTCCTTAATGCGCCTCAAAACCAACGCTTCACGGTCCGGACGATAAAAACAGCCTCCCTCCCCGTCAGCTATTTTAGTTTTTGCCACTTCCATGGCAACGGATGCACGCTGATTGATCAATTGCAGAATTTGCAGATCAATACTGTCAATCTTGTTTCTTAATTCGGAGAGAGGTACAACCGCTGTCATGTGTCAATTCAACTTGAATTAATGGACCCGCTCGAATTCAGCCATAAACTGAATCAAAGCATCGATTCCCGATTCGGGCATAGCATTATATATACTTGCACGCATCCCGCCAACAGAACGATGCCCTTTTAATTCGACCAAACCGTTTTGTTGAGCTTGTTCCAGAAAAGTACTGTCCAAGGTCGGATCCGATAGAATGAACGGCACATTCATTCTGGACCGGCAATCTTTTTGTACCGGATTGCTGTATAAAGCCGATTGATCGATTGCGGCATATAATTTGTCAGCCTTGCGCTGATTGCGCTTTTGCATCGCCGCGATACCGCCCTCACCTTTCAACCAGTCCAAAACCAAGCCGAGCATATACCAATTAAATGTCGGCGGGGTATTTAACATCGAATCATTATCTGCCTGCGCGGCGTAGTTAAAAATATCGGGCAAGCTGTCAGCGGACTGGTGTAGCAAATCGTCTCTGACGATAACCACAGTGACGCCGGCAGGCCCCATGTTTTTCTGTGAACCGGCATAGATCAAGCCAAATTTGGCGACATCCTCTTGTCGGGAAAGAATATTGGAGGACATGTCGGCGACCAGCGGCAATCCCGATACATCGGGCACCTCAGCAAACTCAACGCCGTGAATGGTTTCATTGGGCGTATAGTGCAAATAGGCTGCCTGAGCGTCGATATCCCAATCCTGTATCGGAGGGATGCAGGTAAAACCACTGTCTTCACCGCTTGCGGAAACCGTTACCTCGCAGTATTTTCGTGCATATTTAATGGCCTTGCCGGACCAGGCGCCGGTATTGACATAACAGGCTCGTTTTTTGTTGTCCAGCAAATTCAATGGAATCATCGAAAATTGCGCTGTAGCGCCGCCCTGAAGAAAAAGCACTTTATAATTAGCCGGAATATTCATCAATTCCCGCAAGCTTTGCTGGAGACTACGGGCGATTTCCATAAAATGTTTCCCTCTGTGGCTCATCTCCATAGCAGACATGCCGCTGCCATGCCAATCCAATAATTCCTCTCTTGCCCATTGTAAAACCGGCTCAGGCAGCATAGAGGGGCCCGCACTAAAATTATATACACGTGACATTTACTTGGCACCCGTTAATAAACTAAAAATTGTAAAATTCATAAAGTAAAAAATATTGGATAATATTTGTCATGTTGATTAAAGCGCCGTATCTGCCGAATGATTAACCTGATTAAGCCGCTTAAATAACAGCAACACAACAGTTTATTCAGCCTCCTGGTCCTGATCTTCTTCCAAACCTTCAACCCGGTCAACACCCACTACTTTTTCTCCCTTATCCAACCGGATTACTGTGACTCCCTGGGTATTGCGTCCGACAACGGAAATCTCATCCACTTTGGTCCTGACCAACGTACCGCCATTGGTGATCAACATAATTTCATCATGGTCTGAGACCAACACTGCACCAACGACCGCGCCATTGCGCTCGGAGGTCTGAATGGCGATCACCCCTTGTCCACCGCGTTTATGTCGTGGAAAATCCTCCAACTTGGTCCGCTTACCGAAACCGTTTTCAGTAATATTCAATACCGTGCCTTCGCTGGCGATAATCAACGAAATCACTTTTTGGTTTTTCTGTAATCGAATACCGCGGACACCGGTAGCGGTCCTGCCCATCGAGCGCACGTCGGACTCATTGAAGCAGACGACTTTACCGTCGCTGCTGAACAGAAGAATATTTTGCTGACCGTCAGTCACATCGACACCCACCAAGCTATCGTTTTCCCGCAAATCAATCGCGATTTTACCATTGCTTCTTTGTCGTTCAAATTCCTTCAGCGGCGTCTTTTTAACTGTGCCGGCAGCAGTGGCCATAAAGACATATTGGTGTTCAGTATATTCGCGCACCGGCAGCATGGCATTGATGCGCTCGCCCTTTTCCAAAGGCAGCAGATTAACGAACGGTTTACCGCGCGATGAACGGCTGGCAACCGGTAACTGGTAAACTTTTATCCAATAAACCTTACCCAAAGAAGAAAAACATAAAATCGTGTCATGGGTGTTGGCAATAATCAATTTATCGACAAAATCCTGTTCTTTCGTGGCGGTTGCCGATTTTCCGCGTCCTCCCCGGCGTTGTGCTTGATAAGCATCCAACGGTTGCGCTTTGACATAACCTTCATGGGACATCGTCACCACAACATCTTCTTCGGTAATCAAGTCCTCTGCCGAAAGATTGACATAATCCTGGAGAATTTCGGTGCGCCGGGAATCGGCGAACTGTTCCTTGACCGCTTGCAACTCTTCGCGAATTACTTCCATCAACCGTGTATCACTAGCCAGGATAGCTAAATATTCATCGATCATTTCCAGCAATTGCTTATATTCATCGACAATTTTTTCCTGTTCCAGGCCGGTCAGACGGTGCAGTTGCAGATCCAGAATCGCCTGGGCTTGTGCTTCTGAAAGACGATAACTGCCGTCGACAATACCGAATTCCAGCGGTAAATCCTCCGGTCTGGAACGGGTTGCGTCGGCGCGCTCCAGTAAAGCGGCGACCAGCCCGGGTTCCCAAACAGCGGTCAGTAATTTTTGCTTCGCCTCGGCACGATTGGCTGAGGTTTTGATCATTTCGATCATTTCGTCGATATTCGCCAGCGCAACAGCCAGCCCCTCTAAAACGTGGGCTCTTTCGCGCGCCTTACGCAGGTTGTATATTGTTCTGCGGGTTACAATTTCCCGACGATGATCGATAAACGCGGAAAGAATTTCATGCAGATTCAGGCAGCGAGGGCGGCCATCGATCAAGGCAACCATATTAATGCCGAAAACCGTTTGCAGTTGAGTGTGTTGATAAAGATTATTAAGCACTACTTCCGCCACTTCGCCGCGACGCAATTCAATCACCATGCGCATTCCGTCTTTGTCGGATTCGTCGCGCAACCCTGAAATGCCTTCCAGTTTGCCGTCTTTGACCATATCAGCAATTTTTTCCAGCAATCTGGCTTTGTTGACCTGATAAGGCAATTCGGTAACAATAATTGACTGGCGCGTTTTATCGCTGTTATCTTCAAAGTGAGCGCGAGCGCGCAAATGGATCTTGCCCCTGCCGGTTGCATAAGCATTAGAAATCCCCGAAGCGCCATTGATAATCGCGGCAGTGGGAAAATCAGGACCGGGAATATAGTTCATCAATTCGGCAACGGTGGCATCCGGCTTGTCGATTAAGGCCAGGCACGCATCAACCACCTCGGACAAATTATGCGGTGGAATATTAGTCGCCATGCCGACGGCAATACCAGCCGAACCATTAATGAGCAGATTCGGTATCCGGGTCGGTAATACTGTCGGTTCGCTTTCCGACTCGTCATAGTTCGGCGAAAAATCGACCGTTTCCTTGTCCAAATCGGCCAATAATTCATGGGCGATCCGGGACATGCGGACTTCGGTGTAACGCATCGCAGCAGGAGAGTCGCCGTCTACCGAGCCAAAGTTACCCTGTCCGTCGATTAACATATAACGCATCGAAAACGGTTGCGCCATACGCACGATCGTATCATAGACTGCAGTATCGCCATGGGGGTGGTATTTACCGATCACATCACCTACGACGCGGGCCGATTTTTTATATGGCTTGTTCCAATCGTTGCCCAGTTCACTCATCGCGAATAACACGCGCCGGTGTACCGGCTTTAGCCCATCTCTGACATCGGGTAGCGCCCGGCCTACGATTACACTCATTGCATAGTCTAGGTAGGACTTCTGCATCTCGTCTTCGAGATTGACCGGGATAATTTCTTTGGCGAATTCTGTCATGGATCCGTATTAGTATAATGATGCCCGCCGGCAAAATGCGCTCAGTGCTCGCGGCATAGGCATGCTCCTGATACCCCGAATATAATTAAGATACATTTTTAGCGGGGGTTCCTAAACCGAATAAGTATAACAAAATTCGGGTATTTAGTCGAAATTGAAAATGATGGGATTCTTTATATCAGGCTCCTCTGCTCAGCCATTTTTGCAAAAGCTGCGTTTTATTCAAAGCCAACCATTGGATCGCAATTATCGGGATAGCCGATTCGATCATTCCCGATTCGAGCATCCGGTAAACTTCGTCAAATTTCACCGCCCTCACCAGAATATCCTCGTGCTCGTCGGGTAACCCGTGAATCCCGCCAACAGTGGAAGTATCCACTTTTCCACAGAACAGCGTGATCCGTTCTGAAGCGCCTCCGGGGGTCGTAAAAAACTCGTTGATGATGAACATGTCCTGTACCTCGCAACCGGCTTCTTCGAATGCCTCACGATAGGCGACCTGCTCCGCGGTTTCCCCCTCTTCAATCGCGCCGGCAACGATTTCCAGCAGCCAGGCCCGTTCAGGTTGTAAAATCGCACCGACACGAAACTGTTCAATGATCACCACTTCATCCCGGTAGGGATCATAAAGTAACACGGCAACACAATTACCGCGCCGGAATAACTCACGGTTTAACGCCTGACTCCACCCTCCACCATACAACGTATGTTGTAAGCGATAATGCTCCAGCCGAAAAAAACCCTGATAAATGGTTTCCTGGCGAAGAATTTCAAATTGTCGATTCTCATTTTGCATTTTTGATTTGATAGCTAATTCTATAAATGACACCCAATTGATCGTCGGATACCAGCAGACTGCCGTCAGGCATTTCCAAAATGTCTGTCGGCCGGCCCAGCACGGCGCCGTCTTTGGTCAGCCAGCCATCGGCAAAAACTTGTTCCGAAATGGCCTCCCCGTTGTTAAATTTGACCGCAACGATACGGTAACCATGCGGTACCGAGCGGTTCCATGAACCATGCTCGGCAACAAATAACTGCCGATGGTATGTTTCCGGAAACGAATCTCCTCGATAGAAGCGGATTCCCAATGGCGCCATATGGGCTTTAAAAGTCCATACCGGCGGCACATAGTCTTTGCAGTTTTTACCTTTGCCGAATTCCGGATCTAAAACTTTTCCGCCGTGGCAAAAAGGATAGCCGAAATGTTCACCCTTCTTAGACCATTTGTTGAGTTCTTCGGGCGGCAAATCATCGCCCAAATAATCACGGCCATTTTCGGAAAAAAACAAATCGCCGCTCTCCGGCTGCCAATCGAATCCTACTGTATTGCGTATGCCGCGGGCAATAATGTCAAAATTGCTGCCATCTGGATTCAAGCGCACCAGTGACGTAAAAATTTGCTGTTCAGGATTGCAAATATTACAAGGAGCGCCGACAGCAGTATAAAGGTTACCGTCCGGACCAAAACGCAAGTATTTCCAGCCGTGATGAATCTTGTCGGGGAATTGATCATACACCACGCCGGGAGCGGGCGGATGGGACAGGTTCCGGGTAATGTCATCGTAGCGAAGAATACGGTTTATTTCGGCGACGTACAACGCCCCCCCGTTAAAAGCAACACCGTTAGGCATGTGCAGGCCGGAAGCAATCACGAATGTTTTTTCCGCTTTGCCGTCATGATCGCTGTCTTGTACCGCATAAACCTTTCCTTCCCTCATCGATCCGGCATAGACAATGCCTTGATCGCCATAGGCCAACGTTCTGACGTTCGGCACGTTATCGGCAAATATTGACACATTAAAACCGGGCGGCACTTTGATAGCTTGAAGAACTTTGCGCAATTCGGAGTTTGTTGCCGCATGGCCGCAATTCGCAACGAGGAGCAATACGAAAAACCCGCTTAAATAAATTTTCATAATAATTTCTCGCAATATTTGTAATTTAATAGGGTCAACACCATATAATATAAACCGATAGTAATTTTGAGGCACATAATAATGATGCGAATATTTTTATTTCTAGTAACTAATGCCGCTATTTTAGTGGTGATATCCGTGGTTTTCAGCCTGCTGGGCATTGAAGGTATACTCGATCAGCAAGGCGTGAATCTGGATTTGAATGCTTTGCTGCTGGTATCGGCCATTATCGGTATGAGCGGTTCGGTGATCTCGCTGATGATGTCAAAATGGATGGCGAAAAAATCCATGGGCGTGCAACTTATAGCAGATCCGCAAAACCAGACCGAACAATGGCTGATGGATACCGTTTCCCGCCAGGCGCGTCAAGCCGGTATCGGCATGCCGGAAGTCGGTATATTCAATACCCCTGATCCCAATGCTTTTGCCACCGGCATGAGTAAAAATGACGCATTGGTAGCCGTCAGTACCGGCTTACTGCAAAACATGAATACGGAAGAAGTCGAAGCCGTGATCGGGCACGAAATCAGTCACGTTGCCAATGGTGACATGGTAACGATGGCGTTAATCCAGGGGGTAGTGAATACCTTTGTCTATTTTCTGGCATCGGTCATCGGTTATATCGTCGACCGCGTCATTTTGAAAAACGAACGGGGTCTGGGTATCGGCTATTACATCACGCAAATGATTGCGCAAATCTGTTTATCGATCCTGGCCACGATGGTTGTGATGTGGTTTTCCCGCTATCGGGAATTTAAAGCGGATGCCGGAGGTGCAAAACTGGCCGGCCGGGGAAAAATGATAGCAGCGCTAAAAGCCCTGCAGCGTGTGCATAATCCCCAGGATTTACCCGGTGAAATGGCCGCATTTGGCATTAACGGCGGCGGCATAGGCAAACTGTTTATGAGCCACCCACCTTTGGAAGAACGTATCGCAGCATTGCAGAAGCATCTTTAAGCAGCTACGGTATACAGCAATATTCCTGATATGAGTGCTTTGTTGTTGCCGGGAGGGACTGTTCGGCTTTCCCGGCAGACAAGTGTTGTTTAAATTTTGATCCTTGCTGTTTCAAGCCTACCCGGCTTAATCAATGCTTTTGTTTAAATAATCCAGCTGCGGGCTTTGAATCAAACTCAACCTTCTCCGCACCGTTTAGTACCAGGAAATGTTTACCTTTGGCTCGTGAAATCAAAGTCACGCCGGCCCGCTGAGCCATTTCCAGCCCCATTTGCGTTGCACCGGAACGCGACAACAAGACCGGTATCCCCATTTGGGTCACTTTAATGACCATTTCAGACGTTAAACGGCCGGTGGTATAAAAAATTTTATCCGTGCCGGATATGTCGTTTAGCCACATATAACCGGCGATTGCGTCGACGGCGTTGTGCCGTCCGACATCTTCGACGAAAAAATCGATTTTCCCGCCGCTGCATAATGCGCAGCCGTGCACTGCACCGGCTTTTTTATATACTTCATTATATTCACGGACGGCATCCAGCAAAGCATATAGGACGGATTGTCTGATCAAATAATCAGGGACCCGGATTTGTTGCAGTTTTTCCATCAAGCGCCCGAAAACCGTACCTTGACCGCAGCCAGTGGTTACCGTTCGTTGACGCAACTGATCGCTGAAATCTGCATCTGTCGCCCGCGTGACAACCGCCACCGCCTCCGTCTCCCAATCGACCTGAACCACTTTGATATCGGAAAGCTTTTCAATAAACCCCTGATTTTTTAGATAGCCCAAAGCCAGTAGTTCAGGATGCGTGCCGATGGTCATTAAAGTCACGATTTCCTGTTTATCCACATAAAGCGTCAATGCTCTTTCGCCGACCAATTCTATGGTTCTTGCTTTTCCCTGTTCGTCCAATGCGAAGGCCGGTTTTGAATAACTCAAACCGGCATCGGTCATTTCCGGTTTAGCGTTCAACATCCGACGTTCCCGGATTCCATATCCGCCAGTTCATCAAGTGAGTTGATGTTGAGAAATATTTCGGGGCTTTGGCTGAAATCGATGCGGGCTAAATCATGTTGCTGCAGCCAGATATCGATTTTTCTTTGTCCACTGGCTAAAAATTGCTGCAGACTGGAGTAAAGTGAGCGCTTCAAAGCTAAAAACACCGGATGTAACCGCTCGCCGTCGAAAGCAACAGCAATATCGGCATTATGCTCCGCCCGCCCGTCCAACAGTCGCAGCAAATGGTCAGACTGAATCAACGGCGAATCACAAGGCGTCACCAACAATATTTCCGCATCGGAGTGCAGCATTGCGGACAATACCCCCGCTAACGGGCCGTCAAAGGTAGCGGATTGATCACTAATCACCGGATAGCCGAATTTACGGTATAAATCTTGATGACGATTAGCGTTGATCAACAGTTCATCGACAACCGCTTCCTGCGCTTGCAGTGCATATAAAATCATCGGTTGACCTTTATATTTGATCAAGCCTTTATCCTGACCGCCCATTCTTCGCGCCAGTCCACCAGCCAAAACAACGCCTGTCACTTTTGTTTGATTATGCATAATGCTAAGCTTTAAATTAGTTTATTAGTCTATCATTTGAAAAATGATTAAATACATCATTATATTAGTTTGCGCATTAATTGCCGGTTGTGCTTCAAATCCACCGGGTGAGATAACTCACTACTACCAGGCGGAGACCGACAAGCCCTATGACGATGTGCTTGCAGAACTGATTATTGCTATAACCGAGCAAAATTTTAGAATCACAGGCCATAGTCACGTTGGTAAAGTAATTCGTGAAAGGGAAAATATCGAATTTCCTGATTATGACACAATTCAGTTTTGCAATTTAACCCATGCCAAAAAACTGTTATTGCTGTCGCCGCATTCAGTTCGGCATATGCCTTGTAATGTGGTAACGTATACCTATAACGGTAAAGTGATCGTAAAAACCCGTTTACTTCCTACCGATACCGACAATGAGGAACTCAATAAGTTTTCCCGGCAAATGAATGAAATTCTAAAACAGATTGTTGATTTTAGTGTTGAGGAATAATTTTTAGCCCAACCTATAAATTCGTCCGAATTTAACCCTTTGGAATTCTCGACATTCGACGACAATTAATCATTGACGCATAGCCAAAAAGCAAGTAATATGCTCGTTCTTTGAGGGGCTGCAGTCCAAGCAGCCAATCGAATCGAAGGTCGTTCGGGGTATAGCGCAGTCTGGTAGCGCGCCTGCTTTGGGAGCAGGATGTCGGGGGTTCGAATCCCTCTACCCCGACCAAACTATGCGCTTGTAGCTCAGCTGGATAGAGCATCGGCCTTCTAAGCCGAGGGTCGCAGGTTCGAGTCCTGCCAAGCGTGCCAGTTTTTTATAGTTTTATACTATGGTGAGCGTAGCTCAGTTGGTAGAGCCCCGGATTGTGATTCCGGTTGTCGTGGGTTCGAGCCCCATCGTTCACCCCATTTATTTCAATGACTTACGTCATTGCATGCATTAATATTTCACAGCCTACTGACAAATGTACTGACAAAACAGCTACATTTGTTGCGCGAATATTTTTAAAATTCCTCTACTAAATAGACTGGCATTAAAAATGCTTGTTAATTTAATCATACATCCATACTTAAGCTTGCGGAATCCGGGGTTGTGTGGCTCCGATTGTCCCGGATTACACTACGTGTTATCCAGACCACTTACTTGTCAACTGAGAGAGGACATAGGTAAGATATTCGGATCTGGGT
>JBNLCC010000120.1:0-22792 GCA_050303615.1 Methylococcaceae bacterium | reverse complement strand
ATTCACTTTGAGTTAACTTTTTTAGTATCGTTTCTTTGAACTCTACTGAATAGTATTGGTTTTTCATTCATGGGTATCTTTCCGCTCCCTGTTGGACTATAAATTTAATTGAGGCGACAACTATCCTGACACAGGGGGCTATCGAAAATATGAACACACAGACCGGGAATGGTATAGCGATTTTCAAACGAGAATTCATTTTGAAACTGAATATTTAGGAAACTGACAGGCAAAAAAAAGACGGCCCCTAATACGCCAATACTCCAAGCACTTTTGCCAACCGATGGAAGGGAACATGCATGGCACGTAGTAGGATTTACCCGCCTCCGTAATAATATCGTCTTTCAGAGTTGAAAAATCAAGTAAAAAATTAATAATTCTTTTTTTGTACAGAATTATTAATTAACGATGTCATTTGATGGATTTGGTTAATAGTAGCTTTGACACCACAATATACTAAAGCAGGAATCGTAAAAAGGTCTACAACTATGTTCATGTCTTATTTGCACTTCAGAACCCCTTTGAGCCTCATCAAGAACTCTATGCGTTCAGTTTTGCTCGAAGGCGTAAAGATAGTTTATATGATACTTTGGTGCAATAAAATATCATATAGAATTTCTAATGTTACTTTGCGTCTTAGATTGGAAAGCAAGTAGCCTGGATGAAACGAAGTGGAATCCAGGAATATGGCACGATATCCCCGGATTCCGCAAAGCTCCATCCGAGTTACATGCTTGTTGAGTCATGATTGTGTCGATAAATGATGTTGCGGCATTATTGGATGTTACTCGCAAGGCAGCGAACAGATTAATTGGGCAGTTATTCAAAGCTTTACGAATCAATAGTTTATTATCGCTTTATATTGCTTCATGCTGATGGAATTTAAATAGTCGCAGTAGACAAAGGAAGGACAACGACTATTCTGTTTATAAGCATTGGATCAGAAGTCGCTATAAAGCCTGTACTTTTGGAACAGTTTGTCGATCCAACTAGGTTGGAAATTTATAGAAGATTAAGGTAATGCAGCAATATCTTTACTACTTTCATGATCCGATGTGCAGTTGGTGTTGGGCATTCAGGCCTTTATGGACGGAAATTGTTGCGGGTCTTCCTGGGAATGTGACTGCTCAACGCGTGTTAGGCGGGTTGGCTCCTAATACGGATCAACCCATGCCGGTTGAAATGCAAAGCAAGATAAAAGGTATTTGGCAGAGCATTCAACAAACCGTACCCGGTACACCGTTCAATTTCGACTTTTGGGAAAAATGTACACCCCGGCGTTCAACTTATGCAGCTTGTCGAGCTGTCATTGCAGCAAGAAAACAAAATTCGGAAAATGAAGAAGCTATGATCTTAGCCATCCAGCAGGCCTGTTATTTAGAAGCCAGAAACCCGTCTGATTTAAATACGCTTGTTGATTTGGCCAATGAAATAGGTTTAGACAGCAATCTTTTTTGCGCGGATATGCATAGTCCGACTGTAAATCAGGCATTAATGCAGGAAATTGAATTTACCCAGAAATTGAATGTTAAAAGTTTCCCCACGTTATTGCTGGAAAATAAGGAGGTGTTTTCCAGCATTTCGTATGACTATAAAGATTCTAGACGTGTGCTGCAACAAATCAGACAGCTTGGTCGGTAAAATTAGCAGACCGCTTGAAATAACTGAATGACCGGTTAGTGATCGGGTACTGATAATGGTTGCCCATTATCACTGGCCTTGAGATTAAGCAGAAAAGGGACAGCAGTCTCAGCCCATTGTTCAGGAGAAGGATAATGTCCGGCCGCTTCACCAAAACAACATTTCAACATATCGGTGTCGATGATGCCCGGGTTTAAGGGAATCGCCGCCATTGTGTTCGGCAGCTCTAGTGCTAACGATCGTGTCAGACCTTCGATAGCCCATTTAGTAGCACAGTAAGGCGCAACACCGGAGTCTGTTCCCCGGCCCCAGCCGGAACTGAAATTGACGATGATGCCGGAACCTTGGTTAACCATCGTTGGAACGAAATGACGAATGACATTAGCCACGCCTTTGACATTTACATCGAGCACCGGATCAAATTCGTCGGCGGTTAATTGCCAAAGTGGTTTGACTGGATTCATTAATGCGGCGTTATTTAATAACAGCTCTGGAGAGCCATAGCTGGCAATGACCTCTTGAGCCCAATTAGCAACGTCATCATCCCGAGTTACGTTCACCACATCAAACCGGTGCGGCTTTTCAAATTCCATATTCAACGCTGCAATTGCAGCATCGGAACGGCCACAGCCTATAACGGTATGACCTAGTTTGATGAACTTGCAAGTCATGGCATAACCCAAGCCACGAGTAACCCCGGTGATAACAATTGTACGTGATGTAGCCATATCTCCTCCTAACTATTGATGTTCCTTTTAATCTTTTAAAACCCTGCAGAAAAAGAATAATTTTTCATGAACTGCGCTTAATACAAAGCTGGGCCTCTGATTATCTATTCTCTGTTAATCCGGCTCAGTTAATATTGAACGGATGGTTTCCAGCGTCATCATTAAGGTCATCGGCTGGATAGGTGATTGTACAAAACCGCGGGATAAATAAAATTGTTTGGCCGGTTCTGAGATAGCGTGAACAAGAATGGCAAATATACCGGTATCCCCAGACACACTTACTACCCTTAGCATCGCATCCCGTAGAAGAGCCTGACCTATGCCCTGGTTATGATATAGACGATCGATGGCTAGTCGTCCCAACAAAATTACCGGCAGAGGGTCTGGCATATTGCGGCGCATTGCTTTAGGGGAAGATTCATGACTAACCGCCCCGGCTGATAAGCAATAAAATCCGACAACCTTGTTATTATTGCATACGACAAAGCATCGGGATGCGCCAGAGGATTGATTTTTCAGTGCCCGTTTTTTTAGCCAATGATCCAATGAAGGTTCACCACAGTCGAAATCACTGACATCATGTTGGGGTGTGATCGGGGTTGGCGCAGATAGCTTAAGTTTGTTCACTGATCCCAAGGTGCTTTTTTGTTGAGCAATCGGCGTAATTTATCGGTAGGCGGTAAGGGTTTATCCAGCAGCGTCTGAAATTCAGTAAAGGTTCCTGAGTCGACAGTAAAAAAGGTCTGATCGAGTAAGACCTCTTCGGCTTCTCTACAAGCCGCTTCCAACATAAATTCCGAGCGACTACGCCCCAGACGACTGGCAGCATGATCAATCAAATCGCGTTGTTTTGATTTGGCGCGGATATTAATAGACACTGACTCATTGGATTGATTGTGTTGCATAATATTTACTCAAATTGTGTAGACATTTAATATACATTTTATCAGCAAAATTGCAATACAGCCCGTCACGTCGGCTTGCTAAAACTGGTTTTTCGTCAGAGTTATTTCCTTTTTAATCTTTTAACCCAGCGTAACAGGACGTTTTACTTACCAAACTCTTCCCAATGTCGGGCGAAAAGACTCTGCTCATCCAGCTTTCTGGCCGGTATCGGACTCGATACCCAGGTCAGATTGATAAAATGCCGGGCGTTGATATTTTCCGTGGTAATGTTGCCGCCCCAGGTGCCGCAGCTGAGACTTAAGGTATAGGGCAAACCGTTACGGGGGCTGCCGGCGCCTTCGTTTAAACTTTGGTTGACCATGACTCGGGCGGTTTTGGTTGCCAATGCCAACTGCATGACGTGATCTTGATTCTGGCTGTGTATACCGCAGGTATGACCATGGCCCTGATAGTCGGTAATAGCGTTCACTTGTGTGATTGCATTGTCGATACTGCCTTGATAACGGTATAAAGCCAATACCACCGAGAGCTTTTCGCCGGAAAAAGGATGTTCCGGGCCGGTGCCGTCCTCTTCGACAATCAAAAATCGTTTATCGTCTGGAATGTGAATACCGGCCATGTCAGCTATATGCACGGCTGATTTGGCAATAACCGGTACGGCCGGTATGGCCGCGCCGGGTTCCGGCCACATTAATTTTTGCAGGCGGGCTTTTTCTTCGGGGTTACAGAGATAGCCAGCTTTTGCTTTCAACGCCTCCAACAAAGGCTGGTAAATACTTGTTTCGGCCACCACGGCATTATCGGCCAGACAGCTGGTGGCGTAATCGAAGGTTTTGGCGTTGGCGATGGCTTGTGCGGCATCGGCTATATCCGCTGTGGCATCGACCACATGCACCGAATTGCCGACACCGACGCCATAGGCCGGCGTACCGGAACTGTAGGCAGCTTTGACCATCGCTTCACCGCCGGTGGCGACGATAATATCGGCCTGGCGCATCAATTCCTGGGTTTTGGCCAGTGAAGGGCTTTCAATCAATTGCACCAGGTCGGCCGGTGCGCCGGCCTGCACACAGGCTTTACGCATGTAGTCGACAACCAAAGCCGAGGTTTGCTGTGTACGAGGATGAGCAGCAATGATTATGGCATTACGGCCTTTAAGCGCGAGCAAGGTTTTTAATGGAGGTGTCGCATCGGGGCCGGTGGTTGGAATCAGCGCAGCGACCACACCTACCGGTTTGGCGATTTTTACTAAACCCCGCTCCGGAATTTCCTCGATCACGCCGACAGTTTTAACATTAGCCATATCAGCTAAGGTACCGATGACTCGGTTACGGATTTTCGTCAGCTTGTCGTTATAGTTACCGAACCCACCTTCATCAACCGCCAATTGCGCCAGTTTTTCCGCCTGATCCAGCCGTACCACCGACCAGGCTACGGCTGTCGTCAACCGGTCGATCTCTTGTTGCGAGTAATTTTCAATAGCTTTCTGAGCTTTCCTGGCGCGGGCCATTAGGCTGCTGATTTGTTGTACAACTTCTGGAGTATCATTGCTCATAATTTGCTCCTCGAAACGGTAAATGAAGCTTCAAACGCAATGAATTGCGGGTTAGGGCGGTGTTGATCTTCGTATATGAACGACCTTTGTTTTGGTTCAAATAAAAGAAACGAATCTGTATCAATATTGTCTCTTGACAATATTCGGTAAACGATAGTAGATATTAATCTAAATAATAATTTATTGCATTCATTGTTGTTTGATTTTTTAAATTTGGCGAAAAATTCGTTGGAAATCGGTTAGGAAGCCGGTTTTTGAAAACAAGGGAAAGGTTTTTCATAATTATTTAATGTGCGAAAAGTGATGAATTCAGTTCAGTCATTAGTCTTTAGGTAGTTTTTAGTCTCCAGTGAGTGTTGTTCTGCGTTCTTGCTTGATCGCCTATTCTAGGAAGGTCTAATGCCATGCACTCAAAAAATGAAAATAATCCTTTGAGTCGGCAGGGAGTTGCCGACACTTACCAATCGATCAAAATAGCCGGTTCCAGGCTTCAAGATCATAATCATATCTGTGCCTTTTTTCATTCCAGAGAAGAAGAATACCCGGTATTGTTACCCTTCATCAAAGAAGGTCTGGAGCGGGGGGAAAAAGCGTTCCACGTCGTGGATCCAAAACTGCGTAACGAACATTTACACTATTTGACCTCGGTCGGTATTGAAACTGAAGCGGCCGAACAAAGCGGTCAATTGGAATTACGTAATTGGCAGGACGCTTATCTGCTCGAAGGTCATTTCGATCAAGAGCAAATGCTCACCATGCTGCAATCTGTATTGGATCAAGCTCGACAAGACGGCTTTCCTCTGACCCGACTGGTCGCACATATGGAATGGGCATTGGAAGATCGTCCGGGAGTTAATGATATTGTCGAATATGAGAGTCGATTAAATTATTTTTTACACCAATATTCGGATCCGGTGATTTGTGTCTATGATCTGGCGCAATTCGGCGCCTGTGTCATTGATATCCTGCGTACCCATCCTATGGTTATCATTGGCGGCTTACTGCAGGAAAATCCTTTTTATGTGCCGCCGGATGATTTTCTAAAAGAATTGCGCCAGCGCGAAAACCGGAATATTCACAGTATTGCTTCTTGAGCTTCAGGTAAGCCCTAATCCGGACAGACAATGCGTGACGGTAGTAACAATATACAAAGCCTTCAAGGTTGCATCAATGACCTGATCAGCCTGATGGCGATGCCGGCGATATGGGATGGCAGTGATGTGACAAAAGTTGTGGAAACATTACTCGATGTCCTGTTGCGTATGCTGGGGCTGGAATTTGCCTATGCGCGATTGGATGGCTCTGCGCAATCATCGACTACTGAAATTTGCCGGTTGGCGGATAATGCAAATCCAGAAGTACTGATGACAACCATAACCCGATCTTTATCATCGTGGTTGGATGATGCTAATGCGGCTGAAACGACAACTTTTTATAATCCCATCGGTTCCGGTGAATTAACCGGAATTCGTGCTCATTTAGGTTTAACCCGGGAGCGGGGTGTCGTTGTTGGGGCTTCGACAGCTGTCGGTTTTCCGAATAAAGTCGAGCAGTTATTATTTAAGACTGCTGTCAATCAGGCCATTATTGAGCTGCAGCGTAATGAGGTCTTTGCCGCACAAAGTCAAACAAAAATTGCCGAACAGATTAAAAATCAATTACTGGCGGAAAATACATACCTTCGTCAGCAGTTGCAGTTTGAAGGGAAGGGTGATGAGATCATCGGCTTGAGTCCAGCTTTGCAAAAAGTATTGCAGCATGTGTCTCAGGTAGCACCGACCATGGCCTGCGTGTTAATCCAAGGTGAAACCGGGACCGGCAAGGAGTTGATAGCCCGTGCGATACATCGCATGAGTCGCCGTCATCAACATCCGTTTGTTAAATTGAATTGTGCTGCGATTCCGACCGGGTTGTTGGAGGCCGAACTTTTCGGACACGAAAAAGGCGCTTTCACGAGTGCCGCCAGTCAACGCATCGGCCGTTTCGAGCTGGCTAACCACGGGACAATTTTTCTGGATGAAATTGGTGAAATTCCTTTGGAATTGCAGTCAAAATTGCTACGCGTGCTTCAGGAGCAGGAATTCGAACGCTTGGGAAGCTCGCGTACGATCCGGGTCAATGTCAGGCTCATCGCCGCGACCAACAGGGATCTAACCGCCATGGTCGACGCCGGGTTGTTTCGTAGTGACCTGTTTTATCGCTTGAATGTCTTTCCAATCGCCATCCCACCGCTTCGTAAACGCAAGGAAGATATTCCGTTGTTAGTTCGTCATTTTACCCATCAACTTGCGGCCGAATATAACAAACGTATCGATATTGTCAGCGAACAAACAATGGCGGCGCTGTGCCAATATCATTGGCCCGGTAATGTACGCGAGTTGGCTAATTTTATCGAACGGGGCGTGATTTTAACAAAAGGTCGCGAACTTGAAGTTCCACTAACAGAGTTGGAAATCGATCATGAATCCCAGCCGGGAGATCTGAATTTGGTGGATTTTGAACGGGAACATATCTTAAGAGCCTTGAAAGAAAGCAACTGGGTGATTGCCGGTCCGTCGGGTGCTGCGGCAAAGCTCGGCATGAAAAGAACTTCGCTGCAGTACAAAATGCAGAAATTAGGGATCAACCGTCCCCGTTAACGCTTATCCCTGACGGTTATTCGTCATAAATGCCGGAGGACCGTCACTAAGTTTCGGCACAGACGCTAAATTTTACTGGCAGAAATGCTTATATAGTCAAATTTTCTTTTTAAATCAATCGTATGTAATAAAACGTCTATGTTGCGCCTCATTGGAACAACATTTGCTCGTAATTGTAATAAGTGCTTCCAGTGCATTTTGAAAACACGCATTTATATTCCGTCAATGCCGGTTCAAACGGGAAACATTTAAAAAGAACAAAGCGGAGGAAGGTCAAATGAAAATAGGCAACCAGAATATTACCATTCCAACCAGTATGGTCGGGAATTACCCTAATCCTAGGTGGTGGGACGCCGAATTCGCCAGGCATTTCAGCGGCGACCAGGAGCCGCCCGATGCCTTGGTGCGCGAAGCGCTTGAAGATGTGGTCGCTGCCGTCGCCAAGGATCAGGAAATGGCGGGGCTTGACATCATAGCAGACGGTCGTGTGCATGGCGACAACTATGCTGATCAGGCTGTTTATTATTATTTTCGTCGTCTTGGTTATAACCTGAAAGGCGGACATTTAGGGTTTCCGATTTACAGTAAACTTCATGCTGCTACCTTGGACCAGGATTTGAAACGTCGCGGGGCGATTATGGTTCAACAGGCTCGTGCTTTAAAACGGGCCACAAATAAACCAACCAAGGTGCAATATACAGGTGTACAAGTGCTGGCTCAATGTACCAATGATCTGTATTACAAATCCAGCCGGGACAGGGCGATGGCGCTGGCTGCAGCAATGAATGAGGATTTGCTGGAAGTGGATGCGTTAGGTGTTGATTTTATTCAACTGGATGAATTTACCTGGCCTTATGGTTTTGAAGGCTGGGCGATAGAAGCTTTCAATCGTGCTGTTGAAGGTGTCAAGAATGCACAAATTATCGTTCATGTCTGTTGGGGTAACTGGGGTGGGACCCCTGCTTATTTACCTGACGACACGGCAGAGGCAGGCGAAGTCTTCGACCTCAGCAAGCGTCGTGGACAAGCCCCATCAGCCACTTCTTCAATTGTACCCAAAGCTTATGAAGCTAATATCAATGTCTTGAATCTGGAAAATTGCGGACGCCGTAGCGACGATATGAGCGGACTTGAGGTATTGAAAAGTCATCCGTTACCGGATAATGTCAGCTTTTGGGCCGGGGTGATTGACGTCAAAAGCACGATTACCGAAACTGCTGAACAGGTCGCGGATCGCATTCGTCGTCTGCTGGAAGTTGTTCCGGCGGATAGGCTTGGAGTTACCACCGATTGCGGCTTGATTTTATTGCAGCGCTATATCGCTTCGGAAAAACTGCATGCCCTGGTGCAAGGGACCGAACTGGTTCGTTCCGAATTGGCGGCGCAATCGACTCAGGTGGCATAAGGCTTATGCCAGTCTATCTGCTGAATTGCCCGCACTGCGGTCATCGTTTTACCGGTATGGTGTTTGAAGGATCGCAACTGCCGGAACAATGGATTTGTCCTGAATGTGGTTGTGAACACGCCGAACTGGATGAAAACAGACCGCCTGTTGCACACCCATTGGAGGCCAATCAAGGTGTCGGTTGCCCATGTTGCGGCGGTACTGTTCATTCCGATTACGACAGGTGAGCGGCGGTGTACACGGAGGCCGATAAATGTTGTGAATTAACCGAACTTATCGCTCATGTCCGTCGTGGCGATTGTCTTGCGATCGGCGGCGGCTTGTCCTCCCGAGAACCGATCGCAGCATTGCAGGAATTGATCAGGCAAGGCAAAGAACAATTGGCACTGGTCGGTTCGGCGCATGGCATTGATGTTGATCTTTTGTGTGGAGCGGGTTGCGTTGCGGTCAGCGCCGAATCTTATGTCGGTTTCGAACAGGACTTCGGAATGGCGCCTAATTACCGTCGTGCGTGTGAGTCCGGAGCCGTCCAAGTACAGGACAGTTGTTGTTATACCATGGTGCAGCAATTACGTGCTGCGATTGCCGGGTTGCCGTTTATGCCGATTCGATCAGTTAAGGGTAGCGGGTTCATGCAGCTACATCCCGAATACCGTACCATGGTCTGCCCGTTCAGCGGTGAGGAACTGGTATTGGTGCCGGCCCTTCAACCCGATATTGCCATCCTGCATGTGCAATATGGCGATCGTCATGGCAATCTTCATATTGAGGGGCCGCCGGTTGCGGACATTTTATTTGCCAAAGCGGCGAAAAAAGTTATTGCAACGGTTGAGCAATTGGTCAGTACTGAACGTATGCGGGAAATAGGTGTTAGCATCCCTTATTTTTATGTCACCGCGCTGGCCGAAGTTCCTTACGGTGCGCATCCGACCGCCTGTTATCCGTTCTACGCCTATGATAGAAGCCACACCGCCGAATATTACCGGTTGGCATCCCAAGGTGGGGAGGTGTTTGAAGAACACTATCTGCAACCTTATATCCTGTCATGCCGTAATCACCGTGACTATCTGGATGCGGTCGGCGGTGAGCAAACGCTGCAACGTCTGGCTTCTTGGCAGAAGGATAGTGATACATGGATGGCCCTGTATGAATAAGCTAGCTGATACTCAATGTACTTTAGGAGAGGCGCTGATTTACCAAATCGCGTTGACCATAGAAGACGGTATTATGGCTTTTCACGGTTTCGGTTCGCCGTTGGTGCAATTGGCATTGCATTTGGCGAAACAAACCCATGCGCCCAACCTGGTGTTGATTGCCGGAGCGACCTATGGCGTTAACCCCAGTCCGCCGTTTTTGACACCGACCAGTAATGATTGGGCGATGGATCGTGTCGCCGAATGCCATCTGGATATCGAGCAGTTATTCGATTTGGCGGCTTCCGGACGTCTTGGGCGTATGTTTCTGTCCGGTTTGCAAATAGACCGTTACGGAAATATGAATGTGACAGGGTTGTGGCAAGAGCGGTTGAAATTGAAGCTGCCCGGCGGAGGCGGAGGCTGCAATCTGTCATGCGATGCCGGGCATATCACGATTTGGACCGGTGCCCACCGAACGGTGAAGGATGCCCAGGGGCGTCGTCGTTTCCGTCTGGTCGATCAATGCGATTTTATTACCAGCGTCGGGCACCGTAGTGTGCATGGAAAAAAACGTCCTGAAATGGGCTTTCGAGGACAGGGCCCGGATGCCTTGATTACCGAATTGGCGGTATTCGACTTCAATGACAACGGACAAGCCCGGTTGGCAAAGTTGTATCCGGATACCGATCTCGAGTGTGTACAGGACAACACCGGTTTTGAATTTTCGCTCCGGACGGATTTGTCTGAAATAGCATTGCCGAGCAAGGATATGATCGAGTTCATTCGTTTTCTGGACCCCCTTAAAATCCACGAGCGGGAACTGAAGCCGTCCGAGGCGGCCCGGCTTTTTCCCTGCGGATAAAAAAGGAGGCATCATGGCGGGTGAGGCATTGATCGTTGGAAATCTGAAGAATCAGAAAAATTTCGTTCCTTTGCCTTACCGCCGGGTGAGTTATCAACCTTATAACGGCATCATGGATAGCGGCATGATCACCAATCATTTGCTGCAGCGAGAGCTCTACCGGCGTACCGATATTGTCGTGTTGCATAACGATAAACAGGAATATGCGGTAGCAGCGGTACAGCGTGCTGAGACCGACGAACTGTTTACTCACGCCCTAGCAGTAGAAGTATTGGCATTACCGAATCAGTGTCATTTTATCAATGCACCGGATATCGATCCTGCCAATCGGTCGGCATTGGCTAAGCTGGCCGATGATAAGGGTTTTGGGATCGAAGACACTTTGATTGTTCAGGGGGCATTCGACCATATTAATATCCTTCACCGTCCTGATCCGTTGCGTATTCGTGTGGTCGAGGTTGCACCGCCGGAGCCGCCGAAATTGTACAAGATGGCGGAACAGGTTTTGAGCTATGCTGATCTGCCGCCAATTTTGTTGCAGTTGGAACGCATAGATCTTAAGCGTCTATGCGAATCGACACCGGCTCAAGCTTATCTGGTACCGTGCCGATCCGGCGGATTGGATGATCTTGGCGCGCCGGTGTTTTTTCTCGATGAACGCCCGGCTGAACGTCAACCCTGGACTTTGATCGGTTGTGAACGTAGTTTGCAATTTCATCGCCATTACTATCATGACGAGCCGCCCAGGGTGGAGATGTGTCCGCGGCAATTGGCATCAGCTTCACACTTGCCGACCTTGGTGAAATGTTGCCTGCTTGAGTTTGATATCGAGTTTGACGGTGACACTGCCGTCGTGCCTTGGGGGGCGGATCAGGCTATGATCGAGCGCGCATTAACAGGGTTAGCGCAAGGAGTGGACTATGTCTGAGCTGGCTTGGGATAAGGTCATCGGCGGTTTGATCGGTAATCGAGCGCAAAAGCCCAGAGAGGTGGGGTTGACGATGGTCATCGATACCGGAATCGGCATCGGTCAATTGCGGGACACGCTGGATTTGGCCGGACATTGCATCGACCATTGGAAATTTGCTTTCGGCACCTCGGTTTTTCACAGTAAAAAGACGCTACAGCATAAACTGGCTTTATTGGCCGAACAGCGAATTTTAACCATGCCGGGGGGCACTTTGCTGGAAGTGGCTTTAATAGAACGCCATTGCCGGGATTATATGAAGCATGCCAAAACCTTGGGATTTTCGGCGGTGGAAATTTCCGATGGCACCATACCAATGCCGGCACAACGGCGTAAAAATATCATTAACTGTGCATTGGATGCCGGTTTGGTCCCCGTCACCGAGGTTGGTAAGAAGGACCCAAGGCGGCAACCGTCTGCGGAACAGGCAGCCAAGCAAGCATTACTGGACCTGGAAAACGGCGCGGACCGGGTGGTGATGGAAGGACGTGAATCGGGTCGGGCGGTTGGTATTTTCGGCGAGCATGGACAGATTATCGACGAATCGTTGTCAACTATCGTTTCTATTATGGGACCAATGGCGGACAAGGTTATTTGGGAGGCGCCATTGAAGGATCAACAGGCGTATTTGATTGCCAGATTGGGTACCAATGTCGGTTTGGGCAATATTCATCCCGGGCAAATATTGGCTGTGGAGTCTTTACGCTGCCATTTACGTTTCGATACATTACAAAGCGTGTCCGAGCAAATGCAGCGTAGCGGAGCCTGGGATCCTGAACAAATAGAGCCTAAGGCCGATGTCGGTTAGGACTGAAGAATGTAAACAGTTTGCGGCTGATGATCTGGCCCTGGAAATAGGTGCGCGTCTTAAACGCAGACCGTCGGCACATTTGATTGAAAGTGCCTTCCAACCCGAACTCGACAGCCAAATGCCATTGTACGATGTACTTAGCCGGGTCGATCTGGTGCATATTCTAGTGCTGGTCGAGCAAAAGGTTATTCCGGTACAACCGGGTACAGAACTGCTCCAGGCGCTCTGGAGCTTAGCCCATTATCCGGACAGTTTCCAACCTGAAGCGACACATGGCGATCTTTATACTAATCGCGAATTTTGGCTGACGCAACAGACTGCATCTGCTGCTTGGTTCGGTGCCGGCAGGGCTCGAAGGGAGGCGATCACAACGGCATACAGCATCAAGCTACGTGACGGATTGATTGATTTGGCAGAGAGTCTGGTCGGAATGGCAAAGGTCATGGTTCAACGTAGCGTAACCTATAAACAGGCTTTAATGCCCGACTATACCTATTTGCAGCAAGCGCAACCGACCAGTTTCGGGCATTACTTGTCGGGCTTTGTTCAAGCATTTTTACGCGACCAGGAACGTCTGCAACAGCTTTATGTGCGCCTCAATCTAAGTCCTGCCGGTTGCGGCAGCAGTAACGGATCACGTATCCCGCAGGACCGTGAACGCCAGGCGGCATTACTCGGATTTGACGGTATTATAAACCATGCACGCGATGCCATGTGGCAGGCCGATATTCAGATAGAAATTGCAGCATTATTAACAGCTATATTAGTCAATTTAGATCGGTTGGCCGAAGATCTGCAAATTTTCGCCAGCGATGAGTTCGGATTGATCGAACTGGACGATAGCCATGCCAGGGCCAGCAAGATCATGCCGCAAAAGAAAAACCCCTTTGCCTTGACTCATATCCGAAGCCTTGCCAACACGATGATTGGTACATTGACGACTACTGCGGCGATGGGCAGAACACCTTCCGGTCAGCCGGACAACCGCTTGGTGTTGTATGGTTTAATCCCCAACGCCTTGGAACAAACGCAAAATGCGGTGATTTTGTTTGAAGAAGTGCTGGCATTATTGCAATTTAATGTCTCCCATGCGCGAGCTAAGGTTGATCAACGGTTATTACTGGCCGGTGATTTGGCTGAACTGTTGGTTATGGATTGCGGGGTGCCGTTTCGTGATGCGCATCGTTTGATAGGTACACTGGTTCATCAGTATTTGCCCGCCGGCAATTTTGGACAATTGACCGCTGCCGATTTGGATGCTTGTGCAAAAAAAGTGTTGGGCAGGTCTATTGTCCTGAGCGAAAGTGTGCTGAATGCGGTCTTAACCCCGGAAAACGCACTGTCTTGCCGGCAACAGGCAGGCGGAGCCGGTGTACAGTCTTTGGATAAGATATTCGAACAATGCGCCCAAGCTCTGCAACACAATAACAACTGGTGCCGTACCAGCCAAAGCCGGTTACAGGCATCCGAGAGTTTGTTGCAGCAAAGCCTGAAGCCGTACCTTAAAAATATCAGGGAGAGCTAGGGCCATGGCAGTGCATATCAGTGATTCGGCGATTTTTGCTAACTCCTGGACGACCCCTATATTAAGGGCGCATTTTGAAGATACGGCATTATTGCAAGGCTGGATTGAAGTGATGGTGGTGTTGGCCGAAACGCAGTCGGAATTCGGTTTGATACCGGCGGAGGCGGCCGGTCAATTGAAAGAGGTTATGCTGACGCTTGAACTTGACCGGGGTTTTCTGGAAGAGGTTAGGGAAGGGTTCGAACACAGCAATCATTCGTTGTTCGGTCTGATAAAAGCATTGCAACGTAGAAGTCCGGGGAACAGCGGTGAGTGGTGGTGTTATGGTGCCACCGTGCAGGATATTACCGACAGCCATAATGCCCGTTTGTTAATGCAGGCTGGAGCCATACTGGTTACCCGCATCGATAATTTATTGACTGTACTTTGCGAGTTGTCCGCGCGTTATAGGGATACGCCAATGTGCGGGCGTACTCACGGCCAGCCGGGCCTGCCGATTACTTTCGGATTTAAAGCCGCCGGTTGGCTGGATGAAATGTATCGGCATCATCAGCGGTTAAATCAAACCATCGAACGAATTGGCGTCGGTCAGTTGGCCGGTGGCGTCGGCAGTTTGTCATCTCTTGGACCTGAGGCATTGGCTTTACAGCAGCGGTTTTTGGAGAATTTAGGTTTAAAAACCCCGGCTATTTCCTGGACCGTTGCGCGGGACCGTCTGGCCGAATGGCTTAATTTATTGGCGCTGTTGACCGCTACGGCAGATCGGATCGGCCATGAAATCTACAATCTGCAAAGACCCGAAATTGGTGAACTGAGTGAAGGCTTCGTGTCAGGAACCGTAGGCAGCATCACGATGCCGCAAAAGCGCAACCCGGAAATTTCCGAACATTTGGGTACATTGGCGCGGCAGGTGCGTTATCAGGCCGCACAAATGAACGAGAACCTGGTGCATGATCATGAACGCGACGGACGATCCTGGAAAAGCGAATGGGCGATTGTACCGGGTGCTTGTCTGGCGACCGACAAGGCTTTGGTTTTGTTACAGATCTTATTAGAGCATTTACAGGTCAATGAAACACGTATGCTGGATAATATTTCGTCAACCAACGGCTTTGTTTACGCCGAATCGGTCATGCTGGCTTTGGCTGCCAAGCTCGGCAAACAAAGCGCTCATAGTTTGGTCTATAAAGTGGCGATGGCGGCTGCTGAGCAAAGTTGCAGTTTTAAGTCAGCTGTGTTGGTCGAACCCGAGATTACTTCCGTACTCGATACCAGCACGATTGAAACATTATTCGATCTTCAGCAGAGTACCGGTTGTTGTGCCCAGATGGTCGACCGGGTATTGGCTGAAGTGAGAGGCCGGGAGGATTAGAAAATGATGGACGGTTTGCCAAACAAAAGTTTTTACGATTTTTGGCAGCGTTTACATGTCATGCCGCGCATATCGCTGATACAGAATACGACGCCATTTCAACCTTTACGCCACCTTAGCGATCTCTTGGAAACGGAAATTTGGTGCAAACGCGACGATTTGATCAATTTCGGTTTTGGCGGTAACAAAATTCGGGGGCTGGAACTATTGGCCGCCGACGCCTTGAAGCAACAAGCCGATATCCTGGTTACCGGCGCGGGAGTGCAATCCAATCATGTGCGGGCGACGGCGATGACGGCCTGTTATATGGGCGTGGATTTTCAGGCAGTATTTTGGGGTGAAGTGCCGGAAAGAGTAGACGGAAATTATCGCATTACCCGAATGTTGGCTACAGATATTGTCTTCACCGGAGATAGCGAACGCAGTTCGGTGGATTCCGGCATTGCGCAGCTGTGTGACAAGTTATCGGGTCGAGGGCGTAAACCTTATCCGATTCCGAGAGGTGGCGCTTGTGCGTTAGGTGCGCTGGGGCACGTACTGGCGGCTAAAGAATTGTACTTTCAGTGTTTAGAACAAAACCTGAACGTTAAGACCATCGTGTTGGCTACCGGTTCCGGAGGCACTCACGCCGGCTGGTTATTGGGTACGAAAATGTTGGATAACCCCTGGCAAATAGTCAGCTATACCGTCAGTAGGGCGGTCAACGAGGTTCGCCTGCAAATCACCCGGTTGGCAAATGAAGCGGCAGAACTATTGGATCAGGACACTGTTGTCAGTCAGGATGAGGTCGTCATCTATGGTGGTTTTATCGGCGACGGTTACGGCATTCCAAGTCCGGAAGGGGTGTCGGCGATACTCCAATTGGCCAGTTGCGAAGGTATTTTGTTGGATCCGACTTATACCGGTAAAGCGATGGCCGGATTGTTGGAGCGAATTCATAATGGGCCGGGGTTCGAATATCCGCTGGTGTTTGTGCACAGTGGCGGCGAACCGGCTTTTTTTGCCGGAGATGAAAAATGGCTGGGCATTTGATCATTATTGGTGGTGTGGCGGCCGGAGCTAAGGCGGCGGCCAGGGCGCGGCGGGTCAATCCCGATCTGCGCATCACTTTGTACCAGGACGAAGCGGAAGTATCCTACACAGCCTGCGGACAACCGTATTATTTAAGCGGTTTGATTGCCAAGCGCGATTCCTTGATTATTCGCCGTCCCGAAGCTTTCGGCAAAGAAGGCATAGAAGTAAAAGTAAAACATCGGGTCACCGGATTGAATGCTGTTGAGCGAACCTTAACCGTACATGATCTTCAACAAGATAAAACCGATATTGCCGAGTTTGACCGCCTGATCATCGCCACCGGGGCCCGAGGTTTAATCCCCGATGTGCCCGGGTACCGGTTGGATGGCGTTATGACCTTGCGCAGTATTGCCGAATTGGATCGATTTCGGACGTTATTGGATGACCTTAAGCCGAAGAACGCAGTAGTCGCCGGCACCGGCTATATCGGGTTGGAAATGACGGAAAGTTTGAAGAAATTAGGGATCGATGTTACGTTGCTGGGCCGGAACAGGCAGGTATTCTCCCGGCTTGATGAGGAAATGAGCCGTCCGATACACGATTACCTGATCGACAAAAATGTCCGCGTCATTACCGGCGACGGTATTGCCGGGTTGGTCGGCTGCTCTGGGCGGGTTGCTGAAGTATCAACCCTTTCCGGGCTGATTATTCCGGCCGAATTGGTGGTGTTGGCATTGGGGGCTTTGCCCAATGTCGAACTGGCGCAACAAGCCGGAATCGCGTTGGGAGAAACCGGCGCTATTGCCGTCGATGAGCGTATGGAAACCAGTGTCGAAGGTATTTTTGCCGCCGGCGATTGTACGGAAAGCCGTCATCGTCTGACGGGTTTGCCTGTTTGGCAACCGCTGGGCGATATCGCCAATTTACACGGCCGGGTCGCCGGGGAAAATGCCGCCGGCGGTGACGCCTGCTTTCCCGGCGTGATGGGTACCGCAATTTGCAAATGTTTCGATATGAATATCGGCCTGACCGGTCTGACCGAAAAAGCCGCGCTTGCAGCGGGTTTCGATGCCGTCAGCGTCACCGTCAATGCCCGTGACAAGGCGCGCTATTATCCCGGCGCTCGTGAACTTAGTCTGAAACTGGTAGCGGAAAAGCAGGGCGGTCGCCTGTTGGGCGCTCAAGCTGTCGGCTTGGGGGCGGTGGATAAAACCATCGACCTTGCAGCGATGGCCTTATTAGGCAAGCTAAGCTGCAGCGATCTGGAAAATGCCGATCTGGCCTATGCACCGCCGTTCAGTCCGGTATTGTCGCCGATCATTGTTGCTGCCGGCGCGTTGGCGAAAAAGATTTGTTGACTCGGCGGATAAAACAGGAGGAGCCATGTACGATTATATTATTGTTGGTGCCGGTTCCGCCGGCTGCGTATTAGCCAACCGCTTGTCGGCGGACCCGTCTTGTCGGGTGTTGCTGTTGGAGGCGGGAGGTGAAGGTAATGCACCAAGCATACAAACCCCGGCTTATTACAGCCAATTGCAGGACAGCAAATATGACTGGGGCTATCGTACCGTGCCGCAAAGCGGTATGTACGGACGGCGGATTTTTTTACCGCAAGGCCGGGTACTGGGTGGTTCCAGTGCAATCAATTACATGATCTATATGCGCGGAAACAAACAGGATTACGATCATTGGCAGGCATTGGGCAATGACGGCTGGGATTACGAGTCGGTATTGCCTTATTTCAAAAAGGCTGAAAACAACAAGACGTTTTCCGACCGTTATCACGGCAATGACGGGCCGTTGATTGTTACCAGTCATCCGTCGGATAACCCGCTGGTGCAGCGTTATTTTGCCGCGGCGCAGCAGGCAGGTATCCCGTTTAATCCCGATTTCAACGGTGCCGAGCAGGAAGGGGTTGGCCCAATGCAGGCCACTATCAGTGCCGGTCGGCGCTGCAGTACGGCCGAGGCCTATTTGAATCCGGTTCTTGATCGGAAAAATCTAACGGTATTGTCCCATGCCTTGGCAACCCGTTTATTGTTCGATAAACATAAGGCCAAAGGCATTGAATATATCCGCTTGGGTCAGCTGGAAACAGCCTATGCGGAAATCGAAATCATCCTGGCAGCCGGAGCAATTCGTTCGCCGCAATTAATGATGTTGTCAGGGTTAGGGCCACAGCAGACGTTGGCGGAAGCAGGTATCGACGTCTTGCTGGATTTACCCGGCGTCGGCAAAAATCTTCAGGATCATCTGCATACCCGGGTGCGTTGTGAAGTCGACTCCGGCTGGACTTTTGCACCGTTCGTTAAGGAACAGCATCAGCGTGCCTTGGAAAGCTATCAACAAAACGGCAGCGGACCGCTGGCATCCAATTTCCTGGAAGCGGGCGCATTTATCAAAAGCCGTCCGGAAGAAACGTCACCCGATCTGCAATTGTTTTTTCTAATGGCGCTGCCGCCGGACTTTCCCGAAGGCGGCGTCACCGAACGTCATGGTATTACCTTGACCGCTTATATTAACCGGCCGGGAAGTCGTGGTGAAATTCGTCTGGCGTCAAACGACCCGCTTGATAAACCCCTGGTCGATTTCAACTATTTCAGCGATGCTGACGATATGCGCTGTGCCCTGGCCGGAGTGCGCTGCAATTTGAATATTTTATATGCCGAGGCTTTCGACGATATCCGTGGTCAGGAAGTCGCACCCGGCATCGATATTAGAAGCGATGAAGAATTGGAGACCTTCATCCGGCGCACCGCCTCGACCACCTGGCATCCGAGCGGAACCTGCAAAATGGGCAAAGATCCGATGGCGGTGGTGGATGACCGGTTACAAGTGCACGGTATTGACGGCCTGCGTGTCGTCGATGCCTCGATCTTCCCAGTCATCGTCAGCGGCAATACCAATGCACCGACAATTATGATTGCGGAAAAGGCGGCGGATATGATTGTGAGTGGTAGTTGATTTAACAAGGGTGACTGTTAAGTGATTAAATAAAAACGAGCCGTCGCACATTAGAACTTGAATTTACCACGAGAAAAATACCATCTGTCCACAATGCCAAAAAGGCCCGGTTACTGATTATCGGAAATACCCCCAAGAGGATAGACTATGGATAAAGCATAAACGAATAAACTTCGAACTCACATACAAACAACCGGCAACATCGTTTCAGTTACGGAACGAAGCCCCGGTGCACCCAATCAGAAAACAAACGGGAGAAAGACAGATAAAATTATCTGCAAACAAGCCATAGTGCTGGAACAAAAGGGCGTCCAGCATTCGCATTTGAATACCAAAAAGCGAACTAACGTCCAAAAGAAGTTGATAATTTTTAGACAATCCTCGCCGAAAACAATACAATCCCCTTTAATAAAGAAACTAGGCTAAATCGATAAGGCCGTGCCCGAAACGGTTCAGCCCAACACACATTTATCCGTCGTGCGCTGTCGCTACCATAACGGATAAAATGCTTATTAATTAGAATAAGATAATGATCAAAAAGTGGAAAGCAGCGCCGTGGTCAATTCAACTCATTTTTTTATACTGGATACTTCCCGTTGTTATTTTAGTTGTTGCTTATAGTTATCTTCTCGTTATATTTCTGATAAATGAAGAAAGTGACATGTTGTGGCGAATACTGTTTAGCATGGAAGCAGAAGAATTTAAACTTATGCCCATAGCTTCATCAATTGAATGGGTAGTTACTATAATGTCCTTATTCGGAGCATATTATGGATGGCGTTTACTTCAGGGTTGTAGGTTGGCAAGGAGAATCCTTGAAATTTTTTCTTGGATTTTAGCTGTTTATTCAATTGTTCTAATAATTTTTCCTGAAATAAATTATCTAGAATTACATGAAACGCCTTCAGATATAAATGATTTATCAATGATTTGGATTGCAATTGGATGGCTTTTTATATTACTTGAAGTTGTTGTATTGTTTCTTTTGAGATCAGAATCGGTCAAAAATTATGCAAACATCTTCTAACTATGGAGTCAACTTGACGCAATTCCGCTGTGCTCGTTTGCGCAAGTTACCCAAGCGTTACAGCGAATAATGGATTACATTAAACATATAAACGAATTTTCAAGTTTGGCTCAAGAATACTGTGATTGGGTTGAAACTCCAGGAAATAAAGGAAAAGAACAATTATTTTATCTTCAGGTGCTGTTATCAAAAATTTACTGCTGGGGTATTCAACTTCCTGAATGTGAGCCTACGGACTTATTTGAAACAGAGGGATTGCCTAAGCATAATCATCACGAGATATTGCAAAATTTCAATGGATTTCCTGTGCAATATTACTCGATGGTTTTCAATGCTGATGTTGTACCAAGTGAAGAACCCGTTTTAGGAGATGTTATCGATGACCTTTCGGATATATATCAAGATTTGAAAGATGGTTTGTGGTATTTGAAGAATGGTAGTGAAGTAGATGCGGTGTTTCAATGGCGCATCAGTTTTGGTGCGCATTGGGTACGACATATTTTAGGTGCAATGTATGCTTTGTATTGCTCAGAATAATCGTTGCTGTAACCAGTGGGTCAACTTGACGACAAAAGCGGCGTTTCGCTTCCGCTCCACTCTGCTTTTGTTGTCAATTAACCCAGGTGTTAGAGCGTAATGAAATCTAAACAAATTGCACAAACGTTTATGGGGTGGTTTGCATTGGTCTTATGTGTGCCATTGTCGTTAATGATAGGTATATTCATCTCAGGCTTGATATCCGATATAACAACTATATGGATGGACTATGTTGGTGCAATATTGATACCCGCTATTGGAATTTGCGGCGCATATTTGATTGCGCCTATTGAAAAAGTGATTGTCAGTATTTTTATGTATATTATAGGTGTTTATATTGCGTATTACTTCTTTGCTCCATCGTGGTACCCTGAAGGACACCCTTTGGCATATCAAGAAACATATACTCCATTCGTTATGGCGGTTGTGTTTGGGCTGCTTTATTTAGCTCTTATAATATGGTGGGCTAGTATTAAAGCCCGCTCTAACGATCGTATTTGTGAGAGACATAAGAACGTTAGGCTTAAAATTAAATGAGTAAAAGAACATTTGCATCCGTTACAGAAACTTTATGTGATTGTGGCTGGCTTGAAGACTCCGCAAGTGATCCAGAATTGCCTATTGTTTTTGATGAAGCGATAAATGAATTTCAGATTGAATATAGTGGGCGAAGTGGAGAAGCTACAGGGGTGATGGTCATTTATCATTGTCCATTTTGTGGCGGAGCTGCTCCTGAGTCTAAGCGCGATCAACTATTTGCAAAAGTATCCACTACGGAGGAATACAGATTAAACGAATTATTGAAAGATATTAAAACAATGGATGATGCAATTGAGAAATTAGGCCGCCCTGAAATTGATAATCCGCATGGATGTATAATTCAATCAAAACAAACTGAAAAATGTCCCACGATAACGCAAAATTATCGTAGTTTAATGTATTCCAATCTTTCTGACGTCGCTAACGTAATTTTGACTGATTTTCATAAAGAAAGAATACATATATCCTATCAGGGTAAATTCTTAGGTGTAAAGAATGATCAATAAACCTCACCAGAGTTTGCACTTTAGCTCGCCGCCGCGTTGCGGCTCCTCGTAAGTGAAACAGGCGTTAGGCATTAGAAAATAATGGACCAGCTCTCGTTTCAACAAGCAACAAAAAGCGATAGGACGGCCATATTCGATTTGTATTGCCAAGTAATGAAGGGGTTCATCATAGAAATATGGGGCTGGGATGAAGAGTGGCAAGAAAATGATTTCATAAAACACTTTTGTCCTGGAAATATCACGGTGGTATGGGAAGAAAATAAAGCAATAGGCTATTCTCAAATAGAGGATCAGGGTGATCAGCTATATATCCGAATGCTGTTGCTTCTTCCGAGTCACCGGAGCAAAGGTATCGGCTCACGCCTGCTAAACGCTGTAATTGAAAAAGCCAAGGCGCAATCTAAAAACATTGCTTTGCAAGTATTCAAGGTTAACGAGCAAGCGAAGATGTTCTATGAGTATCATGGCTTTCAAATACAAGGCGAAACACCATACAGCTTCATCATGGTGTTCATGTGTAGTGGTACAGTAAATTTGGCCACCTGATAAGAGGTGATATTATCACCTCATAGACACAACAGGTGACACAATGACAAAACAAACACGGCCTAAATTTTCACCAGAATTCAGATTGGAATCCGCTCAATTGGTCGTCGA